>CAUYUA010000001.1:0-12392 GCA_963575675.1 Azospirillaceae bacterium
AAGTCATGGTTTCCAAAGGCCTCCCGGCCTTTGGCGGGTCGAGGGCGGAGCCCCGATTCCTTTGGAGGTTTTTTCGGGTTCTCAATTGGACGGAGTATAACTCCAATATCCTCTTCCTTATTTATCAACTCTGCATCCATTCCTTCTTTTTCCGACCATTCCTTCAACGAGGATGAAATTCTTTTCACGCCGGAGACGCCTTGATGAAGACGCCACTCAATTTGATATACTCTGTCCAATTGAGAACCCGAAAAAAACTCCGAAAGAATCGGGGCTCCGCCCCATATGCGCTAGGATATGGGGTTGACGCGGCGATAAAATTGTGATTTATCAACGCGATGGACACGATTTCTCTTCTCGCCAAGGATTGGAACGCGTTTGTCGCGCAGATATCCCGATTCATCGCCCTTGCCGCAACCGCCGCTTCGTTCAAAGCGCTCCAGCGACGACGGGGCGTGAAAGACGCCTCGTCGTTGCTGCGTCTTGGGCTTGGCTATGGTCCCTGTGGCTTGTCACTCCGTCAAGCCGCCGCATGGGCGGAAGTCACTGGCGTCGTCAGCCTTGCGAATACGTCGCTGTCAGCGACACCGCTCCTGTACCAGAACTGACCAAATATCTGACTGGTAAACTGTTCGGCGATAAGGGTTATATCGGGAAAAAGCTGGACAAGGAATTCTTACGACGGGAACTCACCATTATGAACCGTGTTCGCAGCAACATAAAATCCTTGCCTGTCTCTTTTTTCGACAAGTCTTTACTTAATTGGCGCAACATTGTTGAAACAATTATTGGACACATTAAGGAATTTTCGTCACTCCGGCTCCCAAAGCATCGCTCCGTATTTAATGCATTCACTCATATTACCGCTGCCTTAATTTCTTACCAGATCAACCCGCTATCTCCTCAACCGATCAAGGTAAAACTGCCATGACCAACCCGTAGCTCGGGTTATGATACAGTGTAGTTGCGCCGACGGCGAGCGATGCTCAAGCCTGCCGTCGGCGCAATCCTTGTTCAAACGCGGCGGGATGACCGTTCGGAATCCTCAACGCCACGCGGGCGGGCCTATCACGCCGCGCCCTGATGGGCTCCGGCGGTTCGCCGTCAATTCCCATCGCCGCTCTTGATCCGTTCCTCTCAACGGCGTCTCCTGCGGTCCCGGCGCTTTTCGGATCCCGGTCTCCATGATTCGATGCAGGATTATGTCAGCTCGTCGGTCGGTCGTCAAACACCGCCGACAGATTCGGCGCGTCCATAAGGCGGTCAAGCCACCCTTCGATCGTTGCGGCGTCGGCCGCCATGATTTGGTCGCGCATCTCGGAAGGCAGCGGGCCGAATCGGCGCTCGATCAGGCGAATCAGAGCAAGAGCTTCGCCCTTAACGCGGCCTTGCTCATACCAGCCTTGTTCCCATTCTCTTACGCGCTCGGCCAACACGTCACGGACCTCCGATAGCTCGGTTACGTCGGTTCGGCGCAAGTTCAGGCCTCGCGCCGGCCCCAACACCGTTGTCAACCAGCTTGTAAACGCTCGACGCAGCGAGGCGTTTTCTTCGCCCGAGAGCAATTCGACGACGCGCGTCACTCGCGAGTGCAGTTCTTCGACGGTCCGACATTGCTCCATCTCGATGAGAATCGCGACGACGTTGTCCGATCCGCCGTTGACGTCGGTCGTATTGTATCGCAGTTCGTCGAGAAGATGATACTGCATTCTCGGACGCCAAGCCCATGGGGTTCCGTCGGGCGCGAGGCCCACCAGCTCGCCGACGTCGCGGGCTTTTCGCCATTCGTCCTTGCCGTTATAGAACACAACAGGAAAAACGGGAGGGAGGGGGCGATTGGGATCGACGAGTTTCTCTCGGATAAGGTGCAGGTAGAGCAATCCGACATAGACCATGACGCGAACCGCCATCCAGTGATCCGGAGAAGATTGAAACTCCAGAACGATGTAAAGGTAAGCGTATTCGCCGTCGAGCGTTCGAACGCGCCAAATGACGTCTCCGTCGCGGCGTTCGAGACCGTCGGCGTGGAATTTGGCGTTGACGCGCTCCAGAGTCGAAAGATCGAGCCTGGCCGCCCACGGTTCCGAGACGAATCCGCGCAGCAAGTCCGCCACCATCTGCGGGTGAGAAAACAGGAGATGATAGCCACCATCGTGATCCATGGTCGGAGTTTTGATGGAGGCCGGCGCGGAGTCAATCGAAAAGCTCTTGCGTCGCCGAATGATTTCAGAGGAATTTTACGGAATGCTTGCGATTGAATTACGAGCGTCTAAACTCTTCTGCAAAAAACCTCATTGATCTTAATTTGCCTCGTGATTATACTCTTTCTTTTTGCGCAACCCGACGGCGAGCGACGACGTGATTTGCGTGGATTTTTTTCACGGCGCGTTACGAACCGGAGTGTTTCTTGATGCCTATGGCCACGAAATCTTGGCTGCTCGCTACGACGACTTTGTGCTCCGGATTGTCGGTAATGATCGGGGTTCCGACAAAATCTCTCGCCGATCCACAAGGAGGATCGGTGGTTGCCGGAAATGCGACGATCAGTCGAAACGGCTCCGGGCAAACGACGATACGTCAGAGCAGCAACAAAGCCATTATCAATTGGCAAAGCTTTAACATCGGCGAAAACGAGCATACGCGCTTTGAACAGCCTTCGTCTTCGGCGATTGCGTTGAACAGAGTGGTTGGAGCAGACCCATCTTCGATTTTGGGGAGACTAAGCGCCAACGGCCATGTTTGGTTGGTGAACCCTCATGGGATATTCTTCGGGTCGAATTCGCAAATAGACGTCGCCGGACTGGTGGCGACGACGCACAACATCACCAATGAAGATTTTCTCATTGGCCGTTACGTCTTCCAAAGCGACGACGCGGTCACGGGAACAATTGAGAATCAAGGGCGCATCACCATCGCCGACGCCGGTTTGGTGGCGTTCGTCGCTCCGGGCGTCGCCAATCGCGGCGTCATCGCGGCGAGGCTCGGCGAAGTCACGCTGGCTTCCGGCAAAGTCTTCACGATTGATCTCTATGGAGACCAGAAGATTAACTTGGCGATGGACCAAAAGACCGCGCGGCGCGTCACTGGTCGAGACGGTCGTCCGGTCGAGGCTTTGGTTCAAAACACGGGTCAAATCTTTGCCGATGGCGGGCGAGTTCATTTGACGGCGGCGGCGGCGCGCGACGTGGTGGACAACGTCATCAACACCAGCGGCGTGATTCAAGCGCGAAGCGTCGAGCGGAGAAGCGGCGAGATTATTCTCAACGGCGGCGACGCAGGCGCGGTTCAAGTCTCGGGAACGCTCGACGCTTCGGGACGCGATCCCGGACAAAGAGGCGGCGTGGTTCAGACGTTGGGCGAGAGAGTTCGTCTGACGGCGGACGCGCGCGTTGATGTCTCAGGACCGGCGGGCGGAGGCGACGTTCTGATCGGCGGAGAGTTTCGCGGCGGTCGCGCGACGGCTGAAGATTACATTCGTTATGGGATTTCTCCAACGCGCAAACCGGATGTTCCCAACGCCGTCGAGGTGACGATTGCTCAAGACGCGGTCATCAACGCCGACGCGACCCAAAGAGGCAAAGGCGGCAAAGTCGTCGCTTGGTCCGAAGGAGCCACGCGGGTTTCGGGGCGCGTCACCGCGCGAGGCGGCGTGAATGGCGGCGATGGCGGATTTATTGAAACCTCTGGACGTCATCTGTCGGCGACAAGAATCCGGATTGACACATCGGCGCAACAAGGCGTCGCCGGAAACTGGCTTCTCGATCCATACAATCTAAACGTCGTTTCAGAGACCAACGGATCAGGAATAAGTGCGCCGTTGAATGGCGTTTACTCGTCAAACTCAGTCGGAGACGCGATCCTGAATAGTGATCTCGAAGCGGCTCTTGCAAACAATAACGTCACTTTACAGACCGGAGAAGGCGGTGATGGAAATGGAGACATCACAATTTCTGCGCCGGTTTCTTGGTCAAGCGCTCACGGTTTAACGCTCAACGCTCATCGCAACGTTCAGATCAACGCGCCGTTGACCGCGCCGGGCGGCGGATCGTTGACGATCAATCCGAATAGAGACGAAAGCGGCGTCGGGACGCTGTTGGTTGGGCCGGATGGATATGTGACGTTGGGCGATATTGCGCGAAGTTACGCCAACGCCGGAAGACTGACGATTTCAGGGCATGATTACACGTTGATTAACGATATCGCGGGAGTGCAAAGAATTCAGAGCAATTTGCAGGGATATTACGCTCTGAATAGTGATGTCAGCGCTCGGGATATTGCGAATTTTACGCCGATCGGGCCTGATTGGGAGAACGGTTTTCAGGGAACGCTGGAAGGGCTCGGTCACAAAATATCGAACGTTACGATTGATAATCGGTCATCGGGTAACTTGGGATTGTTTGGAGTTATCGATGGGATCGGCGTTGTGCGGAATCTAGGGGTGGTGGAGAGCTATGTGACGGGCGGAGATGATCATTATAATTTTGGAATTCTGGCCGGATGGAATGGAGGACATATAATAAATAGCCATACATCCGGTTCCGTGACGGGCGGAAATAACGTATCTTTCATCGGTGGGTTGATGGGATATAATTATGGCACGATCACGTCATCCTACGCGATGGGCGCGGTGACGGGCGGAGATAACGCATCCGCCATCGGCGGGCTGGTTGGATATAATTATGGCACGATCACGTCATCCTACGCGCCGGGCGCGGGGAGGGGGGGGGGGGCGGCGGGGTCTGCGCGGTGGCCGTGCGCGGCGCGGTGGCGGTGGCGACGCTTGGCGTGTTGAGAGTCTTGGTGCTGCGCGTGGAGGCGCCGGGGGCGCTTTGTGTGTTCTCGGGTATCGTGGCGGCATGGTGGCGTCGGGCGCCGGGGCGCTTTACCTTGCGGCTTATATGCCGTGGTCGCAAGTTTATTGGGTTATGGCCGGGATGGTGGCTGTGGGGACCGTTACTGTGCTCTGTTCGGCGGAGCCTCCTGCGGAACTTCTTCGGTCGTCTGGGCGCAACTGGTTCAGTCAATCGGTGATGGTCCTTTTTTCGATTTCATGCTGCGGCCCTCGGGGATTTTGGGGGTTTTGTTTTTTTATTGGGTTGGGGTTTTTTTGATGTTGGCACGAAGGTTTATTTTTTTCTTTGGGGGGCGGGTGTGGTCCATTTCACTTTGCGAATAAGGGGGGGGGGGGGGGGGGGGGGGGGGGGGGTTGGGGGGGGGGGGGGGGGGGGGGGGGGGGGGGGGGGGCGGTGGGGGGGGGGGGGGGGGGGGGGGGGCGGGTTTTCCCACTGGAATTAAGTGGCGCGCCGTTGCTTCAGCGGCGGCGGATCGAAAATATATCGTCTGCAACGCCGATGAGGGCGACTCCGGTTCTTTTGCCGATCGAATGATTTTAGAAGGCGATCCTTTTCTGCTGATTGAGGGCATGATTATTGCGGCTCTGGCGGTTGGCGCCGAGAAAGGGTTTGTCTATATCCGCTCTGAGTATCCGCGCGCTTTTCGTATTTTTGCGCAGGCTCTTGAACGAGCTCGGGAGGGCGGGCTGCTTGGAGCCTCGGTTGCTGGGTCGGGAAGACGCTTCGATATTGAAGCGCGTCTCGGAGCGGGCGCCTATGTTTGCGGCGAAGAGACGGCGCTTTTGGAAAGTCTGGAAGGTCGACGCGGCGTGGTGCGCGCCAAGCCGCCGATTCCGGCTTTGCGCGGTTTGTTCGGCAAGCCCACCGTCATCAACAATGTGCTGACTCTGGCGGCGGCGGCGCATATTCTGGCTGATGGTCCGGAGACTTATGCTGCTTTCGGCGTTGGGCGGTCTCGTGGGACGTTGCCGGTGCAGCTTGGAGGCAACGTGAAGCGCGGGGGGCTTTATGAGTTGCCGTTCGGAGTGACGCTGCGGGAGGTTGTTTATGACATCGGCGGCGGCTCTTGGTCGGGACGTCCGGTGCGCGCGGCGCAAGTCGGGGGGCCGCTTGGCGCATATTTTCCCGATGAATTGTTTGACACGCCTCTTGATTATGAAGCCATGGCGGGAGCGAAGGGGCTTCTTGGCCATGGGGGCGTTGTGGTTTTCGACGACACGGTGGATTTGGCGCGTCAGGCGCGTTTTGCCTTTGAGTTCTGCGTTAAGGAAAGCTGCGGCAAATGCACGCCCTGCCGCATTGGCGCTGTGCGGGGTGTCGAGGCGATGGACCGCATTCTTGCGGGGGAGAGAGTCCGACTGGAGTATCTCTGTGAGGTTATGAGCGATGCGTCATTGTGCGCGATGGGGGGATTGACGCCTGTTCCGGTGATGAGCGCGTTGACGCATTTCCCGGAAGATTTTATGCGAGAACGTCAATGAAAAGAAATGAAAGAGAAATTAAATGGGTCCAGGGACTGTGTTCCTGGTCGCGGGGGATTATAAGGGGGGCCCGACGGCCCCTCTTATTCGCGAAGCGATCTTCCGCTGGAATCGTTTGTCGTTTTGATGTTCTTGGTGTGCTTGATGTTTTTGATGTTCGCCTCTAGACGGAAACGATTCCAGAGGAAGATCGCTTCGCGAATAAGAGGGGCCGTCGGGCCCCCCTTATAATCCCCCACGACCAGGAACACAGTCCCTGGACCCGTTTTTTTCCCCCTCAACCAATCGCCGCACAAAATGAAAGATATCGATTTCGGAACCCCGCTTCCCGACGGCCCGGCCTCGGTGACGCTGGTGATCGACGGTCGTGAGGTCAGCGCTCCCGCCGGCGCCTCAATCATGGCGGCGGCGATGGCGAGCGGAACCAAAATCCCCCGCCTTTGCGCCACCGACTCCCTCGAACCCTTCGGCTCCTGCCGCCTATGTCTCGTCGAAGTCGAAGGCCGACGCGGCGTCGCCGCTTCCTGCACAACCCCCGTCGAACCAGGAATGCAGGTTCGCACTCAGACCGAGCGCCTCACCCGTCTCCGGCGCGGCGTAATGGAGCTTTACGTCTCCGACCATCCGCTTGATTGCCTCACCTGCGCCGCCGACGGCGCATGCGAACTGCAAGAAACCGCCGGAGCCGTCGGTTTGCGGCGGACACCCTATAACACTTCCGCCGCCGCACATCACCTCAACGACGCCAAAGACGTCTCGAACCCTTACTTCGATTACGATCCCGCCAAGTGCATTGTCTGCTCGCGTTGCGTCAGAGTCTGCGAAGAAACACAAGGAAGCTTCGCTCTGACCGTCCTTGGACGCGGCTTCGCCTCGCGAATCTCCCCCGGAGGCGCCGATTTTCTCTCTTCCGAATGCGTCTCGTGCGGCGCCTGCGTCCAAGTCTGCCCAACCGCCGCTCTGATCGAGAAAACAGTGGTCGCGCACGGCCAACCAGATCGCTCGGTCGTGACCACATGCGCATATTGCGGCGTCGGTTGCTCCTTCCGCGCCGAGGTCCAAGGCGACCGCGTCGTGCGGATGGTCCCGTATAAACACGGCAAAGCCAACGAAGGGCATTCTTGCGTCAAAGGCCGCTTCGCTTGGGGCTACGCCACCCACCGAGATCGCATCACGAAGCCGATGATTCGCGACAAAATCACCGATCCTTGGCGCGAAGTCGGTTGGGAGGAGGCGATCGGACGCGCCGCTTCCGAGTTCAAACGCATTCAAGCACTCTACGGGCGCGACGCCGTCGGCGCCGTCACGTCTTCGCGCTGCACCAACGAAGAGGTGTTTCTCGTTCAAAAATTGGCGCGCGCCGCCTTCCGCAACAACAACGTCGACACATGCGCGCGCGTTTGCCATGCTCCGACCGGATACGGGCTGAAGACGGCTTTCGGCACATCGGCGGGGACTCAAGACTTTAAGTCGATCGAGAAAGCCGACGTCATTTTCGTCATCGGCGCCAATCCCACGCACGGACACCCGGTGGTCGGCGCGCGCTTGAAAAAGCGGCTGCGTCAAGGCGCCAAATTAATCGTCGTCGATCCGCGCCGCATCGATCTCTTGACTGCGCCGCACATTGCTCCGGCTCACCATCTGCAACTGAAGCCCGGAACCAATGTGGCGTTGCTGAATGCTTTGGCGCATGTGGTGGTTTGTGAGGGCTTGGTCAACGTCGATTTCGTTCGCAGGCGCTGCGATCCGGCTGAATTCGAAGCCTGGGCCGCTTTTGTGGCGCTCGAACGCAATTCGCCCGAGGCCACGGAATCCTATACCGGGGTTTCGGCTCAAGAGGCGCGCGCCGCCGCGAGGCTTTACGCCGTCGCCGGAAACGCCGCGATATACTATGGGCTTGGCGTCACCGAGCACTCTCAGGGGTCGACTACGGTGATGGCTCTGGCCAATTTGGCTATGGCGACGGGAAACATCGGTCGAGCGGGCGTCGGGGTGAATCCTCTGCGAGGTCAGAACAATGTGCAGGGCTCCTGCGACATGGGGTCTTTCCCGCACGAATTCCCCGGATATCGCCATGTTTCCGACGATGCGGTTCGCCATGTCTTTGAATCGCTGTGGGGAGTGGCGCTCGATCCCGAGCCGGGGCTTCGGCTTCCCAACATGCTTGATGAAGCGATCGGCGGTCGTTTTAAGGGACTGTATATTCAGGGCGAAGACATTGCTCAATCGGACGCCGACACGCAACGCGCTCTCTCCGGCCTAGAGGCCATGGAATGCGTGGTCGTCCAAGATCTGTTCCTCAATGAGACCTCCAAAACGGCGCATGTTTTCTTGCCTGGAACCTCGTTTTTGGAAAAGGACGGCACTTTCACCAACGCAGAGAGACGCATCAATCGTGTGCGGCCGGTGATGGCTCCGCTGTCGGGGAAAGCGGAGTGGCAAGTGACGATCGATCTTGCTCGCGCGCTCGGCTACTCTATGAATTATGCTCATCCCGGCGAAATCATGAGTGAAATCGCTCGGTTAACTCCGAGCTTCGCCGGAGTGGACTACGCCAAGCTGGAAGAGTTCGGTTCGATTCAGTGGCCGTGCAACGACCAGGCTCCAATCGGGACGCCGCTGATGCACGCCGAGCGCTTTGTGCGCGACAAAGGCCGTTTCATGATCACGGAGTTTATCCCGACGGAAGAAAAGACGGGGCCGCGTTTTCCATTGATCCTCACCACGGGGCGGATTCTGTCTCAGTATAATGTGGGAACTCAGACGCGCCGCACCGCCAATATGGTTTGGCACAATGAGGACGTGCTGGAGGTTCACCCCTTCGACGCCGAAGCGCGCGGCATTGAAAACGGCGATTTGGTCGCCGTGTTTAGTCGCAAAGGTGAAATGGCGTTGAGAGCGGAAGTCTCCGAGCGCGTGCAACCGGGAGTGGTCTACACCACTTTTCACCATGTGCAGACAGGAACGAACCTCGTTACGACCGACAACTCCGATTGGGCGACCAATTGCCCGGAATACAAAGTAACGGCGGTTCAGGTGCGACGCACCAACTACGCGCCGGGCAGGCGGGAACGTCATGGGCGTTCGGCGGAGTGATCTTGAAGCCGAAGACTGCAATGCGTCGTTGCGTCGGGTGTTCGAACGGCGGGTTGATTTGACGCAAGAGCCGTCGTCGTCGCAGAGCGGGAAGGGACTCGACCCGTTTGAGGTGCCGGTTGAGATCGCCGTCGGGATCATTTACGGCAAAGGCGTGATGACCACGCCATACGCCGTGTTAATGGCCTCGCCGATGGATGTCGAGGACTTGGCGATCGGTTTCAGTCTGACCGAGGGCGTCATTGAAAGCGTTGATGAGGCGTTGTCAATTGAGATCGCTCGAACCGAAGACGGGCTTGCGGTTGCGGTGGACGTCTCCGGCAAGTCCCTGAGCCGATGTTTGGCGCGGCGGCGCGCTTTGGTGAGTCGCACGGGCTGCGGCGTTTGCGGCGTCGAGGATATTGAGAGTTTGCCTAAGGCTCCGCGTCCGCCCGTCGGGCCGGCGCCGGATGCAAGTAAAGCGCGTCTTTCGGCGATGTTGGCGGCTCTTGAGGCGCAACAGGCGTTGAATGCGCGCACGCGGGCGGTGCATGCGGCGGCTTGGTTCGATGGCGAGGGGCGATTGGTTGCCGTGCGTGAGGATATTGGGCGGCACAATGCATTGGATAAGTTGATCGGGGCATTGACGCGGGCGGGGGTGCGCTCTGAAGGTGGGGCGGCGCTGATCACCAGTCGTTGCTCGTTCGAGATGATCGAGAAAGCCGCCGTCTTTGGAGCGCGGTTGGTGGTTGCGGTTTCAGCGCCGACGTCGTTGGCGATTGATCGAGCGCGGACGCTCGGCATGACTTTGGTGGCTGTGGCGCGTCGCGACGCCGCGTTGTTGTTTACTTCTGCAAGCGCTCAGGAGCTTGGGCCATGACTGAGACTGAAGAGACTTCTCCTCAATTGGATAAGCTGGCGCGTATGGCCAATCAGATTGCTGCTTTCTTTGCGGCTTATCCCGATGAACAAGCTGCGCTCGCCGTGGCTGAGCATATTAATTTGAACTGGAGTCGTGTGATGAGAACGCAGTTCTTGGAGGGCTTCGATGCGCGAAGTTCTGTTTTTCATCCTTTAGTGGCGCAGGCCTATGGAAAAATTCGTCGGCCTGTGGCGGCTTTGGCTTCGGATCAAATGAAATAAAAATCGGAAGGGGGCCAGGAACGCAATCCCTGGCTCCTTCTGATTTTTTGTCGTCACAATCGTTATTTCATCATAAGAAAAACGTAAGGGAGGCATCGCATGAGCAGTGTTGGCATCGACGAGACGCCGGTGCGCGTCGGTTTTCTCGATCGAGAGCGAATCATCGCCAAACCTGGTTTCAATCGTTGGCTTGTGCCGCCGGCGGCGCTCGCGATTCACCTTTGTATCGGCATGGCTTACGGCTTCAGCGTATTCTGGTTGCCGTTGGCTCAAGCGATCGGCGTCTCCAAGCCGGTGGCCTGCCCAGAAAGCGCCGGCATTCTGAACGCCCTTCTCACCACCACTTGTGATTGGAAAGTGTCCGAACTCGGGTGGATGTACACCCTCTTCTTCGTGCTGCTGGGATCATCGGCGGCGGTCGGCGGCGGGTGGCTGGAGCGATCTGGTCCGCGTAAAGCAGGAGTCGCCGCTGCATTCTGTTGGTGCGGGGGGCTCGTGATCTCGGCCGTCGGCGTGATCTATCATCAATTATGGTTATTATGGCTCGGATCGGGCGTGATCGGCGGCATCGGTCTTGGGATCGGTTACATTTCGCCGGTGTCGACTCTGATCAAGTGGTTTCCCGATCGACGCGGCATGGCCACCGGCATGGCTATTATGGGATTCGGCGGCGGCGCGATGATCGGTTCTCCGTTAGCCAATATGCTGATGAATTATTTCAAAACGCCAACCTCTGTCGGCGTTTGGGAAACCTTTCTCGTTATGGCCGCAGTTTATTTCGTGTTCATGATGGGCGGCGCTTTGGGGTATCGAGTGCCTCCGTATGGATGGCGACCGGAGGGGTGGATTCCGAAGAACAATGTTGGCGGAATGATCACTCATGGTCAGGTGCATTTGAAAGATGTTCATAAAACGCCGCAGTTTTGGTTGATCTGGGCCGTTCTATGCTTGAACGTCAGCGCCGGAATCGGCGTGCTGGGCATGGCCTCGCCGATGTTGCAAGAGATTTTCGCCGGAAAGCTCATCGGCATAGCCGATCTCGGTTTTGATCGTTTGGACCCCGATCAAAAGAAACAGATCGCCATTCTCGCTGCTGCGTTTGTCGGTTTGCTGTCGTTGTTCAACATCGGAGGGCGTTTTTTCTGGGCGTCTCTGTCCGACAAAATGGGCCGTAAGATGACTTATTTTGTCTTCTTCGGTCTTGGGGTGGCGCTCTATGCGACGACGCCGTGGTTTGGACGCACCGGAAACATGGCTCTGTTCATCGTCGCGTTCTGCGTCATTTTGTCCATGTATGGCGGTGGTTTTGCGACTGTTCCGGCTTATTTGGCCGACATGTATGGGACTCAGTTCGTCGGCGCCATTCATGGTCGATTGCTGACCGCATGGTCTACGGCGGGCATCATCGGTCCTGTCGTCGTTAACTATATTCGTGAGGCGCAAATTGCCGCCGGCGTGCCGCGCGACCAAGTTTACAATTACACTCTTTATATTTTAGCGGGAATGTTGGTGCTTGGTTTTATCGCCAATGCGCTGGTGCGTCCTGTGGCTCAGAAATGGTTTATGTCGGATCAAGAGGTGGCGCAACTTCAATCGCGCGGCGCGGCGCCGTCCGGCCCCATTGGCTCTTACGGCATTGGCCCTGGACGAGTGAATATTATTGTTATTGTGTCTTGGGCGGCGGTGGGGCTTCCGATTGCGTGGGGCGTTTGGATCACGTTGTCGAAGTCGTTGTTGCTGTTCCGGTAAAAAAAGCCTTTTAAAGGCTTTTTACACAGAGAGAAATAAAAGGGTCCAGGGACTGTGTTCCTGGTCGCTCGGGATCATAAGGGGGGAGCGA
>CAUYUA010000002.1:0-12383 GCA_963575675.1 Azospirillaceae bacterium
GAGCGCTTACATCGAAGAGGCGATTTCCTGCGTCGGACAAGCCATTCATTGGTTGCTGAGTTCTGTTGTTCGGGCGGTCTTTGAAGCTGTGCAACAACTAGGAATATGAACTTGAAAAATGCAACATCTTTCTGGTAGCCGAAGATTGGTTTTGGTGATAGAGTTTGTTTGTTGATACGAGAGACAAGGCCATTGCAGTGACGAGGTCAGGGTGTTCTCCGTTATTCCTGTATGTGATGTAACCATTGATTGGTTCCTTTCCCACATATAGTGAATAAGGGGAGAAGCAGCCCATGGGTTTTTCCGTCTGAAATCGAAAAAATGCATGAACGCCTGAATGCCTGAACACCCTGTTTCGAGGGATAATCGCTGAAGCCAAGATCGGTTGTCCATCATCGATCCGACCGGATCATATTTTCTCTTCTAAATCAATTCATTACTCAAGAATAGATCGTCGCCGACAATTTGTTGGCGGCGTTGCTTTGCGTCTTTGATTGATGGATTTTTATAAGTCCCGTTTAATATATTATTAAAAATCGGCTGAATGCCTGAACACTCGGAACAAGAACGCTTCGTTCAGAAAGATCATTGCCATGACAGAAGCCGGAGAAAGCCAACGTCAGTTTGGTGAACGGGTGGGTCTTGCTCCCAGTCGGATCAATCAATTGGTCAAAGAGGGATTGCCGATCCTTTCCAACGGAAGGATCGACACGGAGGCGGCGCTTGAATGGATGGATCAGAACCTTGACCGGGAGCGCAGAGCCCGCGCGAAACAAGGATCGAAAGGCTCGGTTACGGGGGCGGCCAACGCCTCTCGAGCAGCTTCGCCTTCAACGCCGACGCCTTCTGTTTCTGGGGCGCTTCCGCCCGCCGCTCCGATTGCGGCGGCGGGCGCGCCGATGGCCGAGGTTCGCCGTCAACATGAGATCGTCAAGGTTGCACTTGCTCGTTTGCGCCTGGAAACCGAGAAAGGGCGACTGGTCAATCGTGATGAAATCAAGGTTGCAATTTTTAATCGTGCGCGACGTGAACGCAATGCCCATCTGGCTTGGGGACTGCGGGTGGCTCCGCAAATGGCGGCCGAGCTTGCCGTCGATCCGGCTTTGATGTTCACCTGCCTCGATCGTTACCTGCGAGAGCATCTGGCTGATCTCGCCAAAACGCCGTTGCTCGATTTACCGGAATAAATATTCGCCCTCATTCCAGAGGCTGCGAGTGGGAGAGAAAGCCGATGGATCAGTTCTTGGATGCTGCGCTGTGGGCCGATCAGTTGTGGCGCGACGGAGCGGCTCCGGAACCGACTTTGACGGTCTCGGAATGGGCGGATGCGCACAGGATTTTGCCTGATTTGAGCGCCGAACCGGGACAATGGCGCACCAGTCGCGTGCCTTATCTTCGTGAGATCATGGATTGCTTGTCGGCATGCAATCCGGTCGAGCGTGTCGTGCTGATCAAGGGCGGGCAATTGGGTGGGACCGAATGTGGCCTTAACTGGTTGGCTTATGTCATTCATCATGCACCGGGGCTGATGCTGCTGACCATGCCGACGCTGGATGCAATCAAACGTAATACAACCGCGCGGATTGATCCAATGATTTCTGCGGTTCCGGCTTTGGCGGATCTGGTGGTCGAGCCGCGTGCTCGCGAGCCCGGCAACAGCCAGTTCCGCAAAATCTTTCCGGGCGGCCAGTTGGTGATGGTCGGAGCGACCAGCGGTGTCGGTTTACGCTCGACGCCTGCACGATATTTATTCCTCGATGAAGTTGACGCCTATCCCGGCGACGCGGGCGGCGACGGTGATCCGGTGGCTTTGGCGGTCCAACGAACGGTGACGTTCCGAGGGCGGCGGAAGATATTTCTGTGCTCGACGCCGACGCTTAAGACTATGAGCCGGATCGAAAAAGCCTATCTTGAATCGGATCAGCGGCGTTACGAAGTTCCCTGTCCGAAGTGCGGTGAATTCGCGATCATCGAGTGGTCACAGATCGAGTGGCCCGAGGGCAAGCGTCACCTGGCGCGTCGTATCTGCCCGGTTTGTGGTTATGCGGCGGAAGAGCGTGAGAAACCGGCGATGATGGCGAAGGGGCGGTGGCGAGCGACGGCGGAAGGCGACGGCAAAACAGCGGGTTTTCACATCTCGACGCTCTACAGCCCGTTCGAAACTTGGGCCGAGATCGCGGTTGAACATGGCCAGGTTTACCGCGATCCGCCGCGATTGCAGGCTTGGACCAACAACAAGCTGGGCGAGACTTGGGAAGATCAGGCAGGTGAAGCGGTCGAAGCTGATCCTTTGATGGCGCGCCGCGAGACCTGGGGACGGTTGTTGCCGGTCGGTGTTGCGGTTCTGACGGCCGGAGTTGACGTGCAAGGCGATCGGATCGAACTGCAAGTGGTCGGCTGGGGCCGCGACGAGGAATGTTGGGTGGTGGATTACAAAGTGATCTGGGGCGATCCATCGGGACCGAAGGTCTGGGCGGACTTGGACTCGGCGCTTTACGTGACTTATGGCCATAGCCGAGCCGTTCCCGACTTGGAGATTCGGGCGGCGGCAATTGACACTGGCGGCCATCATACGAAGGCGGCTTATGAGTTCTGTCGCACGCGGTTGGCGCGGCGGATTTGGGCGATCAAAGGTCGAGGCGGCCCTGCCGTTCCGGTCTGGCCTCGCCGTCCGACGCGCTCGAACAAGGGAAAAATCCCGCTGTTTATCGTCGGAGTCGACGCCGTCAAGGATGCTCTGTTCGCAAGGTTAAAGCTGACGGAAGCCGGTCCTGGAACGGTCCATTTCGGCCTGGAGCGCGATGCCGATTACTTCCGGCAGTTGACCGCAGAGAAGGTCGTGACGCGATACGAAAGAGGCCGTCCGACCCGAATGTGGCAGCCGAAACGCGAGGGTGAGCGTAACGAAGCATTGGACACGATGGTTTACGCGACCGCCGCGTTGCATGGTCTGATCAGTATGGGACTGCGCCTGAACTATGAGGCCGCTGCAATGTTGGAGGCTCCGGAGAAGACTTCGGAAAGCAAACCGATCGAACGTCGGTCTGCTCGTCGGCGAGTTATTGAAAGTAATTATGTGTGATGTTCTTAAGATTCGATGTCGGTTAATTTGGCTTTTTTGCCGAGAACTTTAAGAACATTGTGAACCGCTTGGGCGGCTCGATCTCGGATGTGTCCGCCGACATGCCAGTCGGTGTTTTGTTCGAGAGAGACGCCTTCGAATTTGTAGTCGTAGATTGAGGCGATGACGCCGTCTTCGAACCGAACCCACCATTCGGCCTGGGTTTTGTAGCCGTTGTTGTTCGAGGGGCGTCCGAAGGTTGCGATCAGATCGGCGTAGCGGGCTTTGATAACTCCTTTGCGGCAGGTCGGATCGTTGATGTTGTCCGGATTGATGATTGAAAAGGTCGGTTTTTTCATGGCGTCCTCTCTTGTTGGTGACACCATATTGCTCTTTTATTTGAACGAGCCAAGCAATTCAACCGACTTTAGGAGAGATTTATTTGACTTTCTTCTGTTGACTTCAGGATTTCATTTTGGGGGCGTTGTCGCATGTCGAATCTCTCCTTCATCGCCGGTCGGATTGAGCAATGGCCGATCGATCGTTTGCGCCCGTTTGATCGTAACCCGCGCGTGCATGATCCGGAGCAAGTGACGCGCATTGCCGGGTCGATTGCGGAGTTCGGGTGGTTGGTTCCGGTTCTCGCCGACGGCGAGGGCAATGTCATCGCCGGGCATGGTCGGCTGCTGGCGGCAAAGCTTCTCGGTTTGACGGAAGCTCCGGTGGTGGTGACGACGCATTTAAGTGAAACGCAGCGGAGAGCTTATGTAATAGCCGACAATCAGTTGACTATGTCGTCTCGATGGGACGATGAATTACTGGCCGGTCTGCTTCATGAACTCAACGGCCGGAATTTTGATCTTGATCTGCTTGGCTTTTCAGCCGAGCAGCTCGACGATTTGATGGCTCCGCTTGAAGACGAGTCCGAACCCGAGACGTCGTCAAGCGGCGGTGAAGGCGAAGAAGAAGACGCGCCCGAGCCGCCGTCAAAGCCGGTGTCTTGTTTCGGCGATCTTTGGCTGCTCGGCGAGCATCGTCTGTTGTGTGGGGACAGCACGGATGCGGCTTGCGTTGCGCGCCTAATGGTGGGAGAGACGGCTGGGTTATGTTTCACCTCGCCTCCCTACGGCAATCAACGCGAGTACACAACCGGCGGCATCGGCGACTGGGATAAGCTAATGCAAGGCGTTTTCCGCCATTTGCCGATGGCGTCGGAAGGTCAGGTTCTGGTTAATCTAGGGCTGATTCATCGAGACGGCGAGTGGCAGACGTATTGGGAGCGCTGGATCGAATGGATGCGGTTGCAAGGATGGAAAAGATTCGGATTCTACGTTTGGGACCAAGGGCCGGGACTTCCCGGAGACTGGGGTGGTCGCTTTGCGCCAAGCCATGAGTTCGTGTTTCACTTCAACAAGAAATCCAGAAAGCCCAACAAGACCGTTCCGTGCAAATATGCGGGCCAGGAGATGCATTTGCGCGCCGACGGCAGTTCCAAATGTATGCGCAAAGCCGACGGCACAATTGGTCCTTGGTCGCACTCCGGCCAAGCGACGCAGGATTTTCGGATACCGGACTCCGTTATTCGAATTTGTCGCCATAAAGCGCGAGGGATCGAGGTCGAACATCCGGCTGTTTTTCCGACGGCGCTCGTCGAAAACTTTATGGCAGCGTTTACCGATGAGGGCGACGTCTGCTACGAGCCGTTTGGCGGCTCAGGAACGTCGATCGTCGCCGCTGAACGCTTGGGGCGACGCTGTCGAGCGATCGAGTTGGCTCCGGAGTATTGCGACGTTGCGATCCGGCGCTGGAACAAACTTTATCCGGAGCGTTCGGCTCGATTGGACGGAGCTGATTGCCATTTTGAAGAAATCGCCGCCGAGCGACAGTAGAGATTACGGATACTCATGGATTTCGGCTCACTAAACCAATTGATGAGTGTTCACCTGGAATTCGATCTTCGTCGGAGGCCGGTTGGCGTTTTTTTCGACCAGTCTGAACACGCACGGATATTAGCGGATCGGACGCCGACGAGGATAATAAGGAGAGAATTATGAGCGACATCGATACGATCGAAAAACGCATTCCTGTGTGTGTTGAGCGCGATGGGGTGATTTATGCGAACAGCCGGGATATTGCGGTATATTTCAAGAAAACTCATAAAGATGTGCTGGAGGCGATTGACAACCTATTGAAATCATTGATGGCGGAAAATTCCGCCATGAGAGCGCTTTTTGTGTTGGTTGAATTCGAAACGCCTATGACTCCCGGCCGAAAGTTTCGTTCGTTCGATATGACAAAGGACGCTTTCGTCTTGTTGGCGATGGGGTTCACTGGTGAAAAAGCCCTTAAATTTAAACTGGCCTACATTGAGCGTTTCAATGCGATGGAAGCTGTGTTGCGCGATCAAGCGGTGAGGGGTGATGTGTTGGTTCGTTCGCTGATGAGCGACTTGGCGGAAATCGTCACTCAGCAGATTGTCGCCGTTCAAAATCTCGCCTCGGAAGTCGCGGAACTGCGGACGGCGCGTGATCCTCGGATTGCGGTTCAGGACCGTCTTACAACCTACGATGTCGCGGAGACGCTCGGTATTCCGAAAAAGGGGCGCGGCGCAAAGATTACGCAAATTCGGAAGTCTCTTATGAAGTTCGCTGCTGCGCGTGATGTCGTCGTTGTCTATCGGCACGACACGCAGAGAAATGAAGAGGCATTTCCGACTTCGATGGTCGCCGAGTGGCAAAAGTTGGTCTGGAACGTGAGCGAGGTCGAACGCAAGGCGAAGGAACGATCGTCTGCAACTGGGCAGGGTGTTTTGGATTTTTCGGCGCGTAGGCGCGAGATCAGAGACGTGCAAACCGGATCATCTCTTTGACGTCATCGCGTAAAACGGGAGCCTCAATCATGGCCGACCTTCATGTCGAACGCTGGTCGGTCGACCGGCTGATTCCTTACGCGCGCAATGCGCGAACGCACTCGGATGCACAAACAGCGCAGATTGCAGCAAGCATTCTTGAGTTCGGCTTCAACAATCCGTGTCTGGTCGATGAGCTTGGCGTTTTGATTGCGGGTCATGGCCGTGTCCTGGCGGCGCGAAGCCTCGGTTTGGACACGGTTCCGGTGATCATTCTATCGCATCTTTCCGAGCCTCAAAAGAAGGCGTTCCGACTTGCCGACAACAAACTGGCGCTGAACGCCGGTTGGAACGAAGAGTTGTTGCGTTTGGAGATCGAGGAACTCCAAGGATTGGAATTTGATCTTGGATTGACCGGCTTCGGCGGCGAGGAATTGGAGGCTCTTCTCGGAGGGGCGAACTCCGAAGAGGGCGAGGCGGGCGGCGCGGCCGGAGACGAAGACGACGCACCGGAACCTCCCGTCGAGCCGATCAGTCGGCTCGGTGATTTGTGGATGCTCGGCAATCATCGGTTGTTGTGCGGCGATGCTACGGTGCTCGCCGACGTTGAGCGAGTGCTTGGCGGCGGCCAAGCCGACATGTGTTTCACCGATAGTCCGTACAACGTTGACTACGGTGCTCCCGGCAAGGGAGGGAAGAACCGGCGTATTCTGAATGATGCTCTCGGTGATGGATTTGGGCGGTTTCTGGCCGACGCCTGCGTCAATATCCTGACGGTTACGGCGGGAGCCGTGTATATGTGCATGTCCTCGTCGGAATTGCACACGCTGCAACGGGCTTTTCTGGAAGCGGGCGGGCATTGGTCGACGTTTATCATTTGGGCGAAGAATGTTTTTACTTTAGGACGTTCCGATTATCAGCGTCAATACGAGCCTATTCTTTACGGTTGGAAGGAAGGCGTTAAGCATCACTGGTGCGGAGCCCGTGATCAAGGCGACGTCTGGTTCATCAATAAACCGAAAGTGAACGACCTCCATCCGACCATGAAGCCGGTCGAACTGGTCGAGCGGGCGATCGTGAACAGCAGCAGTGGCGGGGGCGTCGTGCTCGACCCCTTCGGAGGCTCGGGAACGACGCTGATCGCGTGCGAGAAACAAGGGCGACAGGCGCGTCTGGTTGAACTCGATCCGAAATACTGCGACGTGATCGTAAAACGGTGGCAAGACTTGACCGGAAAAGCGGCCGTTCTTGAGGGCGACGGCCGCAGTTTCGACGAGGTTTCTCAAGCAGGGAGTCGATAAACACGCTGATTTCCCAGCTCTTTTGAGCTGACGCATGCCGGTCGCATCGGGTTTCCGGTCAGTGGGGGCGTTGCCCCTGGCATTTTCGGATAATTCGCTGAATGAGATCGTCGTCAGTTTCACCATGGAAGCGGTGGCTCTGCAGTCGGTTCCAGACCTCGTCGCCGATCGGGACCAGCCATGTGCCGTCGGGTTGTCTGGCGGCGGAGGATTGGAACGGCAGAATGGCGAGGTCGGCAAGGGTCCGGTGGGTGGCGTCGGCGAGGCGGATGGTCTTCTTCATCGTCGCTTCCTTCAAGTCGGCAGCCGGTAGATGCGCTGGCCGCTAGCCTCTTTGGCGCTGACGATGGTCAACCCGAGGCGTTTCTTGAGGGCTCCGGCGAGCACGCCTCGGCAGGTGTGAGACTGCCACCCTGTTGCTGCGACCATTTGGGCGATGGTGGCTCCTTCCGGGCGGCGCAGCATCTCGATCACCTGAGCCTGTTTTCCGCCGTTGGCGCGAGGTTGCTGTTGCATTGCTGATTGAGGCTTTTTCAGGGCTTCGACGGCGCGTTGTGCGGCTTGAGTTGCGGTTTCGGCATCGAGACCGGCATCGATCAAGTAACAAACCAGTAAGTCACGAGCGCCGATCTGCACTTTATCGTCGGCGAAGAGGACGGAAGCGTCAAGCGGATCAGAAGATTCCGGTTCAAGTAATTCTGGAGTGTTTTGTTCCGGTGGAGCCTCGTCGTCTGGAGAGTTTTCTGCTCCCGAGGAGACTGTAGTATCGGAAAAAGGTGCGTTATTACAATCGCCCTCTTCTCTTTCGAGCATGGATTTGTCTTTGTCTTCGGAAGGAGTTTGATCGTCGAAGCCATCGTTGTTGAAGGCGTTGGTTTCAGTTTGAGGTTCCGGCATGATCTCGCACTCGGAAACTTCTCCTGCTTTGTCGTCGTGGCCGGTTTCCGGTGTGAATTCAAGAGTGTGTCCATCACCATCATCGGATGGTGTCTCTCGGTTGACTCCGGCGGCGAGGAAAACATCGGCGATCGTCAAGTTCTGTTCGGCGATAAGAGTTTCGACGCGAGCCACGGCCTTGCTTTTGCTTTTGAAGAACTTGCCGTGAACTTCGATCTGGGCGAGGCGACCGTAAGCGGCGGCAAGCTGCGACAGAGACAGATCATAGAGCGTCGTCATGGTTGTATCCTTTGAGGAAAGTCTGAGGCGGTTTTGCCTCGGGTTCGGTCCTCATAAGGGCGCATCTTGAGGCGCTTATCCAGAGAAATGTCAGCAATTTCATGGCTATTTCGATCGAGCTTTCGAAATGACGGCAATGGCTGCGATCGAGGTTCGGGCGACAAAAGAAAACAATCGAAAGTTGTAGAGGATGTACACCGAAGCACAACGTGACGCTCTGCGAGACGCGATCGCGAGCGGGGTTCTGCGCGTCAGTTATGATGGGCGCACGGTTGAGTACCGATCGCTGAACGACCTCCGTGCCGCGTTGCGCGAGGTCGAGAGCGTGCTTAATCCGGAACGACGGACGGTGCGTCAAATTCTCGTTGCCTTGGATAAGGATTTGTTCTGATGGGGATATTCCAGCGGATTATCGAAGCGACGTCGTTCGGCTCGCGCTTTCTCGCGATGATCGGCGGCGTCGAAGCAGGAGGACAAGGCCGACGATTGTCCTCGTTCACGCCTGCAACCTATCACATCAATACCTTGATCGCGGGTTCGGGCGGCACGGTCAATGCTCGGGCCCGGTATTTGGTCCGAAACAATGGTTACGCGGCGGCGGCGGTCGAGAGCTTTGCCGGAAACGCCGTTGGGGTCGGGATCAAACCGGCGTCGTTGGTCGCCGATCCGAAACTCAAAGAAAAGATACAATCGGTATGGCTGCGCTGGACCGATGAATCGGACGCCGAGGGATTGACGGATTTCTACGGTCAGATGCGTCGTGCCGCTAGAGAATTATTTATTGCCGGTGAGGTGTTTATTCGGTTCCGGCCTCGATTACAGGCAGATGGACTGTCTGTTCCGCTGCAATTGCAAATGCTGCCGTCGGAACAACTCTCGCAGTCTCTGAACGAGCCTGCGAGAAACGGCAACACGATCCGTCAAGGAATCGAATTCAGCCCGATCGGTCAACGGGTGGCTTATTGGTTTTGGCAGAATCATCCGGGGGACATAACGGACAGCAGCAAAGGAATAGGCGTTCCGGTGCGAGTTCCGGCTTCGGAAGTGTTGCACCTCTTTGATCCGGTCGAGGGCGGCCAGGTGCGAGGACTGTCGCATTTGGCTCCGGCGATCGTCAAGTTATGGCTTTTGGACCTCTACGACGACGCGGAACTGGATCGAAAGAAGGTGGCGGCTCTGTTCGCGGGCTTCGTGATTCGTCCCGACGCCGACGGTTCGATGATGGGCGAAGGGGCTCCCGATGCTGCCGGAGCCGGTGTGGCGGGGCTTAAGCCCGGCACGCTTCAGGTCTTGCTGCCGGGAGAAGATATTAAATTCAGCGCTCCGGCCGACGTCGGCGGCAACTACGAGGCGTTCCAGTACCGCACTTTGCTGGCGGTGTGCGCGGCGCTGGGCGTGCCGTACCAGTGCGTTGCCGGAGACATGACCAAGGTCAATTACTCCAGCAGTCGCACGGCTTTGTTGGAGTTTCGTCGCCGGGTCGAGGCCTTTCAGCATTCGGTTCTGGTTTACCAATTCTGTCGCCCGGTGTGGCGGCGCTGGATTACCACGGCTGTTCTGGCAGGAGCGCTTGATTTGCCGGGTTTCCCGCGCGATCCCGAGCCTTATATGGCGGTGCGTTGGACGCCGCCGAAATGGGATTGGGTTGATCCTCTGAAGGACATCAAAGCCGAGCAAGAAGCGGTGGCGTCCGGTTTTAAGGCCCGTTCCGACGTCCACGAAGCAATGGGTTACGACCCAGAAGAAGTGGACGCTCGCATCGCCGCCGACCGAGAGCGCGAAAGACGGCTGGGCCTGTCGTTTGCCGTCGGAACACCGTCGAAAAACGTGGTGTTCGACACAGACGTCGTGTCGGAACAACAGGTTGCGACGGATCAAAAGGAGACGGGATCATGACGGAGTCGATGGGAATTGACCTGCCGCATCTTTCGAGCCTGGTCTTCGGTTCGCCCCTGATGATCGCCAGACCGAAACTCGACATGATCTTGAATGTCCTGGCGCTGCGTCTCCAGGGAGAACCGACCGAGGTCGCGGCTGTGGCGGAGCGTCCGTTCGTCGTGACGCCGAACGGCATCGCGATTATTCCGGTGCTGGGAACTCTGGCCAATCGCACCTTTGGGGTGGCGGCGATGAGCGGCCTTGCCTCTTATCTGCGGTTGGGCGAGCAGCTTGATCTGGCAAGCGCTGATCCGGTCGTGCGCGGCATTCTTTTGGATGTCGACTCTAACGGTGGTCAAGCAGGCGGCGTCTTTGACCTCGCAGACAAGGTTCTGGCGTTGCGCGGTGTCAAGCCGGTTTATGCGATCGCCGATGATGGGTGTCTGAGCGCCGCTTACGCCCTTGCTTGCGGAGCCGAGCGTTTTTATGTGACCCAGACGGGAGCCGTCGGTTCGATCGGCGTCGTCGCCTTGCACGCGGACCAGTCCGGGGCCGATCAGAAAGCAGGCGTTCGCTATGACACTATCTCGGCGGGCGAGCGCAAGACCGACGGCAACCCGCACGAGCCGCTTTCCGATGACGCTCGCAGGCATTTGCAGGCCGAAGTCGATCGTCTTTATGGTTTATTCGTTGCAAAAGTAGCGACTGCTCGCGGCCTTTCCGAGGTTCTGGTGCGCAACCAGCAAGCGGGCGTGTTCTTTGGCGGCAACGCCGTTGTCGCCGGTCTTGCCGATCAAGTCGGCACCTTCGCTTCTGCACTTTCCGATCTGTCTTCTCGCATTGCGAGCAGCCGAAGCCGATTGCTCGGCAGAAGCGGCGATGCGATGTCTTTTGCACCGAAAGGGTCTAACACAATGTCTCAAACGTCTCCCACGCCTACGGCGGAAACTACGACTGTTTCTGAAACGGCTCTGCGCGAGCAATTGGCCGCCGAGATCGCAGCAAAAGCCGAGGGTCCGACAACCGAAACGCATCAGGCTCTGACGGCGCGTTTGCGCGCTGAAGCCGTCGAGATCGTTGAACTCTGTCAGATTGCCGGGCAGCCGAAACTGGCCGCTGAGTTCGTTCGAAAGGGCTTGTCTCCGGCGGCGGTGCGCAAGGCTTTGCTCAACAGCCAAGCCGCTCCGTTCGAGGCTGCGCCGACCGTGCCGGTTTCGACGTCGGCTCCGGTTGGAGAAAATCCTTTAATCGCGGCAATCAAAGCTGAGTTCTGTTCGAAGAAAGGATAAAACATGGCAACGGTCCAAGAACCACCTCGGTTGACCAGCGTTTTGAAATGGGAAGACGACAAAAACTACTGTCGAGAAGAAATCACGGTTCTTGCCGGTTCCGGCAGCGATCGGGTTTTGACCATCGGAACCATTCTCGGTCGGATCACGGCGTCAAGTAAAATTGTCGGGCTGAACCTCGCGGCGTCCGATGGCTCTCAAACGGTCTACGGCGTGTTGCTGTCGAATACGACCGCGCCCGACGGCGTCGATATCGCCGGTCTCGCACTGGTTCGAGGCCCGGCGGTCGTTTCCGACATCGGGTTGGTCTATCCGGCCGGAGCCACCGGTGCTCAGAAGACGACGATCAACACGGCGTTGCTGAACCTCGGCATCGTCATTCGTCAAGGACTATAAAATGGACCCAATCCTCAATCCGTTCGGCGTTGGATTTGACCTCGCCGCGATGACCAACGCCATCAACTTGGTTCCAAACAAGTATGGCCGTCTGAACGAGTATAACATCTTTCCCGCTGAGGGCATTGCGACGCGCGATATCGTCATTGACTTGGTCAAGGATTACTTGACGGTGCTGCCGGAGCGCGAACCGGGCTCGCCGTCGACGTTCGGCCGCAACGAAGATCGGATCATTTTGCAGTTCCGGGTTCCGCATATTCCTTATGAAGACATGGTTTTGCCTTCGGATGTGCAGGGCATTCGCGCTTTCGGTCAGACCGGCCCCGACAGCATGACCGAGGCTTACAAGCGCAAGCTGATCAGAGGCCGAAACAACTTTGCGCAGACCTTGGAATTCATGCGGATGGGAGCCCTGAAAGGGATCATCATCGGAG
>CAUYUA010000003.1:0-12289 GCA_963575675.1 Azospirillaceae bacterium
ATTTAAAATACTCCTCAAACATTTTCGCAACTTCAGGATTGCCTGAAGTAATAAATTCAAGCGCCTCACGCAAAGGCCCGACCTCATTCTCGCGAGCCCACTGCACGCCTGCGATGAATGCGTCAGGCGGTGATACACTCCAAAGTCCGCTAGATTTAAACCACTCCTCTGCAATCTGCCTAAGTTTCTCGTCTTGTTTAGTCATTCGCACACTCCAAACTTCTCAATGCGATCAGCTAAC
Source organism: Azospirillaceae bacterium (assembly GCA_963575675.1). GTDB lineage: Bacteria > Pseudomonadota > Alphaproteobacteria > Azospirillales > Azospirillaceae > CAUYUA01. Next base: position 242 of record CAUYUA010000003.1, read on the forward strand.
GTAAACATTTCAGTCGGCCACGCGTCTTTACCACTCTTGAGTAATTTTACAATCTCATCTTTACTCACCCCACGACTGATCGGCTGAATATCCAAAACAAGTGCCGAGTGGGTGTCGAACGTATAGCTAGGCACAACTCCAAACGCATCACCATTTTGGCCTGTCATGATTTCAGCGCTATTCGCCAGGCGATCGATCAATGATTCGCGCCACTTAATCCAACCTAGCGCCATCGTTTGAACTGCTTTATACGTGTCATCGTCTCCATAGACAGAGAATGACCCTTCCGGTCCGTCGCCAATCAGCCTTTCAATCCGCGCCTTAATATCGTCGCTCACTCAAACGTCTCCTTGTGAATTTCCCAAAGCTTATCTCGCACTTCTTGAACACTAATCTGCTCGACGTTTTCATACTTGATCTTTTGTCTGAGCCAGTCGTCGAAATCATCTGTCCAGATTTTGTACTTGAGCGCATTTTGAGCTAGCTCGAAGTCTTTTTGCTCTTGAGGTAATGTGAAATGAAGCGAGCCTCTCATGCAACTTCCTCGACTATGATTTTAATTCTCCCTTGCTTTGGCTTGGCCGAAGCCCAGTCAATCTCTGGCGCGCCAATGATGTCGTAAGAGTCGTCAATGATCACTCCAGCTTTTACTAAGCCGTCGAGCACATGTTTAAAACTTGCAACGAGGTTATCCTGATCTGGGCGTCTACCAAATGCAAACCGAGTCAGCGTCACTTTTGCTTTTTTGATTGGCTCGACAGGCTTCAATCGTTTTACGATGATTGCCGTTTCGATGATGCGAAGCCATCTCTTCGCCTCGGCCCAGCGCCCTTTCCAATTGCGATTGGCGTTGGTCGTGATTTTCGGAAGGCCTTGAATTTCGAGTTCGATTCGATAGTTCACGCGGTTTCCTCACATGCTTTTTTCTGCGAAATCCAAAATTGTTCAGCAAGTCGTGTTTTCGCGGTCCAGTATTCTCTCACGAGCTCGAATGATCTCTCGAGCTTGACAGATCCGTCATCGTTTTTAAAAATGGTTTTCGGTTTGAACCAATCGATAGGACATTTTTCTTTTCGGTAAAGCGGCGCCCATTGTCTTGAATAAATTGGAAAATTGAAATCAGTAGGGTCTTCATTTTCGGCCGTGCATTCACAGCGCATGAGAGTTTCGTGGGTTCCGTCGGTTGATAAAGCTCTGATCGTGCGAAGGTCATCACAAGCGCAGCAGAGCGGCTTAATTTCAAACTGTTCCTCTCGAATACCGTCTCTGTGTCTAGCTCGAATGATATTCGCAAACTCAGCGACCTTGGCTGTTTTCGGAGCGTGTTCGCAATTGTCGATTATCAAATTGCAAAGCTCACCCATTTGGGACGAACTTAGGTCACTCACTTTGGAAAAGATTCGATCAACGACAGGTCTAGGAAATCGACTATTCCCAAAAGATTCGATCACTGGTTGAAACTGAGTTAAGAATTGCGCTTCAGTCATGACCCAACTCCGTAAATCTTATCTCGCCTGTCTCGCCACTCCTTTTGCTCTCGAACCATTCGCTCAACTCGCTGTTCGCTTGTTTCTTCCATGGTTGATTGACGGTTTTCATATTTACCTTCAAGAGTCGAAATTCTCTTTGATTCGTTCAAAAGGTCGTCGAAGGTTGGTTTCCATTTTTGCCGACAAAAGTCGGATCGATTCCACGCTTCGATAACCGAGCGCCAATGAGATTCATCGGGATATTTTGCCAACTGCGATTTTGCTTTGTCGCGTCGAGACGCAGTAAATTCCCGAACCTCGGAAAAGACGCCCCGTTCTTTTGACCAAAGATTTAAAAGGTCCTCAGAAGTGAAAGTCACTGTTTGTTTGTCTGTAATGTCTGTAATGTCTGTCTGTCTGTCTGTAGTGAGGCGTAAGGTGTCATCAGGTGTCTGGCTGTCACCATAACTTAAAGTTACTGCCCCACGCATCTCAAGCGACTTGAGAGCGGCATCCATTTTCTTTTTTGTAACGCGAAACGTCTCGATGAAATACTCTTGGTCATAATTAAATGTAGAGCTTTGCTTGCGCGAAGCGAAACACATTAGGCAAATCCAAAACCAACGCTGTTCCGCATCGAGACCAAAGAGTTTTTCTGAAAACGGAATCGAGTTATCGACACGAAACCATGTGTGGTTTGCGCGGTCTTTACGTGGCTGATACTCATCCCATTTATTGATCGTTATTGTCATCATTTCGAGCGCCCCCCGACGCTTTTGCTGTGGTCTAGTTGAACTTCCTAACTGCTGTGATAACGTATTGATTAAACGAAAAAAGATTGAAAATTCGGTCAAAATTGAAGACCGGAAAGTTCACCAGATTTTCACCAGATACCTTCACTTTGAGCTGTATTTGGCTGGATTTAGTGATACCTATGAAAAGACACGAAACCCTGTGCCGGCGCGGGTTTGCGAGTATTATCGCGATCTTGCAAAAATGCTCAAAAAAGGCTGGATAGTCCTCCGAAGCCGAGGGTCGGAGGTTCAACTCCTCTCGGGTACGCCACTTTTCTAGGCACCAACTCACCAGATTTTCACCAGGTACTTCGCTAAGGCTCATTTTAAAGCTAGACCTTCCGTGATTTTCACCAGTTGGCTCTCATCGAAGTGAATGTATACATCCATCGCGACCTGCATACTCATTCCGAGAGCTTTACAAACGACGACCGGGTTCAGGTCTGGGTTTGCAAAGACTCGCGTCGCATATGAATGCCTGAAATCATGAAACCGCCCCTCAACGCCAATATCAGACCGAAGCTGAGTCCATGGCTTCTTAAAGCCTGACACATGCATTGGTCGTTGCGCGTCAATGGCGTTTGGGAAAAGTGCCGGCGAATCACTCGATTCAATTTGCTTTTTAAGGGCCGTATAGACGCTAGGATGAATCGGAATCGACCGGGGCTTGTTGGTCTTCGTGTCTTGCCTCTTGAGCCTTATAAGACCGGCCTTGAGGTCTATACGATCTTTCACAAGCTGAGTGATCTCGCCAGACCGCATTCCCATGAATTGAGCCATCAAGATCCAAAGATACATTTCGGGATATGACTTGCTCCCGTCGCGAAAGTCTTTGAGCTCTTTGTCGGAATAGTTCTTTCCCGCCCCGTCCTGATCGCCTTTTTCGTCAGGGTTATAAATATCTGGCATGCGTTTCACATAGCCCATTGCAACGCACCAGCTCATAAACCCAGACAGGTATTTCCAGTGATTAAGAAGCTTCGGGATGCCCCTAGATGCCGAATTGGTCCGAACGTGGTGCATGTATGTTTCCCAAGACTCGCCGTCGATCTGATCAACGCGCTCGTTGCCGAAGTATGGTAAAAACCATTTCTCGCCCATGTGAGTGTAGTCGTAGAGAGTTCTCTCTCTCACTTGGCGAATCTTCTTTCCCCGCTGTTTCCCTTTAGCTTTTGCCTCGAGGAAATCAGGCCATAGATCTGCAAATAAATGCTTTTCGTTTTTCCAATTCTTACCCAGCAAAATGAGATTTTGCATTTCGTTGACTAGGTCAACGGCTACCTTGAAGCTCTGTGTATTGAGCGATTGCTGAACGCGCACGCCTTTGAGCGAGAATCTCGCGTGATACGTAGACCCGAGCATTTTGATTCTCGAGTCCTTCGTTTGAGCATACATTTTCTAGCTCGCCATTCTCTTCAGCCATTTTCGAATTTCGGCTGGATCATACCTGCGGTGTCGACCAATCTTGATCGAAGGAATTTTTCCAGTCGCCGTATAGAGCTTGAGCGTTGATATTGGAATACTCGTCAGCTCATGGACGTCTTCGATGAGAAGCAAGCGCTCCAGTTTTTCTTGAGAAATCTTGATCGACATAATTCCCCTCGAGATAATTCAAGCGACGCGAATTAAGAATACGAAAATAATAGCTCCAGCAATTAAAAACGCCTGGACAAGAGCGATCATATTTCGCCCTCACGTTTGCCGAAGCCGCGAATCCAGTCAACAAAATCTATTGCTATTTCTCTAGGGTTTTTCGACTGGCAATCGACAATATAGTCTAAATACTTTTGCCATTGCGCTCGAGTAGGAATTTCAGAAGCCGGAGCTTCCTTTGCGCAATATTTTTCAAGATCACATTCTATTTCATCTGAACCAACGCGCCAGCGCTGCATCTCCATCCCCTCGTATTTCTCGTTTGTAATTGGATCCAGTGTCAATCCATCTCCGCCGACATTAGTTTACACGCGCCATTCGATAAAACCCTTTGGCTTACTAAAAGTTCGAGAAAATCAATTGCACACATATGCTTTCGGACCTTAACTCCGCCGACCCATGCGGAAATTATCTCAGCATTGCTATTTATCTGCAAATTGAGCGTGGTCGCGTGGTTTGGGTCGTCGCCTTCCTGTGTGATATTGAAATAGAGATCTATGATCTTCATGATTTGCCGCCTGGTTTTTTCAGCATCTCCCTCATGGCATCCATGAACTTTTGAGCTTCAGCGGGAAACGCGACCTTAGATTTCCCTTCAGCAAAACGCTGTTTCCAGTCAGCAAGAGACTTCCCGCAGGCCATGATTCCATCGGTCCCGAGATCGCCGAGCGCCACGCCCTTCGCACCTTCGGGATAATTGAAGGGATAGATCCATGTCGCTGGATTGTTTGGATCTTCTTTTGGTTCCTCAGGCGGGTTTGAGGGGGCGTCGACGAGTCTTTTCCCTTCATCAAGCTCATCAGCAGCAAACTGTGTCCCGTATCCTATGAGAGCCAAAGCCCTGCCAATTGAACCTGTCTCTGCTTTTTCCATATGGTCAGGAAAATGAGCTTTGTCTTCTCGTTTATGGGCTGTCGCCATGACATCACCCTTGTCATTCTGGATTTCCGCGCGCGCGATAGTGTGCGTATCGTTGAGCTCACGAAACTCAGTCTTGATTCTCCAGTCTGGATGCTCTTCACGGAACCACACGACCCGGTATTTTACTTCGAGATATTCCTTCCCTCGTTGGTTGAGAATGGGAAGAATCGTCCCTTTCGGCGTAGTGAAGTTTGCACGCGGCTGACTCATTTTCTATCTCCTAATTTATTTGAAGCTGCAACTTTAGTGACCAAACGCTCACCACGGTCGAGCCTAGCCCCAGGAACTTCTCGGCCCCGTTTAATCGCATCGGCAATCGCTTTTTTGTCGATCTTTTTAACTGGAGGCGGAACTTCGATATTGATGAATTCGTCAGGAATGAGCGCTTGATTTTCGATAATCGTCGCGGGCGGATTCGCCTGGCGCCGAAACGTCACTTCACTTCCCGACATCTCAGGAACGTCGAGCGACTGCATGGCAAGCATAACTCTAGTTTTCAGGTTTTGGACCGCTGATGAACACGCCTTTGCGGCCTTTGCCCACTCGTCGGCTCGTTCCTGGGCGGCGGTAGCTCTTGATTGGAGCTCCTGTATGACAAAGAAGTAAGAATCCATTTTTTGAGAGAGCTCAATGCCGCTTTTGTCGATTAATGCCTCGACCTCGGGGGTGATCTCGCCGTCAGATTCCATTAAGAAGCGAGCGACATCGTTTGCCTCACTAATGAGAGCAGGTAAAGATTTCAAAGATACCTCCAGAACGTAGTGATCCACTCAGGCATTTGACTTGCCTGTTAAATAAGCATAGAGATGCGAAATTGTTTACGAAGCCCTGGGAGGACCTTTCCGTTGGCGCGGAAACAGGTCCTCCTCGTCGACATTAAAATATGCGCTTATGCGACCACGCATAGATTTGCGAGGCGAACTCGAATAAGTACCCCTCATCATTTTCCAAAGGGTGCTCAATCCAACCTGAGCTCCAATTGAAGTCATAGCAAGGCCGTCTTCACCCTTAGCTTGAATTAATTCATGTAGTTTTCGTGAATTTATGGTGTGCATTTCAGCAATATTACGGACATTGGTCGCAGTTTTCAAGCAAAATTACACCAATATCATAATTTAAAGAAAAGCCATTCTTGGATATATTTAAACCGTGAAAAGAACATCAGAGATCGACAATGTAATTTCTGCCAACCTGCAAAGGCTGATGCCCAAAAAGCATGGATCTCAGAAAGAGATCGCGGAATCCGTTGGTTTGAAACCGGGAAGCTTGAATCAAATACTAAATTGCAAAGTTCACGCTGGGCCTGATGTAGTCGCACGGATTGCAAAGGTCCTTGGCGTTGACGAGGTTGAAATATACCAGATTCCAACCTCAAAAGAACCAGCCCCCATTAATTCCAAAGCAATATTCGAATACGTCAGCACGCTAGAAAAAAAGCTCGAGGCGCTTTCCGATGTCGGCCCTGAAATAGCCGAAGCATACTTGAAACTCAGCCCTGATGATCGCGAAACGATAAGAAACCACATTCGTCGAATAGCCAAGATTCCAGTCAAGAAATCTGAAGAATCAGCGTCTTGAGTGGTTTACTCCAAAATGAGACTCTTCCATGATCTCCTCGTAAAGAGCCATTAGTTCGCCAGATTCGCGAAAGGATTTCCGTCGATCTGGGCTCATATCAAGATACTTATTTATTCTTCCGATTTTCATTCTGAGAACGGCAAGGTTAATTCGAAGATAGCCGACAAGGTCCTTGTCTGTAATACCTGAAAAATCAACGGATACGATTTTATCATTTCGGTCCATACCCCCCCCCCCTCAAAAAAACGTGCCACATTAGGCGGTCGGTCTATGGCATTATCGGAACTACCATAAAGAACTTGAGCAAAAAGGCCGACATTAGTCTTATGACGGGGGGTCGGATGAAACTAATTTTCTTGATTTTAATCTCATTGATTTTGTCTGGCTGTTCTGTCGTTCAAACAATTCAAGATAGAAAAGCGCAAAGAGAAGAGGAGTATCAAAGGCAAAAAGCAGAACAGCAAGAACAGGAGCGCCTCGATGCTGAGGCAATGGCTCATCAGTATGATGGATGGACCGAAGACAAGGTTATTATGGAATTTGGCGCGCCGTCAAAAATAGAAAATGCGGGCTCATTTAAAATCTATTACTACAGAACAGATCAGGGTGTCACCGCTCGGTCATCTGCCGGCGTCTTCTATGGTAGTAGTTTCGGAACGTCTCGCGCAAAATCACACTACGAGGAAGCGACATTTTTCTTTAAAAACGGCAAGGTCGCAAAATACGACTATCAGTCGCAGTAAGCTTCGCAGTCGCAGTGGTAATTGAAATATCTCTCTTGCCAAATATTCGCTTCGTCTTTGAGACGCTCATTCTCAATCTCGCAGGCTGTTTTGTCTGGCGTCGGTTCAGGATTTGGCAATTGAGGAACGGGAGCACTTACAATTTCTGCGACAATTGGAGTCGGCGCCGGTAAATATGTACCCGAAACGGGATTTACATCCTGATCCTGTTCAATGTTTTCTCGATGCAAGCACGCGGCGAGAACGACAGCCCCCATGAGAATGGCTTTTTTCATTGAATTGTCCCGTGTTCATTGTCTGCAATGATGACCTCGCTCTCGTCAGTAATCATTTGCATCGCTCGCATGGCAATGTCTTGAGCCACGGTCAGATTATCAGCCCCGGCATCAAAATCATGATCCGGTATGAATTCAACGACAGCGCCCTCGCCGTCGTCATAGATTATAATCTTGATGCGCGCCATTTTCTTGATCTCCAGCGTCTCAGCGCCTTGATGGGCCTACATCCATTCCCTCCGCAAACATCACACGCTCGCCTCATGCAATCACCACGCGCGGTCCGATATCATCGACCTCCAGAAAACTCTGCGTCCAGCCAGTGATCTTTTGCGGCGTGTATGTCAGCCCCTTTGCCGTTGGGTCACCTGCAAGTCCTGAATTCGCTTCCCATCTTGGTTCATGCCCGAGCCCCATCGACTTATAAACAATTCCAGGCCTGTGCGTGTGGCCTATGATGCAATTCATGCCTGTAAAATCACGATGATCGCCAAGGCCAGAACGATAACCATGAAATACCAATATATTTCCAGGTAAACTAAGCTCCTGACGAGTGTCGAAAATGGTCTCAACGCCTTCGAACGTAAAAAGCTCTTTAAAAACTTTTTCAATCCAATGCTCCATCGTCGGCATCGCCTCAAGCGTTCGTTTTAGTGGTCTTACGTCATGATTTCCCAAAAGTTGAATGCACTTTGAATCGGGGCTCACCCGTTGAACATTCATCCAAAATTCTTGATTCAATTTCCGCGCAAGCTGTTCCTCGTCTTTGGCTGAAAATAAATTGTGCGTTCGCGGGAATTTCCCGTGGCAATACATATCCCAGGCGTCGCCATTGATGATCACGTATTGAGGTTTTCGAAGTCCTACCCGTTCTATGAATTTGTCAATCACTCTTTGCGACTGGAAGGGCCAATGAATGTCTGAAATCACGCTCATCGTTGGACATGGTTCGCCGGGCTTAAATTCAATTGGTTTCTGCTCTGCTAAATGAGACGCAATCGGTCGTTCAAAAATAGCATTCTGTCAACTTTCGAGACTGCGAACCTTCGCCCAGCTGCGGCGACTAACGCCGTATGACCGCCGAGCTTTCTGATTCTTCGTTCGCTGACGAACTGTTCAAACTCCCGACGCAAGGGAGTTCGGCCAAGATCTATTGCAAGGTCCTTTAGTTTGGCAATGACCTCATGGTGTTCGAGCTTAGAACAATCGTTACCGCCTTCCATGGCGAAAACAGACTAAGAAACAAACGCCTTTAGCTGTTCGATACTTCCATTGAAATAATTTGAATCAACGTGATGCCCTGAAGCTAATCCAGGAACACTGCCGGAGTCGGTAAATTGCCACATCGTCCACTGCTTCCATGGGGCAGGCGTCAGAGTCGTGAGAACTCCATAATGAGCGAGCCACAACGGGTAGCGCGTGAACGACTCGTCAAGATGAAGCCCTTTAAGAAGCTGAGCCCCCGTAAATGATGGGGATTTTTCCAGACGCTTTTTCAACGATATCAAGCCATGCCTTTGCTCTTGCGACCTTGAACAGATCGCCATCCCGTCAGCGCTCGAGATTCCCAATCAAGACAATGAGGGAGATCGAACTTCATCCCCTCGACGGTCTTTAGATAGTGTTCCGCCTGAGGCTCGCCGGGCTGAGATGCGTGAAAGAAATGATACGCTCCAGTGTAAACTCCAGCTGCTTTGGCATCGTCGCAATGTTTATGAAGTAAAATGTCTTTATGCGAAAGCCCTTCGCTTGCTTTCGTGTACATCCAGCGAACTCCGCCCCCAAATGCTTTTTTCCAGTCAAGCGGCGGCTCGTAATGACTGACATCAATGCCAAGTACTTTTCCTTGTGGTTTTATAGGAAGAACAGTGTCGATTGGCTTTTCCGGCAGATTTGGTTTTATCGTTCCTTTTTCGAAGACGCCCATGTGAACCTCTAGTTGCAGTGATCTTTTGCATAATCGCGGAGATCAGCTAAATATGTCTTGAATTTTCCTAAGCTCGTTGGGTCCATACAGACCCATGCGTTCATGTCTGATAGGGAATGAATTTGATGCTCAGTAGGTTTTGCATCAGGCTTTAACGTGCCGTCATCAGTGTAATCGTCTTTTACGTTATAGCATCGAAGCTTCATGCCCTTTGCGTTGACGCCGCAGATCCATGAATCAGGACGCTGAACGTGTGAGCAAGCCGAAAGAAAAACCAACGCACTAAAAGTGAGATAGCTCATCGTCGATCGCATCGTCTACATCCTTTTCGGTCGAATCAGGTTTTAATTCCTGCGCTTTTTTTATGTCTTGCTCGGCTTGTGCCGCGTTCGCCTCATGGTTAGCCTTGTCTTTTTCAGCCGATTGAATGGCTGAAACGGCCTTTCCCCAAAAGAAATTTAAAATAATATTAGCGATCCATCCAATCGGACCGCTAACGCCGGTAAGAGCCGACAAGATCCACTGCATCTTTACGCCTTCGGAGAGACAGCGTCTTTAAGTGCCTTTAAGACGTTAACGATCAATTGAAAAATGCTGTTCGCTTTGATCGATGGAATCAACGCCAATACTTCGGAAAGTCCGAACAGTACACCGAAAATCATTCCGAGATCCAAGTGAGCTAAATCCATTCATCCCCCCTGTTTAAGTGCGTTTATATCGTCATCATGACCGTCTAATCGTTTTTCATGGCTCGACTGCTTTTCAATGACCACTGCCACATTAATATTTAGCTTCTCGACACTTTGCCTCATCTCTCTAATTTCTCTCGAGACATATAGAGCCACAGCCCCAAGTAGAGCTTTAAAGGCCCAATCAAAAAGCTGCGGGTCCATCATTTATCAGCCCGCAAGTGTTTTACGATCTTCATGATCGCAGTCGCACATGCATCAACTCCGCCCGCAACGAGATCGGCTTTTTTAAGGCCTTTTAAAAAAACTTTTACCTGAGCTGCGTCGGACTCCTCGAGAGCTTTTGCCTGAGCGTCGGCAAGCATCTTCGCTTCTCGCTCTGCTTTTTTGTCTGGAGCAAGCTCGAGTTTCCCGTCGACTAAAATTAAAGGATCGCCGTCGTCATAGAACTCGAAAGTCCTATCAGCGACCCAGTAAGGCCGCGTGATTTCCTCGTCAGCCCAGGCTTTTGCGCTCTCTGCATCTCTGAATCTCTCAACCCAGTACTGAGAGCCATCCGGTTCTTTTACGATTAGTTTGATCATCAGTAAAACTCCTCGACGATGATTATTCCTGCCGCTCCGGCTCCAGCATCGGCCCCTGCTCCGCCCGTTCCTCCGGCGCCCCCGGAGCCCACGGCATATGCATAGGTCGCGCTCGGAGAACTAATGTAAGCACAGATAAATCCCCCAGCGGCGCCTCCTCCGCCCGATCTATTTCCAGGGGTTCCGGAGCCACCCGATCCACCAGATCCAGTGTTCGCAATCGCCGTCTCTCCCGTAGTTCCGATTTTGTCTCCGCCGCCGCCGCCGAATGGAGATGATCCTCCATAACCGCTGTTATAATAGTCCGATGTGTTTTGATATGCGGCTCCGCCGCTCGTTCCAGTGGCAGCACTGACTGAAACTGCCGGACCATTACGGTCACACTGCCGCCCACCGAAGGGGCTCCGGTGTCTCCCGCATCGCCGCCTCCTCCGCCGTTTGCGTAAGGAGCGATGATCAAAAGGTAGTGTTGCCGCCAGATGATCCGCTCCCGGCGTTTACCTCGCCGTTCCCGCCCCCGCCGCCGACCATTGTTACGCGGATGAGCGCATCCAGTTGGCGTCGTTAGGTTCAGATCCAGACGTAATCGAACAGTAACCGCTCTTAATGCGACCGTTCTGTAATCACCGGAAGCGTCAGGAGTATTGCCGAGAAACTGTTCCCGGCTCTGATTTTGTCGTTTTTGCGGCGCGCTGTCGGCACTTCCGAGAAACACGTCACGAAGAACTACAGTTGAGCCGCTGAATCATAGGTAAATGTCGTTCCGAGCGCTATTGTCGAGGAAAGAACTGCCGTGATCGTTAGCGTATCCGAAGACGCGTTGCCGATCGCAGTATTGCCATTGAACGTGACGTTACCAGCGGCCGTGATCGCGCTTACCGACAGATCTTTGGTCCCATCACTTAGACCGTTGATGATATCTGCATAGTTTTGGTTTACTTGAGACGCGTCAGCCGTCGTCGAGTTTGAAAATGTATATGTGACACTTGGATAAGCCACGATCTACCTCGCTCATGAGATTGAATTGCTAAATTTTGCGAGATAATTATTTAATTAAGGATTGCCGCTTGAGCCCGGAGGCTTTTTCGATTGTCTAAATCGCTCAAGTCTCCTAGCTATTGCACCATTTGCTGAGGAATTTTCAACTGCGTTCTGCGTTTGACCTTCTATAATTGCGGCTCTTCCCAATGGTCCAGTTTTAGCTGCGATTTTTGAAAGAGCGCTAGCGACACCGCTCATTGAGCTCTCGGTCTTTAATACACCGTCCAGAATCTTTTGAGCCATCTGAGGCCCGTATCTGTCAACGACGCCGCCTAGCGCCGTTCCGATCGCAGCGCCAGTTGGTCCAGCCAAGCCAAAACCCATCGTCCCGCCAATAACAGCATTTCGAGCGCCGTTTCTATATTCCCCAGAAA
>CAUYUA010000004.1:0-12213 GCA_963575675.1 Azospirillaceae bacterium
CTTTCGCTCCCCCCTTATAATCCCCTGCGACCAGGAACACAGTCCCTGGACCCATTTAATTCTCCATACAAAATATAATATTATGTATTAATACTTCCACCCGCAGAAACGCATATCTATTTTATTACAAAACACAATCAAATTTATTACAAGACATAATCAAAATCAGCGACGAGGCAAGATGGAAATCGAACGCCCCGCCAACGCCGCGTCTTCTATAATCAACTGCACAGAGTCCGCGCCATTCCAATGATTCAGCCGCAACGGCCCCGCCAAATGCATCGGTTGCCCTCCCGATTCCAACAACGCTCGCCCCAACCCCTCCGGTCGACCACTGTCCAACACGCGAAAAGCAATCGCCTTCAACCGCCCGCCATCACGTCCAGAGACAATGCAACGCACATGCGAATCACGCAAAACATCCGCACGCACAATTCGCGCGTCGGGAATCGCAAAACGCGGCTCCGAATTTCCGTTTCCAAACGGCCCCAATTTTTCCAAAGAGCGCGCCAAATCCATCGTCGCCGCCCCCGTCATTAAAGCTCCATCCAACTCCAACACCGGCGAAGTCGGCGGCGCGCTGGATTGCGCCAAAATCCGTTCAACCAAAAACACACGCAACGGCTCGATAAGCTCTTTCACCACCGTAAAGCCCGCCGCCATGCGATGGCCGCCGCCATTGACCAACAACCCCGCTTGTCGCGCCGCAATCACGGCGGCGCCCAAATCAATCCCCATCACCGAACGCCCCGACGCTCGACCAATCCCTTCCTCGGTCGCCACGACGCAGGTCGGACGATTCAAACGCTCCTTCAAACGCGCCGCCACAATCCCGATCACGCCGGGATGCCAACCTTCTCCCACCACAAACACCAACGGTGGAGGCGACTCCAAATCCACCCGCGCCAAAGCCTCTTCTAAAACCTGCGCCTCCACCGCCCGACGTTCTTCGTTATGCTGATCAAGTTGCCGCGCCAGCAACAAAGCCTCCGCCGAATCATCGGTGGACAAAAGACGCGCTCCGACATCCGCGCCGCCAACTCGTCCCCCGGCGTTGACGCGCGGACCCAAGATAAACCCAAGATGATACGCCGTCGGAGCATCGCGCATTCCGGCAACATCCGCCAAAGTCGCCAAACCGGGATTCCCTCGCCGTCCCATCACCTTCAAGCCTTGCGCAACCAAAGCCCGATTCAACCCCGTCAACGGCATAACGTCGCATACGGTGCCCAACGCCACCAAATCCAGCCAATTCATTAGATTCGGTTCCAAGCGATCGCCATACCACCCCGCCGCGCGCAACGCTCTATTCACCGCCACAATCACCAAAAACGTCACTCCTGCCGCACATAAAGTGCGGTAGGGAATATCCTCATCGATTCGATTGGGATTCACCACCGCCAACGCCGGCGGCAAACGAGGCTCGGCGGCATGGTGATCAACCACGATCACATCAAGCCCCACCTTCGCCGCGCTTTCCAAAGCCACATGCGCCGTAGTCCCGCAATCAACAGTAACGACAAGACGCACGCCTTCGTCGTGAAGTCGCAACAAAGCCGCCGACGAAGGCCCATAACCTTCTCCAATTCGATCGGGAATGTACAAACGCGGCGAGCATCCCACGCTGCGCAAAAACCGAATCAACAAAGCCGCCGATGTCGCGCCGTCAACGTCATAATCGGCGAACACCGCCACCGACTCCTGATTCGCCACCGCCTTAGCCAAACGCTCCGCAGCAACGTCCATATCCTTAAACTGACTCGGATTCGGCAACATGCTCCGCAGAGTCGGCGAAAGAAAAGCGTCCACATCCTCCGGCCCAACGCCTCTCCCCGCCAAAACCCGACCAACGATCTCCGGCAGCCCCCACCCTTGTGACAGCGCCAACGCCAACCGATCATTCGTCGGCCGAGATTGCCAAAGACGACCCGTGATCGATTGCTCGACATTCAAAAAAGCGTTTTCGACAATGGCGTTCATCCCCGTCTCCGCTCAAAAAACCCCTCCGGCGGCCGAAGGCCGAACATTGCGGAGAAGATGTGAAGACTATACTATCGATAAGCGGCCTTGCCGAAGATTGTTTAAATTTTATTCCACGACTCGAAGAGCCCGCCCTGAACAGCCCGCCCTAAAAGAGATTGCCTCAAACGGAATCAATGTCGCGCCCCATCCTCACGATTCGTCGAGAACGATTCCCCATTCGTGGCCTGTTCCGCATCTCACGCGGCGCCCGAACCGAAGCCGAAGTCGTCGTCGCCGAAATAAAATCCGGCCCCCACATCGGGCGAGGCGAAGCCGTTCCTTACGCCCGTTACGGAGAAACCGTCGAAAGCGTGATCGCCGCGCTTCAAGCCCAAACCCAAGCCATCGCAAACGAACTAGATCGAATCGCTCTGCAAGCCGCCATGCCGCCCGGCGCCGCCCGCAATGCTCTGGATTGCGCCCTCTGGGACTTGGAAGCCAAACACTCTGAACAACCCGCGTGGAAACTGGCGGGCTTACGCCAACCTCCGGTTCCTTTGACAACCGCCTACACTCTAAGCCTCGACGCCCCAAGCGCCATGGCGGAAGCCGCGCGCGAAGTCGCTTATCGCCCCCTGCTGAAAATCAAGCTTACCGGAGAAGGCGATCTAGAGCGCGTTCAAGCCGTTCGAAACGCCGCTCCTCAATCCCGCCTGATCGTCGACGCTAACGAAGCCTGGTCCATCAACCAATTACAGCAATTCGCCCCAAGCTTCGCCGCCTTGGGAGTCGCCCTGATCGAGCAGCCCTTGCCCGCCGCCAATGACGAGGCTCTGAAGGGATTTTCAAGCCCAATTCCTCTCTGCGCCGACGAATCTTGCCATGACCGCAAAGGATTGGAGTCGCTCAAAAGCCGGTATAGCGTCGTTAACATCAAACTCGACAAAACCGGCGGACTCACTGAAGCTCTGGCGTTAAAGGCCGCCGCACAAAAAGCCGGACTCCAAATTATGGTCGGATGCATGGTCGCAAGCTCTTTAGCCATGGCTCCCGCCGTCTTGGTCGGACAAAATATTGAATTCGTTGACCTTGACGGGCCGTTGCTCTTGGCCCAAGACCGTGAACCGAAACTACGTTATGAACAATCCTTGGTTTATCCTCCCACGCCTGAGTTGTGGGGATGAGATTGTCGCCTTAAAAAGGCTGTTAAAAAAAACAAACTCCAGGAGCCAAAAGGTAAGGCCCAGGCTCTGTCGAAGGCCGAAAAGCCTTTGGAAATCGGGGCTTAGAGATTGCAATCACCAAAAGTCGTGAGCGCCGTTTCAATCCGATGAAGCCGTAAATGAAGCCGCAAAAAAAACGCCAACAAGTTGCTTCCAGGTTTTCAACCAGACAAAATCATAAAATCTTTATCAATCCTCATAATTTTGGTTTGGGATGATGATGACGCAAATCATAAATAATCATAAAAACAAAACCATCCCACAACGGATTGCCTTTGGTTTTTTTATCGTGCTTTTATGCTCCACTCTTTCCGGATTCTGCGCGGTTCTGTATTTTTCAACCTCAGAAACACCCATTCCCACACCCGCGCCGAAAATTACCGCATCATCACGGCAGCTTTTCAATATCGAGCCCGAATTACGCGCTTTCGATGTGGCGGCGCGCGACGCCCTTCTCCGCTCTACGCACGAAACCTTCAACGAATCGGAAGATCAGGCCAAACCTCATCGCTTGTTCATAGAAAGCCTTAAAACGCATCGCGACATTCCTCCCGCCGAAATCGACCCCCTCGAAAAAAAAGCCTTTGAATATTGGAGCGCTTTCGAGATGGCGATTCGACTTCGAATCGAACAACAACAGCTCTCAGAGCAAATCTTTCAGCCTCTGGGTCAACAAATCCGTCTTTCTTTACAGCGTTTTATTGATCGCGGCGGAGAAGCCTCCGAATTATCGCGAGATATTGTTCAAAGCATCCTGTTGATGCAGACTCACATTGATCGCTATCGCGAGCGCCACGACATTCCGGATATGGAGCAAGCACGCGCAGACATCGTGTTTGCACGCAATCGAATCGCAGAGTTCGAGCGAATCGCCATGATGTCTTATGATCGCAACCTCATCAGCGATACGCAGGTCTCATTAACAACTTTCGTCAGCGCTCTGGCGCGCATTGAAACCATCACGCGAGAAGAAGAGACGCTCTTAAAAGAAATCATCCCCATAAAACAAAAAGACCTCTCCACCACCGCAAATCGACTCGTTGAGCGCCTTCAAACACAAGACACAAACTCTCACCAAGACGCAAAACCAGAATCATCGCCTCCAATTGCACCTCCGGCAACGCGACCGAAACTCCTGCTGATTTTCAGCATCCTCCTTGGAGCATGCGCAATTCTGTTCGGAATGATCTTCACGCGCTTAACGACTCAGGCCGTGACTCAAAAGGCTTTGGTTCTTTCCGAAAATCAACCGTCGCCCTTTTGGAAAAACGACGCCCCTCCGGAGCAACAAACTCCCTCCGCGCCCACAACCGAACAAAAAAACAAGACGTCTCTTTCAACATTCACCGAACAGCAGATCGAACCCAATCACGTCTCTTTCTTGGTCAATGCCGGACAACAGCTTCGCGCTCCTCTCAGCGAGATGATCGCTCACAGTCAGCATGTGATGAACGAGCTGGAGAGACTCAATTTGAAACAACTTACTCCCGAGATCGAAATGATCCTGTGGAGCACCGAACAAATTTTGACGATGACCGATTCAGTTCAAGAATTGGCTCGGATTGAAACAGGAACCCTACTGCCAACGATAGAGACTTTCGATGTCGGTCATCTTTTGGTTGAGGTCAGGGAGCGTCTGCGATCTGCGGCGGAACTTTACGGAAATCACTTAACGATCGCGTGCGCCGCAGATGTTGGAACGATGAAATCCGATTTCAAGATCATTCGTTCTACGCTGCTTCACTTATTGGACAATGCTTGTAAGTACACTCACGATGGAAAAGTTTCTTTAGAAGCCGAGAAATGCGTCATCGATGATAAAGATTCTGTGTGTTTTACCGTATCAGACACGGGAATCGGCATGTCTGACGAAGAAATGCACAAAATGTTCAAACCCTTTGTGCGCGGTCGTTCATCGGACGATCCAACACACGCTCAGCCTTTTGGAACCGGCCTTGGACTGACTCTGGTTCAACATTATTGCACTTTACTGGAAGGCCATATGGAAGTGTCCAGCACACGCGGTCGGGGATCGCGATTTGCCGTGACGTTTCCAACTTTTTTCTAAAGTTAGAAGGGTCCAGGGACTGTGTCTCTGGTCGCAGGGGATCATAAGGGGGGAGCGAAAGCCCCCCTTATTCGCGAAGCGATCTTCTTTTGGAACTGCTGAGAATTTTGGAATTGTGTTTTCTTTGGTCAACGTCTTTGTTGATTTGCGGCAATTTATGGGGGAGGGGGAAGGGGAAGGAGAGGAAGCAATTCCAGAGGAAGATCGCTTCGCGAATAAGGGGGGCTTTCGCTCCCCCCTTATGATCCCCTGCGACCAGGACCATAGTCCCTGGACCCTTCTAATTCTTCTTCTAATTTAGCGACATTACTCTTACCAATCGGACAAAACTTTCCAATCGCGCCTTCCCCAACGTCGAAGCCACCCACCACGACCCTTCTCCCTGTCTCCACGCCATAAGGACAATCGAGCCACGCTGACGATCTTCGACCTTCTGATTTGTCATCATCTGTCCAGGCAAATAAGTCAAACTAATCGGCGTGGTTTCGCGTCGAAACACCACCACAGAAGCCGTCGCTCCATTCACTTCGTCAAGACGTCCTCCAACCAAAGGAAACTCCTGACTTTCCATAACGCCCAACGGCGGAAGAAACGCCGACAAACTTAAAAACCACTTCTCAATCTCATGACGTTCCATCGCTTCAAAATGAACAATCTTATTTTCCACCAGACTCGCCAAATGCCGGGCCGCAATGCTGTCAAAAATTTTATCTTCTTCACTTGAAGATGATAACAAACTCAATCCAAACCAAACAATCACCGCAATAAGTAAAAATCCAATCCCTGCTCCCAGCCCTCCCCAACGAAAAAAAGAACGCGATTCTTGTTTCTCTTCATAACGCGGAGAACGTCTTTCTTCTTGCGCGCGCGGTTTTAATTCAGAATCGTCAATCTCTCGCGACAACACCGAAGACCAAATCCGCTCCGCCATCCCCGGAGACGCATCATAACGCTTAGCGTTCCAGCGAATGACTTTTCGCAAAGCCACAACACGCATACGAAGAATCGAACACATAACACAATCGACTAAATGCCGCTCGACATCTTGACGATCTTGAGAATCCAGCTCATCGTCAATCAGACCGGGCAAAAGTTTCCGGCATTGATCACAAATCATCGCGGCGCTCATTTTCAGCGAATTGATCAACCATCCAAGCACGATGCAAAAGCCGTTGCGCTTCAGCCAGACGAGGCGTCACTTGATCCGGCGTAATTCCTACAACTTGAGCAATTTGATCGTATCGCAATCCTTCAATGTCGCGCAGAACCATTGCGACTCGACACGCCAACGGCAAACCCATAAGCCATTTATTAATCTCAGCTTCAGAGCAATCGCGAATCCGATGCAAGGCGTCATCACGATGCAGAGAAACATCGCTGGAAACTCCCCAGCCGGACAATTTCGAGTCAGCCTCGGCCAAAGAGGAATCCCCGGAATTCAAATAACGCCCGGCAGCGAAATCTTGACGCCGCACCCACGCTCGCCCGGATTGATGAACAAAAGACAACAACAGAACGCGCCCGTTGCTCTCATCGGTCTCTGAATCTTCTTCCATCAGGCAACGCATGGCGCGAAAACAAGCATCGCGAACAACGTCTTCTACAGAATCCGAACCAACCATCCACCCCGCCAGCGTGCAAGCCGAGTCCAAATGAGGCGCGATTAACGTACTAAACAACGTATATCGCGTTCTCTTGGAATCCGTCATCATTAACGCCTTTGTTCAAAAAAAGATCGACGAAATGAGCCTTGGATGAAAGCTCCTTTTATTCGCGAAGCAATCCTCCTCTGGAAGGATTTATTTTTACAGCTATTCCCCCTTACAACTGTTTCCTTTTATAATTACTCACTCTTTCTGGTGGGTCTATAGCGACCGCACACAAATAAAATGCCGAACAATTCCACAAGAAGGTCGCTTCGCAAATAAGGGGGGCTTTCGTCCTGAGACTGAACGACTGGGAACACAGTCCCCAGCCCCTATCGAATAAAATACTTCTTCCCTGTTTCAGCGCCCCACAATAAACGCCTCCACTTTTTGAAACTCATCACGTAGTTGATCAATCATAACCTGAATTCGTTCGGTTTTTCCCTCAATCGTCATCATTTCAATTGCACGACCAATCTCCGCCAACATCCTTGCCCCAACAGTCGATGAGGACCCCGCAATTTTATGGCTGTTTCTCCGAACACTCTCCCAGTCGCCTATCTGAAACGATTTTATTAAATCTTGCTGCAACCGACGATTAGAGATTAAAAACTCATCCAAAAGATTATTAATCAATCCCTGTTCATGTCCAAACAACTCCGACAACACCCTCAAATCAATCGGAGTAAATTTGTTGTAATTATCAGAGCATGATATTGATTTTTCATCAACAACACGACCGTTTGCTGATTTCGGCAAATATTTTTCCAATATATTCTTCAAACTAAGGATAGTGATCGGTTTCGGCAAAGAATCATTCATTCCGGTTTCTTGGCAACGTCTAACCTCATCAACCATAGCGTTGGCTGTGATCGCAATAATCGGAATCGTCCGAATTTTTTCCGCATTTTTTTCTTCCAGACGAATCGCTCGCGCCAATTCCAGACCATCCATTTCAGGCATTTGACAATCACTCAACACCAAAGCGTAACGACCTGTACGCCACGCTCTCAACGCTTTGCGCCCATCCTCCACCACTTCAGCGGCATATCCCAACAAAGAAAGCTGCGCCAGAATGACTTGGCGATTCACCGGATGGTCTTCGGCGACCAAAATCAACCTTTTAGAGCGCAACGCCTCTTCAATGGTTTCTCCGACAACGGGCTTCGAAGACGAAGCGCTTACCAACGTGGAATTATGAACTCCATATTTCTGAAGCGGGTCTCCAGCGCCGATTTTTCCGATTACCGTTTCCGGCGCCATCCCGGCTTTTGAAGCGCGAATGGCGTCCGCCACAGTTCGAATCAAATGGAGACGCCTAATCGGCTCAGGCTCGACTATGATCGAGGCCAAACCAAGAGAATCTTTTACTTTTAAATCTTTATTTCCAATATCTTTCGTAAGCAAGTCTTTGGCGGACGTTTGCCCACCGACTAAAATAGTCGGCACTTGAGGAATTTTATATTTATGACGCAAAACCAACCAAGCTTTAACATAATCAGAACCCGTCACCACCACAACATCGTAAGGCCCGACAAGCGGAACGCCTCCCGCCGGCGTAACGTGATGATTCAAATGGTGAGATTCCACATGCGACCACGCATCAGGAATCGGAGTGATCACTGCAATCTCTGCGCCCGCCGCCTCTAGATAACATTTCAGGATTTCGCGCCGAATCGAATTGTCGGCCACCAAGAGAATCCTTTTAAACGCCAAAACATGCTTTTCTTCTTCTTGGACGTTGCCCGCCGTTTGGATCGGAGCTATATCGAGTCGCACTTGAAATCGAAATGTCGAGCCACGCTTAAGTTCGCTTTCCACCGAAATCGCGCCGCCCATAATCTCGGCGATTCGCCGACAAATCGACAATCCAAGCCCCGTGCCGCCGAATCGTCGGGTGGTGGACGCTTCCGCTTGCGTAAAAGGTTGAAACAATCGTTCTTGAGCTTCTTTAGAAATACCGACTCCGGTGTCGCTGACGGAAAAAATTAGCGCCACTTTGCCTTTTTCTTGCGATTCTCCCGCCTCTAAATCAGCGCGTAAAGTCACTGCTCCCGTCTCGGTAAATTTTATGGCGTTTCCAGCAATATTGAATAAAACTTGCCGTAAACGCACCGGATCACCCAAAAGATCGACGGGAATCAACGGATCAACAAAAACGTGAAACGCCAATCCTTTTTTTATGGCGTTCGACGCCAAAGTCTCCGCCACGCCTTCAATCACAGAAGGCAAATTCAAAGCGACATGCTCCAAATCCATGCGCCCAGCCTCGATTTTGGAAAAATCAAGGATGTCATTAATGATCGTCAATAAGCTGGAAGCCGACTCGCGCACCACCGACACGCGCTGACGCTGTTCCGGCGTCAAAGGAGTGTGCTCCAACAGCTCCAACATCCCCTGAATACCGTTCATCGGCGTGCGAATCTCATGACTCATCGTAGCCAAGAACATCGATTTCGCTCGATTGGCTGATTCGGCCTCGGCCCGCGCCGACTCGGCAATTCGATTGGCCTCGATCAAATCACGGGTGCGCTCTTCGACTTGAGCCTCTAAATTTCGGTTCAACGAAGAAAGTTTTTCATAAAGATAAACATTGTCAAACCCAACCGCCACGCGATTGGAAAAAATATCCAAAATGCGCCGTTCATCCGCGCTCTTGACGATCGGAGAACACATGTAAACAGCGGTAACAGGAAAATTTGTTGAACGAAACAAAAGAATCGGCGTTTCCGAATCATAGTCATCGCACCGAGACGACAAACACGCGCACAGGTGAGCCACAACCTCCGGCGAAAAGTGATCCGCGACAGACTGCTCCGCCAAATCAGAAAAACGACCGCTTCCAGCAAGAATTCTTAATTCATTATTTTCGACAACTTGAAAAGAACGGCTTCCATCATGATCATCGGATATCGTCATCGCTCCGGCCACGGCAAGCGCCGTCGCCGAGCCGCACAAAAAGAAATCAGGATTGCCGGTAAGCAAATCCTTCAAACGCTGCATCGTCTCCTGAATAAAATCCGCAAGGTAACGCTTATCAAACAAAGACGACGAAGCCGCCAAGATTTTTTCCAGATTTTTCCGATTCCGCTCGATCAACAAAATATCTTGATAACTCCGCAAAGCGGCAACCACAGAACTAAACAATTTCTGAGCCGTCAACTCCACCTTCGACTTGTAATCATTAATATCATAATTCAAGATAACATCGCGCTCAGGCGCTTGTCCGGGTTGTCCGGTGCGTAAAATAATCCTTACTTTATGATTATCCAGTTCGTGGCGAATCGTGTGGACCAAACGCAATCCCGCATCATCCGATTCCATCACCACGTCGAGCAAAATTACCGCGACGTCAGGGAATTTTACTAAAATTTTACGCGCCTCAATCGCCGTAGACGCGCTGATAAAATGCACAGGCCGACCGCCAAAAGAAAAACCACGCAACACCATGCGCGTGGCGGCGTGAACCGCTTCGTCGTCATCCACAATCAAAATCAGCCATCCGCTCTCTTCCAAAGAACGGACTTCCGACGAATCGGCGCTTTTTTCCTTTCCTTTGCGCACAGTCAATAAAGGCGACGGCTCCTCTTCATCCACAAACAAGAAATCATCGCCCATACGATATCTCCTACGCCAAAATATTCTTTGTTACTTTTTTTATCTGGTTTAGGGCTTCCACTCTTAGAACCTGCTCGAAGAATATATCAATATTTTCAACAACTCCGGACAGGCCTCGTCTTCTTTAACGCTTCTCGATCTTATCAGCAGGCAATCACAAAGCGCCGCTTCAGAGCATACCGCATTCGAAACTCAGCGTAAAAAGCATCTTAAAGCATCGTTCAAACATTCAGCACTTGTCATTTTGTCACATCGCGTTCATAATAATATTTATAAGCTCATTGCAATGACAATTCGATCAAAAAAATAGAGAGAAAAAACTAAATTAAAACGCTTCAAAAAACCGACGCGCGCCAAATCCAGATAAACCGATTCGTCCACAATAAAAAAACAAATTCTCCCACGTCCTATTTTTTACCATATCCTATGATCTGTTTACTCTGTAACGATGATCGAATCACCCTCTCCCAAAAAAATCGATGAACACAACTTAATGGAACGACACAGACCAATCCCTTCGCCTCGATAAATCACCTGAATCGCATTTTTTAAGGAGGTTTCAGCGTGGTCGCGCGAATCAGCACGGCAGCGTTTCAAGGAATCGATGTGCTCGACATCGACGTGCAAGTGCAAATGTCAGGAGGTCTGGTCGCCTTCAACATCGTCGGATTGCCGGACAAAGCTGTGGGAGAAAGCCGAGAGCGCGTGCGCGGAGCGTTACACGCCCTTGGTCTGTCTCTTCCGCCCAAGAGAATCACTGTTAATATGGCGCCTGCCGACGTCATCAAAGAAGGCAGTCATTTTGACTTGCCGATTGCCTTGGGACTATTGGTGACTATGGGCGTTTTGCCCTCTGACGCCATTCAACGCTATGCGGCGCTCGGCGAGCTGGCTCTGGACGGCGTTCTGACGCCGGTGGCCGGAATCCTCCCGGCGGCGATCAACGCCGCCGCACAAGGACGAGGCTTGATCTGCCCGGCGGCGTGCGGCGGCGAAGCGGCATGGGCGGGCGACATAGACGTGTTGGCGCCGCCGACGTTGCTGGCCTTAATCAATCACTTCAAGGGAACTCAGGTTCTGCGGCCGCCCGAGCCCCGTATGGAGGAATTGAAAAACATCGCCGTGCGTGATCTGCGCGACGTCAAAGGGCAAGAAACCGCCAAACGCGCTTTGGAAGTCGCCGCCAGCGGTGGACATAATTTACTGATGATCGGACCTCCCGGCTCGGGAAAATCGATGCTGGCTTCCTGTCTTCCGGGCTTATTGCCGCCTTTGGCTCCGTCCGAAGCTCTGGAAGTCTCGATGATTCACTCTGTCGCGGGTCTTTTGGCTGACGGTCGCTTATTGCGCCGTCGACCATTTCGCGATCCTCATCATTCCGCCTCTCTACCCGCTTTGGTCGGGGGAGGACAAAGGGCGCGGCCAGGAGAAATCTCTTTGGCGCATCAGGGCGTGTTGTTCCTCGATGAATTGCCGGAATTCCAAAGACAAACGCTGGAAGCGTTGCGCCAACCTCTGGAAACGGGACGTGTTATGGTCTCGCGCGCCAACCACCATGTTTCCTATCCTGCCCGCGTTCAACTGGTTGCGGCGATGAATCCTTGTCGTTGCGGACATCTGGGAGACGCTTCTCAAGCGTGCAGCCTCGCGCCGAAAGTTTCAGTCGTTCCGCCGCTTCAGTCAACAAAGACCTCCC
>CAUYUA010000005.1:0-11668 GCA_963575675.1 Azospirillaceae bacterium
CAGGCAGTAAAAGAATATAACTTAAAATATAGATAAAAAAAGAACGCCGAATTTCGGCGAACGCCCAAATTTTGCCCAAATTCCGCCTTTTGGCGACTTGGGCCCATGGATCCCGGCCGACGGGGATATAGGGCGCGTCGGACTCCATCTTTCCTGACTTGGCCGGATGCGCGATCGCGAAAAGAGTGCATCCGGTCCTTTTTCGAAGCGGAAATAGACCCAAAAAGAGGGCAATGACATGACCGCAAGAAAACCCCGAAGAACCCCGAGCAAGCCGCCGGTAGGGGCTGTGCAGCTTGATTTTTTGCAGCAATTGCTAGGCTCGTCCGACATTGCGCCAATGATTTCTTCGATTGTCGCCACCCCACAGCCTGTTGAGGGAGAAATCTGTGGGCGATTTGACGACGATCAGCGAACACGACGCCTTTTAAATGATGCGATCCGCAATTGTGGTCGGTCTCGACTCCAGATCGCCGCCGAGATGGCTAGGGTAACCGGAAGAGAGATCGGCGAAGCGCACCTTAATAACTGGACGGGGGCAACGCGCCCTCATCACGCAAAATTGAGGGATTTACGGGCTCTGGTGTCCGGCATAGGCCATGACGCGGCGTTCGATTTCTTGACCGAGATGCTCGAAGGGACCGGATTTGCCGTCATAGACCAAGATTTTGCGACTCTGGCGTCCATCGGAGAGCTGGCGATTAAGGAAGAGTTTTTGCGAATGGAGCGCGAGCGCTTGGTGCGGGCGACCGCCGAGCTTGGGCGTTTGCCCGTGCGGAGGAGATCGTGAAAGCGACACTGACAGCGGGAGAGCTGGCAGAGCTGGCGCGAGCTGGGATGCTAGACAAATTACCAGCGACCGAACGAAATGTCCGCGCTTGCGCCGATCGCGAGTCGTGGCCACGAGAGCGACGCTCCGGCAAGGGCGGAGGCTGGGTTTATCCGATCTCCGGCCTGCCCGCGCCGATCCGCGAGGCGATCGTCGACCAGGCGGCGCGCGGTGGGGCGTCTCCTGAAATCGCTCGCATCCTGGAGCTGAATCAGCCGCAGTCGCAGTGTCCGGCGACGCAAGAGTCGAAACTTCCCGCGCCGATCCGCGAGGCGACGCCGCCGACTCTGCTTAAAGACTGGCAGCGAGAGATACGAGACGCGCGTGCGTCCCTGCTGGCGGAATGGGACCGCCTCGCAGAGATGACCGGCGGCGTCGAGAGCGCGCTTCGGACGCTGCTCAAGGCCGCCCAGACCCGCACGCTTTCGCCTCGGCTGCTCGCGCTGGTCCCGATCGCCAACCATAAAGACGGCGGCGGAGAAACGAGAACATTATCGCGTCGCACGCTCTACCGCTGGCGGGCGATGCGAACGGAGGGGATAGGTGCGCTGACGCCTGAGCCGCCTCGCGCGGCTCCCCCGCCACCTTGGTGGCTGGCGTCGCTTTTGGTCCACTACCGCTCGGGGAAAGTGAGCGTGCCGATGGCGATGGAGGATTTACGAAAAGAGTTTCCCGATAGGTCCGACCTGCCAAGCCTGTCTACGGCGCGTGCTTGGCTTAACAAAATGCACCCCCTGGACGTGGCGAAGGGGCGCGAAGGCCCGAACGCCCTGAGGGCGCGCAAGCGCTTCAAGCGCCGCACCACAGAGCATATGGAGCCGATGGACGTCGTCGTGATGGACGGCCATCAGCTTAAAGCGGAAAGCGTCATCCATCCCCTCTCCGGCAAGGCGTTTCGGCCAGAGATGTTCCACATCATGGACGTCGCCACTCGCCGGGTGGTCGCCTGGGCGGCGGGGATGTCCGAAAACAGCTTGCTGACGATGGAGGCGCTCAACCGCATGGTCGAGGCGGTCGGCGTTCCGGCCATCGTCTACTCGGATAACGGCAAAGGATTATGTTCCAAGCTCTTGGAAGACGACATCGTCGGGTATTATGACCGGCTCGGCGCGACTCACGAGACGGGCATGCCCGGAAGCCCGCAAGGGCGAGGGAACGTCGAGCGTCTAAACCAGTCTTTATGGATACGAGGGGCTCGAAGACTGGCCGGATACGTCGGCCGTGACGCCGACGAAGAGAAAGTGAGGCTTGTTCGAAAGCTGAGAGAAAAGGACCTGAAAGAGTCCAAGAAAACGCCTCTGGCGATGGATTGGCCTGTATTTATCGCTTGGGCGCAACAGCAAGTGGACGACTACAACAATAGATCGCACTCGGCGCTTGCCGGGAAGTCTCCTAATCAAGCGTGGCAAGATTTTCTTGACGACGGCTGGAGTCCCACCCTCTTGACCGAAGAAGAGATCGCAGACTTGCGACGTCCGGAGAAAGAGGTCTCGACAAATAACGGGGAAGTTCGACTTGAGAACAACATTTATTCAGATGTGTCTTTGGAAGCATTCGACGGGCGTCGCGTCCGGTTAAGTTATGACATTTACGACCTTTCAAGAGTGTGGGTGCGGAACTCCGACGGCCAGTTGATCTGCATCGCCAGGATAGACGCCAATAAAACAGAATATTTCACGGCGTCGGCCATTGAAGACGCAAAAGAAAAGAGGCTCAAAGGGCAGCTTAAGCGGCTCGGCGTTAAAGAAGAAGAGTTTAGGGCTCAGGCGGCTCCGGGAATAGGCGCGACTTACGAAGTAAAGCCTCCGCCGGAAGTGGAAAAAAGCGTCGTTGTTCTTTCCGACCACCGGAAAAAAGAGCCCGCAGAGGCGCCGACTTTACAGAGCGATGAAGCGCAGTGGATGGCCAGGGCGAAAGGTCTGCTCGATCAGCAGGACGCCGGAGAAGCGCTGACTGAGCGGGACGCCAGATGGCTTGAGCGGAATAAAAACGCCCCTTGGTTGCGGGCGGTGATGATCAATCGCGGCGGCGCTCGCCGTCATGCCGGATAAATCATAATCCTTAAAGGAGATGAAAGATGAGCAGACAAAGCATGAAGGCGGCGCAGCGGCGCGCTGAAGTTATCCCGCCCTCAGAGATCGTGATTCCGGAAGCCCCGCTCCCGCCGGGATCGCCTCAGCCGATCCCTTCGATCGGCGCTGTGGAGTTGGCCACCACGTTGGCGGGGACAGTGGTTCACCGCGAAAAAGGCATGCCGCCGATCGTCATGCTGACCGGCGTCTCAGGCATGGGCAAGTCGGTGGCGGCGCGGTATGCCGCCGAAAAATTTGGAGGATATTATGTCGCGGCGGATGAGATGTGGTCGGCGGCGACCATGATCACGGATATCTGCAAGGAAGTCGGCATATCGGTCGAGCGTCCAGGCGGCGCCGCCTACAAGGCATTGTTCAAGGCTCTGGTTGAATACCTAAAAAAGCATCCAGGGAAAATCATCGTTATTGACGAGTTCGACAAGGCGGTGAAGCGGCGCCTGACGGAAATCGTCCGAGACCTGGTGGATAAGTCGGGGTGCGCGCTTTTGATCGTCGGCGAGGAGACGCTGCCGAAACAACTTGAAAAGCTTTCCCATGAAAGGTTTCGGAACCGGATCGTCAGTCACAATAAAGTCGAGCGCTGTACATTAAAGGAAGCCAGGGAATTGGCTCAGTACTACTCCAAAGATATAAAAATAAAAGATGATCTGCTTGAGCGCATGGTCAGCGAATGTAATGGCGTCACTCGAAGGATTCGCGTTTCCATTTCCTGGGTGGTTACTTTTGCCGACGGCGGAGAACTCGCCGAGGTCGGGTGCGCCGAGTTCGGAGGGCGCTCATTATTTACTCAGAAAATCTAGCAGGAGGATTGGTTATGGACGGCGTGACGCAAGAGCAGGCAATGATCGAGCCCCTTAGTCGCCGCGTGGCGGCCCTGGCGGCGCTTCTCGTCAACCCGGCTGAGCTGGGGCGGATCGGCGAGCGCATCCCCACCGCCGCAGAGATGGCGGAAGTTCTCCGTGATATATCATATGAGGTTGAGCAGGTGGAGCGGCGCGCCGCCGACGCCGAGGCGGCGGTGGTTCGGACAGATAGAGCGCTTGCGGCGCGAGCGACCTATTCCGGCGTTCTGGAGCGGCGACTTGGGATCGGCTTCGGCTCCGATCTTGACGCGGCGCCGACCGTGGCGCGGATCGAAGACGCGCGCGAGGCGCGGCGTCTGGCGACCCAGCGGCGGCTGGACGGCCTGTTTTCTCCCCATCCCGGCCCGGACGCGGCGTAGCCGCAAGGAGGAAAGGGTGTCGGAAAAACCCCCGGCCACGGATCGAGTAACAGTAGCAACGGACTATATCCTGTTCGTCGCGCTGCGCCACCGGAGCGACGGTCGCACCGTCCCGCCGACGGACGTCTTGACTCGCTGGCTCGATGAGCAGCCGGACGACGACGCCCTTATGGCGGAGATCGAAAGCGTCCTCGACCGCTGCGCCGCTACGACAAGCGATCTTCCCGACGGGCTGACGGCGGAGATCACGCCGTCTCCGGCGTCGATCGATATTCGGATCGGAGAGTGGACGACGCGCGTGTCGGGTCGGGGCCTTGTGGAGGCGGCGCGCCGCCTACTGTCGGCGGACGACCCGCCGTCTCCGCCCATCCTGGAGCCGCCGCGCATTGCCGTCGCTTTGCCGCCACCGCGCGCCTCTCCGAAGGCGGAGCACGAGGAGGCGGTTGTCGCCCCAAAGACGCGATCGCCGCGCAAGGCGCGCCCGGCGATCGTGGACGACAGGCAATTGACGTTATTCTAAACAAAAAAAGGAAATAGAGATGCAAGACGAAAAAATTATCATCCCACCCGGATACTTGATGGACAGTAAAGGGCGCCTGGTTCCCGAGCGCATCGTTAAGCCGACCGAGGCCCTGGAGGACACCATCGTCAAAAAGATAATGAGCTACGCGGATGATCTGTCTAAACAAATTGCTCGCTTCAAGGCGCATACTTTCGATGACATCGGAAACTTTCTTTATCTTCTGGACGATACCTACGGCGCCAAAAGAGGCGGCGCCAAAGGTAATATGACGTTCAGCAGTTTTGACGGACTGCTCCAGATCAAAATCGCAGTCGCCGAGACGATGGCCTTCGGCCCCGAGCTTCAGACCGCCAAGGCGCTGATCGACGAGTGCATCAAAGACTGGTCCGAAGAGTCTAGCGAGCACATCAAAGTGTTGGTTCAGCACGCATTTCGCGTCGATAAAGAGGGGCAGGTCAGCCGAGAGGCGATCTTCGCCTTGCGGCGAGTGCAGATCGACGACGATCGATGGATCAGCGCTATGGAGGCGATCAATGATTCTATTCATATCGTCGGCTCAAAGACCTATGTTCGGTTCTATCGCCGCCACAAACAAACGGATCCCTTTGAGCAAATCACCATAAATCTGGCGGCGGCATGACCGCCGAGTATCTCGAAGTGGCGCTGAGATGCGCCGCCACCCGGTTTGGATGGTCAAAAATCCGAACCGCGACGCTCGGGGTGATCGTGGCTCAAGCGCGGGCGGCGGGCGGAGCAGACGCTCACGAGATGCGCGAGCTTCTGGCCGCCGCCTGCGTCGAGCTGAATAAGAGATAAAATTTTGAGACGGTAGAGGGCTTGCTCCCTCTACCGCAGGAGGACATCTGTGGCTCGCGATCCAGCGCCGCCCCCTCGGCATCCGAAGTTTATCAAAGCGCTCACGGAAAACGGGTTGAGTGAATTTCATGCGAGAACGTGGTTCTCTCAAGTAATGATAAAATATGATGACTATATCACGCTTTATTTCAAAACAAAGTTCGAGCGCGATTGGTGCTCTGTTCAGTATGACCATATTATACACAGGACATTCCAAGTAACAAGCCAAAAGGGAAAAAAGATTTATTACGAAGTGCAGGAGTCGGGGACATCCCCCTCAAAAGAAGTCGTGAAGGAGCTATGACGCCATGATGAGAAAAAAGACCGAAGAGGCGCCGAAGCATGCGGCGACGCCAGAGGCGCTAAAGCGATTGCGGACGCAAGCGCAGGCGGCGCGAGCGAAGGTCTCCGGGCTGAGCGCCGACGATGTGTGGCGCGACCGGCTGGAGCGGGACTTCGGGGTGCGGTCGATGAAGATGCTGACGACCGCACAGCTTAAGACCCTCAAAAGGGCGCTGGAGCGGGAGCAGGTCGGAGAAGGCAAGCGAAAGGTGCGGTATGCGGAGACGCCGCAGCTACGGCTCATCATGACGATGTGGGCCGAGGGCGCGAAGGCGGGGTGGATCCGCGACGGGCGATGGGATGCGATGTATCGTTTCATCGAGGCCGTGACCGGCCAAGAAATGGGACGGCTTACCGTGAGCCACGGCCGAAAGACCATCGAGGCGCTGAAGGCTATGGAGGCTCGGTTTCGGGCCGGAAGCGCTTCTTGACGCTATTTCAAAGGAATAGATCATTCTCGCCTTTGGCGAGAATGATCTGCCCGAAAGTTGAATTGATCGGTTTTGATTGGTTTTGACATTTTCTAACGGTGGGGCGCATGGGGGACACGCGCGAGCGTGTGCCTTCAACCGATGATGGAGGTTCGCCAACCCCATGCGTCCCGCCGCCAGAACTTTGGCGAGTTCTCCGGCGGAATGTGATTAACGCATTCATCGGAGTTAAGAACCATGCCTCAATCCCTACAGTCGAAATATGTCCGCGCTCAGGCGCGGGTGGACGAGATCATCGTCCAAACCCGCCGCTGCGCCTCACCGTCGGACCAAGAGCGCCTCGCGCTACTGCTTTGGCATCGAGCGCGCCGGGATCAGTCGTTTTTAAACGACTTGGTCCGCATCGCCTGTCATCGCCTCGCCGAGCGGCTGGGGATGAGAAATCCCCACGGAATTCGCCAGATTATTTCCAAAAATAAGAAGGAATTGGAAGGGTTTGGAGGTTTCTCAGCGAAGCTGATAAACCCCACGACGCTTGGTGGTCGTCCAGGACGAGAGTTTTGGCTGAATGAGGGGCAAGCGCTGTGCGTGTGCATCCTCTCCCGCGCCCCGAATGCCTCTGCCGTGCGACAATCCGTTATTCGGGTCTATATGGAATGGCGACACAATCGAATGTCGACCGTTGGTGCGGATCGTTTGGCGTCGCTGGAATCGGAGGTTCAGGCGCTGCGAGAGCGGGAGGTGGTGCTCATAAAAGCTCTTCTCAATGCCAAACCGCGATGGGCAAAGGTTATTCGCTATCTGGGCATGGGGCTGGGTAAGAAAGAGATCGGCCGACTGTCCGGCTGCTCCGATCGGCGCATCCATGACGACGTCCAGCGCCTGACCGGACTCGGTCTGTTGCCGGAGAAGCCCCCGAAGCGGGAGGTTCTCCATGGATAGGCCCCGCACCATAAGAGACGTCATGGACGATCTGGACTATACCCGCCTCGCCGTCGAAGGGTTGTGGGGGATTTGATCGGTTCAGACCGCGAGGGCGACAGGTTGTGCGCCCTTATCGGCTGCATCGCCCATCGCCTTGCACGCCTCAGTGAAGAATTGAGCGGCCTTTTGCGACAATCCTAACATCCGAAACGCCTAAAAAAAAGGGGCGCGGCGAGCAATCGCCGCGCCCCTTTTTTTGGTTGATTTTTGCGCCACTGGTTGATTTTCCCGGCCTCGATCGATATTCTATTGACGGGCGTTTTATGGGGAGACGCATGTCGGATATCGAGTCCATGCCCCTGCCGGGAGTCCTGGGGGAGCTGGCGTGCGCGGGATATCGGCGCGCGGCGATCGCCTTGTGGACAGAGCGCGGCGGCGTCAGCATCAGCGTGCCGCGCTCTGCGCCCGGCAGTTTGCTGGCCCGCATCATCGGCGATGCGGCCGCCGCGTGGCTGGTGGCGCGCCACGCGGGATGCGAGGTCGATGTGCCCTCCGTCCGCAAGACCACGCTTAAAACAAAAATTCTATCCGCTGATGGCGAAGGGACGCGGGCTTTGGCGCGGCGACTGGGCACCTCAGAGCGGGTGGTGCGGCTGACGCGACAGCGCGCGCGTCCGGACGATGCGCAGGGCGTGCTGTTTTGACCTCTTTGCCGTGATCCCCCGGATCAGTATCCGGGGGACGGTCACACCGTAAAATCAATAAAATATCCCGACAACAGCAAGCGGAGTCGGGATCAATGCCTCCCCCTTTAAAAAATAAGATTTTTATTCCGAAGACCGGAAGCGGCCTCTTTGACCGCATCTTGCCTGCCGTGCTGCGACGAGAGGGGCTGGTCTTTGAAGACGATCCGCGCGACCCCGGCGGAGCGACAAAGTGGGGGATATCCCTGCGCTTTCTGAAAGGGCTGCCGGTCGCCGCCGGAGACTTGGACGGAGACGGCGATGTCGACGCGGATGATATCCGCAACGCCTCCCCTGAACAGCTTGTCGACATCTATTTTCGACAGATCTGGGCCCCGGCCCCGCACGTCGTCGGCGTGCATGACGACGTCGCCGCCGCGACTTTCGACGCCCGCGTCAATGTCGGCCCACGGCGCGCCGTGATCTTGATTCAGCGCGCCTTGGTCGCGATGGGGCACGCCATCGTTGTTGATGGCGTGTGCGGAAGCAAAACAATGACGGCGCTGCGCGCGGCGCCAGTCGATCCATTTTTAGAAGCGCTTTGCATTCAGTGGCGGGCTTTCTACCGCCGCTTGGCGGAGGAAGAGCCGAAGTTGGGCTGCTACCTCGAGGGGTGGCTGAATCGCGCTGAAGACGCCTGCGCAGGCATACAATAACACCCGAATGGAGGAAAAATTGACTCTTAACGATTTTATGTCGGATCGTCGAGCGCAGCTTATGACGGCGGGCGCTGTGGGCGTCGCCGTCGGGCTGGCGCTGGCGGGAGGCGCTCAGGCGGACGCCGCGCTGGCGATCATCCGAGATGGCGTCGGGACCATCGTCGCAGCGGCGGTCGCCGTGATCGGCCTGCCCACCGGCGCGCGGGCGCTGAGCGCATATCAGGCGGCTGGAGAGCAGCGGGCGGTGGTCGAGGCTCGCGCGGCGCTTCAGCTCGCGCTGCCGCGCGCCGTCGCTTACGCGGAGGACTGCTTGCAGGCCACTCGTCAGGCGGGGTCGAGCGGCGACGAGCCCTTGGACGACCAGATGACTATCCGCGAGTGCGGGCGCGTCTACTGCCGCCAGCAGCTACCCGACGCGGTGGGGACGCTCGGTTTAAGTGACGAGCAGATGGGATCCCTTGTTTACGCCGAGTGGCTGCGCCGAAAGGCGTAAGTCGAAATAATCTATAATAATTGCGGAGGTGAATAATATGGAACATATAGCGTCAACTCCGCAATTTATTATAGCCGGGGTCTCCGTCTTGGGCTTCGTCGGCGCGATCGGCGGCGGCGTGTGCTGGTTTCTGAAGGTGATCCTGGACCGCAGATATGTCACACAGCAAGACCTGTTTTCGGCTGTAAAGCGGATGGACGAGGTCTTGATGGACCACATCAAAGACGAGCGAGAGTGGCGCAAAGTTCACGACATCGATCACCAAAAGACCGAAGTCCAGCTTCGGCGCATCCTGTGCCGGATGGAAGAGCTGATCGCGTCCCATGACGTGGTGTAAGAGCCGGCAGCCATCGCGGATTTTCGATAGGGTTCAGGCGCCGGTTGTCACACTGCGGCAAGAGGCGGAAGTGCGTCAGGATTATCGCTCAACGACACGATAGTTTCCAGTGTCATGTAGCGACGCTGGATAGCCCATTCGTCGGTTTGCTCAAGAAGGATCGCTCCAGCCAAACGGAAGATTGCATCTTCGTTTGGAAATATTCCAACGACGTCTGTTCGACGCTTGATCTCTCCATTGAGGCGCTCTATAGGATTCGTGGAATATATTTTTACCCAGTGCTCTTTTGGAAAGGACATGAAAGCAAGAACATCCGTTTCTGAGACATCCATTATTTCTGCAAGCTTTCGAAATTTCGGACGTAAATTATCTGATACTTTTCTCCATTGCTCACTTGCGGCCTTGGCGTCTCCCTGAGCGAACGCCGTGCGAATCATCGCGGCAACCATGGGGCGTTGATCTTTGTCGGAAACGTGAGAAAGAGCATTGCGCATAAAATGAACGCGGCAACGCTGCCAAGATGCCTGTAAGGTTTTGGCCGCAGCCGCTTTGATCCCCTCATGACAATCGGAGATAACCAGCTTGACGCCACGCAAGCCGCGTCGCGTAAGAGTGCGCAAGAAGCCTGTCCAAAAGACTTCGGCTTCCGACATGCCGATGGCCATGCCCAGAACCTCGCGTCGGCCGTCGGTGTTAACTGCCACAGCGATTATTACGGCAACAGAAACGATGTGACCGGCTTCTCTCACCTTGATATAGGTTGCGTCAAGCCAAAGATACGGCCATTCCCCTTCAATCGGACGGTTGAGAAAAGCACCGACGCGCACGTCAATATCGGCGCACAAGCGCGACACTTGGCTTCTTGAGATGCCTGTCATGCCCATTGCTTGGACAAGGTTTGAGGTGGTCCCGGAATCCCGGACAGAATGACCGCTTAGCTAAGCTTAGATTGAGTATTTTTATGCGGCATCCTGTATATTTTCTGATATACTCTGGTATGCTTCATCCGGTGTTTTGTTGTTTAATGCTGCGTGAGGACGGTTGGCGTTATAGAAATTTATCCATTGTCCAATCCCTTTCCTCGCTTCCCCACTTGTTTCGAAAGCATTAAGATAGACACATTCATACTTAACAGAACGCCACAGCCTTTCGATGAATACATTATCCATCCACCGACCTTTCCCATCCATTGATACAGAAATTCCATCACGAGTCAACACGCTAATAAAACTCAAGCTTGTAAACTGGCTCCCCTGATCCGTGTTGAATATTTCAGGCTTTCGATACTTAAGAAGCGCCTCTTCAAGAGCATCAATACAGAAGTCAACATCCATCGTATTTGACAATCTCCATGTAAGAACTTTGCGTGTCGCCCAGTCCATTATAGCAACAAGATAGAGAAAACCTCGTCGCATCGGAATATATGTGATGTCTGCGCACCAAACTTGATTCGGTCGATCAATCTTCAAATCACGAAGCATATATGGAAATATCTTGTGCTCCGGATTTGAAAATGTCGTTCTTGGTTTTTGGTAAATTGCAACTAATCCCATTTTCTCCATTAGTCGACGGACGCGCTTGCGTCCAACATTGTATCCTTTTCGTTGTAAATCAATTACCATTCTTCGATTTCCATAAAATGGTGCAACTAAAAATTGTTCATCAATCCGTCTCATGATTTCTAAATTTTCTGCTGTTTCTCCAACAGGTTTGTCGTAATAACGAGAGCGACTTATTGAAAGAAGCTCACACTGTTTTATAACCGAAAGACGGTCATGCGTAGGATCGACCATTGATTGCCTCCGATCGCCGGTCATCGACTGGAGGCTTTCTTTAAAAAATCTCGTTCTACTACCAGTTGACCAATCATAGCGTGTAACTTTTCAATCTCTCCATCTTGTGATGGAGTCGCCGTTTCTCCTTTGCTCGAAAATGTTCTCACCAGTCCATCGATGGCTTGGCGTTTCCAATCGCTGATAAGTGTCTGATGAACTCCATGCTTCGACACCAATTGAGCGATTGTTAATTCTCCACGTAACGCTTCAAGCGCTACCTTGGCCTTAAAATCTGCGCTATAACGTTTCCGTTTTCCGCTCATCCGAACTCTCCTGAGTGATTCGACCTAAGCTTATCACCCTGTCCGGGATTCCGGGACCACCTCAGAGGGCGGCGGATGACTTTGACCTTAAACTGAGCCGGAACGACGTCGAGCTGCTC
>CAUYUA010000006.1:0-11459 GCA_963575675.1 Azospirillaceae bacterium
ATTTGTTGATTTACGCCGTGATTCTTCCGTCGCCAAAAAAACGTCGCCCAAAAAAACAAGAGGGGCAAGCCCCTCCCGTCGCATCCCAGGTTACTATGTTATTCTATTGTGTTGTAAATAAAGATGCGAGCCGATTTCAGCGCTCATCGATTAAGTCCCTCCATCGGATATCCAATCATACCGCAATCAAGCTTGCTTTCGATCCGCAACAAATGATCGGTTAAACGGGTTTCGACCTCTTTCAACGCCAGAACCGAAGCGTAAGATTTAGCGACTTCCAACTTATACGACGCCAACGCTTCGCGTTCTTGAGATCGCGTAGTTTCAACTCTCTGACGAAGTTCATCAATTGCCTCTTCAGAATCGCGACTTTGGCGAGTAATCATCCAAAACAGCCCTCCCATAACAGGAATTTCCACCGCACTAATCCACCAGACCAAATCCATGGACTCATGCATCAAAATCTCCTTGCTTTGTGAAAGTCAAAAACCGGCATAAGAGACGGTCGTAATGGCCGCCCCCCCCCCCCCAGCCACACCACCCGACATGCGCATCCGCACCGAGTGATTCCAAAGAAACCAAGACAAAATAAATATAAGCATTACAAATTAGACATTTCAGAATGAAGCTGCGAAGCTATTCGGTCACCGCATGCCGAGCGCACTAAAAAAGCCCGAAGACACTGTCTTCGAGCTTCGAAACATTCGAACCCGTGGCGCTTTGTTTTTTCTCTGTTCAGGCGGCCTTGGATGGTGCGACGTCCCAAATGCGTTCGGCGTGCGTTGCGCCGCAGCGTCTAAACTTTACTTGTTCGAAGACCAATGGAATAGAAGCCTCTCCACTTCGATTTCGATCCTCCACGATTTTCATATCGAGAATCATCTCCGGAGCATAATCAACGCCGGGAGCCTGATCTTTCAAAAGACGGCAGACTTTTTGGCGCAAAATTTTCTCGACATAACCGCCCACGCCTTGACTGTTGTTCTCCCAACGAGAAACGGTTTCCGGAGTTGTCTCCATCAACGCCGCAAACTCCCGCCCGGTCATCTCCAAAGCCTTTCGCATAAATTTCAACTCGGCGCTGCTGAGTTTCAAAGACAGCAAACACCGAAGAACAGCAATATTGGCGATCAACCCAGACGTGTCGGGAATGGAGAGCATGTCCTCGCCGCAGCTTTGGCAGACGGCGCGAACAACGGTGCGCACCAGAACGACCGGAACGCCGAGAAGATTCTCTTCGTGGCGATCGATGATTTCTTCTTTCATCGCGCCATTGCAGAAACAACAGTTCATGACACACCTCTTGGTCTTCTAGTCGGTTGACCAAACCGTTACAATGATGATTCTAATTTTATCTTCTTCGGTGACGACAACGATTTCCAGTTCTCGTCCGTCGGCGTCACGGCCTCGCGTTATCCATCGCTCTCCACCGTAATGGGGCTGCACCTCGGTGACCGGGCATCGTTTCAAAACATATTGAACGTCCTGAATACCAATGCTTCGTTCCGCCATGCGTTCTCTTGCATGATTTGTATAGCGAAAATCTGTATTTCGATTATCTGCAAGGCGACGTAGTCGGGCGGTTTCTCCGTGACAAATCTGCTGTTGTGGTGGCGTCAAGCAAGCAACCTTTAATGCCGAAGACGAACAACATTTTCGCGAGAACTGACGATGATAATGGAAAAACATTGATGCAACGTCAATGTTTTTCCATGTCTGTCGCAATGTTTTTCGGTTGACGTCGCTCAGAGATTCCAACCGCCATGATCCGCCGTGACGACGGCGTTTTTGCGCCAGTCGGTTTTCCGCTCGGGACGAGACGTTGCGCCGCTCAAACGCACCGGTTCGGTTTTCAAGCATCCGGCGACGGCGTCCAAACCGTCGTCGTGGCCCTTGAACCGGCCATCGGGCCGCCACTCGCGCATTTCGCGGACAAAAGGCGTGTCCCACAGACTACGATGCGCATGCAGCGCTCCCGCTGCGAGAACCGTGTCGAAAGCCTCCATGATTCTCAGGGATTTCGGCTGTCGCGAACTCACCTCGACCACGGCGCAGGCCACGCGAGCGATTGCCAGCTCGCGCCGCAGCAATCCGGGCAAAAAGCGCCCCAAACCGTTGATCTCCAAAGACACGGAGGGAAGGTGGAAGTCCCTAACGAACGCGACGACGGCGCGACATTGCCGCGTCGCCTCGTCTAGTCCCGCGCCGTCGTCGAGGTCTTCTTGATTGAGGTAGCGCACGCGGTGCAAATAATAGCGCCCCTCGCTGTCGGCGAACACGCAGGCGACGACGCTGGAGTCGCCGCCGGTTGAACCGCCTCCCTCCGGAGCCCGCGCGCCATAAGCAGGATCCCACCAAGCGCTCGCCGAAACCAAGGTGACGCCGTTGAGATGAAGAACGGCGCGGCCTTGCGCCTCTCGATAGATCAGCTCGCCGTCGTAAGAGCGTAAAAGGTCCGGATCGAGCCGCCCTTGCGCGATATTCACCGGCTTCAGCATCATCTGACTGAGAAACTTATTGGCTCCGGTGTGTCTTTGAACGCGCTCGATGGCGGGAAGCGGGAAACGCTCCGGCCAGGCGCTGACGCCGCTCTCGTCCAAAATCGGCAGAACCAAACGCTGAAAACCGTCCAAAAAGATTGACGTCTCGCCAAGCTCGCGGCGCGGAGCGTCGGCGTAGATCGTGTAATAAGTGTGAGGCGTTCCAACATAAAGTTGAAGCCCGCCCGGAACCAATACATAATCGATCTCGCCCAGTTTGGCGCGCAGATCCGCTCGACGGGGCGCGCTATCACAAGTGTTGGGAACTTCAACGTCATCGCAAATGATGATATCGGCGCGACTGCCGGTAAGGTTGGCGTCGACTCCGCGCGCTAACATCGAAGGATCACGCAACTCCAGAGTGCGGTTGACGGTGAATTGCTCGGCGGACCATTGATCGGCCCGAGGCGGTTTTAGACGCAGGTCGAGGGGGTGGCGTTCAATCAAGCGTTTGACGTTGCGCACCATCTTCCGCGCCAAGGCCATGTCTGCGGCCAAAACCATCAAACGGAGGTTCGGGTTGGAGTATAGCAACCAAGCGGCGAATAAGCCCACCAGAGTGCTTTTGCCACACCCTCGAAAAGCCATCAGTAGTAAATGTCGATTGCCGTTTCGCCAACATTCGGACAACCAACAAGCGATTTGATCATGAACCAACGGCATGGATTGTCCTTGCCGCCGAGACCACAACCAAACAAATTCAGGAAAATCGACGTGGATCCGTCTGCTTTGTTTTCCGTTCACAGTAAAACACTCCGTATGGTTGCGGTGCAAAATTAAAAGGGCCAAGCGACTGGGAGCACAATCGCTGAACCCTTTTAATTTACTGTGAGAATCGTTCAGTCTCTATTTTTTCCGCAACACCTGAAGCGCAGTTTGAGCTTCAAGGATCATTGCATTCATCTCCGGATCATCATCCGGAGCGCTGCTTATTTCTTCGACAGAGTCGGTCGCCCAACGCGCCAAACGCAAAATTCCTTCCAAATGCGCAAGCGCAACTCTTCCTGCCTGATGATGGTCTTTGAATTCTTTAGCCTCCAAAGGGATGTCACACACCGAGAACTTGCGATAAGAAGAAATAGCGCGATCCATAACTTCAGGCAGCAAGCGCACGACGTCCTGCCGAAGAGCATCCATCGTTTGATCCGTCATTTTTGGCGTCCCTTCTCCTTTCTATAAAGAACAAGTAAAATATATTCATATATTAATTCTTAATTGATATTACGGATGCTGGTTGAGTATTTGCCATCCCGCCCCATTCGACATGACCGTAACGGCATGTCCATATCCGGTCAAAGCAATCGCCTGATTGTCTGGGCCTCCACCGTCTTGCTTAGTGACGGTGACGGCGTTTCCGCTCTGATCAGATTTTTTTACCGTGACGGTTCGCCCGACAGCGTGCGGCGCCGAAGGCAACGGCAGTCGAACTTCCACAACATCGCTCCAGGCGCTGACCATATATAGACGCTGTGACAAATCCGGCTCAAACAACGATCCTCCTTCAAAGTAATAAGCGTTCTCAGGGAATTGAGCGGCGGCGATAATCCACCAATTTGCTCCATTTGAGACCACAGTAACGAAATCATACCGATTTCCGAGAACAACAGTTCTTCCATCAGGCCCAACACTGTCATTCTCCGTTATAGAAACCGCATGGCCACTTGCATCCGTCTTTTTTATAGTGACGGCTTGACCATTCACGTCTCCCGCATTTGGCAAACGAACCTCAATCGCGCCATTGTAGGCGCTCACCAAATACACCGAGCTGCTTAAGTCCGGTTCGAACACGCCTCCTTCCGACGGATCGTAAAACTCCGTGTCGTAACGAAGAGATTCAACCGTCAATTCAGAAATCCGAGTGGCCTGTAAACGGTTTTTCGTGGGGTAGCCCGCGTTAAACGTCGTATATTGTCCGCCGCTAAAGTCTTGAATCGCCGGTCCGGCGCTGGCGGAAAACAGATTGAAAATCGAGGTTTCGACAGATCCCGCCTCAATCACCACATTGGCGATCGAGGCCAAGGTTTCCGTATAGAGATTGATCAGAAGGTTCTTATTCGTATGGGCGCCCAATCGAAAACAGCTATGAGCGGTTGTGGAAAGATTAGCCTCACAATCAATGAACGTGTTGTTGTATCGGCCATGCTCGATATAGAACCCGCTTCCGGAGATCGGAGCGCTGAGAGAATACACGCGCACCGCAAAAAAGTGGTTGGCGTTTGGAGTGTCTCCGGCTCCTGAGCACGTCATCCAAACACCGTGAATCGAAGGACGAGCAATCAAAACGCGCGTAATGTTGTTCCAATAGCACGGGCGTTCGGTTTGAGCGTAGCCATCGAGAATTAATCCATAGGCCTGATCCCACAACGTAAGGTCGAGGAGAGCGTTTTGAACCGAGGGGCCCGTTTGTCCACGCAAGCGCACTCCGGCTTGTCCGCCTTCGATGCGCAAGTTACGAAGAGTAGCGTATCCATCGGTAAGAAGCACGGCGTCGAAGGTTGCGTCGGGCGTTGCGCGCAAAATCGAAGTTTGTCCTTCACCAAACAGGGTTTGGCCGTAGCCGAGAGTAATCGTGTTGGCGATGCAATAGATCCCGGCGGGAACATATACGGATCCGAAGGCCGTGAGAGCGCTTTGAATGGCTGTGGCGTCATCGGAAACACCATCTCCAACGGCGCCGAAATCTTTCACCGAGACGATATCCCCAAGTTTTTCACGAATGGGGCGTTGAGCCCCGCCGCTTCCTTGGGGCAAGTAATAAATTTGCGTATCGAGATTCCCGGGCAGTGTTGCGGTGGGGTTTCCACTGCTGTCGAACGAGAGAAGGCGATTGGAGCGAGCGGCTCGATTGGGAAGCTCTGCGGTTGCGGGAAAATCATCGGCGGCGTAGTGGAGCATCAATTCTTGGTCTGCGGACACTTGTTGAAGACAGGCGGTAAGACGATCGAGTTCAGTATTTAGACTGGCGGCAGATAAAGGGCCGCTTTCAAGAAAATCGGTGACGCGCTCTATAAAGACTTGACGCCGGAGCGTTATAAGAAGACCTGCCATTGGAGCTGTTGAGAAGGTTACTTGGCCTCCTGCGCTATTTCCGGCGCCGGAGACGATGAAGCCGGTGAGTTGTCGAGCGGCTCCGATGAAGATTTCCAAATCTTCCGAAGAGAAGATAGGAAAAGGATATATGAAGATTCTTTGGGAACCGTCTGCGGTGTATTGTACGCGAGGCATTCCGCGTGTGATCTTGACATGATCCGTCATAAACGGTCCTTTTTTTTAAAAGTAAAGAAGGAAAACACCGTCTCGGATTATTGACGCTCCGAACTTTTTACATTTCAATCTCTTCGTCGGCGTCATTCATCCCAAACGACTGAGATATTGAAGCTTCTGGCGCTCAGCAAGCTGTGATTGCGCCAAAAGATTGCGTCTATATCGATCCTCCAACTGCTGATTAAGGGAGTCTATCTTCAGTTGATTACTTGTTTCAGCCGCTTTTTGCTCTTGATCTGTGGCGTTCACTTGCCCAAGCAAAATCGCCTCCCCGGACCCATCCGCAGTCCCAAGCCCCGCCGCTCCAAGCGAAGCTCGGGTCTTCGCCATGGCGCGACGCAAAGCGTCTCGACGACGCCCCTCGTCAACGGTTGCTGCGGCGCGTATCTGAGAAACTCGACTTTGGAGATCGCCCGTCGCACTCTCCAAATCTTGGTTTTGATTATCGACAAGCTGTGTCGCCTCCAGAGATTGTTCGGCGGCAAGCTGTTCCAAAGCTCTCTGACGATACTCTTGCTCCGCCGCAAGCTTCTGTTGCTGCTCGGCTTGACGCAACGCCTCCTTTTGTTGAGCAAGAGCTTGCTGTTGATCCAAAGCGTCTTCGCGTTGAAAATAGCCGGAAACGGCGTTGAACACCGGCATGGCCGAGGAAAGAACGGGAATCGTGGCGCCCATTAGTCGCTAACCTTTAATTCCATGTAAACGGACAACAATGTGAACGCAGCAGGCGTATTCTGCTCAATCCGCCAAAGAGACCGGGCGCTGTCGCGAGGCCACCCAAGAGCGCGCAAACGCCGATCGCCGCTGAACGGAACAGGAGCCCCGTTCGAAAGCTTATCGACGCCGAAGCGATGAAGCGGGGCCTCATAAAGCCCACGCCCAACATCAACCCGTAAAGCAGAGGTCTCCTCCAGACGAAACAGCGCCTCGACCAACCGAACGCGCCCGCCTCCTCCCTGACTCAGCAAGTTGGGAGGCAAAGGCTCAATGATGTGAGTGTAGGGCAACCCTGCGGCCACCGAGAGCGCAGGCGTTTCGAGCGTGATTTTCCCGGCGATGACGGTCGCAGGCGATTGCGTCACGCCGTCGGCGACCACGAAAACGGTTCGGCCTTCCAAATGCTCCAACCCCGACCAAACAACGCCGGGAACGTCCTGAGTCCCAACCAAGGCCGAGTCCAGATTCAGCGTGTCGTCGAAACGCTCAATCAACCAAAGCGCGCCTCGCTTGACCAATACATACACGTCATCGCCGACCACCGCCGTTGAGCGC
Organism: Azospirillaceae bacterium; assembly: GCA_963575675.1. Lineage (GTDB taxonomy): Bacteria > Pseudomonadota > Alphaproteobacteria > Azospirillales > Azospirillaceae > CAUYUA01. Next base: position 7,077 of record CAUYUA010000006.1, read on the forward strand.
GCCTCGCCGTCGGTAATTAATTGAGTCCACGCCGTGACTTGCTCGGTGCGATAGATGGTCAGAACGCCGACGGAACCATCATCCATTACGACAAACAACAGACGACGCCCCTTATCGTAATCTTGATCGATCGGCCCATGCACCAGATGCCCCGCCAACATCGCCAGATCGGTGGCCTGATAGGCTTGCTCGTTGATGGTGAACAAAAATTCGCGCAGTTCTCGACCATTGCGCGAGATAAAAAGCGTGGCGCCATCGACGTCACGTGGCGGAATAGTGCGGTCTGCGGGCATGCCGATCCGCGTCTGACGCTTGAGCTGGATATTCTGTGGCGTCAAAGGATCACCCGAAACCATCCACTCCGCGCCGGAGGTGAAGACTTGCAAGTGACGCCCCGAAAACAATGCGCGAATAGCGTTGACCTGGTCGGAAAGAATGCCGAACTCGATCCCTTCATCGTCCAAGCCGGTTCCGAGATCGAAATTCCACAAATCCGAAGAACGCGACAACCAAAGACGGTTCGGCAAATCCCGAGACCCGCCAATCACCAAACGATCTTGGTGAAACGCCGCGCATGTCGGCCAACCACGCCGCGCTGAAAAGGCTTGTTCATCCCAAGCAATTGTCGCTTGCGTGTTCGTTAAGGTTTGAATGACGGTGGCGTTGACGACCGTCGCCGAAACCACTCCAGTGACTTGAATCTGCTTGCCGCCGATCCGCATGCGGATTCCGTTGAGCAGAGGATCGAAAACGGCAATCGATGCGGTGACTGTTATGGCTCCCGACGTCGCGCTGGGGGTGACGGTTGCTTGCTCCTCGGCGAACTTATAGTATGGCTGACGAATGACATTGTCTTCCGTAAGAAAACTCCACAAGTTCAACGTCCAAACAGTTTCTCCAGTGCGCGTCAACTTGCGCGGAGGAACATCGGGATGACAAATCAACAAGGTGTCGGCGCTTTGCGTCCATGAAATTTGCGACAATTGGCTTTCCGTCCACGGCGCATCGACCGTGGCCACCAAGGCGTCGTCATGATAGACATCGATCTTGCCGCCGGAAAACGCCAGCAAATAGGTCTGTTCAGCGTTGAACTCGAAAGAGATCAAACGCCCCGCTCCACGCGCAGTCGCCACATAAGCCAACCCCGCCCGGCGCGTCAGGCCGCCGGTGGGATGGATGAACACATTGCGCAACGTCATCGCTCCGTTGTCGAAAGCCCGCAAGTCGTTGCGTCCCAACAATCGTCGCGAGATTTCTCCCGCAGTGAAGTTGGATTTCTCTTGGTAAAAAACCGGCATCAGCGACGCGCCTCAATCAGAGAGAAGTCCTCGAAGCCTACGCGCGTGTCTTGCTGGCTATCGATCAGACGAGCGCGACGAAACTCGTTGTCGGCGATTTGATAGAGCGCCGTCGTTCGGCTGGTGCTTTCCGTAAGAGGCGTGCAAAACTCCGCCGCCAACCGCGCGATCAGAGCTTGATCGAAAAACGCCGGGAAATCCGTTTCATTAGGACGAAACAGGTAACTCAGCGTGACCGTTTCGCTATTGCAATGCAGCATCCGTCCGGTGATGCGATATTCCAGACCGCGTCCGCGTCCCGAAGCGCCGGCGGAAAGAGAGCGTAGAAAGTCTGAAGGCAGTTGGAAAGCGTAGGCGTAATCGGCGATGGGAACATTGACGAGACGAGGAAGAATCATTTGGGTGGAGGCGAAACTCCAGGAATGAGCGGAGAGCAGAGCGTCGCGGTTGGGAGAATAGAGCGCTCCGGCAATTTCAGCTTCTACGGCTCCGTCATCGAAACTGTTGATTGGAGAAGCTCCGATTTTTAACAATGCGCGATTACACAACCCGATGGCGGTTAGAGCCATGGCGACCACCTTTAAAAAAATAAAGAGAGGGAGGATGTTTTTTTAATAGAATTCAGACGGGTCCAGTGACTGCATTCCTAGACCCGTCTAGTTGCCGTCCTTTTACCGCTCTTGCGCCATTATCTCTTGATATCTTTGATCCTTAGCGACTGTCATTGGCGCCGACCTGCGTCAGATCCGAAACATCCACCACTCCACCACTGTTGCTGTTCACCAAAAAAATTCCCGACACCATCGTCCCCCCCAGGCCCGTATTGGCCAAAATCATGTCGCCCACTCGCAACATCGCATTGGCGGCGCTGAAATACCCGGCAGCATCCACCGTGCTTGCAACATCAGAAGTCGCATAATGCCAAAGCGTGAAACCATTCGAGTAAGCCAAAACGCTCAGGTCTTTCGATGCAAAAGCCATGAATGCAATCCTTTTTATCCAGAGAAAAATCTTAACTTTCCAAACAACGCATCGTCACCACGCCGGTGACGTCAATCAGGCACGCGCCTTGACTCATCATGTTGTTGACGAAATGAGAGGCGCGGTCTCCATGCCAACTGATGTCGGTTTTCACGTCGGAACCAGAGGCATGCCCCACCGCCGTCTTATGATACCAATGACAGAGCCGGACATTGCTGCTGATCGACAATCCCGAATGCGGCGTCCACAAAGCGCCCAACCAGCGTTTCGCCTGAGTCCCCTGCCATGGCAGCTCCTCCGCCCCAACATATTGAGCGTTGGCGAACTCATCGATCCCCAGAAGCTGGCTCCACTGTTTCCACCCCACGACGGCAAAGCGTTGCCCATCGTCCGGAACATCCGCCAACCCCAGAATTTCAAACGCCGCCAAGACCTTGGCCTTGGTCAAACCATCTGTGGCCGCTCCGGCGTAGTTGGTGGATTTGTCCAACTCCGAGATGATCAACTCGTCGGTCTTGCGCCCCAAAGCATAAGCTCCGGCGCTTGCGATGATATTACGTTCGTCAATATTGGTCTTAAGCTCATCCAGTTGATCGACCCAGTCGCCCGCGTAAAAATCCGCCAAGGCGCACTCCACCGGCGAATGATCCAAGTTCATCACCGGCACCGCTCCATGTCGCGCTTTAGTGCTGGCCGAGCCTTTTCCGACCTTTTGAAAGACCGTCGAAGCGCCTTGAACATTGTTTTTCGAACGAACCGTGCTGCGGAGTTTCGAGCCCATTCGTTGATAGGCTTCGTGAACTTCGCGTTCGAACATTTTGATGAAAGCTTGAGGAAGAGATGTTGACATAGGAATATTTTCCTTTTTTAAGACAAAGAAAATCTCTCCGCGCCAACGCAATTGCTCTAAGAACCAAATTCTTCACACTGACTGCTCGAAGGTTTTTCTCCAAGAGCTTGCAAGAGATTGATTCTAGGGCATCTGCGTCGCCGCCGAGTGGACGCTCTTTGGGCGTTGACGAGAAAAGATATAGGATAATTTTCTTATCTCGTCAACGGCTTTTTTTCGACTTTTTCTCTGAATAAAAAATTGGACGCGCACGGAGACGACGTTTCCGATCCATATCAACTTGTTGCCGACTCTCTTTGATCACGCCTTCTTCAATGACGCCTCAATCTGCGCCGTCAACCGATCGACCGTAGAAATCAAAAGATCAAGGTCAGCCTCACGAGACAAACGATGGTCGCCGTCTTTGATCAAGGTGATCTGAACATCGGACGCCGTCAGCGTCTCAGCAAGCCGCAAACTTGTTTGCCATGGCACGTCTGGATCCTGCATCCCGTGAAGCAGTCGCGTCGGCCCAGAAAAGCTAATCGGAGCACGCAGAACAAGATGTCGTCGTCCATCCTCAATAAAATTATGCGTGATGACAGTAGGCTCAGGATCATAGGCGGAAGGTATCGCAAATGATCCGCTCTCTTTCAAAGCGCGACGAGCGTCAGGATCAAGTTGGTCCCAAATTAAATCCTCCGAGAAATCCGGCGCGGGAGCAATTCCAACCAGTCCTGCGATCCGCTGAGGCCGCGCACGAGCCACCAGCGTCATGATCCATCCGCCCATTGACGAACCGACCAAAACTTGCGGCCCTTCGGTCAGATGATCGATGATCGCCAGTGCATCTTGCGACCACAAACCGATCGCGCCTTCATCAAAACGACCGCTCGAAGCGCCGTGGCCTTGGTAGTCGAAACGCAAAAAGGCGCGACCTGCTGTTTTAGCCCAAGCTTCCAAACGCTCGGCTTTGGTCCCCGTCATGTCGGACTTAAAGCCGGTTAAAAAGACCACTCCGGGCAAAACTCCCGGCGTGCGGCGATACGCAAGAGTCGCTCCGCCGCATGAGAAAAAACAGGGTTTCGTTTCAAGGTCCATCGAAATCACCCACAAAAATTCGCCGGTATTACACCAACACCCATCAAAAATAATATACCCCGTTCGACTGAGACCCCGAGAATCATACGGCCTCCCCGAATTAAAACGGCCCACTCCCCTTCGGTCGTCACAAACTCCAAGTCATGGTTTCCAAAGGCCTCCCGGCCTTTGGCG
>CAUYUA010000007.1:0-11328 GCA_963575675.1 Azospirillaceae bacterium
CTGGTCGCTCGGGATCATAAGGGGGGAGCGAAAGCCCCCCTTATTCGCGAAGCGATCCTCCTCTGGAATCGTTTATTTTTATTGCTGATCTTGTTGTTGACTTTATGGCGCAGAGACCGGCGGATTTTTATAAATAAACGATTCCAGTCCAGGGGGGATCGCTTCACGCATAAGAAAAGCTTCCTCTCCTCATTCTTTTCCTCATTTCTTATGATTTCTCGTGGCCAGGAACATAGTCCCTGGATGTTTTGTTTTTATGACATAAATCAGAAAAAGCATGCGTTGATAATTCGGCTCTCTGGGGTGTGCTTACACAATATTAATTTAATGACATTGGTTGACAAGTTCCCGAAGAGATTTTTACCCTAGACCTCTTTATCTTCAAGCGATGAGCGTTGCCATGAGCTATGCCGAATTGGAATCCACCATTAACGCCGCCTGGGATGTTCGAGACACGATCGGTTTCAGTACGCAAGGGCTGGTTCGCGACGCTGTGCGCGCGGTTCTTGATGGTTTGGACTCCGGCGTTCTGCGGGTCGCCGAGAAAATTGATGGCGTGTGGCGCGTTAATCAGTGGGTGAAGAAGGCGGTGTTGTTGTCGTTTCGCCTGAACGATTCGGCGCCGATTTCTGGAGTTCCCGGTGGCGGCGCTTGGTTTGATAAGGTTCCTTCCAAGTTTCAAGGATGGGACGATGCGCGGTTTCGCGCTGCGGGATTTCGCGCCGTGCCGGGATGCGTGGTGCGTCATTCTGCTTATGTTGCTCCTGGCGCAGTGTTGATGCCGTGTTTTTTGAATCTCGGCGCGCGAGTCGATACAGGTTCGATGATCGATACTTGGGCGACGGTTGGATCTTGCGCGCAGATTGGGAAGAACGTCCATATCTCCGGCGGAGTCGGAATCGGCGGCGTGTTGGAGCCGCTTCAGTCCGGACCTGTTGTTATCGAGGATGATTGCTTTATCGGCGCGCGCTCGGAGGTGGCTGAAGGCGTGCTCGTCGAGCAAGGCGCCGTGTTGTCGATGGGAGTCTTCTTGGGGGCGTCAACCAAGATCATTGATCGCAACACCGGCGAGGTCTTTTATGGCCGAGTCCCGGCGTGTTCGGTGGTGGTGCCGGGAACGATTCCTGGAAAAGCGTTGCCGGATGGATCGCCGGGACCGGGGTTGGCGTGTGCCGTCATCGTGAAGCGTGTGGATATGAAGACGCGGTCGAAAACTTCTATTAACGAATTGTTGAGAGATTAAAAAAACAAAGGGTTGCAGTCTGAAATGGCTCCAAGGGCTGCGGTTCGCGGTCGTTGGAGCCAAAGATGAAAGCTCTTTGCCGAAAGAACCAGGGCTCCGCCAAAGGCCGAGAGGTCGCTGGAAAACATGACTTGGAGTTTGTCGTCACCTCAGCGAGCGGAACTTTTTTTGACCTACGGAGAGCTGGCCAGTGTTTCCTCTTGATCCGATTGATCTCACGCGCGCTCTCATTCGTTGTCCCAGCGTTACTCCTGACGACGCCGGAGCTTTGGCCGTCCTTGAAAACGTTCTGCGTCCGCTTGGTTTCATCTGTCGCAGATTGCGGTTTGAATCTCAGAATTCTCCTCCCATCGAGAATCTCTACGCTCGCCTGGGGCAAGGTTCGCCTCACTTTTGCTTTGCGGGGCACACCGACGTCGTGCCCGTCGGAGACCTCGGCGCTTGGACTGTCGCCCCATTTGGCGGGGAGATCATCGGCGATCGTCTGTTCGGGCGCGGCGCTGTCGATATGAAAGGCGGCATCGGCGCTTTTGTCGCCGCCGTCAGTCGTTTTCGCGCTTCTCATAACATCGGTTCGATCAGTCTTTTGATCACAGGGGACGAAGAAGGCCCCGCCATCAACGGAACGCGGAAAGTCCTCGATTGGATGGCCGAAAACGGCGAGCGTCCCGACGGGTGCGTGGTGGGAGAGCCTACAGGCGTTAAATCTCTCGGCGATGTTATGAAGATCGGGCGACGCGGAAGCCTCAATGGTCGACTCACCGTCTATGGCGCCCAAGGCCACGTCGCTTATCCGCACCTCGCCGATAATCCCCTGCCGCGTTTGGCGCGCATGTTGGTTGACATCAGCCAGACGCCTTTGGATTCGGGCAGCGCGCATTTTGATCCTTCAGCGCTGACGCTCACCACCATCGATGTCGGCAATCCCACCACCAATGTTATTCCCGCCAAAGGCGAGGCCGGGTTTAACATTCGTTTTAATGATCTCCACACGCCGACGGGGTTGGAGGCTTGGTTGCGCCGCCGCTTCGACGCTGTAGGGGGTGGTTATGATTTGAAACTCGCCGTCAGCGGCGAATCATTTCTTACGCCTCCCGGTCCATTGGCGGAGGCTATGGCGCGCGCCGTTAAAAGCGTTGTGGATCGAACGCCGGAACCCAACACCGGAGGCGGCACTTCGGACGCGCGGTTTATCAAAAACATATGCCCCGTGGTCGAGTTCGGTTTGGTTGGAACTTCAATGCATAAGGTGGATGAGAATGTTGCAACGATCGATTTGCTCCATTTGGCGGAGATTTATCATGTGTTTCTTCTAAACTTCTTTGGGCTTGAAGCGTAGGAGCCTGTTTGCGGCGTTTGTTCGTGGTTGGAGGATGTCGAACCTCCTCGGGTCGTTCCGGCTCGGGTTGTTCAGGCTCGGGTCGTTTAGGTTCGGGTCGTTCAGGTTTACGCATCGAAAAGCCTTTGGAATCTTGAAAACATTCTTACCTTGTCTGGATAAGCTCTCATGCAACAATGGTTTTTCCTTGCGATCGCCATCATCTGCGAGACGATTGCCACTTCTTGCATGAAGGCGACGAATAATTTTACGAATTTGTGGCCGTCGCTTGTGGTGTTTCTGGGGTATCCCATATCTTTCTATTTTATGTCGATGACGCTGAAGACCATGTCTGTCGGAATTGCCTATGCCGTGTGGTCCGGTGTTGGAACCATTCTGATTGCCTTGGTCGGATGGCGTGTGTACGGGCAATCGCTTGATCTGCCGGCGGTTTGTGGATTGTCGCTTATTGTTGCGGGCGTCGTTGTTATGAACGTGTTTTCAAAATCGGTCGTGTATTGACGGTCGTCGTCGATGCAAATAAATATGGCCATAGAGGGTGTTTCCCATAGAAGATGCTTCAATGGGTCTCAACGGAAACCTCTTTTGGAATTTGGTCGCGTTTGTTGTTTTAAGTGACATGACGCTTGTTGAAAGGACGCCGATCGGCCATGCCGACCACTCGTGAACTGGCCTTCTCGCTTTTTGGAGCCTACCGGCTGGCGTTGTCGGACGCTAGAGGCATGGCTTATTTGGATACGTCCGGCTTGGGGGCTTGGAGATCATTCTTCGTCGCCGCGCTGCTTCTTCCGGCCAATGTTCCCTTGATCTTGTTTCGGTTGGCCGATCACTTGAACGATATTCCGTTCTATCGTCTTGTGTTGATCGAGCTGGTGTTCTACATTATCAGTTGGACGGCTTACGCTGTGGCCATGGAGCCGTTGACGCGCATGCTGGGGCGCTCCAGTCGTTATCCGGGGTTTTTGTGTGCGTATAATTGGTCCTCAGTTCTGCAAATGTCGGTTTATTTGCCCGCCTTCTTGTTGGCGGAAAGCGGTTTGTTGCCGGGGAGTTTGGGTGACGTGATCGTGGTGATCGTTACTTTGTTGACTTTGCAGTATCAGTGGTTTGTCACGCGCGTGTCGCTCGATGTTTCTCGAAGCTCTGCCGTTGGTTTGGTGGTTTTGGATTTGATTTTTTCCGTTTTCGTCACCAATGCTGCGGATGCGCTTTTGCTATGAACGACTCTTCCATACCCAATGACGCTTCAACTCGGCGCTGCTTGAAGGCGCTGTCGTTTCTGTTGCCGTGGCTCGCCATTCTTTTGGGGGCGCCGCCTCTGGGCGTCGCCGCAGAGAGCGGTAAGCCGCCGGAGCTGTGGTATTTTCACACCTTCGACGAATCCTTGCGAACGTGTCTGACCGTCAAACCTCAGCCCGAATGGTGTGAGGCGTGGATGAGGACAATCGAAGGAGCGCGGTCAAAAGAAACTGATCTGAAATTGCCGGAATGGCGACGCTTGTCGTTCAAGGATAATCTTCGGACGTGCGCTACTTTATTGCCGCCTCCGTGGTGTTCCGAATGGAAAGACCTCATGCGTTCGTTGACCACGTCGCCGACGTCGTATCAGACGACCGCGCATGGGCTGCGAATGATTTATAATGCGGCGCAGACGGAGACCGACGTTGCGCACAAGGTGTGGGCGAAGGCGGTGGAGCGTGTGCAGGGCGATCGCGCCAAGCCTAAAGATATCGAGCTGATCAAAGCCAAAGCAGCGCAAGGCGATGTTTCCGCAATGGAGCTGTTGGCTTGGATGTATGCCGGAGGACATGGTTTGAAAGCGAGCTATGTCGACGCCTACGATTTGTTCGGTAGATTGGTGATGGGCGGGCGGACGGATTTGAAGGAGAATCTTGAAAAGCTTTGGCCGTTGCTTCGTGAAGCTGAAAAACGCGAAATGGCCAAGAAGTTTACGGCGCCGGAAGACTAAAGGACGGATTCGTTGACGCGTGTCTCTTGAATAAAAAAACAGACAGGTCTAGGGACGGTGTCTCTGGGCCTGTCTGTTTTTTTATTCAAGAGACACGCGTCGTTATTTTTGCGTGTTTTCTGTTTGTTGATGTTATATTTTTTGATTCTGTCAACAGATCACAACAACGAGCCGAGGGAGGCCCAAGTTGTATAAGAAAAACTCTGTCAACTCCGGGATGTTAAAAGCGAACTTTTGTGTCGCAACGTTTGGGCTTGTGTCCAGTCTTATGGTGTTCTCGCAAAACACTGCAAACGCCGCAGCCTTTGATATTGATGGAACTCCATATACAACGAGCGTAAATTCTAGAGTCAATCTGTCGTCAACAGAGTACACTTCTATAGGAACGTTGTTTGGTCCAAATCTTCCAGGCAGCGGCGTGGCGTATAATGTAGATATTCGTCAATTGTCCACGACCTCCGGAATCGTCACGGGCGTCGTTAACGGCCAGTCCGTTAGCTGTAATTTCACCAAAATATCCAGGAATAGTTTCTCGACTTCCGGTAGCTGTGGAATATTGTCCAGCGTATTTAGTCCCACCGACACGCAGCAGCAGGAGAAAGCGCGAGCCGTAGTCCAAACGCAGGTTAACCGCACTGCGACGCAGCAGACCATAAGCATGATCGAGCGGCGGATTTCCTCCAGCTTGGCGCCGCAACTTCTGAATAGCTTCGGCGACAAGAAAAAGACTCAAACTTCGGAAAATAATGGCGCGCCCTCCTACAACTTCGACAATGGCGTTTTGGGGTTGTCGTCCGGAAACGGAGAAATGACAAAGGGATTGTGGGCTACTTATAGTCATGGTTGGATTCGGACGGACTGGGACGCGATCAGATCTCACGGCAACATCGATACCGGCGTGGTCGGAGGCGATATAAAGCTTAATGATAATTATCTGGTTGGTATGACTCTGACGTACCAGGCCAGCAACATCATGACCGGTTACAATGACGGATATCTCGAAAGTCGAGGTGTTAATTTTGTGCCTTATGTCGCGGTTGCTTTGATGGATGGGCGCATCATCCTCGATGCGATGACCGGGTATGGATTTGGGGGGTCTGACATCAAGCGCAATCGCACCCTCAGTCGTATTTCTGGGGCGTATGACAGCGATAGATGGATGATGAGCACAAACGCCACCTATGTTCAACCGATTGATAGATTTACTCTTTCGGGCAAGGTGGGTTGGATGATGGCGTATGAATGGGGCGGCGCCTATACAGAGGACGCCGGCGCCCGGATCGATTCTCAAGTGACGCGCGTTGGCGAAGTCAGCATTGGCGGTCGCGCCGCCTATGCTGTGACCGATGTTTTTGAGCCGTATCTGGGAGCGACCTTTAACTACGATCCAATCTTGGGGCCAAGCAAGATGAGTTCAGTCGGAGGAGGCGCTGATAAATCCTTCGATCGTAAGGAAGTAATGGCTTTGATCGGCTTCAACTGGACGCCGGTTGAAAATGTCACGACCGGTCTTGAACTTACACGAAGCTTTTTCCGTGAAAAGCAGAGTTCGACGACGGCTGCTGCTTCTCTGCGGGTTTTGTTCTAATTCTCTTTGATTGGTGGGGCGTCGGAGGGGGGGCTAAAAGCCCCTTCGACGGCCTGCAAGAGTAAAAACGCGAAGCTTTTCAGAAATCGCCCAAGGAACGAAACCTTAAGCGAGGGAGATTTGCCCTTCTCTTCGGATTTTCGAGTGAACGGAGCGTGTCAACCGCCTTTGGCTTGCGTGTAACCGCTGAGGTCGGCGTCGGTTTTGCAAGTGTAGCCGCCTTCTTTGGTTTTGCCATACCAACGCATGCCGGCAAGGTGGTAGACTTTGGATGCTTTGTTGGCCCACACGACAATATCGCGAGGACAAGTCGCGCGCGTCGAGATTTCGTCCGGGTAGAAGGCCGGCGCGCGTTTGGGGACGATGTTGGGTGATGGTTGGATATTGGGCGTTATTGGCTGAACCATTGGGATTATTTGCGGCGCCACGTGCTGAATCATCGGCGTCATCTGCGGCATTTGCGGCATTTGTTGAACCATTGGATCGGCGGCCCAAGCCGGAGCGTTGATTATTAGGGCGGCGCCCAGCGCTATGTATCCAGCAATTTCCAGCATCCGAGCTTTGGCGTTTTGTCGCGTGATATGCGTGTTCATGCGTATTTTCCTTTGTCGGCAGAAGAATAACGTCGAAAGGGTCAAGAAGAAATCTAATCAACTTAAAGTACAGGTTATTGATAAAATCCAAAGTTTTCTATCTCATTTGCGAAAGCGTTTTCTTCATACGTTGTTTTACTGCATATTTTACTTTATACATACGAAAAACCAAGTCATCCATGTGCAAGAAAACATGTAGAGTGCAAGGCCGCGCAAACGCATCTTAGCCGAGTTTGAACGCCGCGTCTTCATAATATCCAGTTGCAAAAGCCCGAATTCCAGGATCGAGAGCAACAAATTGTCCTTGGTTTTCGGACGAATTAATAGCAATACCTGTATCGAGAACCAAGAGTTCCCCACCATTTTTTTCGACAAGGAATTTGAAGAGATCGAATCCAAACCAGGCAAGCCTATCCCTATGAGCGACCGCAAGTTTCAGCTTGTCTCCGCGCAAAAGCCGCTCCAATATGGAACGCAACGCCATTCCTTTTAGTAGAAAACATGAGCATTTGTTAGCATATTAAATTCAGTTTGTCAATCTTCAACATGGTTTTTGATTTTCTCATAAAAAATCAAATGGGTCTGGGGATTGTGTTTCCAGTCGCTCGGGTCAAGAACGAAAGCCCCTTCCCTTATTCGCGAAGCGATCCTCCTCTGGAATCATTTGAATTTGAAACTGTTATTTCTTTCACCGTCTATGACGGGGCAGGGCTTTCGCCCTTGGCCCGAGCGACTGGAAACACAGTCCCCAGACCCTTTCTGATCTTTATGAGAAGGTTGAAGGTCATGATTCGGCATTTCGAACAAAATTATAAGTTTTTTACTTGAACCGTTTGCCAGGAAACGCCAGATGATGGTTCATCGTTTGCCCAATCGAGGCCATAACACATGTTTTCCTTTCTGAAATCTTTTGCCGGCGTAAAAGGCGAGCAAATCGGTCGGGACATTGTCCAGGCGATCGTTGAGATGGATCCGGAATCCGCAACGCAGGCCCAATTGGTCGAAATGGAAAAAGACCTTGACCGGGCCGGTGAGGTGATTCAAAAAATCCGTAAAGATTATGACCGCGAGCTGCGGGAATGGGAGGAGATCAGCAAACGTTACAACCAGAATATGGCGGCGGCGGAGATTCTACAAAACAAGCTCTCGCATCCGCTGACTTCCGAGGCGGAAAAGCTCGGCATTGAAGCCAGTTTGGGAAAGCTGGTTGTTCAATTGGAGCAGCTTGCGCCGGAGGTGGAGCAAGAGCGTCAGGATGTGGATGACGCGAAGTTGCTGCTGAACGAAGCCGAAGGAGCGTATCGCGAAAAAGCGGAGAGTTTGTCTAAGGCCAAACAGGCTCTGGATCGCGCCAAGCGCGACATGCAACGCGCGGTGATCGAGCAAGAGCGCGCCGGAGAAAAAGCGCAGCGGGCGGCGGAAGTCGCCGGATTGCGCCAAAACTCCACAAGCAAACTCAACATCGCCGTCGACGCCATGCAGCGCCGCGCCGATGACGCTCGGGCGAAGGCGGCGACGTTGAAGATGAAAACCGATGCGTTGCACAAAGCGGGCGGTTCGGTTGAGAACGACGCCAACATCGCCGAGGCTTTGCGCACGGTGCAGGGCAGTCCTACTCCGAGCGGCTCGCTTGCGGATCGGTTGGCGCGTTTGAAAAAATAATCATAGCTGTAAGAAAGCGAAAAAATCGGCTCGAATGTTCCAAAATTAGCGCCGATTGCTTCGCGCGCAGGGGCAAAGCCTTGCGCTTCGTCAACAAGCTGAAAAAATAGCGCATCGGCATGCAGTAGAAATAGTAAATCAAAAGGGTTCAGAGACCGAGAGTTCGAGTCTCTGGACCCTTTTGATTTTCATCAAGAAAAGGAAATGCCTAATGAATCAAATATTCTGCTTGTCGGTGTTTCTCTTATCCAATTATGAAAAGAATGCGATCCTATAAAATGATTCCGTATTTTTATCGCCTAAGACTTTATTTTGTTCTGTTTGTCTTGTTGTTCTTTTCCTTCTCGTCCGTTGCTGCGGACAAAATCGAGAAGTCTGATAAAGACGACGTTTTTGCGACTCAGGTTGTCGCCTGGCAAAACGTGCTGGATAAATCAGGCAGCGCGATGATTCGCCGCAACCTGACGGAAGCTGATTTCGATCAATTGCGAGCCACATTGGCTCAAGTGTTTGATCAAGCGCGCGCCGGCAGTTCTCAGGCGGCCGAGGTCGTGGCGTCGACGCGGCAAATGATCGAGGCTTTGGGCAAGCCTCCCGGAGAAAAAGATCCGCCCGAAGCCGAAGCCGTCGCCATCGAGCGTAATAGGCTTAATGATGTCTTGGTGCGTTTCGATGGGCAGATGCGTCAGGCGGATTTGGTGGCGGCGCGCGCCGGAATTTTGTTGCGCACCGCCAATGAGCGTCGTTTGAATCAACTGGCGGAAACATTGTTTCGGCGCGGCGTGTCGCCTTTGGCTTCGGAAACATGGCGCGAATTGCCGACGGATATTCAGTTTTTGCGTGAACGTGTGATTCGCGCTGTGGCGATTGTTCAGGCTGCTGATCCGTTTTGGTGGGCGGGGCGTTCCGATATCGGCGTTGCGGCGTTGGTCGTTGTGTTGCTTGCCGGAGGCGTCGGGTATGGAGTGCGGCGCCGCTTCGGTCAGAGGCGCTCTTTGGTTGCGCCCAGTTATCGACGACGCGCGATGGCCGCCGCTGCGGAAACTTTCGTTTTCTGTTTGTTTCCATGCTTGTTGACGACGGCGGCGCTTTTTGCGGCGTTGGAAACCATGCGCGATCTGCAATTGGTTTCTGTGCTGCGCACGTTAATTCGCGCCGCCGCTGGAGGCGTCGTCGCTTTTTTTCTGCTGACCGGTTTGTCGTGGGCGGTTTTGGCGCCGCGTCGTCCTGCTTGGCGCTTGGTTACGATTGATGACGTTGCTGCGCGGCCATTGGCGTGGCGTTTTACGCTGTTGGCGGCGGCGTTGGCTTTATCCGGCGCGGCGTTGGGGTTTTTGGAAGACGCGCTCGTGTCTCCCGAGCTGCATGCGGTCGTCAGCTTTTTTGCCAAATTGCTTGCGGCGTTGGCTTTGACTTTGGCGAGTTTGCCGGGACGGGTTTGGCGGCGCAGTTTGTGCGCGGAGGGCGGCGTCGGCGGCGCGGTCGAGCTGTCTGGGCGTTCCGGTGTGGGCGTTTCGGAGGAGGTTCAAGCGGATGTTCCGACGGTGTCCGTGGCTCCGCGTGTGCGGTTGCTCGCTATTTTGGCGGCGACGGCGATCGTGGCGTTGTCGTGGTTGCATTACCATAACTTAGGCGTTTATTTGGCCGAAATGGCGCTGGCGGTGATCGGCGTTGGCGGATTTTTGTTTTTGTTGCGTGGCGTGGGGTATGAGCTTGTTGAGCTGTTTCTTTCTCATTCAACCGGTCGACTCGGACGTCTGCGTCACACCTTGTTTCCCACCGAACAAGACTTACGGGTGTTTCAGTATTTTATTGCGATCGTCATTGATACGACGTTGTTGGTTGTTGGGTTTGGGTTGCTTTTGCCGCTGAGCGGCATTGCGTGGTCAGAGGTTCGCGCTTGGGGCGCAATTTTCTTACGCGGCGTGACCATCGGCGAGGTTCGTATTTCTCCCGCCGATATTTTCACGGCGATGCTTTTTGTGGTCGGAATTATGGCGGTGACGCGCCTGATCCAGCGCAAGTTCGATGAGCGAATTCTGGAGCGGTTACAGATAGATCGTGGCGTTCGGCATTCGATTCGCACGGGGATTGGTTATTTCGGCGCTTTGATTGCAATTCTTACGGGGATCGCCACCATTGGATTGAATCTCTCGAATCTGGCGTTGATTGCGGGCGCTTTGTCGGTGGGCATTGGTTTTGGCTTGCAGGCTGTGGTTAGTAATTTTGTCGCCGGTTTGATTCTGTTGGTTGAGCGTCCGATCAAAGTTGGCGATTGGGTGGTGATTGGCGATAAGGAAGGCGTGGTTCGTCGAATCAGCGTTCGCGCCACGGAGTTGCAGACTTTTCAATATGCTTCCGTCATTATTCCGAATTCCGAGTTGATCTCGCGGGCTGTGGTGAATTGGACGCATAAGGATCGTTTCGGCCGAATCGATATTCCGGTTGGAGTGGCCTATGATAGCGACTTGGATTTGGTTCAGCGTTTGTTGATGGGGTGCGCTCTTGCGGATTCGCGAGTGTTGCAGACTCCGGCTCCGAAGGTTGTGTTCCGGAATTTTGGGGCTAGTTCGTTGGATTTAGAGCTGCGATGTTTTCTGAGTGACATTGAGGTCTATATGGCGGTTAGCACGGATTTACGATTTGCAATTATTGCGGCGTTTCGGGCGCATGGTGTGGAGATGCCTTTTGCGCAAACCGTGATTCATAGTCCTCAGCTTCAAGCTTTTGCGCAATCTCGCAATGGCGCAGCGACGCAATGACATAACGGCGCATACTCCTTTCGGTTGAGAGTCCGAGAATCATGTGGTTTTCCCGAATTGAAACGGCCCACTCTCATCCGGTCGTTACAAACTCCAAGTTATGGTTTCCAAAGGCCCCCCGGCCTTTGGCGGGTCGAGGGCGGAGCCCCGATTCCTTTGGACGTTTCTTTGG
>CAUYUA010000008.1:0-11178 GCA_963575675.1 Azospirillaceae bacterium
GCAATTGCAAATGCTGCCGTCGGAACAACTCTCGCAGTCTCTGAACGAGCCTGCGGGCAACGGCAACACGATCCGTCAAGGCATCGAGTTTGATGCTGTCGGTCGCCGAGTTGCCTATTGGTTCTGGCGCAGTCATCCGGGCGATATAACGGACAGCCGCAATCGAGCAGGTGTTCCGGTACGAGTTCCGGCTTCGGAAGTGTTGCACCTCTTTGACCCTGTCGAGGGCGGTCAGGTTCGAGGCTTGTCGCATTTAGCCCCGGCGATCGTCAAGTTGTGGCTGCTTGATCTTTACGATGACGCTGAATTGGATCGCAAAAAAGTTGCCGCTCTCTTTGCGGGTTTCGTGACGCGGCCCGACGCCGACGGCTCGATGATGGGGGAGGGGGCTCCCGACGCTGCCGGAGCCGGTGCGGTCGGTCTTAAACCCGGCACGCTTCAGGTGCTGTTGCCTGGAGAGGATATCAAATTCAGTAGCCCAGCCGACGTCGGCGGCAACTATGAGGCGTTCCAGTATAGGACGCTTCTCTCGGTGTGCGCGGCGCTGGGCGTGCCGTACCAGTGCGTTGCCGGAGACATGACCAAGGTCAATTACTCCAGCAGTCGCACGGCTTTGTTGGAGTTTCGTCGCCGGGTCGAGGCCTTTCAGCATTCGGTTCTGGTTTACCAATTCTGTCGCCCGGTGTGGCGGCGCTGGATTACCACGGCTGTTCTGGCAGGAGCGCTTGATTTGCCGGGTTTCCCGCGCGATCCCGAGCCTTATATGGCGGTGCGTTGGACGCCGCCGAAATGGGATTGGGTTGATCCTCTGAAGGACATCAAAGCCGAGCAAGAAGCGGTGGCGTCCGGTTTTAAGGCCCGTTCCGACGTCCACGAAGCAATGGGTTACGACCCAGAAGAAGTGGACGCTCGCATCGCCGCCGACCGAGAGCGCGAAAGACGGCTGGGCCTGTCGTTTGCCGTCGGAACACCGTCGAAAAACGTGGTGTTCGACACAGACGTCGTGTCGGAACAACAGGTTGCGACGGATCAAAAGGAGACGGGATCATGACGGAGTCGATGGGAATTGACCTGCCGCATCTTTCGAGCCTGGTCTTCGGTTCGCCCCTGATGATCGCCAGACCGAAACTCGACATGATCTTGAATGTCCTGGCGCTGCGTCTCCAGGGAGAACCGACCGAGGTCGCGGCTGTGGCGGAGCGTCCGTTCGTCGTGACGCCGAACGGCATCGCGATTATTCCGGTGCTGGGAACTCTGGCCAATCGCACCTTTGGGGTGGCGGCGATGAGCGGCCTTGCCTCTTATCTGCGGTTGGGCGAGCAGCTTGATCTGGCAAGCGCTGATCCGGTCGTGCGCGGCATTCTTTTGGATGTCGACTCTAACGGTGGTCAAGCAGGCGGCGTCTTTGACCTCGCAGACAAGGTTCTGGCGTTGCGCGGTGTCAAGCCGGTTTATGCGATCGCCGATGATGGGTGTCTGAGCGCCGCTTACGCCCTTGCTTGCGGAGCCGAGCGTTTTTATGTGACCCAGACGGGAGCCGTCGGTTCGATCGGCGTCGTCGCCTTGCACGCGGACCAGTCCGGGGCCGATCAGAAAGCAGGCGTTCGCTATGACACTATCTCGGCGGGCGAGCGCAAGACCGACGGCAACCCGCACGAGCCGCTTTCCGATGACGCTCGCAGGCATTTGCAGGCCGAAGTCGATCGTCTTTATGGTTTATTCGTTGCAAAAGTAGCGACTGCTCGCGGCCTTTCCGAGGTTCTGGTGCGCAACCAGCAAGCGGGCGTGTTCTTTGGCGGCAACGCCGTTGTCGCCGGTCTTGCCGATCAAGTCGGCACCTTCGCTTCTGCACTTTCCGATCTGTCTTCGCGCATTGCGACCAGCCGAAGCCGATTGCTCGGCAAAAGCGGCGATACGATGTCTTCTGCACCGAAAGGGGCCAACACAATGTCTGAAACGTCTCCCACGCCTACGGCGGAAACTACGACTGTTTCCGAAACGGCTCTGCGCGAGCAATTGGCCGCCGAGATCGCAGCAAAAGCCGAGGGGCCGACAGCCGAAACGCATCAGGCTCTGACGGTGCGTTTGCGCGCTGAAGCCGTCGAGATCGTCGAACTCTGTCAGATCGCCGGGCAGCCGAAACTGGCCGCTGAGTTTGTTCGAAGGGGCTTGTCTCCGGCGGCAGTGCGCAAGAATTTGCTCAATAGCCAAGCCGCTCCGTTCGAGGCTGCGCCGACCACGCCGGTTTCGACGACGGCTCCGGCCGGAGAAAACCCTCTGATCGCCGCCATGAAGGCGGCCTACCCGACGAAAGGTTAAGGCGATGACCGCAGTTATTGAGCCGCCTCGTTTGACCGGCGTGTTGAAGTTTGAGGAAGACCAAAATTATTGCCGAGAAGAAGTGACCGTTCTTGCCGGATCGGGAGGAGATCGCGAACTGCGCATTGGAACCGTTCTCGGTCGGATTACGGCTTCGAGCAAGGTTGTCGGGCTGAACCTCGCCGCCTCCGACGGGTCGCAGACCGTTTATGGAGTTCTGCTGACCAACACCACCGCGCCCGACGGCGTGGACGCGACCGGCGTGGCGTTGGTTCGAGGTCCGGCGATCGTTTCGGACGCCGGGTTGATCTATCCGAGCGGCGCAAGCGGCGCGCAAAAAACCACCATCAACGCGGCTTTGCTGAGTCTCGGCGTCGTCGTGCGCCAGGGAGTTTGAGACATGACCACTATTCCCAATCCATTCGGTCTCGGCTACGATCTCTCCACGATGACCGAGGCCATCAATCTCATCCCTAATCTGTGGGGGAGGTTGAACGAATACAACCTCTTTCCGGTTGAAGGCATCACCACGCGCGACGTTGTTCTTGACCTCGTCAACGAATACTTGACCATTCTGCCCGAGCGCGAACCCGGCGCTCCGGCGACGGTCGGCCGAAACGAAGATCGCTCGATTTTGTCGTTCCGCGCGCCGCACATTCCGCATGAAGAGTTGGTGTTGCCCTCCGACGTTCAAGGGCGTCGGGCTCCCGGTCAAACCGGGCCGGATTCAATGACGCTCGCCTATCAGAGAAAACTCGAAGTCGGGCGTCGAAAATTTGCATTGACTCTCGAATATCTGCGGATGGGGGCTTTAAAAGGCGTCATCATCGGCGGTTCCGGCAAGACGTTGTACAATCTTTATACGACGTTCAACATCACCCAAAAGTCCGTTGACTTCGTTCTTGGAACATCGACGACCGACGTCGACGGCAAGATCAACGAAGTTCTGCGTCATATCGAAGACAATCTTCTCGGGGAAGTGATGTCCGGCGTCATGGCGTTGGTCAGCCCTGAGTTCTTCGACAAACTGATTGCTCACCCGGCAATGAAGGAAGCCTATAAATATTACTCGGCGACCGGAGCGCAGCCTTTGCGGGAGGACATTCGGCGGCGCTTTCCTCATAAAGGTCTCGTTTTTGAGGAGTATCGCGGCTCGGGTCAATTGTCGAACGGAACCACGGCTCGCTTCATCGCCGCCGGAGAGGGGCACGCTTTTCCGCTCGGCACAACTCAGACGTTTAAAACTTATCTGGCCCCGGCCAACAAAGACGAGTTCGTCAACACCGTCGGCATGGAGTCCTATGCGTGGCCGGTGCGGACGGCCGACGAACGCGGATGGCGGATCATTATGGAGAGTAATCCTCTGCCGTTGTGCCGACGGCCTCACGTCTTGGTCAAGTTGACGACCAGCAACTGAACTTGAGCTGTGCATAAATTGACTGTCCGAGCCGCCGAGTGCGGCTTTTTTTGTGGGAAAAGACGATGGATCGTATCGACCAAATCATCCAAACCATGGTCAAGCGCTGGGAGGGAGAGTATTCGAACCACCCTGCGGATCGTGGCGGGCCGACGAAATGGGGGATTACTTCCAGGGTTTACTGTGAATACCTCGGAAAGCCGGTGACGCCAGACATGGTGAAAGCCATGCCTTGGGTGCATGCGCTTGCGATTTACCGCGAGCGCTATTGGTTGCGCGCCGGGATTGATCGTCTGCCCGAGGCGCTTCAGCCGGTTGTGTTCGATATGGCGGTCAATCACGGGCCTGGAACGGCCGGGCGTTTGTTGCAACACGCTCTGGGCGAACTCGGATGGCCGATCATCGGTGACGGCATTATCGGCAAGATCACGTCCGGGATCGCCACACGCGCCGTCTTCGATCTTGGAGCCAAGCGGGTCATCGACGCAATCTGCGATCAGCGTCGAGAGTATTACCAATCGATCATTTCTCATGATTTGTCGCAGTCGGTCTTCGCACGCGGCTGGTTGGATCGTTGTGAGAGCTATCGATTACCGTAGAGTTGTCTTGATCTATTGGAGAGGTTGTCATGGACGCCGTACTGGGAGTGTTCGACTTCATTACCGTCAATCTCGGCTCGATCGTGACGGCGGCTTTCGCCGTGATCGGCGTGTTGTCTCACGCCGCAGCCGCGTTCAATCTCACCGGCTTGGCGAAAATCAGCGAAAAGTTGCACGACATCGTCCAGGTTGCCGCAGGCAATTGGGGCCGCGCCGCCAACGTTGTCAAAGTGGTGAAGGCTTATCGCGCCGACGGTCCTCTTGCCGCATTGAATCAGATTGAGGTTTTGGTGAAATCCGATCGCCTTAAGGGTGTCTGATGAATTTTGCACAACTTGTGGTCGATGCGGCGTTCCGACAGTTCGGAGCGCCCGCTGTCCACATTGCCGCCGACGGGACGTCCACGCCGATCCGCGTGATCGCCAAGCGTCCGGACGCCGAAGTTCGGTTCGACGCTCTGCAATTGATCGCCGAAACCGCATCGTTCGAAGTGAGGACCGGCGAACTCGCCACGGTCAACTCCGGCGACGTTTTGACCGTGGATGGAACCGATTATGTGATCAAAGGAGGAAAGAGGCTTGATCCAGATCGGTTGATTTGGACTATTGACACTTATGCAGCGGATTAATAATGCGCGTTTTACTGACTCTTGACGGCGTCGCCGACGACTTGCGTCGAGAAGCCGATGTCTTGGTCGCTGCGGCGACGAGAGGAGTTGCCGAAGCAACGGAAAATTTAGCGGGGGCGTTGAGGAATCAGGTTGTGTCGGCCGGGCTCGGCGAGCGTCTTGCTCGGACCTGGAAGCACGGAATGGATGCGCCGAAAGGCAATGTGATTTCCGGCGCGGTCTGGTCCAAGGCTCCTCTGATTATCCAAGGCTTCGATGAGGGAGCGACGATTGTCGCCCGCAACGGAAGTCGGTGGTTGGCGATCCCGACCGACAATGTCCCACCGCGAGAAAGAGGGGCAAAAGCGCCGGGCGCTCATCCGCGATCGAAGATGACGCCGGTCGAGGTCGAAGCAAATTTCAACCACGACTTGCGGTTGGTTCCATCGCCGAGCGGCGCGTCCGCTTATCTGGTGATGGACGACTTGATCTCGGCGCGCTCCGGTCGAGGGTTTCGCTCGACGACGCCGCGTCGTTTGGCGCAAGGGCGGGAGGCGCGGTCGATCCTCATGTTCGTTCTCGTTCCGCAGGTTACTTTGTCCAAACGGCTCGACGTCGCCGGGGCTATCGCTCGAATTGAGCAAGACTTTCCAAACATGATTCTAGCATTACAGTTGCGTTTTCTTCAGGTGGGCGCGCTGTGCCGCTGCCTGATGTGCTCTTCGCCACAATGACCATGAGATGATGAAGGCTGGCTGAATTTGCCTTTGGGCCATGCGGACGGCGATACGGCGAATTTCCTGAACGGACCAACGGATCAGGAGACGTGTGGATTTGGTTGAATTTTCGTCTTTCCCTTCGTTTTTTTGGGTGACTGGCCGTTGATCTGGCAGCGGATGGCGGCCAACATGGTGAAGGCGAGCATGACGAGCGAGACATGGCGGTGCCAGCCATGCCAGGAGCGGGTCTCGTTATGGTCGAGGCCAAGTTCATTCTTGGCGGTCTCGAAGCTGTCCTCGATAGCCCAACGGCATCCCTCAACCCGAACGAGGGTGTCAATGGTGGTTCCGGCTGGGCACCAGGTGGAGAAGAAAGCGAGATCGCCATCGGCGATATGGCGCCGGATCAGCAGGCCGCGGGTCCACAAGCCGGTTCGGCTGTCGTCATCGTCGGCGGCGTCGAGATCGGCCAGTTCCAGATACGCCCAGTCATGCAGGCGGGCGCCCTTGGTGCCGTCGCCCGCCGACAGGCGGGTCCAATCGGCGGCGGCCAGGCCTTGCGCGATGGTCTCGGCCGTTCCGGTGACCGGTCGCGCCTTCCCCCACGAGGTGAAGGCGTGAGTGGAACTGACCCCCAGTACATAGCCCTTGCCGGCGCGACGCAACGCGGTCTCGAGGTCGCCGACACCATAGACGCTGTCGGCCGCGACCCAGCGGAACGGCGCCCGAGCCAGGACCGCCCGCTCGATCATGGCGCGGGCCAAGGCCGGCTTGGTGGCGAACACCGTTCCAACCGGCACATGCGCCGCCGCCATGCGTTGCGGATCGTCCGTCCAGGACTTCGGCAGATAGAGCGCCCGATCAAGGAAGGCATGGCCGTGCCGCGACACATAGCAGGCAAACACGCCGATCTGGCAGTTGGTGATCTTGCCCACCGAGCCCGTATATTGCCGCCCGACACCGCAGGAGGCCTTGCCCTGTTTCAGGAAGCCGGTCTCGTCGATCACCAGAACCGCATCGGAATCGGCAAGAGTTTCAAGCGTATAATCCCGGACGACCTCCCGTAGATCATCGGCATTCCAGCGACCGCGCCCCAAAATCGCCTGCTGACGCCACGGGCCGGGATCTCCCGCCGCTTCTGCCCGCATCCAACCCGTCTTGCGCCGCTCAGCCCCAAGCAAGCCATCCAGAAACAGTCCCGCCGAGGCGGCCACACGCTCTTGCGTAAACAGGGGGCGTATTCGAGCCTTCACATCCCGTAACGATGAACCCCACAATTCAAACGTCTCTTCCAGCGATGCCGCCATCCCATGACCTCCCCGAATCATGGTCACCCATAGATTCAGAAAAACCAAGAAAACGCAACTGTAATGCTAGGCACACTCACGGAGACCTAACCGATGCTAAGTCGTCGCGAGGCTGCGCTCCAGGCGTTGCTCTCCGTTATCACCAATATTTCCGGCGTAACCGTCGAACGAGAGTCGGCTATTCCCGAAAAAGTTCCCGCCGGTGGATTGGTTGTTCTTCGCGACGGCGATCCCGGCAAGCCGGAGATCACTTTGTCGCCGGTGACGTATCATTATGATCACGTCGCTCGATTGGATGTTGTTGTTCAGGATGGAAAATCGTCGGCGCGCGCCATGGCGTTGGATGCTCTGTTGATCAAAATCGGCCTCGCTCTCGCTGTCGATCGCACGCTCGGCGGAACGTGCGAGTGGGCAGCCTGGGAAGCTCCTGTTGCCGAAGACATACCCGTTCAAGGCGGCGCTCCGTTGAAAGCCGCTTCCGTTGCCGTCACGCTCAGTTATTCGACGTCCGATCCTCTTAATCGTTAAGGAGAAATCGCCATGTCTCGCGCAATCGGCGCAAACGCGCAGTTGCTCGGAAAATTTGAAGCCACTTACGGCGTTGCGCCGTCGGGCAATTATTCTCGCCTGCCTTTCGTCAGTTGTGATCTTGGATCCGAACAACCGCTTGAAGCCAACGACGTTCTCGGCCTTGGCCGAGACCCGCCCGAACCGTCTCGCGGCTTGGTGACCGTCCAGGGCAACGTCGTGGTTCCGGTGGACTTGCGCGACATCGGGTTGTGGCTTCGGGCGTTGTTCGGCCCGCCCGTCACCACCGGAACGGCTCCCGCCTTCAGCCACGTCTTCACCAGCGGAGCGGCTTCGTTGCCGTCTCTGGCCCTCGAAATCGGCATGCCCGAGGTTCCAAGATATTTTTTGAACACCGGATGCATGGTCGATAGCATAAAGTTTCCATGGGCGACTTCCGGCAAGGCGAACGCGACGGTCTCCGTCATCGCTCAAGGCGAAAGCAACGCCGCAATAAGCGCAGGAGGAACGCCGACAAACCGAACGTTGCGCCGGTTTCAGCAATCGATGGGCGTTATTCGCAAGGATGGGGCGGTTCTCGGCAACGTCACCGGCGGGGAAGTCACTTATTCGAATAAATTATCGGCCGTGCGCACCATCCGAGACGACGGCAAAATCGACGGCTGCGACCTCGGAGTGTCAGCCTGCACCGGGCAAATCGGCGTTCGCTTCGCCGACACGATTTTACTCGACGCCGCGAGTTCCGGCGCAGCAATCGCTTTGACTCTGGGATGGGTCATCGACGCCGACAAATCATTGTTGATCGACATTCCGGCCGTTTACTTGCCGAAAGCGAAAAACCCGATCTCCGGCCCTGGCGGCGTCGAGGCTCGTTACAACTGGCAAGCCGCCAAACCGGCGGCAGGCGGCGCGTTTGTCGGCGTCACGTTGAAAAACGATGTCGCCTCATACTAAACCCGAGGAACAGATTTCATGATCAAGCTCAATTTGCCGCGCGATCCGCAGTGGATCGTTCTCCCGCACGGCGTGCAGGCGCTGGTTCGGCCGCTCGACACGGCCGTGGACGCGGCGGCGCGCGCCGAAGCCTCCGCCGAATTGCGCGAAAAGAAAGAAGCGTCTCCCGCCGCTTCTGATGAATTTTGGCGACTGGGACGGGCGAAGGCGGCTCTGGCGCGCGCGTTGGGACAGTTCGCGGTCATTGAATGGCGCGGCGTGCTCGACTCCGGCGGTAATCCTGCGTTGGTTACGGCCGATGCGGTGGCGTCTTTGATGAACATTCCCGAAATCGCGACCGAATTTTTAAGGAAAATCTACGAACCCTTGGAACGGTTGGCCGTCGAGGGGGAAGATTACGGCGTCGCGCAGAATGGCGGTTCAGCGACGGCGCCGCATATTGCGAGGGATGTCGGAGCAGCGGCCTCGACTGCGGCGATAAATGTTGGACCGTAAGCAGCCGACCACAAACGATTGAAGGCTTTCAGGCGTGGGACGTCGCCGAACGAGCGATCGTCTTTCAGCCTCTCGGTCGTTCCGGCGCGCCGGTTATTGATCGTGGATTTGCCCTGACGTCGGCGGGTTTATTCGGCTTCGACGTTCGCGCCGTGGCTTTGTTGTTGCCGTCGATTGAAGCGGGCCTTTGGGCGGCGATCGCGCGCGCGACTTCTTCGGAGGATGATGATCATGACGGTTCGTCTGGGTGCGCGGATTGAAGCCGACGTCTCGCCGTTGGTCGAGGCTCTGTCGATCGCCGAGCAGGCTCTGGATCATTTTGAAGGCCGGGTGCAAGAGACAAACGGCGATCTGGCGCGGATCGGCGAGGTCGGGACGGCGGCGGTCGAGGCTTTGGGGCGGCTCGGGAACGACGGCGTCGAAGCGTTGAGCGGGCTCGCAGAACCAACGCGCGGCGCAAGCCGGTCGTTGGCGGAGTTCTTAAGCGTTGCCGAGAACACGGACTCGTTGGGGGCGTTTTCGCGGGCGGCGGCGGAAGTCGGAGAGTCTTTATCGAGCCTATCGGCGGCGGAGGCCGGTCGGATTGCAGATCGTCTTATGACGAAAAAGCAGTTCTGGCAAGACGATGAGGACATCGACGCAAAAGGAAATCGGATCGCGCTGGCGGCGACGCTCGCGGCTTTGGACGAGCAAAACCAAGCGATGGCCGAGGGGATGGCCAAACGAACTCAAATCGCGCGAGATCAAGCGGTCGATCTTCAGGCGACGTTGAACGAAATTTATAAAGAAAGGCCGATGCCCTCCGAGTTCGCCGACAGCGCAACGGAAGAGCAGCGTCGGGCTTGGTCTTTGGGGCGCAGCACGGGTGAAGTTGTTCAGGTCAATCCCTATTCTCGCTATGGCGATTTCGCCGACTTCATGAAAGGAAGCATCGACGAAACGATTTCTGGAATTTCCTATAATCTTGACGAGGCACTAAAGCAGATCGGCGTCAATTTCGACGAGACTTGGAAAGATATTGAAGCCGTTGCGTCGGGAGCGATCCAGGCCATCGGCGAGAGTATCGGGGCGTTGCCGAAATTGGCGGGTGATGCAACCGACGAGGTCAGGGCGAGCGGTCAAGCCTTCGCAGACTTAAAGAACGACGTCCCGACCGAAGAATTCAAAGATTTCGGCGGCGTCGGCGAACAACTTCAATCCAGCCTTAAGAATCTCGCCGGAGAAACCGATCAAATTGTGAGCAGCCTCGGCGAGTTCGGCGCTGCGGGAGCGGCGGCGGGCGGCGCAATCCAAAGGCTGATTCAAGGTCTTACTGCATCCGGTCCAATCGGTTTAACGGCGGCGGCTTCGATCGGCGCTCTGACGGTCGCGTTATACGGGGCGTTCGAGGGCGCTCTGGCCGCCGAACGCGAGCAGGCGGACCTTGAACGGGCGTTGCGTGCGTCCGGTTCTCAAGCCGGAATAACCACCAAGGATTTACAAACTTATGCCGAGGGCTTGTCTCGCACCACCATGGCGACCCGCGACGACGCTTTGGCGGCCGGAGCGGCTCTCGTTAAGTTCCACTCCGTCACCGGAGAAGCGTTTGCGCAAACGTTAAAGCTTGCTCAGGATATGTCGTCGGCGCTTGGCGGCGGCTTAAGCGGCAACGTCGAGAAGCTCGGACAGGCGCTGGAAGACCCGATCAAGGCGCTCGACGACCTCGGAAAGGCCGGAATTCGCTTTACGGACGGCGAAAAGGACGTCATTCGGGCTCTGGCCGAGAGTGGGCAGGCTTTTGCCGCGCAACAAGCGGTTCTTGCGGCAGTTTCTCGCGATATTGGAGGCTCCGGGGCCTCAGAACGCGAGGGTTTGGTCGGCAAAACCAAGGACTTGAAAGAGGCTTGGAGCGATTTCGTCACGTTGGTCTCCGGCTCGGATAGCGTGCTCGGCCAAGCCGCCGCAAATATTCTCAACAGCATGTCGCATATGGTTAAAGGAATAAACGACGAACTCTCCAACAGCATCGACAAGCAAATCAACAAATTGTCGGTCGAACGCGACAATCTTGAATTAATGCTGCGGCTGAATGTGCCGTCGAGCAAAATCCCGATCTTCGGAGACCAAGACGACGTCAATAAGGCCAAGAAACACCTAGAGGACATCAATCATCAACTCGAAATGATGCAAGACCAGCATCGCAGCAATGAAGTCGCCGCCGATGTGGCGTCTGAAGAAAAAGCCGGAACCGCCG
>CAUYUA010000009.1:0-10546 GCA_963575675.1 Azospirillaceae bacterium
ATGCGAGATCAATCAGCCGTTGAAGCAAAACAGGCTCGATAGGGTCGGAGCGGAAACGGCGGATGTCACGACGCCAGCGGAATAAATCTTCCAGCTGCTGTTGAAATTGAGCGTCAAACTGAGGGGCGATGGGGGCCATGCTTGTTCCGAGCTGAATCAATGCAATCACAAGGATCGTTCAAAAGCGTTAACTGAAAAGGGCCGTAAAGAAAAGGCCATCTTCGCGTGCTTCAGTCGATCCGGGCAAATCGCCTTACCGTCTGTCTCTGAAAGAGAAGAACGCAGATCAAGCTCGTTAAAAGACAAGGATTCTCAAGTGATGGTGGAAGGGGTAGGATTCGAACCTACGTAAGCTATCGCTGGCAGATTTACAGTCTGCTGCCATTAACCACTCGGCCACCCTTCCAACCTGGAGACTCGGAGACATGCGTCTCTAAGATAGGCCTTGTCGGAAGGCCTTGATCTTTTTGCGTAAAGCGTCAAAGACCATTGTAGATCGCCGTTCCAACAAGGGCGGATCATACGGATTTTCGTGCGGACGTCAAGGAAAAAAAGGAGGATAAAAATTATTTTTTTTCAGGAGGTTGGAGCGGTTGATTTTTTTTGCCCTGCCGACGTGGAGTTGGCAGACTTCGTCTTTGATCAGTCTTTAAGTGGTCTCGCGCCTTAACGTGGTCTCGCGCCTTAACATTGCAGAGGAAATATGTCCCGATCTCGTTCGCAGCCGCCTACGCCGCCTACCCCGCCCCCGCGCGCGCGCTCTGGCGCATCCGGGAGATTGCCCGAGCGCGGCGGGGGATTTGGTGGAGGTGTTTCCGGTGGTGGGAGCGAGCCTCCTTCGTCCGCGCGGGCGGCGGGGTCCGCTTTATTGGGAGGGCTTAGCCGCACCGGAGTGGCGCTGTACGGCGTTCATGCGGTGGCGGCTGCTTGGGTTAATCCGGTTCGGCAGTGTCGGCGATTGCTGGCGACGGAGTCGGGGTTGACGGCGTTGACTCCGGCGCTTGAGCGGGCGCATCAGGAGCGTTTGAGTCGCCCGCCTCCGATGGTTGTCGGCCGCACCGAACTCGACCGGATGTTGCCGGCGGGGACGGTTCATCAAGGTGTTTTGCTGGATGCGGCTCCATTGCCGGACGTTAATTTGGAGCATCTTTGCCGTTCTTTGGAAAAAGGCGGGACTCGAACGGTGTTGGTGTTGGATCAAGTGACTGATCCGCACAACGTGGGGGCGATTTTGCGTTCGGCGGCGGCGTTCGGCGCGGGAGGTGTGGTTGACACCGAGCGGGACGCTCCTGAGGCGGCCGGTGTGGTCGCCAAAACGGCGTCAGGAGGGCTGGAGATCGTGCCTTTGGTGCGCGTGATTAATTTGGCGCGGAGTTTGCAAGAGCTTCAGAAGGCGGGATTTTGGTGTGTGGGATTAACCGAAAGCGCGACTCTGACGATTAGCGAGGCTCGATTGTCGGATCGAGTCGCCTTGGTGTTGGGAGCAGAGGGGACGGGGTTGCGGCGATTGACTTCGGAGCGTTGCGATTTGCTGGTGCGTTTGCCGACTCAACCGCCGATTGGAAGCTTGAATGTTTCGAACGCTGCGGCTGTGGTGTTGTATGAATGGGTTCGACGCGGCGGTTTTTCTTGATCGTCGAATGGCGAAAGGGTTTCTTTTCTTCGCTTCCGTTCGTCGGTTTTCTTCCCACTTTAACCGGTTCGGGTTGTGACGACATCCATAGCTTCAGAAGATTCAGAGGAGGGGACTGCGCCGGTCGGCGACCTTATCGGCCAATTTCTCGATATTCAACGGCGCGCTCGCCAAGTTTGCCCTACGATTGAACTTGGGCTTGTTGTGGTAGAGGGGAGGCGGCGGTTGTTTTCATGTCGACAGATCATTTTGGCTCAAAGTCCGTTTCTTGGCGAGTGTCGCGTGACGGCGGCTTCGGCTGTGAGCGGCGTTGATCGTTCCGCCCCGTTCATTCGATGGATTGAGGATGTGCTGTCGGGCCTTTTTCGGCTCAGATGATGGATCCGGCTCGTCCGATCGGCCCGTTGGCGGTGTTTCCTGATCAGGCGTCGCCCGAGCTGCGTCCTGCATGGAGCGAGTGGGGAGCGCCGCATGTGTTGTGGTGGCCTTTGGCGTCGCGCGATCGAGAGGTCTTTGGCGGATTGTGGTTGGCGCGTGAGCAACCGTGGCGTCGCGAAGACATTCTCCTGTTGGGCGAATTGGTGGATGTTTACGCTCATGCTTGGTTGGCCTTGGAGCATGTGAGGCCAAAGCGGAGATCAATTTGGCGCATGGCGTGTGTTCCTGCGGTTTGTGTGGTTGCGGGTTTGGCTTTGGGGTTGATCCAAGTGCGTCGATCGGTTTTGGCCCCGGTTGAGATCGTGGCGCGACAGCCGGAGGTGGCGGCGCCGCCGATGGATGGCGTGATCAAAAGTTTCCATGTTTCTCCCGGTCAATCGGTGGGAGAGGGGGCGTTGTTGTTCACGCTTGACGACACGATGGCGCGTGGTCGCGTTGAGGTTGCGCGGCGTATGGTCGACGTGGCGTGGGCGGAGCATCATCGCGCGGCGCAGAACGCCTTCATCGATCGGCGCAGCGGAACGGAGGTTGCGGGATTGGAGGCTCAGGCGCGGGCGCGTGAGGCCGAATTGTCTCACGCCGAGCGGCTTTTGGAGCAAACGCGGGTGCTGAGTCAGCGCGCAGGATTGGCGTTGTTTTCCGATCCGGAGGATTGGGTCGGTCGTCCTGTCTCCACGGGCGAGAGGGTCATGCAAATAGCTGATCCGGCGCGGGTTGAGGCGCGAGTTCTGGCGCCGGTCGAAGATGGGTTGGCGGTGGTTGTCGGAGCGCCGATGCAGGTGTTTCTTGATGTGGATCCGCTGCATCCTCTTTCGGCTTCGGTGCTCCGGGCGTCGCATGAAGCGGAGGTGACGCCTCAAGCCACGTTGGCGTATCGTGTGGTTGGAGATTTGTCTTTGGACGAGGGGACGCCGCCGCGAATTGGCATGCGTGGCGTGGCGACCATTTATGGTCAGGACGAGTCCTTGTTCTTGCATTTGTTTCGACGTCCGTTGGCCGGATTGCGACGCTCGATTGATTTTTGAAGGAAGGATTTTTCTGAATAAAAATTTCTGAATAAAAATTAGAGTGATTCATGAGCGCAGTTGCTGGACCGCCTTCGTTTCTATTCAGAAATAAAGTGACGAATGAAAAGATTGGAATGGCGACAGGAGATCAAGAAAAGACCGTTTTCGGCGATTGGGCCGTTTTAGGCTTGACGCCTTCTAAAGGCGATATGCTTGCCGTATATTTTTAAACGCGGAGTTCTGGCGAGGCGTGAATTTTGGTTCAAAATTGCGCTGATAATCGTTTTGGTAGTGTTTTTGATAATCATTTTTTTCTATAATATCCCTCTGAGGTGAGTGAAAATTCCAAAAACTGCTTCGAACTGAGATTGTTTCTGCTTTTAAAAAGATTCAAAGAGGACCGGGCTGATGCGCTTTACGATAAAAGCCAGATTGATCCTTGCGTTTGCGGTGATTCTGGTTCTCACGGCGTTTTGCGCTTATCTGGGCGTGAACAGCCTGGGAGAGGTCAATCGGGAATTCGAGGAGACGATAGAAGGGCCCGTTGAGCGTGGACAATGGGTTTGGGAAGGTCGTCATGCGCTGATTATGTTGTCGCGTTACGAAAAGAACTTGGTTCTGGAAAACGACGATGCGAAAATGCGCGGTTGGGTGGCGATAATCGAAAAAGAGCGCGAAAGATTTCAAGGCGCCATGAGTAAGTGGCGTGTTGTCGCCAGTGTGGAGGGGCGCAAGAAACTGGAGGCCATTGAGGCGTTGTTCGAAGAGTTTGTGAAGTCTCAGAACCGTCTGATTGAGATTGCCCTGAAAAACGACGAGGTCAAGGGAAACAATCTGACGATGGGGACGGCTTCCGACGCCTTTGAAACCCTGATGCAGGCGGTGAAGGCCGTTTCCGTTCCTGTTGTCTCCATTACCGGCGTTTCTGGCGCCGGCGTTCCCGGCTCTGATCCGACCGGCGCGGTGACGTCGACGCAGGGAGGCGCGGCTCCGATTTCTCTTCTGACGGCCCAATTGAGCGAGACCTTGCTGCGGTTGTGGCGCAATGAGGCGTTGGTTTTAATGGCCTCCGATCGTGAGCGTGTTCGCCGTTACCAGCAACAGCTCGATTCCCAGTTCCAGACGATTCAGAATCTTTTTGCAACGCTGCGGGAGCGGACGGCGGGCGGCTTGCGCGCCGAAGTTGAGCGCGCGGTTGCCGCTTGGGATGTTTACGCTGTTTTGCATCGAGAGGTTAAGGATCACGGCGTCAACAACAGCTTGGGTGAGGCGGTCGAACTGTCCGGGGGCAAAAATCGCGACCTGATCAATAAGATGGAGGCGATTTTTAAAGAGACCCTTGAGCTTAATCAGAAAAATATGAATGCTTCGGTCGGTGAAGTGAGAGACGCCTATTCTTTCTCGCGGCGGCTTCTGTTGGGAATGATGTTGACGGCCTTGGTGTTCGGCGTCGGCGTGGCGACGTGGATCTCTATGATGATTTCGCGCGGCTTGGCGCAGGCGGGTGGAATGGCGCAAGCCGTGGCGTTGGGGGATCTCGGTCAAACCATCGTCTATCACGGGCACAATGAAATCGGCGATTTGATCGAAGGATTGAACCGCATGGTTGCGGCGCTTCGCGGCGTGGTCGGCGTGGCGGAGGAGATTTCAAAAGGCAATCTCTCCGTGCAGCCCAAGCGTTTGTCGGACAAAGACGCTTTGGGAATCGCCCTGGAAGGCATGGTCGGCAACCTGCGGTCGGCGGTCGCCGTGGCGGAGGAGATTTCAAAAGGCGATCTTTCGGTGCAGCCCAAGCGTTTGTCGGACAAAGACGCTCTGGGAATCGCTTTGGAAGGCATGGTCGGCAACCTGCGGTCGGCGGTCGGCGTGGCGGAGGAGATTTCAAAAGGCAATCTCTCGGTGCAAGCCAAGCGTCTGTCGGACAAGGACGCTCTGGGGACGGCTTTGGAGTCCATGGTCGGCAACCTGCGGTCGGCGGTCGGCGTGGCGGAAGAGATTTCCAAGGGCAACCTCTCGGTGCAAGTCAAACGCTTGTCGGACAAGGACGCTCTGGGGACGGCTTTGGAGTCCATGGTCGGCAATCTGCGGTCGGCGGCCGCAGTGGCGGAGGAAATCTCCAAAGGCAATCTGATGGTTGAAGTCAAACGCCTATCGGATAAAGACGCTCTGGGGACGGCTTTGGAGGTCATGGTCGGCAATCTGCGGGCGTCGGCGTCGGTGGCCGAAGAGATTTCAAAGGGAAACCTCACAGTTCACGCCAAGCGCTTGTCGGACAAAGATTTGTTGGGAGTTGCCCTGGAGAACATGGTCGAGCGGTTGCGCGGCGTGGTGGCTGATGTGGTTTCGGCGGCGGAGAGCGTCGCCGCCGGCAGCGAACAGCTGAGCGCCAGCGCCGAGACCTTGTCTCAGGGCGTCTCAAAGCAAGCGGCGTCGTCGGAGCAAGCCTCGTCATCGATGGAGGAAATGGCGGCGAATATCCGCCAAAACGCCGACAACGCCTCGGAAACAGAAACGATCGCTCGGCAGTCGGCGGTTGACGCCGCCCGCAGCGGGGAGGCGGTGGTCAAGGCGGTCAACGCGATGAAGATCATTGCCGAGAAAATCTCGATCGTTCAGGAAATCGCTCGGCAGACGGATTTGTTGGCGTTGAACGCTGCTATTGAGGCCGCGCGCGCCGGAGAGCACGGCAAAGGTTTTGCCGTGGTGGCGAGTGAGGTCCGGAAATTATCTGAGCGTAGTCAGACGGCGGCCACCGAGATCAGCGCGTTGTCGGCGCAGACGGTTGCGATGTCGGCGGAAGCCGGGCAGATGCTGACCAAATTGGTGCCGGACATCGAGCGCACCGCTTCTTTGGTGAGCGAGATCAGCGCCGCATCGCGTGAGCAAAACACCGGAGCGGATCAAATTAATGTTGCAATTCAGCAATTGGACCAAGTGACTCAGCAAAACGCCAGCGCCGCCGAGGAAATGTCCGCCACGTCTGAAGAACTATCGTCTCAAGCGCAGCAGTTGCAATCTTCGATTTCGTTCTTCTCGTTGGATCAGCTTGGCGGGGGCGGAGCGATTCCTTCTTCGGCGCAGCACCATAAAGGGCGTGCGAAACAAGGAGGGGGGCAAGCGTTGTCTCCGGGGCATGTGGGGGCGGTCGTTGTTTCTCGACATGCGGCGTCTGGCGTTGCGCCGGGCGGAGGCAAAGGTTTTATGTTGAAGCTTAACGACGCTCGTTCGCAAAACATGCGCTCATTGGCGGATTCCGATGACGCGGCTTTTGAGCGTTATTGACGACGTCAAATGAAATGTATTCATTTAACGGGAAATTGAACGGGTCCAGGGACTGTGTTCCTGGTCGCTCGGGATCATAAGGGGGCGCGAAAGTCCCCCTTATTCGCCCAACGGGTGAGCGTCCCGCAGTTTGCCCGCGTTTTGTCTTGCGGCGTAAGGAGGGGGCTTCCTCCTTATAATCCCGAGCGATCAGGAACACAGTCCCTGGGCCCGTTTAGTTTGTTGTTTTAATACAAGAGGACGTTATGTCGCAAACCGCATCCTCGCAGGCGCCCGCCACGCAGGCTCCGTCGTCGTCGTTGCCTCCATCGGGAGCAAGTTCTTCGTCGTCTGCTTTGGCGCCCGCCGGAACGTCGGGTTTGTCTTCGCGGACGGCGGGATTGTCCTCGCGCAGTTCGATTCGTCGGCAACATAATCGGCGAACGCAGCCTCTGGAAGAGGCGGCGCAATACTTGACTTGTGGCGTGGGGGAAGAAGTCTTCGCTCTTGACGTGGTTCAGGTGCGGGAAGTGTTGGACTTATGTCCGTTCAGTCGCGTGCCCAATATGCCGCGTTATGTAAGAGGCATGATCGATGTGCGAGGGCAGGCGGTTCCGGTGATCGATTTGCGCGTCAAGTTCGGCATGTCTCCGGCTGAGCCCACGGACAGCACGCGGATTATGGTTCTGGAGGCGGTCGTCGAAGGGCGCTCTTTGGTGATCGGCGCTTTGACGGATCGGGTGTTTGAAGTGACGGCTTTGGACATCGCCGACGTCGAGCCGCCGCCTGAAATCGGGATACAGTGGCGTTCCGAAATCATTCGCGGCATTGGACGACGGCATGGTCGATTCGTGATCGTGTTGAATTTGAATCGTGTTTTTTCGATGACGGATTTGACCTCCACCGGCGTGGCCGTATGACGTTTTGCGTTGCGTGAGAGGAAGCAGGCCCCATTGTTGATGGGCTCGCTGTCTTGGTTGATGGGCTCGCTGTCTTGAGAGCTGATTTTCTTTTTTCGACGCCCTTAATGTGGAGTGATCTGATGTTTGACGCCGGGGAAGAGGCGCCGCGCCTAAGCGAACGCGCGTTTCGGCGTTTGGCGGAATTGGTGGAAAAACAGGTTGGAATTCGCATGCCTCCAGGCAAGCGGGTGATGTTGGAAGGGCGTTTGCGCCGTCGTTTGCGCGAGCGCGGCATGACGGGCTTTAACGAATATTGTGACTTTTTGTTTCAGAAGGGCGGCTTGGAAGAAGAGTTGGGCGACCTGATCGATGTGGTCACCACCAATAAGACCGAGTTTTTTCGAGAGCCGAAACATTTCGAATATCTGATCTCAGAGGTTCTTCCGGATCTGACGCGACGGGGATTTGGCGTGGAGCGGCCGTTGCGGGTCTGGAGCGCCGGGTGTTCTGTGGGGGCGGAAGCCTATACGCTGGCGATGGTTCTATCGGAATGGGGGCGAAATCAGCCGGAGTTTTCAGTGGAAATCTTGGGCACGGATGTGTGCTCGACGGTGCTGAAGACGGCGACGAAAGCGATGTATTCAGAGGAAATGGCCGAGCCGATTCCATTAGAGATGCGTCGTCGTTATCTTTTGCGGAGTCGCGATCGTGCGGCGCGATTGATACGCATGGCGCCGGAGGTGAGGGGATTGGCGTGTTTTAGTCGGTTGAATTTCATGGATGCTGACTATCGCCTGCCTACCCTGCAAGACGTAGTGTTTTGTCGCAATGTGATTATATATTTTGATAACGCGGTGCGCTTGGCGGTTTTGGGGCGGATTTGTCGCTGTATGATTCCGGGTGGATTTCTTTTTATGGGGCATTCGGAAACCATTGATGGGCTTCATTTGCCTCTGCGTAAGGTTTCTTCGACAGTCTATGTTCGGACGTGATTTAATAAGCGAGTCTAGGAGCCGCATTTTCATATCTTTTTAATCCTTACCCGGAGAAATGCGCGTCATTTGAGGGCGTCTGTTTTTTGGTGAATTTCCCATCCGTTGCTTTTATCATGTTTACGAAATAATGGTCTGCTCAATGATTGTCATATCAAATTAAGCGGGTGGATTCAGGTCGACCCGGGTTCAAGTAGACTTCGGACTAAGACTGGTGAGATGAATTCCCATGATTGGACGAATTGCCGCAATATTGTTGTCGTTGGTGGCGTTCTGGACGTCTGTTGCGTCGGCGGAACCCGGAGCGGAGGCTTTTGCCGGTCCCGAAGGCGCGAAGGTTTATTATGTCGAGGCGGGCGTCGGTTCAAAGGCGATTGTTCTGATCCATGGTTGGAGTTGCGACAGGACGGTGTGGAAAGCTCAAATTCCGGTTTTGGAGAGACAGTATCGGGTTTTAGCGCTCGATATGCCGGGATTCGGGCGTTCGGATAAACCGGATGTGTTGTATGATATTCCGACTTTGGCGCGTGGCGTCGTTGCCGTCGTCAAGAAAGCCAGAGCGGAGAAGGTTGTGTTGGTCGGGCATTCAATGGCGTTCGCTGTCGCCTTGACCGCCGCCGCCGAGCTGGGCGATATCGTTGCCGGTGTGGTTTCGGTGGATGGCGGCGTGTTTCCGTCTGTTCCGGACGAGGTTGTTCTGAAACGGTTCTCCGATATGGCTGCTGGCGTTCGTGGGGCGGATCACGACGCTGTAATCATTAAAATGTTAATGTCTTTCAGCGACAAATTGCCTCCCGGCATGCGGAGGAAGCTGTTTGCGCGCATGTTG
Source organism: Azospirillaceae bacterium (assembly GCA_963575675.1). Classification (GTDB taxonomy): domain Bacteria; phylum Pseudomonadota; class Alphaproteobacteria; order Azospirillales; family Azospirillaceae; genus CAUYUA01. The sequence goes on from CAUYUA010000009.1 coordinate 9,063, forward strand.
ACGGCAGACCCCAAGGTTGCAGCCGGCGCCATGGAGAATTTTCCGCTTGCTCCGATATGGCGGTCTACGTCGGAGAAGTCTTCTCTGCCGATTCTCGGGCTCTATGCGGTTCACACCGCCGAGCAAATTCATGCTAAAGATTGGTTCGATCGTCGTTTTGAAAAAGCGACTCTCCATGTTTGGGATGATATCGATCATTGGCCGCATCTGACGCACTCGAAGAGAGTCAACCAAGAGGTGTTGTCGTTCGCCGCCGCAACGCTTGGCGGGAAGTGACGCCTTCTTAGATGGTTGAATCTCTATAAGAAGAGAAGTCTTTTGTGGTGGATTGGTCGATCGTCCGTCACATCCAAAATTAGGCAAATCGGACGCTTCATGGCCAAGTCCTCGGAAAATGCGACGGTTCATCCTCCCGTGCTTGGAATATATTCCGGGCAGGACTTGATGGGCGATGGTTTGTTCAAGCTACCCTTCTTTCGCGCGGCGCGCGCGGCGTTTCCGGATTATCGGATTGTCTACGTCACATCCGGTCCAACGATGTTGGAAACCAAGCTTCGTCCTTTGGTGTCCGGAATCATTGACGTTTTCATCAGCAACACCGGGATTTGTCGCTCAATCGGCGAGCTGATTCGTCCATTGCCGATTCAAGAAAAATTTTCCGTCTTTATCGATACTCAGCCGGTTTTGTGGCGCACTTTGCTTTTGCGGCGATTGCGTCATGATTTGTTCATTACTCCCGCCGCGCATTATCGTTTGTCGGATCGTCGTCCGTCAGAAGGGCGGGTGCGTCCCGTCAACATCACCTTGCGCTTGATCGAATTGATTGAGCTGGCGAGTGGACGGCCTGTGGATATGCGCCTCGACGTTGCCGTTCCTCCGGATTTTTTGGAAAAAGCTCGGCGACAATGTCCGCTTGGTTCGGTTTATGTGGGTTTGGCTCCCGGCGCCGGAGGGCGTGGTAAGTGTTGGCCTTTGGAAAATTATATTGCTTTGGCGCGCAAACTGGTTGATGCGGGGCGAATCCCTGTGTTCGTGTTGGGGCCCGCTGAATTAGAATGGTTGCCGCAGATTCGAGAGGCGGTTCCTCGGAGTTTGTTTCCATTGCAGGACGAGGCTGTTTGGGGAGGGGGGTATGATCCGGTGGCGACGGTGGCTTTGGCGCGGAGTTTCGCTGCTGCGGTCTCTAACGACAGCGGAACCAATCATATGTTCGCCGCCGCCAATATTCCGCTTCTGACGTTGTTTGGGCCGAGCAACGCTGAAAAATTCCGGCCTTTGGTTAAGTGCGGCGTTGTTTTGAAGGCTCAGGATTTTGGCGGCTCGTTGCCGAGCGATATTCCGGTGAGTGCGGTTGAATCGTCTTTAGAAACGCTTTTGTCTTCTGACGTAAGCAGCTCTTATAATTGATGCGCGTCATTCGTTTCTTCTCTTCTCCGAATAAAAGTTGGATGGGTCCAGGGACTGCGTTCCTGGTCGTGGGGGAT
>CAUYUA010000010.1:0-9971 GCA_963575675.1 Azospirillaceae bacterium
TATCGAAAATCCGCGATGGCTGCCGGCTCTTACACCACGTCATGGGACGCGATCAAAAATTTTTTCGAACATCCTCTTGCAATCAGTTCTCATTTTCTTGTAAATAGACATTGTTTCGTTGTAAACGAACGTCTCCGTATATCCGGTTTGGAAAAAGAGAAAGGGATGCAACCCAGCCTCCTATTGGTTGATGACGACGTCTCCAGTCGAGGAATGCTGGCGGCTTGTCTGTTGAAACAGGGGTTTGCCGTTGCAGAAGCGAGCAATGCCGAAGAAATGCGCCGACAATTGGCGGAATCTCGTTTCGACATTATTCTTCTGGACATAAACCTCCCTTGCCTTCGATGACTGGACTCTTGATTTGAAGTTGGGAATACTCATCTCTCCCGACAAAAGAGAGGTTTCTTTAACGAAAGGCGAATTTGATCTTCTTTTGGTTTTTGCCCGCAACTTGGGAAGAGTCGTCACTCGTTCAGAGTTGATGGAAACGCTCTCCAATCGCGAATGGTCCGGAACGGAACGATCAATCGATGTTTTGGTCGGTCGCTTGCGACAAAAACTCGGGGACAATCCCCGCCAACCGCGACTTTTGACGACCATTCACGGCTCCGGCTATCGCCTGGTCAGCCGGACTTCGAATCAATCCAACGCTTGAACGCAGAGAACGATTCCATCCAAACATTAGCCAAACGATTCAACAGGTTGGGAATCGCCTCTTCAACGCCATCCGGCCCGGCGGCGTACTTACGGAGCGCCGTTTCGACATCAACGAGAATCGAGCGCAAAGCCGTCATTTGAAATGTCGCAGCGCCGCCGGCGATGCAATGAGCCGAAAATGCTGCGTCTGAAGCTCTCCCCTCACGCCATGCCTGAGAAAGATCGTTAAAACGACGGAGACCGTCGGCTTCAAACTCAGCAAAGAGGCGCGTCATCTCGGAGAGTTCGATCAGACTGAGACGCTGCTCCAGCTCGGAGATCTTCAGAAATTCGTTTGCAACCGACGAAGAAGCGCAATCACGACAATCATCCGGAGCCTTCCTTACAACAAACCGCTGAATTAATTCCGGAATAACGGAAAGCAGATCGACTTTATCGATCAGATCGTCCATTCCCGCTTCCATACCGGCGGCGCGTCGTTGGTCATGGCCGGATGCGGTCATGCCGATGATCGGAACCATGGACGCGGCTCCACCTTGAGCCCGAATCCGCCGTGTCGCTTCCATGCCGTCAAGGCCGGGAAGATTTATGTCCATAAAAATAAGATCAAAGCGCTCTTTCGTTGCTTTCTGAACGGCGGCGTCGCCGCGTTCAGCGTAAACAACGCAATATCCCTGCGATTGAAGATAGAGCATCGTCATCGCTCTTATTGATTCATGATCGTCGACCAACAACACGCGGCCGATGGACAAAGCGTTCGAATAATCGCTTGATGGAGCGAAGCTCAATAGCGATCGTTGTTGGAATTTCATAACGGCTCCCCTTCCCCCGGCGCAAAAACATCGTGCGATTCATCGCCTTTTCGACGGTTTTCCTCGACGGAAAGTTTCAAGAAGGTCTCTATCACTGCGGATAATAAATCGGACACATCATATGGTTTGGTCAAATAACGCTCAAAACCGGCGGCCAATCCGTGTTCGATGTCCGATGCGCCGGCGGCCGCACTAAGAGCAAAGACCGGAATGTTTCGAGTTTCGTCATATCGCCGCAGCGCCATCAGCGCCATAACGCCATTCATTTGAGGAAGATTGATGTCCATCAGAATAATATCCGGGCGATGACGACGCGCCGATTCGATTCCTGCTTCGGCGGTTCGAGCGGTTAGAACCGTCACATTGGGCATTTCGGCCAGTATTTTTTCCACCAAATCGAGTGCTGTTTGATTATCGTCGACATAGAGCACCGTTCGATTTCGATCGGCGACGATTCGGTTGACCTTGGCCGTCAGATCATCAGCCGTCGAATCCGGCATCGATGCGAGATCGAATTCTTCGGCGTCTTCCAAAGGAGCGGTGGGAATATCGATCCAAAACTGGCTGCCCTCGCCGAACGTGCTGCAAAAATCGATCGTTCCTCCCATCAGATGAACTAATTTTCGCGTTAACGCCAATCCAATTCCGGCGCCGTCGATTGTGCTGTTTTCTTGCCCCAACCTGTTAAAGGGTTGAAAAAGTTCGGTTTGCCTCTCTTCCGGAATGCCGAATCCGGTGTCGATCACCTTTAGTCGTATCCATCCCGGCTTATTTTGCTCACAAGAAATATTCACCATCCCGCCAGGACGATTATATTTGACGGCATTGGTCGCAAGATTCAGCAACGCCTGATGCAACCGGGTCGGGTCCGCCAGAACCTCGCCGGGAATCTGCGGATCGACAGGAGAGATGACGACGGTGACGTCGGCAATTTCCGCCAAAGGCATCAGCGACGCTTCGAGATAAGCCAAAAGCTCGGTAAGAGGCGTGCGCTCAATACAGATGGCAATTTTCCCAACATCGATTTTTGCCAAATCAAGTAAATCATTAATCAACGCCAACAGATGCCTACCGTTTCTAATAATATGATCGATATATATATCCGTGTTCCCGGTTAGAGTTTCTCCTCGTTTCATCATCAGAAGTTGAGAAAAACCAAGAATCGCAGCCAAAGGCGTCCTCAGTTCATGGCTCATGCCGGCAAGGAAGCTGCTTTTGGCGAGATTGGCGTCATCGGCGCGTTGCTTGGCTGCGGCCAATTCTCGATTGGATTGGTTGAGCGCCGCCGTGCGCTCGGCGACCCGCGCCTCCAGATTTTCGCGATACCGAGAAAGCTCCATTTCGTTTCGTTTGCGCTCGGAGATGTCTTGAAAAGCGATCACCGCTCCAACCGAACGACCGTCGCGCCAGAGAGGAGTCAAGGTTGCCGAAACCAACAACGAACGGCCGTCTTTGGTCCAAAAGGCGTCTTCGTGAGCCAACAAAGAGCCTCCCGAAGAATAAGCGCAATAGAGAGCGCATTTTTCTTGAGAACACGCCTCGTCGCCATGATGAGGATGTACGAGTTGATGGCCTTCAGCCCCGAGCATTTCGGTTTCGCTCCAACCGAGCAAACGACTGGCCGCCGGATTGGAAAAGACGATCCGCCCCTGATCGTTAATGACATGAAGACCCTCGCCGAGAGCGGCGGTGATTTCAACCAAACGCCGTTCGTTTTCTTCGATCTCTTTCTGAGCCCGACGAATATCGGTGATGTCGCGCCAAATCGCATGAAGAACGGTTTGACCGTGAATCGCCGTCGTTTGAACCGAAACCAGCCGATTACGCACCTCGCCGTCGCAAGTCCGATGCAAGCATTCGAAATCGTCTCTTCCACACAACAGGATTTTGTCGAGATGACGCCGAATGTCCTGCTCCGTCTTCTCGATATTGATGTCGGAAAGACGAAGAGCGGCGAAAGCGTCGCGCTCGTATCCGAGACTCCGGTAAGCGCTGCGGTTGAATTCGATGGGGCGCATGGTTTGCGGATCAATCAGCAAAATGCTGTCGGGAGAGTGGTCGAACAACGCGCGATATTTAGCTTCGTTTTCCCGCAGCGCCTCTTCCACCCGCACACGTTCGGTGACTTCGGTAAGCGAGAAAACCAGATATTCGATCTCCCCGACATGATCAAGAATCGGAACCAACGTCCAATCCCAATAGGTAACGCCCCGTTCCGGTTGATCGGGAAAGGTGAAGGCCCTGGAGAAAGTCTCGAACGGGCGTTTGTTTTGAACAACCTCGTCGAAAATTCGCTTTGTATCCGATGGATACATCTCGAAATGATTGCGCCCCTTAAAGTCTTCGATTTTCCGACGGCAGACGCGAGCATAGGCCTCATTGACTCGCAGAAAATTATAGCAACGATCCAACACGACCAAACAGACGACGCTTTGCTGGAAAAACGCCTCGGCCAATTGCGCATGTTTTTCGGCCGCTTTCTCTACCGCTTTGATGTCGGTGAGATTATAGACGACGGATCGGCTCATGACGAAAGCGCCGGAGGCGTCGCAAACCGCCGTCGCGCTGAGCAAAACGGGAATCCACCGCCCGTTTTTAGTCCGCAATCGATATTCCAAATCAAAGATCACTCCTTGCTTTTGAAATATCGGCATGGATTTATTATGCCGCCTTACGCCTTCTTCGTCGAGCAAATCCCTGAAATACATCACGCCGACAACTTCTTCACGACGATATCCGAGCCATGACAACTCCGTATCGTTTATTCGGGTAAACAGTCCCGCTTCATCGAGTGAATGGTAACCGCATGGCGCGCGATTATAGAGATCGGCGATTTCAGCCGCCCGCTCCTCGATGATCCGACTGGATTCCTGAAGCTGTGATGTGCGTTCGGCAACCAGGTCTTCAAGATGGAGGCGATGCCGCATAAGTTCTTCATCGATACGTTTCTTCTCGGTGACGTCCTCCAAAATCCCCAAATAATTTATGATGGAGCCGTCTTGCCCACGAACCGGAGAAATCCACGCTCGTTCGGTGTAGACCTTGCCGGATTTACGCTGATTATAAAACTCTCCCCGCCAAACACCGCCTTGCCTGACCGTCGTCCAAACCTCTTCGATGACCGCCGACGATGTTTCGACCGAGGAAAGGAACTCAGGATTTCGACCGAGGGCCTCCTCTCGACTGTAGCCGGTGGTTCGAGTGAACGCCTCATTCACATACTCAATGGCGCCGTCAAGAGCGGTGATGATGATGCTGTTGGGGTTCTGTTCGACGGCAAGAGAAAGTTTCCGCAACTCATTGCGCGCCTCGACCTGCGCGGTGATGTGTTCCGAGAAGATGACGACGCCGCCGATCTCTCCGTCGGTCTTACGCCAGGGGCGAATTTCCCAGTGGAGCCAATCCGTTCGTCCATCCGGTCTCGGAAAGGGATCTTCGTCGCATTTCTCAACGGCGCCGGCGAGACACCGACGGTGAATCGCCTTCCATCGCTCGGGAATTTCAGGAAACACCTCGTAATGGCTTTTGCCGCTGATGTCCGTCCACGTCAAACGATAGTCCTTCAGCCAACGGCGACTGACGTAAAGATACCTCATATCGGCGTCGAGCATGGCCAGCGACGCCGGAGCATACTCGATAAAAAAGCGCAATCGTTCCTCACTCTCGCGCAAGGCGTGTTCGGCTCGGCGGTGAGCGCCGCGCAAACGTAGAACCGACACGCCATAGGCGAGATCATCGGCAATTTCACTCAATAATTTTACTTCCTCGTCCGGAAACACGTCGGGCTCGGAAGCGTAAATCGTCAAAGCGCCCAAAATTTGGCCTTGAACCATCAGCGGCAATGCGACAGAAGAGGCGTAGCCGCGTTCTAAGGCTTGCGCGCGCCAAGGACGCAAATTCGGATCTGTGGTTATGTCGCGACACAAAGAGGGTTGACGGGTCCGAATCGCCGTGCCGGTCGGTCCGCGTCCTCGATCATTTTCGGCCCAACTGACGCGCGCTTCCTCCAAATAGCCTTGATCGATTCCTCCGAAAGCGACCGGCCGAACGCTTTTTTCCACATCATCCTCGGCATACCCGATCCACATCATCGCATGGCCGCAAACCTCGATGATGATCTGGCAAACCGCGTGAAGATAAGAGGCTTCATCGTCGGCGCGCAACAACTCCAAATTGCTCAAACTGCGAGCCCGGTTGGCTCGATTGGCTTTGAGCTGAGCGATTTCCGTCTGTTTTCGCTGACTGATGTCGAGATTGACGCCAAGCATGCGCCTAACGCCGAGAATACGATCGGTCAGAACCTTGCCGCGACCGATCAACCAACGGATATTTCCATCGGGAAGAATAATGCGATAATCTGCCTCATAGATGCTTTTTTCGGCAACGGCTTTATGCGCCGCCGCCGCCGCCCGGTCTCGATCTTCGGGATGAACGGCGTTATACCAATCATCATAATTATGCCGATCACCTCCTGGCTCAAGGCCGTGAAGGGCGTAATTTTTTGGCGACCAGTGTTGCTCTCCCGTATCGATATTCCACTCCCACCATCCAAATCCTGCGGCGTTTTGCGCCAGCTGCAACTTGTCTTCCTTCTCGCGGATTTGGGAAACGGCCTGAAATTTCTCGACGATGTCGGTGGTCTGACGAATCACAAGGTCGAGCAGCGTCAAACACCGTTGATCCGGTCGTCCGGGAGTTCGGTAATAAGTGGAAATCATGCCGAGGATTTGTCCACAGCGGCTGATCAGAGGAGCCGACTGAATTGCTTGAACGCCCGCCGTCAGCACAAGGTTTCGCGTCTCCTCTTCGGTGAAAATCGGGTCAACGGCCACGTCCTCGATAATAATCCAATCGCGCCGTTTCAAGGCCGTTCTGCCGAGACTTTCGCCGACGCCGTTCCAGAAATCGAGAAAAGACGGTTCAAAGCCGCGATGCGCGACAATGATCATGCGTCCGGCATACGGGTCCGACAACTGAATGACGCCCATGTCGGCGTGAGCAATCGCAATCGCCACCTCGATGATTTCGTTTAAGACCGGAGTAAGATCATCGTGATGGACGTACAATCTTCCCACGACGTGCAATCGATTCATGGCGTCCATATCGGCGGCGATCCGATCCTTCGCCGCATTCAGCTCCATTTCGGATCGCTTGCGATCGGTCACGTCGTGAAGGTAGCCGTGCCAAAGAACGCCGCCATCGGCTGTCCGTTGGGGAGTGGCGCGCCCTTCGATCCAGCATTCTCCGTCGGCTCCGTTGACGGGGCGCCGAATGCGCCATTCAAGTCGCCACGGCTGCGCGGCGTCGGCGGATTCGGCAAGAGAGGCGTCGAACGCGGCGACGTCTTCGGCGACAACGATCGCGCGCAAAGGCGCAATATCGATACGCAGATCGTTGGGACTCAAGCCGACCAAATCATGGAATGATTTGGACGCAAAAGGCATGCCGTAAGTTCCGTCCGAACACCGCAGCAAGCTGAACAAACTTCCAGGAACATTGGCGACAAGCGTTTCCAAATAAAGATTGAGCCGGATTCGATCGCGCAACCGTTGCTCGCGTCGAGTCGCCGCCAAAAACAAGCCGGAGACGACGATTCCAACAAAAATCAGCCCGGCGCAAAGAACGGCGAGCCTACGCACACCCGAAAAAACTTCCGCTTCATCGACCTTGATCAGCAACATCCAGGGGGTTCCGACGATCGACCCGACGGCCGTCAACACGGAAGTCCCCCGATAATCTTGTCCCGAATATAACCCGTCCCCTTGGAGCACGGCTTGAGCGGCGGGTAGGCTCCGACGGCTCAGGGGCAAACGAAGAGTGAGCGGCTCCTCCGGGCGATGACGCAAAGGCGATAAGAAAAGAGCGAGGTCGCCTTCGCGGCGCACAAGGATGATTTCTCCGCTGTCGCTTGCGATGGGCCAGGCCCCAAGCATCGGATAAAGAAGTTTGTCGGGATCAACCGTAAAGACGATGAAACCGACGACGGGATGTTCGGGGCGGTCGCGAAGCGCCGCGACAAAGGCCATACGCACCATTCCGTCGGCCTCCTGTCGGTGGAGATCAACCAAGACCGGCTCGGAATAATCGGCGGCTCGACGAAGGGCGGCATGAATGTCCTCGCCGAAGAAATGTTCATCTTCGCCGGTCGATACCAAAATTTGACCGTTGCCGTCCCGTATCTCCGTGCGGGCGTAGCCATGAGCTTGGCGACTGGCTTCCAAACGAGAGAGCAAACGTTCTCTTAAATCCTGGTTTTTCTCCGTCGCAAAGCGATTCAAGATATCGATGAACAACATATTGTCGATATAGACTCTCAGATCGCTGCGTCGCTCGAACAACCATCCCTCGATCTGTTCTTTTTTGAATTTGGCCAGAGTTGCGAGCTGCTTGTTTTCTCGGTCGTAAATCGATTGAGAGAGAATTTGAAAAACAATGCCTCCGGCGACGACCAGAAAAAGCGAAAGTCCTATGAAAATCACGATCTCTCGCCGAGAGCGATGTGCGGATAAATACGCGGAATCCTCCGCCAGATTCATCGCGTTCAACAGCCGGTGCGATTTTCGATTCAAAACCATCAGCAAAAGCAACGATGTAACGGAAATGAAGAGGTAGCCTTTAATTGCGCCGACGAAAGACACTTGGAGCGGATCGTGGAAAAACGCGAGAACCAATTGATCGGAAAACGAAATCCATAATATGGAACAAAAAGCGTAAATGCTGACGATTCGTAAACCTGCAATCTTTTCTTTCAATTTTCCATTCATTGACCATCACCCGACTTTGAATTCCGAAGAGCCCGTTTTAAAAGCCTACACGATAACCAAGGATCGCGCCTAGACGCGCTCTAGATACGTGTCTTTGCAATAAAGACACGCTCATTGCAAGTTGAACGAATGCCTCAAAAACTGCGGCAACATTTTAACCAACCTCATATGCGCTCAACAATCCAATATTTCGGCAAAGCCTGAAAACTTATCGCGCCATCTGCTTCCCGCACAATAAAAAGCAATATTCCTTCCATTATAAGGCGGAAGCATTGCGGAAGAAACCGTTGCTTCCATGCCATCAAACAAAACACGATCCACATATATATGAATTATTATATAATTTTACCCCCCTAGATTGAACATTTTTGTTCTGGAACTTCCGTTTGATGACGATCTTCCTATCGACAATAGAGAATATCGAGCTATATTTTTTACAGACACTTCACGCTCTTCCAGAGGACCTTCCTTATGATCCCCAATGACCAGAAGCACAGTCCTCGTCCCTCCTAATTTGTTATTCTTGTTGCATGTGAAAGAAGCTCTTGTCGATCTCTGTTTTCTTCATCCATCAGGATTGCATCTATACAACAACTGTTCTATGCTTTTATCCTCTCTGCATTCTGTCGAATCAAGCAGGCGGCGACTTGGCTAACCACGATTCCCATAATCATCGTCACTGCATCGATGACGCATTGATGCGCGCCGAGGATTTGTGTGTTCAACGCGGCGCGCGGCTTACCATCTTGCGCAAACGTGTTTTGGAATTGGTTTGGAACAGTCATAAGCCTCGCGGCGCCTACGCAATTCTTGAAGACCTTGGACACGACGGAAAACCTGCGGCGCCGTTGACCGTTTATCGCGCCTTGGACTTCCTGGTCGCTCAGGGACTGGTTCATCGCATTGAATCTCTTAACGCCTTCGTCGGCTGCGCCAATCCCTCCTATTCTCACAGCAGCCAGTTTCTGGTATGTCAAAGCTGTGGCGACGCCACAGAAGTCAGCGATCCTAGAATCATCAACGCCGTTCACGCCTGCGCTGCGGCCCAGGGGTTTCTGATTCAACGACAAACAGTTGAAATCTGCGGTTTATGTTCGACGTGCCGCGATGCTTCCTCTCAACAATGAGACATGGGATAGTTTGTTATGATCGTGTTTCTCTCTGCGCGGATTGCCCTTTTAGGGTTGCTTCTGGTCGGAGCTTCTCTCGTTAATGGAAAAGAAGCTCTCGCTCGTTGTCAGATCGCCTGCGACCCTAACGAGTATATTTTCGAAAACAGTAATCGCGAACGCTTGCCCGAGTGGATGATCCAAGAGTTCAATTCCGGATCCAATGAACCAGGATTTCGGAAACTTTCATTGCGTTTGGCTCGCAATGAAATCTATGCGCGCCGTGGTTACATCTTCCGTGATCAAGAGCTGCAAAAATATTTCGACGCCAAAAACTGGTATCGTCCTGTAAGTCGTGATGTAAAGCTTTCTCCAATCGAGCAATACAACGTCGATCTTATTAAGAGATACGAAGACCGCTGATGACCAAAGGAAGCATGGAAAATTTGTCGCGCCAAAGTCGTGTTTGTATGGATTCAGAGCTCCTCTTGATTCTGAAGAATCCTTTCAGGACTATGGATTGGCGTATGTTATACTCTGTCCAATTGAGAACCTGAAAAAAAACTCCGAAAGAAAAGAACGGGGCTCCGCCCTCGACCCGCCAAAGGCCGGGAGGCCTTTGGAAACCA
>CAUYUA010000011.1:0-76061 GCA_963575675.1 Azospirillaceae bacterium
GGATAAGAGGCGGCGGCTTGAGCAATATTCATCGCCACCATAACCAAAGGAACATAACGAAGAGCCACTCCTGTGGTTTCCGCGCGCAACAGTAAAAAAGCCTCGCTGAAACGGGCCAGAGTAAAAAGAACAGCCAGAACAATAACGCTCCACAGTCGGCGGTCGAACTGAACCATGGCCGCGCGCGATAGTGGAAAAGCGCGTGTTTTTCCTGGCGCGCTTCGGGTGACGACTTGAGAGCGGCGCGGTTCATGAACAAAGAAGACAATCGCCAATACAGCCAAAGTCGCCGGAATGGTCGCCACCCAGAAAACCAAGCGGACGCCGTCGTTCTCGCCACCATATTGGATCAGTAAGACCGTGGCCGCAAGCGGGCCGAGCACGGCGCCGACAGTGTCAAGGGCGTGACGAAGACCATAAGCTGCGCCGCGCAGCTCTGACGGCGTGACGTCGGCAATCAAAGCGTCGCGAGGAGCCCCCCGAATCCCTTTGCCAATTCGATCCAAGAAACGGGCCAGAAAAACCGTCAGAACGGAATCGGCGAGCGGAAACATCGGCTTGGTCAGAGCCGCCATGCCATATCCCAATAAAACCAAAGGCTTGCGACGACCAAACCAATCGCTAACCGCGCCGGAAAAGAGCTTCGCAATGGCGGCGGTCGCTTCAGCGACGCCCTCGATCAACCCAACCGACCAAGCTCCGGCGCCAAGCCCAGACACCAAGAACAACGGCAGCAAGCTGTGGATCATTTCAGATGAAAGGTCCATCAACAAACTGACAAACCCCAGAGCCCATACGCTGGACGGCAACAATGCGCGCATCAGAGACTTTCTTTGTTGCGATGTGTGCGATGTTTCTCAACTTCTGATGGAGGTGACAAAACGAGCCGCGTCATTTTGAAGCGACTTGAAATCAGAAGCAAGATCGGTGATGGAATCAATCATTTCTATGGCGGAGCGCCCGGTTTCTTCCGCGCATCCAGCCATGGCGCGAACGCTATTGCTAGAGCGCAAAGCATTGGAGGACGCATCATCAACAGCGTGAGATATCTCTTTGGTCTGCCGGAGCTGGTCGGAAACAGCCATCGTAACTTGCGTGGAGAGCGCTTCGACTTCCTCGATCGTCTGACGAATGGCGTGAATGGCCTCGACGACGTCGGAGGTTGCAGACTGAATGGCGACGACTTGCTTTCCGATGTCTTCGGTGGCGCGAGCCGTTTGTGAAGCAAGCCCCTTAACTTCGTGAGCGACGACGGCGAAACCCTTCCCTGCGTCTCCGGCGCGAGCGGCTTCAATGGTGGCGTTCAATGCGAGAAGGTTGGTTTGTCCTGCAATGGAGTTAATCAACTTGACGATTTCTCCGATGCGGCGAGAACTGTCCGTAAGAGCGCCGACCGCGATATCGCTTTGACGGCTGCGCTCGGCTGCGCGAGCGACGGCGGCGCCAGAGGCTTGAACGCGGTTGCCGACCTCTCCGATCGAACTGGAAAGCCGTAGAGAAGCGTCGTTGACCACGCCGACCACCTGCGCCGCCTGAGAAGATTGCTCGGCGGCGTCAACGGCTTGAGAGCGCATGCCTTCGGCTGTGTCGCGCAAACGCTGGGCGCTGTCGCGGATCATGCGAGTCGTGTCGGCAACTTTAGATAAAACTTTAACGAAAGCAGAATCGAAGTCTCGAGCGACGTTGGCTAAGGCTTTCTTACGCTCTTCTTCCGCGCGGCGTTGAGATAATGCTTGTTCTTCCTGCAAAGCGACGACTTGTAGAGCGTTTTGTTTGAAGACTTCGACAGCCATTCCGATTTCTCCGATTTCGTCGGCGCGATTCACGCCGAGAATCAAGACGTCAAGCTCTCCATGCGCCAAGCGCCGCATTACTTTGGTCATTTGGCGCACCGGAACGGCGATTAGGCGTCCGACCAACCATGACATAACGGCGGTGATAACCAAGCCGCCGATCACCAAACAGAAAAACACCATGCGCACATCGGCGCCTTCTTGAATTTCTTCTTCATGTACTTTTTTAACGTCGTCGTTCTCCAGAACCAACAAATTCTCAAAGATTTTGGTCAGATCCTCATAATCTCCCTGAGCCGTCCACATCCACGAGACGGTGGCCGAAAAATCAACCTCCAGCATCTGAATAACATTGTCTCCGTTTTTGCGATATTTATCTAGCCCTTTCTTTAAATCGTCAATCAGCTTCAACTCTTGTTCATTGAAAACAAAAGCGCTCTTCAATGTAACGATGCGTTGATCAGCCCTTTTAACAATTTCTAGGAAATACGTAGATATTTCTTTGGTTTTCTTTTCGTCCACGCCTGCGGCGCTCCAGGTTAACATGCGGTACAATTCCATGTGCGCATTCTGGAGTTCGCGAACAATGACGTTAACGTCATGGGTTTTGGCAAAATTTATGCTTACGATGCGTTCCAAGGCGGCGCTTTGGTTGCGCAGCGCCCAATCGCCAACTCCGGCGATCATAAGAATGCCGATCACGGCAAAAATCGGCGCGATGAAAACTTTCGCTCCAATTCGGATATTATTGAGAATTCCCATAACGACGTCCTCCCCTCCTCCACTATCCTTGATCGAATCGGTGAATTCAAGTTTATTGCGCCATACAAAAAATACCGTCTCCACTCATAGCAAACATCCGCCTCCGATAAACATATTGAATGAAAGACGCCTTGTTTCTGCAATCTCTGGTGTTTTATTTCTCGTAATAATTGCATAGCATTATATAAAATTGGTTTATAAAATGCTTCAAATCTATTCGAAAATTCCATTCATGTTTCATAAAGGGAGAAACATGGCGACGCAAACTCCCGACTCGGAGAGAGAGGGCTATGGCGATCGACGCATTTTACCGAATGGTTTTCACTTTTCATGTTCTATGGGATGATTTAAGCATTTTTTCCACAAGCGAGCGATCAGTCGGCGCTTGCGCTCAAAGTCCGTCTCCGACTATGTTCATCCGTGTCCGCCAGACGAATTGACGCAATTGGATGATTCGCGCGACGGCAATAATTCGATCCAGAGACGTTACGAGAAGAAGGTTTCGCTTGATGATGGCTTATAATCACGATGCTCACGACATTTATCGTCAGTCCTTCGCCATTATTCGCAGCGAGGCTGATCTCAGCGGCGTTCCGGAAGATATGGAAAAGGTGGCGATCCGCATTGCTCACACCTGCGGAATGGTTGACGTCATTCAAGATTTACGATTCTCGCCCGACGCCGGGAAGATCGGACGTTCCGCGATTGCAGCCGGAGCGCCGATTCTATGCGACTGTCAGATGGTTTATGATGGAATCATGAGATCGCGGCTTCATGCAAACAATCAGATTGTTTGCACATTAAAGGATCCGGAGGTTCCTGGATTGGCGCGAACGATTAAGAACACGCGCTCGGCGGCGGCGGTGGACTTGTGGCGTCCAAATTTGACCGGAGCGGTTGTGGTGATTGGAAACGCGCCAACGGCGTTGTTTCGGTTATTGGAATTGTTGAACGATGGAGCGTCGAAACCAGCGTTGATTATCGGGTGTCCCGTTGGATTTGTCGGCGCGGCGGAAGCTAAGGAAGCGTTGATCTCTAACCATTACGGCGCGGCGTATATTGCAATTCAGGGGCGACGAGGCGGAAGCGCGATGGCGGCGGCGGCGGTGAATGCTTTGGCGAGCGAACGTCATGAATAGGCATGAATAGGAATTAAAAAAGTCCAGGGACTGCGTTCCTGGTCGTAGGGAGCCATAGGGGGAAGCGAAAGCCCCTCTTATTCGCGCTCTTATTCGCGCTCTTATTCGCGCAGCGATCTTCCTCTGGAACCGTTCGGAGCCTGTTGCAAAATCAAAAATCAGCTCACCGATTTACATGATGACGCGCCGATGATGCGCCTTTGTGAAACAAAACAGCGCCACGAATTGATTTTTCCCGATAAAAGCTTTGATTCCAACAATAGGCTCCAAGAAAAGATAGCTTCGCGAATAAGGGAGGGGGGGGAGATCACATTACTTTATAATCCCCCCCACGCCTAAGAACTCAATCCCTGCCCTTTTCAACTTTCAACGCAACAAAATCGAAGACGAATTTTACTTTATAGCACATTTCTACGCCTCGACCTCATCTTCGTCTTTCAAGCCAGGAAAAGCGCTTTCTTGCTTCTGATTCATTCTATTGATCGCAACAGTCATCAACAAACCAATCCGCCGATCGGATTTGAAGAGTTTCCGAAGCGCCTTCTGACGCCGAGGATCGCCTTTCAACCATTCAGAAACAGCGTCCTGATGCTGACGATGCACCGAGAGCATGTAGAAAACAGATTGCTCTGCACAAATTATTTCCTTCTCTTTTAATCTCTCTAAAATTGCAGTAACGTACAGAGAGAGGATTAAAGGAAATAGCTCTTCTTCATCCTCTGCATCTTGACTGTCCTGCATCTCAGACTGTTTTCCATCATCGTTTTCTCCAAACAACACGGAAATGTTTGCAGGCGATTCGGCGGGCGGCTTGTTGAACCCAGCGTCAGCGACAAACGAAGAAACGAAAGCCTCTGTAGGAAGAGCGGACTCGGCGATACAAGCATCCAGTGGAGCGTCTTTAATTTCTGTAAGCAACTTCTCCAGCGGGTCGATCTCAGACGAAACATTCGACGATGCGTCTAACGCCGCCGGATTTGTTTCCACAAACGTCGATTCGACATCCCCCAAGGACGTGGAAAGAGAAGACTCGATCTGCGCCAAAGATTCATTTTCAATGATCTTTAGAATTTCTTGAGTCTCTTCAATAAACAACGGTTCTTCGCCGCCGCTTCCAGCTTCGACGACGCGCGCAGGAGCCGTTTGAGACAT
Organism: Azospirillaceae bacterium; assembly: GCA_963575675.1. GTDB lineage: Bacteria > Pseudomonadota > Alphaproteobacteria > Azospirillales > Azospirillaceae > CAUYUA01. Next base: position 4,847 of record CAUYUA010000011.1, read on the forward strand.
AGCCTCGCCGATTTGACGGGCGTATTCTCCCAACTCCTGAGGCTTGAAAAAAATCAACCCGATGGCGTCGATGACATCGAGAAGTCGCTTTTTGCGAACCTTCCAGTTCCCCGCGTCTTGCACATGAATCAACCAGCGATCTATGGCCTTCTGAACATCCGGGGAAGCGGCGTCATAGACAAGATTATCGATCTGAGAGATGAGCATATCCAAATGCTTTCGTGGCTGTCGCTCTGGTTTTGTCCGCGTGTGGCGATTATCGCGTGTGGCCGTGGAGGACGGCCAAAGTTTCGGCGTGAAGACGCGCGTCTCCGGACGCGATGACTCGACCATCGGAGCCTGCGTGGAGCGGCGCTCCGGACCAGTCGGTGATAATTCCGCCGGCGCCCGTGACGACAGGAGCCAAAGCGGCGAAGTCATAGAGCTTCAAACCCGATTCGACGATGACGTCTTGAAAACCCGACGCCAGCAGTCCGTAAGCGTAGCAGTCTCCGCCATAAATGGTGATTTTAGTTTTTGCCGTCAAACGCTGGAAAGCAATGCGCTCTGAGTCGGAGAAAAGATCAGGCGAGGTCGTGCAAAGCGTCGCGGCGGAAAGACCGGCGCAAGGACGAACTTTGGTGGGAACGCCGTTAAGAGTGGTGGGGCGTCCGGCGGCGCCGATCCAACGATCTTTGGTGATCGGCTGATCGATCACTCCAAGAATCGGAACGCCTTCATGCAGAAGAGCGACCAAAGTTCCAAAGATGGGACGCCCTGTGATGAAAGATTTTGTCCCGTCGATGGGATCAATAACCCAAACATATTCAGAGTCGAGTGATTTCCCGCCGAATTCTTCACCCAACACGCCATCTTCCGGGCGCTGATCGTTCAGAATGGCACGAATGATGCTTTCAGCCTCTCTGTCGGCTTGGGTGACGGGGGAGCTGTCGGGTTTATCGTCGACAGTCAACGGAGCCCGAAAATAGCGGCGAATGGCGGCGCCTCCGGCGTCGACCAGACGTTGCGCCAGTTGGACCAAATGGATGGGACAGGTGACGGACATGGTTCCTCGATCCGCGATCAGGCCGGCGATGATTTTAGACGTCCTTGTTCCAATCGGAAATAAGAAAACTGCGCGCGGCGACAAGAGTCGTCATCTTCGGACGATTAAGGCCGGTTCGGGAGGCTCCCAAGACTGTTTCGGCGAAACGCCTGCTCAAAATAAAGTCAAATCGACGCAGAATTGAGCGATGAAAAAAAAGGCAAATAAATGAGCGATTGAAGTCAGCCTATACCCCGGTGTTCAGATGATCGGAATTGGAAAAAAAACAGGCAGATCGAAGCGCAAGAACGATTCATGCGCGAAGAGTGCGGGGAAAATCCTTTTCATTCATCTGTTTGCCGTGTTGCAGTAAGAACTATTTATCGCTAAACACTTTATCCATAATCCCCGGGAATCTCGGTTCGATTGGAGGCCACGTAATCCATGACTCTTCTTTCAGGCCACGGCGCCCAAACGCAAAGTCAAACGCAAGCGGTCGCAAGCGCTTCGGGAAAGAGCGCGTCAAAAGGACTGTTGGCGCACTATGATCCGGGGCCGTTCTATGACGAGATGTTTGGAACGCCCGATAAACCCGCCGTCCACACGCAGAACATCCGCGAACGTCTACATTGCTTGGATTTTCATGATCTGCGGCGACGAGCCATAGAAACCGAACGAGAATTGTATAATTTGGGAATCACATTTCTGATTTACTCAGAAAGAGAGGCCATAGACCGCATTTTGCCTTTCGACATCATTCCCCGCGTCATTTCCGCGCGGGAGTGGGCGCATCTGGAAGCCGGATGCGTGCAAAGAGTCACGGCGCTGAATTGTTTCCTCCATGACATTTACCATGATCAAAAAATCATTAAAGACGGCGTGATCCCTGCCGACCTGGTGTTCAGCAACAGTAACTTTCGCCCGCAAATGTTGGGAGTGAAGGTTCCCTTCAACACTTACATCAACATTCTAGGCATCGATTTGGTGCGCGACGCCAATGGCGCGTTCCTGGTGTTGGAAGACAATGGCCGCGTCCCTTCCGGAGTCTCTTATGTGGTGGAAAACCGCCACATGATGCAGCGCGCCTTTCCTGATCTTATGCACGACATCGGCATTCGACCGGTCGATAGCTACGGACTAAAGCTGTTCGAAGCGGTTTCAGAGATCGCGCCTCCCGTCGTTGGTCGAGAACCTCAAGTTGTGTTGTTGTCGCCCGGAGCCTACAACTCCGCTTATTTCGAGCATATCTTTCTTGCTCGCGAAATGGGCGCGCCGTTGGTTGAAGGACGCGACTTGGTGGTGGAAAACGACCGCGTCTATATGAGAACGACAAATGGTTTGGCTCCCGTAGATTCTATCTATCGCCGAATCGGAGACGATTTCCTTGACCCCAAAGCTTTCAACACCGACAGCTTATTGGGAGTTCCGGGCATCCTTGAAGCCTATCGCAAAGGCAATGTCGCCCTCGCCAACGCCATTGGCACAGGCGTTGCAGACGACAAAGCCGTGTATTGCTATGTGCCGCGCATGATTAAATACTATTTAGGGCAAGAGCCTTTGTTGCCTAACGTGCAAACCAATATTTGTCGAGAAGCGGAGGGATTGGCCTATACGCTCGCACACTTGGACCAGCTTGTGGTCAAGCCGGTCGGGGAAGCAGGCGGATACGGCATCACAATCGGCCCACGCGCCACCAAAGAGCAGCTCGATGACTGCCGCGCCAAGCTGATCGCCGACCCCTCCAACTACATCAGCCAACCCATGGTGCCGCTGTCGGTGTCGCCTACGTTGGTTGAAGAAGGCGTCGAGCCGCGTCACGTTGATCTGAGACCGTTCATCATTACCGGAAAAACTCCGTGGGTCTTGCCGGGTGGACTGTCGCGCGTGGCGATGCGCAAGGGCACGTTGATCGTCAACTCATCCCAGGGCGGCGGATCAAAAGACACCTGGGTTTTGGAGGAGGAGAATCCGTGAGCCACCTGCTCGCCCGATACGCGGAAAGCATCTTTTGGATGGCGCGCTACATGGAGCGGGCCGAAAACCTCGCCCGCATCTTGGAGGTTCACGAAACTTTCAGCCATGACGGCGGCGGCGCGAAGGATTGGCGCCCGATTCTGCAACTCAACGCCGACGAACGCCGCTTCTTCGAGCGTTTCAAGGTCGCCTCGGCGGAAAACGTCATCCGTTTCTACGTTCTCGACGCCGAGAATCCGACCTCGATCTTGGCTGGCGTGCGTGCGGCGCGTGAAAACGCCCGCATCTTGCGACCTTGGATCAGCACGGAAATGTGGTCGCATATCAACATATTCTACAACCAACTTTTGGCGCTGACGCCGCAAGATATGGCTCCGCACGCTCTAACCCGCCATTGCGCCGTCATTAAGGAAGCTTGCCAAGCGCACACCGGAATCACCGAGGGCACCTTCTATCGCGATCAGAGCTGGTTCTTTTATCAGCTTGGAAAACATATCGAGCGCGCCGACCAAACCACGCGATTGCTCGACATTGAGTACCACAAACTCTTGCCGTCATTGCACAACGCAGCTTCATTGCTTGATTTCGTTCAGTGGCACGCCGTCTTGCGTTCCGCCGCCGGATATCACGCTTTCCGGCGCGTTTATCCCCGCGGCATGACTTCTGCGTCCGTTGCCGGCTTCATGCTGTTCAACGAAGCTTTCCCGCGATCGGTGATGAACTGCATGCGCCAAATCGCCGGCCTCCTTATGCGCGTGCGCTCCCAGTATCAGCTTAGGGGAGGAAACGACTCCATGGAGGTGGTTGATCTGATTTTGGCCGCACTGGAAGCCAGGCCGATCGATCAAATCATTCAAGAGGGATTGCACGACTATCTTGACTGGCTGCAACTTCGGTTGTGTGATGTAACATCCGGAATTAGCCGCGATTTCTTTGGGGGCGCTCCGGTGGTGAACGACGCCTAAAACGTTCGGTTAAGAGCTTGTCCGGAGAAAATATCAATGTTTCCAATATGTCCGACGACAACGCCGTCGAAACGACGAAAGTCGTTGGAAACATCGATATTTTCTTCGGGCAGGCTCTCAGAGCCTGCTCGGAAAGAAGTGTCGTTTGGAAAGCGGTGTCTGGCATTTTTAAATCCCTGGTCCTTAAACTCTTGGCCCTCAGACTCCCGGTTCTCAGGCTCCTGGTCAGTGAGTAAAATTTTTTCGTTATTGCTCGCCATCAATTTATCAGCATTGCTTTTTGGTCCCATGATAGGAAATATGATTCCTAGACCCGTTTTTTCGCTTCATGGCGTCAAAGGGATTCTGGATGTCAATCATTGACCAACGCATTCAGCCGTTACAGCAATTCTTCCGTTCAGCTCCCATGCCGTGTCCTTATTTGCAGGGCCGTATCGAGCGCAAGCTGTTTACACGGCTAACAGAGCCCTCTGTGGCCAATGAGGTGAACTCTGCCCTGGCGCAGGCCGGATTTCGTCGCAGTCACGACGTTGTCTATCGCCCCGTTTGTCCCTCCTGCGCGGCATGCGTTCCCGTGCGGATTCCGGTCGATCAATTCTGTATGAGCCGCTCCTTCCGTCGCGTCTTGAAGCGCAACGCCGATTTGACGACGAGCTTTGCGCCGGCATACGGATCGCAGGAGCATTACGCCCTATTCGCCAATTACCAAAATATGAGACACCATGAAAGCGATATGGCGCGCATGACGGAAGACGATTATTTTGCTATGGTTGTCGACGGGCGAACAAAAACATATTTGTCGGAAGCCCGCAACGATCAGGGAACATTATTTGCCGTAATGTTGATAGATTCCTTGGCCGATGGTTTTTCCGCAGTTTACAGTTTCTTTCGCGCAGAAGACGAAGCGCGAAGCTTAGGAAGCTTTATGGTTCTGAAATTGATCGAGCATTGTCGCGCCGTCGGATTGTCTTTCGTCTATTTGGGATATTGGATATCGGATAGCCGCAAAATGTCCTATAAAGTGCGATTCCAACCTTTGGAAATGTTGGGCGAAGACGGGTGGCGCTCAATGGCGTTGGCGGAAGTTAAGGCAAAAGAATCATAACACACAGACTTCATCCGGAGGAACGTCGACCTTATCCCCCTCATAACCCCACAAAGATTATTTTCGGATGCCGAACAGACCATCACAAATCTCAAAATCATAGTTCCCCCTCTCCCAATCCAAAACAACCCCACGCTCCAGAAAGACAAACACCCCATCCAAAATCAACATTGCAATACGTTCTCTTTAAGCGTTCCAATAGCAACAGCGTTGAAATTTTGCCGTCGTTTGAAAGCAGTTCAAAGAAAATCCCTTGACCCGGACAAGCTTCTTAAAACAAATTAAAAGAGATTGCCGACTGTGAACGTTTCCGTACAGGAAAAGCGCTCTTTGTGTTTTTCGTGCGGTTTGTCGTTCCCGGTGCGGATCGGAAGGCCTCACGGCCTGGACGTCCCTTCTAGAAAGTAGTGGCAGTAACATGTTAGCAATTGCCGGCTGGGGTATTGTCGTTTTCTGCGTGTTCGGTGGCTATGCCATGGCGGGTGGTCATTTGGGCGTGCTGTGGCAACCGTTCGAGCTCATGATTATCGGCGGCGCCGCCGTAGGCTCTTTTATATGCGGAAATCCTAAAATCGTGCTCTCGAAAGTCGGTGGAGCCGTCGGGAAATTAATGGCCGGCCCCAAGTACGGCAAAGATCATTATTTAGAGCTGTTGACGCTGCTTTACCAAGTGTTCAAAATCGCTAAGAGCAAGGGTTTGCTCGCTTTAGAGCAACATATTGAAAAACCAGAAGAAAGTCCTCTTTTCCAACAGTTCCCCAAATTCTACGCCGATCACCACGCAATCTCTTTCTTATGCGATTATTTGCGCCTTTTATCCCTCGGTTCCGACGATCCACATCAAATCAGCGATCTGATGGAAGAAGAGCTGGAAACGCATCATAGCGAACTATATCAAGTTGCGAACTCCATTCAAACCATGGCCGACGGAATGCCCGCGTTGGGAATCGTCGCTGCGGTGTTGGGCGTTATTCACACCATGGGCTTGATCTCGGAACCACCGGAAGTGTTGGGACATTCGATCGGCGGAGCCTTGGTGGGAACATTCCTCGGAATTTTGCTTTCTTATGGATTTATTGCGCCGATCGCAAGCGGATTAAAAGCGATTTATGACTCCGAAGGAAAGTACTACCAATGCATCAAATGCGGTTTGGTGGCTCACCTCAACGGCTATGCTCCAGCGATTTCCGTAGAATATGCGCGCAAAGCGTTGAACACTCCTGTGCGTCCAAGTTTCTCCGAAGTGGAAGAAGCGACCGCTGCTCTACCGCCTGCATAAAGGCGCGATGACTTCACGCTCGTCTCAGTTCGCGTTTATTGTGCGGATGGTTTGGTTTTTACCGAGGAGCACTTATCATGGCTTCTGGCGGCTCTCGTGATCTCGAAGCCCCGGTTATCATCAAGAAAAAGAGAAAGGGCGGCCACGACGCACATCACGGCGGCGCGTGGAAAGTCGCTTATGCCGACTTCGTAACCGCCATGATGGCGTTCTTCTTGCTGCTATGGCTTTTGAACACCGTCACCAGCGATCAGAAAAAGGGTTTGGCGGATTACTTTGCTCCAGCCTCGCTCTCCCGTTCCAGCAGCGGAAGCGGCGGTTTGCTCGGCGGAAAGACCGTCACGTCGCCCGGCGCTCAGGTGTCCGCCAACGCTCCCATCACCGCCAATGTTCCTTTGAGCGATTCTCCCGGTTTCGCTGTGGAATTCCATGAAGACGCCGATGATCCCGCCGAGCTGTTTAAGCTCAAACGTCAAGATGAAGAAACGACTGAAGAATATCAATCTCGATTGGAAAAAACGGCCCAGCAGCTTCATGTCGAGGGCCGCAAACCGGGTGAGACTCTGACGGAGATGGCGGCGCGGTTGGCTGAGGCGTCTCCTGCTTTCCCGCGTCAACGCCACGACGAATCACGCGAAAATTTCCGTAAGAGAATTGAAAACACTGCGCAACAATTCGGCATTCAAGGACAAAAACCCGGCGAACGCTTATTGGATTTCGCAGAAAGAGTCGCTCGGGGCGCGGGTCAGCAGATGGCGCAACAACGCGAAACAACGCAATTCCAACAAACTGCAAATGAAATACGTCAAGCAATTCAGGCAATGCCGGAGTTGCAACAAGTGTCCAAGAGTTTAATTCTGGATCAAACACCGGACGGCTTACGGATTCAGATTGTCGACCAAGACCAAATGTCGATGTTTTCTGCCGGAAGCAACCAAATGACGCCGCAAGCGCGACAATTGATGGAGCTTTTGGCGAAAGCGATTTCAAGAGTTCCGAATAAGATTTCGATTACCGGCAACACGGATTCAACGCCGTTCACGCGAGGCGGCGCAGGACGCGATAACTGGGATCTTTCGTCGGAACGAGCAAATGCGAGTCGCCGTATTTTGGTCGGCGCAGGAATCCCGGAACAGCGCGTACTGTCGGTTGTGGGACGAGCGGATCGTGATTTGCTGTTCCCGACGGATCCGAAATCACCAAGCAATCGCCGAATCAGCATCGTCTTGTTAAGAGAAGGAGGCGCTCCGGCGGCGACGGGTGGACGTCCTTAAATGGCGTCTATAAGGCCACAGAACTGAATAAAAGGGTCCAGGGACTGTGTTCCTGGTCGTGGGGGGGATTGTAAGGGGGGAGCGAAAGCCCCCCTTATTCGCGGAGCGATCCTCCTCTGAAATCGTTTGTCGTTGTTAACAGTCCCTGGCTTCATCTATTTTGTTATTCTACTTTGTTATTCTACTTTGTTATTCTACACCGTTCCAAAACCGTCCAGACTACGACGACGCAAGCTTCATAATTTCTGCGGCAAGAGCAGCCATCTCCTCTCCTGCCCGCTCACCGACTTCGGTTTCGGTAACAGCCCGCCCCTCCAACAAAGCTCCCGCGTAAGCAATCCGATTCCCGATTCGAGTTTGAGCGAGGTTAACCGCTGGCGGCGTCCCCATCTCCGCAATCTTCGCCGCCAACAAATCCGCAACCTTAGCACGAGGCGGAACGCGATTGAGCACCAACATCACCGGAACTTTTTCCTGCTTCGCCAACTCCAAAGTCGGCCGAGTCGCCCAAAGGTCCATCGGACTCGGCTGAATCGGCGTAATCACAAGACGCGCAGCGCGCACAGCAATTCTTGCTTCGGTTTCAGCATGAGGAGGACTATCGATAACCACAACTTGATACTCACGGACAAGACGCTCGACTTCTTTCTGCGTCCGCCACCCTGTGATTTGGACATGCGCGATGTCGGGTTTTCCCCCCATGACTCTGGTGCGTTCCGCATGCCACCCAGAAAGGCTGCCTTGAGGATCGATATCAAGCGTAGCGACGCTATATCCAGCTTGAGTCCACGCAACCGCCAAATGGGCGGCCAGGGTTGTTTTTCCGGCGCCGCCCTTTTGTTGGGCGACGGTAAAAATCTTGCCCGCCATGCTCTATCCCCGTGACTGGCGTCATCCCCGTAACTGGCGTTCCATGATCGCGAAACATTTGACAATGGTAATAATACACCATCGACTGAATCGCAAGGAAGCCCTCATGATTCGCGAACGATTTTCCGGAAAACACGAAAAGCGAGAAAAAGAAAGCCTACGGATAACTTCCGAAGAGATTTCAAATTTAAACGCTTCGCCGCCTCTCCGTCGAACATCAACAGGAATCTTTCCTTAATATAGGTGTTGCCCTCCGGTGACGAAAATCTCTGATCCGGTTACATATCCGGATTCCGGAGTGCAAAGGTAATAAATCACGGCGGAGACATCTTCGGGTTTTCCCAAACGATGCAAAGGAATCCGTGGAATGAGAACTTCCGTTTCAGGCGACAACATTGCCGTTTCAATTTCTCCCGGCGCCACGGCGTTGACCCGCACCCCGAGTTCTGCAAAATCCACCGCCATTTCACGGGTGAGGGCGGAAAGAGCCGCCTTGGACGTGCTGTAGGCCGACCCCGCGAACGGATGAACAGCGTGCCCGGCAATGGAGGTGACATTGACGATCGCGCCTTTTCCACGCGCCAGAGCCGCCGCAAAGCCGCGCGCCAGAATAATTGGAGCAAAGAAATTGAGTTCAAACACCTGTCTCCAACCATTGAGGTCGCCATTCAAACAACCAAGACGCTCTTTGAAGGTGGTTTTAGGCGAGACTCCGGCGTTGTTGACCAGAGCGCCCAAAGCCCCGCCATCCAGAAGCTGATTGGCTTGAGCGATGAAGGCTGCCCTGCTGTCGGGGTCAGCGAGGTCTGCAACCAAATGATGAGTCCAGTTGGGATCTCTTCGACACTCTGGGGGCGCCTCCTCCCGCGAGCACGTAATGATTCTCCAACCTTTCTCGCTAAAATGGCGAACTGTGGCGTGACCAATCCCTCGACTGGCGCCGGTGAGAATAATCACAGGACGATGCGGCATCTGCGATTCTTTCTTTGCGATATCCCGGATAAAAATTAAACGGGCGCAATCCTTAGGCCCGTTTAATTTTTATTCAAGAAACATGCCTCATTCTTTTCGCTCAACAGAGCCCGATCAGAGCTATATCCACGCAACCAATCAAACAATCATGCCTCATGAATAGGAAACACAGGCATCGAAGACGACGCGCGATAACGCAACGCGACGAAATGTCGCATCTTGAACGCCTTCCTCTTCCCCACAATTGAGGAGGCTTAAAGCTCGCGTTCATTGACTTGCTCTGACAATCCGGGTAAGCCAGACACTCTATTGCGTTTTTCCCTTTCTGCTTTCCCTCCCACAGCCGTTCCCTCATCTGGCGTGTTTTATGACGTCGAGAGAGAAAACGGCGGATGATCGCGAGGACAACTCCAATGGCGCAAGGCAGCTCTCGGCCGCTTTCTCCTCATCTATCCGTCTACCGAAAACTCGACACTATGGTGATGTCCGGCTTCCACCGCATCACTGGTTTTTGTTTGGCAATCGGCACGCTTCACCTGACTTGCTGGTTTCTTTCCGCCGCCGCCGGGCCAGAAGCATTCAACGCAATTCAAGCGTTTTCGCGCTCTTGGTTCGGCATGCTGATGCTGTTCGGCTGGACCTTCTGCTTGTTTTACCACCTCGCCAATGGCGTTCGCCATCTGATCTGGGATGTCGGAATGTCGTTCGAGATCAAAAACATCGTCAGCGGCGGCTGGTTTGCGACGGCGATCGCGGTTGGCCTGACGGTCGTTACTTGGATTGCTGGTCTGGCCAGTCTCGGCCTGAAGTGAGGTTCGCACCATGACCACTCAAAGCAAAAGTCCCGTTTTGCGTACTATGTTGGGCCAGGTCCGCGGCCTAGGCTCGGCCAAAGACGGAACACACCATTGGCTGTGCCAGCGTCTGACGGCGTTGGCTTTGATTCCTTTGACCTTGTGGTTTATTTTTTCGGTCGTCAAACTGGCGGGCGCCGATTACTCCGTCATGAAGGCGTGGATGAAGTCCCCCATGAACGCAAGCTTGGCGTTGATGTTGGTCATCATCACATTCCATCACGCCGTCTCCGGCCTGGAAGTGATCATCGAAGATTACGTTCACGCCAAATGCACGAAAATGACCAGCCTGTTCGTCATTAAGTTCGTTTCTTTGGGACTCGCGTTGGCCTGTGGGCTTTCGATCCTTAAGTTGTTTGTGGGAGGCTGAGTTATCGTCATGGCGACCGCCTATCCGATTATTGATCATAAATACGATGTCGTTGTCGTCGGCGCCGGCGGCGCCGGTTTGCGCGCCACTTTCGGCATGGCCGAAAAAGGGCTAAAGACAGCGTGCATCACCAAAGTCTTCCCCACCCGCAGCCACACCGTCGCCGCGCAAGGCGGCATCAGCGCCGCCCTCGGCAACATGGGCGAGGATGATTGGCGCTGGCACATGTACGACACCGTCAAGGGGTCGGACTGGCTCGGCGACCAAGACGCCATCGAGTATATGTGCCGCAACGCTCCCGCCGCCATCATCGAACTGGAGCATCAAGGCGTGCCCTTCAGCCGCACGGCGGAAGGCAAAATCTACCAACGCGCCTTCGGCGGCATGACCACCCGATTCGGCCAAGGCACGGCACACCGCACCTGCGCCGCCGCCGACCGCACAGGCCATGCTCTGCTGCACACGCTTTATCAGCAGTCCTTGAAGCATGAGGCCGAGTTCTTCGTCGAGTACTTCGCCCTCGACCTGCTGATGGACGCCGAAGGCGTTTGTCGCGGCGTGCTCGCCTGGAACCTGGAAGACGGCTCCATCCACCGCTTCCGCGCCCATATGACCGTGCTCGCCACGGGCGGTTATGGCCGCGCCTACTTCTCCTGCACCTCCGCCCACACCGTCACCGGCGACGGCGGCGCCATGGTGGTTCGCGCAGGCCTGCCGATGCAGGACATGGAATTCGTTCAATTCCATCCCACCGGCATCTACGGCGCAGGCTGCTTGATCACGGAAGGCGTGCGCGGCGAAGGCGGCTACGTCACCAATTCCAACGGCGAACGCTTTATGGAGCGTTATGCTCCTTCCGCCAAAGACCTCGCCAGCCGCGACGTCGTCAGCCGTTCGATGACCGTCGAAATTCGCGAAGGACGCGGCGTCGGCCCCAACAAAGATCACATCCATCTCCATCTGGAGCACTTGGATCCCGCGATCATTCACGAGCGTCTGCCCGGAATCGCCGAGACCGCAAAAGTCTTCGCCAACGTCGACGTCACCAAAGAGCCCATTCCGGTCATCCCGACCTGCCACTACAACATGGGCGGCATTCCCACTAATTTCCACTGCGAAGTCATTCGCCCCACCGCCGAAAACCCGGACGCCATTGTTCCTGGTTTGATGGCCGCCGGCGAGGCCGCTTGCGTCTCCGTTCACGGCGCCAACCGCTTGGGCTCCAACTCTCTGCTCGACTTGGTGGTGTTCGGTCGCGCCGCAGCCTTCCGCGCCGCCGAAGTGGTGCAAAAAGGCGCGCCACATAAAGAATTTTCCAAAGACTCCGAAGAACGCTCCCTGGAGCGCCTGGAACGCACTCGGAACGCCAAAGGCGATCTGCGCGTCTCTGCTCTGCGCCTCGAAATGCAGCGTATTATGCAGAACAACTGCGCCGTCTTCCGCACCGGGCCGGTGCTCGAAGAAGGCGTCCAGTTGCTCAAACAGACCTGGTCCAAAAAGAGCAATCTCCAAGTCACTGATCGCAGCATGATTTGGAACACGGATCTGGTCGAGGCTCTGGAATTCGACAACCTGATGTCTCAGGCGATGGCCACCATCGCTTCCGCCGCAGTCCGCACTGAAAGCCGCGGCGCTCACGCCCGCGAAGACTACCCCAACCGCGACGATGAAAATTGGATGAAACACAGCGTCGTGTGGGTGGCGGAGAACGGCGAAGTCACCATGGGGTCTCGTCCGGTCCACCTCAACACCCTCAGCGACGATGTCCAAACCTTCCCACCCAAGGCCCGCGTCTACTAAGAAACGCGGCTCTATGGGAAAATCGCCGAAATGAGGAAATGACAAGCTGGAGTTATGGTTTCGGCCATAACTCCAACGCCTTAAAAAGCGCCGCCATGTATGCCGTTACGTTCGACTTAGACGCTTCAATTCTGAAAGAGCTTTATCCTTCTCAATCCTGGAACGATGCTTATACTGATGTTCAGAAAGCGTTGGAGCCTTTCGGGTTTTCTCGGCAACAGGGAAGTGTCTATTTCGGTGACGACAGCGTTGACGCCGTCAAATGCGTGTTGGCTGTCATGGATATCGCTCAGAGGTTTTCCTGGTTCAAATCGGCGGTGTAAAGACATCCGAATGTTACGAATTGAGGACAACAACGATCTTATGCCGGCTGTGCGAAAAGCCGCAGAAAGATAAAGTTCTCCTCTTCTTGCTTTGACGAGGTCGCCAGATGGTCGAGTTCAGTCTGCCAGCCAATTCTCGGGTTGGGCGCGGCAAAAAAATTTCCAGCGCTCTAAGCGCCAAGCGTAAAAAAGTCTTCAAGATCTATCGGTGGAATCCCGACGACGGTCAGAAGCCTCGGGTTGATGAGTTCGAGGTCGATCTCGACAAATTCGGCCCAATGGTGCTTGACGCGCTGCTCTACATCAAAAACGAAATCGACAGCACCGTCACCTTCCGTCGCTCGTGCCGTGAGGGCATCTGCGGTTCCTGCGCGATGAATATCGACGGAACCAATACGCTCGCCTGCACCAAACCGATCGAAGACTGCAAGGGTGACGTTAAGATTTATCCGTTGCCGCATATGGACGTGATCAAGGACCTGGTCCCGGATCTGTCGCGCCTGTATGCTCAGTTGACGTCGGTCAAACCCTGGTTGCAGACGCAGTCTCCGGCCCCGCCGGATCGCGAGCGCTTGCAATCCCCCGAAGAGCGCGCCAAGCTCGACGGTCTTTACGAGTGCATTCTGTGCTTCTCGTGCTCCACAAGCTGCCCCAGCTACTGGTGGAATTCCGATCGCTACCTCGGCCCTGCGATTCTGCTGCAAGCGTATCGCTGGATCGTGGACAGCCGCGACGAAGCCACCGGCGAGCGTCTGGACAACTTGGAAGACCCATTCCGTCTGTATCGTTGTCACACCATCAGCAATTGCACTCGGACTTGCCCCAAAGGCTTGAACCCGGCCAAGGCGATTGCAGAAATCAAGAAGCTTATGGTTATGCGAAAAGGGTAAAAAGCCTCTGCGCAGTAACTAAGGAAAGAGCGTTTATCGCTCTTAACGAAAAAAGCGGGGGGCCATTGGCCCCTCGCTTTCGTTCTGCCGACAAAATAGAAAACTCCATGGAAGTCGGCGTAATTCTCTTGATGAGTGAATAATCCATACTTAACGCCGTCGGAGGAAAAGGCCATGACAGACGACATCATCCAAATGGTGGGCGTTCATAAATGGTATGGCGAATTCCATGTATTGAACAACATTCATTTGTCTGTGGCGCGTGGTGAACGAATTGTGCTGTGTGGTCCATCCGGCTCCGGAAAATCCACGCTCATTCGTTGCATCAATCGATTAGAAGAACACCAAAAAGGTAAAATCATCGTTGATGAAGTCGAGCTGACTGGAAATTTGCGTAATATTGAGGCGGTTCGACGCGAAGTCGGAATGGTGTTTCAGCATTTCAATCTCTTCCCGCATTTGACGGTCTTAGAAAACTGCACATTGGCGCAAACATGGGTGCGACGATTGCCTAAAAAGCAAGCGGAAGAGATCGCAATGACGTATTTGCAACGAGTGCGCATTCCAGAACAAGCTCATAAATATCCGGGGCAGTTATCCGGAGGTCAACAACAACGGGTGGCGATTGCCCGTTCATTGTGCATGTCTCCGAAAGTCATGCTGTTCGATGAACCAACATCGGCGTTGGATCCAGAAATGGTAAAAGAGGTTCTGGATGTAATGATGACGTTGGCGGAAGAAGGCATGACGATGCTGGTGGTGACGCATGAAATGGGATTTGCTCGAAGCGTCGCCAATCGGATTCTATTTATGGATCACGGCGAAATCGTTGAACAAGCTCCACCGGAAGCTTTTTTTAACAATCCTCAATCAGACCGCACAAAACTTTTCTTAAGCCAGATACTGAATCACTAGACAAGGTTGGAAACCTTATTCTCCCGCCGCGAGGACCAAAAATGGTCCCCGCGATTGGGCAATCATTCCCGGTTATTTTCATCTTTTGTCCGGAATGGTTTCGGCCTAATTTTTGTTTTATGATCCGACACTCCGATTTCTCCATCCGGACGCACGCCTCGAAAATAATCTTTCTGCCATCCCGCTCTCTGCGCAACAGGATCGCTCTTCGCCAAATCATCTAAAAATTGCGACCGCGACGCCGACCATTCAAGATATTGACGTTCAACGTCCGAGTGCTCCGACATCAGGTGAATTTCCGGCTCCGTCGCATCCAAAAGACCACGCACAACCGGAAAAAAGAAACAAAACGGCTCCCCTTCTTCAAAAGCAACCTCAACTCCCGGTCGTGTGAACTTCCAGTTCATCGTAAAAGGCGACGGCGCCCAATCCGTCTCGATAACCCCGGCCAAAGCAACGATTCCATCTTTGGGAAGATTACTGGGACCACTGACCCACAAATTATAACCGGGTTCAGTGCGAAACATCGCCAGCACATGGAATGTGAGAATCCCATACCCGAAATGGCTGACAGGCAACAATGACGGACATGCTCGACTGGAAACCGTTATGGCGTCCCGTCCATCGCCGCCGTTCCATCGCGCGGAAAAGGCGCATGGAGAAAGAATCTCCCATCCGTGAGCATTGGCAATGCTCAAAGGCAAACAACGATAAGCAAATCGATCTGCGGTGTTGTCCATCCATGCTCGATCTACGGGAGCAGGTCGAATCGTGGGCGCAGGACCGGAAGTCGGATAGCAAATCAGTTTCATGGAAAAAAGACTTTCGATTCTACATGAAAATTAAAACCGGGCTCCTCTAATTCGTTATTCACTTCGATTGGCGTAGCGCGCGATAAACGCATGCATATCCCCACTATCGTTCTGCCAACGCTGAAAAAGTTTTTTCGAAGCCTCAAGAGTAAGCCGATCATAGAGACCCATCGCACGGGACAACTCGCGAGGATCTATGGCTTTGTCTCCCATTTTGACGGCTCGCCCAAGCAGAAATAAAGTAGCGAAAGAAGCTTTATCAATGCCAAGCGCCTTGCAAATAAGAGCCAAGGCTTCGCCTCCGTCTTCATCAAGTATGGCTCGAACGCCATTTTCATCGAGTCGAGTCAAACGGGTGAGCAACAATGCAAATAAGCCGGTGTTCCGCAAGCGTAATGTCTGAATCAGCAAAGTCGGTGTAATGGCTTGATGTTCCGCCAACCGATCCGCAAGTTCAATTTGTTCCGGCAAAGCGTCGCGGTGCTGTTGAGAAGAAGCCGCAAGCTCTTTGAGAACGGTTTTTAAAGCGCCATCAAGTTGTTGGGAATCAATGGTAAACCGACTATTGATGAAACGCCGTAGTTCAGCGCCCGCCCACCAATAGAGTCGCGCAGCAAGATCAGGCGGCATTTCGGCGCGCGCCAACAAAGGACGTCGCAAAACAGTCTCACGCTGTGCGGCGCGCGTAAGAGCGAGGACGCTGTTGCGCGAAATTTTTGATCCGGGATTAACCAGGACAGCGTAAGCGACTTCTGTAGGGCCATGTGCGATCAATGCATCCGTAACGGTTTCTCCCACAGAAGAGCGTTTGGCGATGACCAACTGGTGCGGCGCGCCGAGTTTTCGAATCAATGCAACAAGCTCGGCGTCACCAAGCAAAGCGCTAAACCGCAGAACAGGCTCAGCGACCAATATCTGGTCTCCGGCGAGCGTCATCACCAAATCGACAGGAGCCAGAGGCTGACCCGCCAAATGCTCCGCCAACGCTTTACGTATCTCAACTTCAGCGCTATGAACCAATTGACGTAGAATGTCCGTGGCAATGGCGCGTTCTTTATCGCTGAGAACCATGCCTTCTCCGGAAAAGAGATCGGAGACAGCTCCGGCCAAAAGGCGACGGCCTTCAATGGAACGGTTTTGGCTCAAGCGATACAAATCAGAAATTTGATGAGGGATCACAGGATTGGTCCCATTTCAGAAACATCGGAGCACAACCGATAACGTCGCGACACAAGAGTGAAGCAGGTGGGTGGATGAAGAAAGTTCATCATAGCGACACCTGTATTGAACGTTTTTTATTGAAATGCGTTCGATTGATGGAATCTAGTCCATCTGAGAAACCCATTCTAGAGGATATGACAAGGCGATTTCAATTTGGTATCCCTATTTGCCTTTATTTTAATTCATGGATGTAAGACAGAATTCTAAAAAATACATTTTTTGTTTTTCTTAATTTTTGATTGTTTTTGGAATAAGCGACGAAATTTTGCCTGAACCGCCATAAACCATAAAAAAACAAACAACCTTACAATCCACCGAGGAGACAAAAATGCGTGAAAATCAAGGAAATAACGCTGGCGATAGAACGAACGGCTCTCAATCATGGTGGAGCGGTTTATGGGATGTTCTTGAATGTCTTGCATATGTTTTTGAGTTGTTTTCTTGGGTGGTTCGTTTCATCCTATGGCTTTTCCGAATCGTGTTCGAAACAATAGCCTCTCTCTTTCCGTAAGCACACACTACGCCATGAAGACAAACCGCGTTCAGCTCACCCGATCCATCGGCGTGCGGCCTTGGAAGAAAGCGTCTAAGTTGTCGAGCGCGCGAAATCCCATGGCGTTACGAGTCTCTATAGTGGCGCTGCCCAAATGAGGCAAAAGAAAACAATTGTTCAGAGTGCGATAACCTGGATGAATTCGAGGCTCTCCTTCATAAACGTCCAAACCGACAGCGGCGATTCGTCCGCAACGAAGAGCCGCAATTAACGCCGCGTCATCCACCACAACGCCACGCGCAGTGTTGACGACAATGGCGGCGGGCGGCAGAAATTCAATTCGGCGCGCATCAAGCCAATGATGAGTCTCCGGAGTCGCCGGACAATGCAGAGAGAGAAAATCCGCCTCGACCAACAGCTCTTCAGCGGAGGCGCGCCAATCGGCGTCTTGTTCGAGAGGCGGAAATAATCTTGTTCGGTTATGGTAGGAAATAGTCATGCCGAAAGCGCGAGCCCGTTGAGCCACAGCCCGACCGATACGCCCCATCCCCAGAATCGCCAATCTTTTCCCGCTCAACGAACGCCCAAGCATTTGAGTCGGCGCCCATCCCGACCACGCCTCCGGAGAGCCGGGACCGGCGCGCATCACGCGCTCGCCTTCAGACGCCCGTCGAGCGGCGCCCACCATCAGCAAAAGCGCGATCTCGGCTGTGGCCTCGGTCAACACGTCGGGAGTATTGGCGACGACAATGCCTCGACGACGCGCCGCGTCCAAATCAATGTGATCCACGCCGACCGAAAACGTGGCGATCATCCGCACAGAATCCGGCAGAGCCTCAATTGTGATGGCAGGCAGACGATCCGCAGCGCAAGCCAACAAAGCATCCGCTCCCTGAGCATGCGCGATCATCGCCGCGTGATCCAAAAAAAGATCAAGCTCATTAGCGCGAACATCATAAGAAAGAGCGGCGCGACGCTCGACGGCTTGGGGCAATTTACGAGTGATGGCTAAACACGGACGTGACGACATAGGAACAGTCCTCAAGCTCGAGAAGATTTCGCATATCCCATACCGGAGAGCAAGACGAGAAAAAAAAGTAGCGCCTATTTTCTGAATAAAAAATCTTCCGAAAAAGAATTGAACGGAAGAAAAAACTCAACTCACGCACTCCCACAACCAGAAACTCCCCCCTCGGAACAGTTCATTTCTTTAGAGTCCACAGAGGAAGATTCGCGAAAACAAACAGCTTAAAGATTTCCTGCACGAATACCACGTCCGGAAAACACGATGCTTCCAACGGCTCCGGCGGCCATCCTCATCCAAGCCCATGAAACCTTCGTAATATGTCATCAACAGCAACATCACTGCAAGACCAGGTTTAACCCACCGCCAACGCCCAAGCGCAGCCAAAGAGCAATTGCCGCAACCACTCCCAGAACAATGGCCAAGAGGTATATTCTAAGCGGAATCGGCGTCTTCTCGCCAGAACGTCGTCGCCTCCCTTTCTTTTGCAACGCAACATTCTTGGCGACGACGCTCTTACGCGGATCATGCAACGAAATCAGTTTCCAATGGAACTCCAACGCCCCCTCTTGAGCGTTCGGATCATACTCCAAGCGAATCAGTCGAAAAAAACCTGTCGGCTTCAGGCGGATCATTTCATGAAACACCTGCGTCGACGCGGCTTGCTCTTCAGCCAAATAAATGGTCTTCCAACTCTTGCCTGCGGCGCGCTGCACGGCAAAACGCGGCGGTTGAGGTTCTTTGGCGTCGCTCATACCTATTCCTTGTGCTATTTCTTGCGTGTTGGGTGCGAATATGGTCCAATGCCGAATCAAAAAACATCTGTAGACGACCAATTTGTCACGATTGCATTTTATCCGTCGCTTCTGCGTGAAAATTCTTGACCGACGCGACGTCGCCGAGCACCTATAGCGTTAGAAACCATGGTGGAACAAAGGGCCAATGGCAAAGGAAGATTTAATCGAGTTTTCGGGCACAGTGATGGAACTGCTGCCGAACGCCATGTTTCGGGTCAAGCTCGATAACGAACACGAAGTGCTTGCCCATACATCCGGCAAAATGCGCAAAAATCGCATTCGCGTGCTGGCGGGAGATCGAGTCAACGTCGAGATGACGCCATACGATCTCACCAAGGGACGAATCACCTTCCGTTACAAATAAGCGGATCGCGCCGAACGTGACCGAACGCTTCCCTTCGCGATTGGTGCTGGCTTCGGCCTCGCCCAGGCGGCTCGAATTGCTGCGTCAGATCGGCGTTGCGCCCGATGTGGTCGATGCGCCGGACATCGATGAAACACCCACGCTCAATGAGTTGCCCGGAAAACACGCCGAGCGCTTGGCGGTCGCCAAGGCTCAGGCGGTGGCTGCGCGGTATCCGGAGGCCATAGTTCTGGCGGCTGACACCGTCGTCGCCTGTGGGCGAAGGATTCTACCCAAAGCAGAAACTCAAGAACAGGCAAAGCGTTGTTTAGCTTTATTGTCAGGACGGCGTCACCGCGTTTACAGCGGAGTCGCCGTAATTGCAAATGGACGACTCCGTCAGCGTCTGGTGATGACCAACGTCGCCTTTAAGCCGCTTTGTGAGGAAGAAATCACGCGATACCTCGCCGCAGAAGAATGGCGAGGGAAAGCAGGAGGTTATGCAATTCAGGGGCGCGCCGCAAGTTTCGTGCGTTGGATCAACGGCTCATACAGCAATGTGGTTGGTTTGCCCTTGTTTGAAGTTACGGGATTGTTGCAAAGCTGTTGATTGAAGCTATTTGGATACATCGTAAAGGGTTCTATCAATGACGACGCCGGAGTGTGGGGGTCAAGTCATTGGCGACCACTTAGCCGCTGAGAAATATGCGCAGGCCGCGCGCTCGAAAGCCACGCGCCGCGCCTATCAAGCCGATTTGCAGCGATTTGCCGAGTGGTGCAAAGCCGCAGGAGCAACGATGACGCCGGCTGAGCCGGAAGTGGTGGCTGCGTTTCTGGCGGGAGAAGCGCGGCAAGGAATGCGGCCGTCGACTTTAGAACGGCGACGCGCCGCCATACGTTACGCTCACGAACGCGCCGGTTGCGAGACGCCGACCAATGCTCTTTGTGTGCGGGAAACCATGGCGGGCATCCGACGCTCCTTGGGAGTGGCTCCTGTTCGCAAAACCGCAGCCACCGTTGAGCTGTTGGAAGAAATGTTGATGACAATTCCTGATAATTTCATCGGCATGCGCGATCGCGCACTGCTTTTGATAGGATTTGCAGGAGCGTTTCGGCGTTCAGAGTTGGTGGCGTTAACTGTTAATGATATGGAAGAAACCGCTCAGGGATTGTTGGTTACGATTCGACGCGGCAAGACAGATCAAGAGGGACGCGGACGAGTAATCGCAATTCTTCGAGGAAAGCGATATTGCCCCGTGTCCGCTCTGCGACGTTGGTTGGCTATCGCCGGAATTATTGCAGGACCGTTGTTCCGCACGATCGGCAAGGGCGATCGGTTGTTAGACCGAGCATTGAGTGATCACGCTGTGGCGTTGATCGTCAAACGATATGCCGCAGCCGCCGGATTGGACTCCTCGCAGTTTGCAGGGCATAGTTTGCGGCGCGGTTTTTTGACGTCAGCGGCAATGAGCGGCGCTTCGGTCTTTAAAATGCGCGAAATCAGCGGTCATGCGTCTATGGAATCGTTAGCAAATTATGTTGAGGCCGTAGATCGATTTCGTGAACACGCAGGAGAAGGGTTGCTCTAAAACAACGAACGGGAATTTATCTATTATCGTTCATCCATTGCTTAATTTTTTTGTTGTTTTTCGTCTTCATGGAATATCTGTGAGTGATCTGTGGCAAACTGCCACTAAATCACGAATAAAAGGTTCCACTGGAGGATTTCGCTTCGCGAAGAAGGGGGGCTTTCGCTCCCCCTTTATGATCCCGAGCGACCAGAAACACAGTCCTTGGACCCTTTTTGATATTTTAATTTCTTGCCTAACGGATACTCTCCAAAGCCTGAAGCAATTCCCTTTCTGCGCGCGCAACACTGTCAAGATTATGATCCCGATCCGACGCATCACTGGAAGCAGAAGAGCCCCCTCCCCCAGAACGTCGCTCCAAAGTCTCCGATCGAGACGACAATTCCTCTCTTTCATGCCCCATAGCAGCGCCAAGCGTCGGTTCAATCGTCGACGAACGCTTACCAACGCTAGGACTTTCTTCCAACCGCCCCCCTTCCAACCGAGCGCCCCCCCCCCAAAGACGCTTCAGAAGACTGAGTAGAGGCACGCATAGCCTCTCGCACCACATCGCGCATACTTTCGATCCGAGCCTCCGTCACAACACGCGGCTCTGACGAAGGACGCGAACGAACAAGTTTCTCGGTTCGAACCGGCTCCGACCGCAACGCCTCTTGCCTCAAGGACTCGCCCCGCCCCTCGTTCCGCACTCCCCCGCCGCCACGCAAAGCAGAAGAACGCGATGGACGCTCCACTCCCGGAATATTCTCTAGACGCGCCACCAAAGACTCGGCGCTATCAATCAAAAACCGGAATTCATCGCGTAACGAAATCGCCCGCTCAATATTCTTCTGCAACACCTCGCCCGATTCAGTCGCGGCGCGCTTCATTCCCTTCACACCAGCGTCGGCCTGACTCGTAGCTTCTGTAAAACGCTTGATCAAACCTTCCATTTCGGCGCGGCTTTCGCGCAAGCGCGTAAGCTGGCGGTTTAAGATAACAGCGTAGACAATGGTTGTGATCAGCAACCCCGCGATCACCAAATCCAACAAGATCGAAAATATTCCCGACATCAGCGTTGCAGCTCCTGTTTCGGGATTTCTCGATCGATACGCACGGCAATGTTTCCGCCTTTGCGCCCCATGCGTCCCTGAAACATGGGAACATCGCCGCATCGCAACTCAATAATTCCGTCCGTAGGCGTATTGAGCATAATGCGACTTCCGACCTTCCAATTCAGAACTTCATAAAGAGAGAATGTTAATTCATCAAGAACGGCGCTGAGATCAACATGGGTCACCAACAGTTCAGTGGCTAAGTGAGTTTCCCAAATCGAGTCACGACCGAACTTTTCACCCATAAACATTTGCAACAACAACTCACGAACGGGTTCGAGAGTCGCATAAGGAATCATCAATTCTAACCGCCCGCCACGATCTTCCATATCGATGCGCAGCTTCACCAAGACGGCGGCGTTGGCTGGACGCGCGATCGTGGCGAAACGCGGATTTGTCTCCAACCGATCAAAGCGAAACGTCACCGGCGATAACGGATCAAAGGCCGCAGACAAGTCGCTGAGCACGACATGAACCATGCGCTCGACCAAGTTTCGCTCAATGGTCGTGTAGGGTCGCCCTTCGATTCGCATCGCCGCAGTGCCGCGTCGCCCTCCGAGCAACACGTCGACAATCGAATAGATCAAAGCGCTATCGACCACCATCAACCCGTAATTGTCCCATTCCTCGGCTTTAAAGACCGACAACATTGCAGGCAAAGGAATAGAATTAAGATAATCGCCGAAACGCACCGAGGAAATCTGATCCAAACTGACTTCGACGTTATCGGAGGTGAAATTACGCAAACTGGTGGACATCATACGCACGAGGCGGTCGAAGACCACCTCCAACATCGGCAAGCGTTCGTAGTTAACCAGAGCGCTGTTGACCAGCGCCATAATGCCGGAGTTGTCGCCGTCGCCGCTACCGTCTTGATCGAACCCGAGCAAACTGTCGATTTCGTCTTGATTCAGAACGCGAGTGGCTCCACCTGTGCCGACACCGGCCCCTCCGTCGTCACTGCCCCCGTCTTCCGCCAACGCCGCCCATTCAGCGGCCAACCGTTCTTCTTCGCTCAACTCACTGGGCACGCTCATAGCCGTTCCTCCACCGCAACCGAAGGTGGTTTTCTTATACTCTGTCTTTCGATAACCGCCCGTCTTTCGACGACATTCTTCATCCCCAAGACTTGTCTTCCGCTTTGAGCGACCGCAAAGGCCCGCACGTCATGCAGCAAGGAGAACGGCGTCATAGGAACGAACAAGCACGCGCCGACCGCCACGCAATCGGTGAAAACGCGACGCATGACATCCCTTGGCGTGAACAATATCGACATACTTTACTGCACCAACATCTCTTTGAACAAAACATCTTTGATCTTCACCGGCTGAGCGGCCAAAGTGACGCGAGTCAGCAATTCCTCGCGCAATCGATACATGCCGGCGGAGCCTCGCAAATCCTCCATACGAAGTTCACGCAAATAAACTTGGAAATTATCGACGATGCGCGGCATGATTTTGTCGAGTTCGGCTTTATCGCCTTCTTTCGCCAGTTGCAATGAGATCGTGATTTTCAGAAATGTCGGACGCCGCCCGTTGGTGTTCAAATTGACCAACATCTCCGGCACGTCATAGAAGATGATCGCTCCGGGTTTTTCCGGCTCCGGCAGGGGCGCTTCTTCCATAACCGGCGTTTTTTTCTTGGAATCAAGAACGCCGCTGAACAAGACGCCCGCCGCAGCGAGAACCAGCAGCAGCAAAGGCAAAATGATATACAAAACCAATTTTTTGCCGCTGAAACGCTTACGCGGCAGGGAATCCTGGTCTACGCTGTCGGAATCGAAATCCTGCGCGGTCATCGGGCCATCACGAAGTAGGCGTTGCGATAAAGTCTCCTCAGCCCTGCCGAGCCGAAGAAACGGCAAGAGACGCGTTTTGAAGGAGAGCCCATCGGAGTTCCGACGCTTGCGCCCTCTTAATTCAACGCGGACGCATTTTAGCAGAGCCCACGCTGCAAATCACGCATGCTCATCGCGCGGCGCGCAAAGATCAGAGAACGACCGGCGAGTCACATCGAAGTCACGAAAAAAAGCGACCATTTTGCCACATTCTCAACCATACCACGCCGCGTCGTCGCAACCACCGAATATGCGGCGTGATGCGCGGCGATTTTGGTGATAAAATTGCCGCGCCATCTCCTTTCCCCAGCGGAAGAAAATGCCGAGCGACTCGTAAGAAAACCAAAACCGGCGCCCATAGAAAACCTCCGCCGCAAACCGCAAAGCTTCCATTAAGCTCTTGTTTTTTCAACTAAAAAACGCTTTTATTCCTCAGGATATCCATATTGGCGCGCAAACTGCATCATGTTTCCGGGAGACTTTTTTTGGGAACTTCACAGGAGACTTCAACAGAGCCGACGGATCACCCGAGAGCCAAAACCGAAAGAAAGTTTGCGAAAAGACGTCTGCGCCGCCCCGTTCAATACGGTTCAGCCGAATCCGTTCGTCAGGTAAACTTCTCTTTATTGGTGACTCCGCGCCAAAGAAGCCATGACGCCCCAAAAGCTGATCAAGACGAAAAATTGACCACATCTAAGAAAAGCTGATTGCAGCTTTTCAAAAAAACAGACAACCTTACGACTCAACCAATTGATCAAGACCTGGTGAGGATCCGATGGAAACGCCGAGCTACATCGCCTTGTCGCGCCAAATGACCCTTCAGCGGCAAATGGATGTGATCGCGAACAACATCGCGAACATGAACACCGGCGGTTTCAAACAAGAGCGCACCTTGTTCAGCGAGTATCTTAAGAAACCCGCTATTCAAGAGCAGACCTCGCTGGTCCAAGATCGCGGCACATATCGCGACCTTTCCGGCGGCGCGCTAACCGCCACAGGAAACAACCTCGACATCGGTCTCAACGGCCCGGGGTACATAACAGTCGACACCGTCAATGGTCCACGCTACACGCGCGGCGGGCGACTCCAACTTAATCAGCAACGCCAAATCACCGACGCAAACGGCTTGCCGATTTTAGGGACAAATAATCAACCAATCTCGGTTCCGGCGTCCGCCGGACAAATCATCATCGATACGCACGGATCAGTCACCACAAACATCAACCCCAAAGAGCCTATCGGGCAATTCAAAATCGTGCGGTTCGATCAAGAACAACGCATGATTTCCATAGGCAACGGCATGTACACCACCGAAGAACAGCCAAAGCCCGCTGGCGCCGAAACAATAGTCCAACAAGGCGTTTTGGAAGAATCCAACGTCAAACCAATCATCGAAATGACTTCAATGATCGAAGTCGCGAGGCAGTACCAACAAAATCAGAAACTCATCGAAAGTGAACATGAGCGTGTGCGCGGCGCAATCAGTCGTTTGGGCCGCACAACGTAGATTTTTTGGCTTAAACGCCGCCTTGTATTGTTGAGGCGCATTGCTTGCAGCCCTCTCCCCGATCAAGACGCCGTCGGCGTTCCCGCCGTTAAGGCATTAAAAAAACCCAAAAAGGCGTTCGCAACAAAAAACGCCCTCCAAGGAGAAGTATCATGCGCAGCCTCGCGATCGGCGCGACCGGAATGCTCGCCCAGCAGCTCAATGTCGAAACCATTTCCAACAACATCGCCAACTCCAGCACAACCGGATTTAAGCGTCAGCGCGCAGAATTCCAAGACCTCCTGTATCAGAACATGCGTCGCGTCGGCTCGACCTCCTCCGACGCCGGCACCATCGTTCCCTCGGGCATTCAGCTCGGCGCAGGCGTGCGTTCAGCCGCGATTTACCGCATTAATGAACAAGGCAACATCACCGTCACCGACAACAAGCTTGATTTGGCGATCAACGGCTACGGTTACTTCCAGATCAAATTGCCTTCAGGCGAAATCGGCTACACGCGCGCCGGTTCATTCCAGCTCAACGCGCAGGGCGTGATCGTCACCGCCGACGGCTATCAGCTTGAACCCGGCATAACTATTCCGCAAAACACTATTGATATTTCAGTCAGCCCTTCCGGTTCGGTCGAAGCCAAACTCGACGGCCAACCGACCCCTCAAAAGGTGGGGCAACTTGACCTCGCCACCTTCCCCAACGAGCCCGGCTTGGAAGCGATCGGCAACAACATTTATTTGCAGACTCCCGCTTCCGGAGACCCTGTCACCGGCTCTCCACAGTCTCCCGGTTTCGGAAAAATTATCCAAGGCGCTCTGGAAACCTCCAACGTCAACATCGTTCAAGAAATCACGACCCTCATCACCGCCCAACGCGCTTATGAGATGAACTCTAAGGTGATCAAAACCACCGATGAAATGATGCAGACCGCCAGCCAAATGAAGTAAACTAACAGGAAACACGATCGCTTCGCCTACTGTCGCCCCGCACGCCGGAAACCTGGCCAAAAACGGGATCAATTGCGGTTCTCGTTTTTCCCGTTCGGCGTTTTTTGCGGGCGCGGTTCAATATCTAGGTTGGAAAAAACCTCTGGATGGGAAGAATTTGCCGGGACGCGCGCAACAGAAGACGCCGTGGCGATCGAATCCGTTTCCGTCATCGGGATGGAGCGGGCGAATCATGGGAGTCGATCATGAAAGCGGTCGCGACGCTCTTCTTCATCCCGGTCTCGATTTTCCTTATGTCGACCGGCTTTTCCAGTTGGGTTGAAGCAGCGGCGCGACTTAGGCCCGTTGTAACCGTGAACGACGATCGCATTCGAATCGGCGACCTCTTTGAAGACGCCGGTCCGGCGGCGGATCATGTGGTCGCCCCCGCTCCCGACTTGGGACGAAAGACCATCTTCGAAGCTGAAGTGCTGGCCCGAATCGCTCGAATAAACCATATTGATTGGCAACCGAGCGGCGGCCTTGACCGCGTCATAATCTCCCGCGCCAGCGTCACCGTTCGGCAAGAAGATATCCGCGACGTTCTGATCAAGGCGCTGACCAGACAGATTTCAGCTCCACGCATCGATGTTGATTTCGAAACCCACATCGCAGAAATGCAATTTCCATCCGATCAATCGTTAGATATTTCCGTGCGCAATTTACGCTACAACGCTCTTCAATCCCGCTTTTCCGCAGAGATTGTGGCGAGCGCCGGCGGGGCGTCCCAAAACATCCCGGTGTCTGGACGAGCCTATGGTTTGGTGGATGTGCCCGTATCGATACGACGCATCATACCCGGCGAAGTCATCGCCGCCTCCGACTTGGACTACATCCAAGTGCGCACGGATCAAATTCCAGGCGACATGGCGATGATGGAAGCTCAACTGGTGGGACAAACCGTGAGACGCGCCGTTCCGGCGCAAACCCCGATCAATCTCCGTGACGTTCTTCCGCTTAAGTTGGTAATCAAGGGCGCTATTGTCACCATGGTGCTGCAAACCCCCAATATGTCTCTATCCACTCAGGGTCGCGCCCTTCAAGACGGCGCCAAAGGCGACGTCATCCGCGTGATCAACACTCAAAGCAATCGCACGGTCGATGCCGTGGTGACGGGACACAATCAAGTTTCCGTGTCTCGTCCCAACGCAACGATCAATTAAGGAGGTCAGCGATGTCCGCGCATTCTGTGTTTCGAAACCTCGTTCTCGGCGCGACCATGTTGACGCTGCCGGCGTGCAATGGGTTTACGCGCTTATCTGAGGTCGGAAACGGGCCACAACTTTCAAAAATCGAAGATCCTCAGGCCAACCCCGAGTATAAACCGGTCAACCTGCCGATGCCCCAACCAATGGTTGCCGAACGCAATCCGAATTCGCTTTGGCGCGGCGGCGCACGAGCTTTCTTCAAAGACCAAAGAGCCCAAAGAGTCGGCGATTTAATGACGGTGATTGTCAGTGTGCAAGACCAAGCCGTGTTCAAAAACACGTCCAACCGAACTCGCGACAACAGTGAAAATGTCGGCCTTCCCAATATTTTAGGATTTGAAACCTCCCCAAGCGGTGGAGAAAGCGCTTTGCAGCGGTTTCTAACCGGCGTTGATCCCAGCAAACTGCTGAGCATGGCCGCCACCACCAACAACACAGGATCGGGATCGATCGTTCGGAACGAAGCCGTCAATCTGCGTGTTGCAGCGATGATCACGCAAGTGTTGCCCAACGGCAATCTGGTAATCCAGGGGCGGCAAGAAATGCGGGTAAATACAGAGCTGCGTGAATTAACTATTACCGGCGTCATTCGTCCTGAAGACATATTGTCAAATAATAGTATTTCTTACGAGAAGATCGCTGAGGCGCGGATATCTTATTCTGGGCGCGGCATCATCTCCGACGTCCAACAGCCGCGTTGGGGTCAACAGTTATTTGATATCGTGGCGCCGTTCTAATCGCGCTCTAAAAAAACGGGTCCAGGAACTGTGTTCCTGGTCGCAGGGGATCATAAGGGGGGCTCGACAGCCCCCCTTATTCGCGAAGCGATCTATCCCTGGAATCGTTTATTGGTTGGTTTTCTATGTCGGCGCACTAAAGCCCCACAAAAAAAGCCCATCCTGGATTTAATGAACCAAGATGAGCCAACCCAAAAACAAATAATTCCAGAAGAATTACCGCTTCGCAAATAAGGGGAGCTTTCGCTCCCCTCTTATGATCTCCTACGACTCAGGAACAGAACACCTCTGAACCCGTTTAATTTATTTGCTTGATTTCAGTTTTGATTCCCTTTGGCGTCGGCGGGAAGATTCTGAATCGAACCAATGAGATTCTCGGTGTAGATCACCTCTTCCGGCGCTAAATCCAACGCCATAGCGGTCATTTTCTCCGCCTCTTCTTTTCGGCCGATCGCGCTTAAGACTTCCGCCCAACTCGTGTAAACATCGGCGAATTTAGGACTCAGCGAACGAGCTTTTTCAAACTTAACGAACGCCTCATCAAAGCGATTCAGCAAAGCCAAAGAAAATCCCCACTCGCTGTAAGCGGCGGCGACAGTGTCGACGTTCTCAGGTTGATGAGCGCCAATCTCCACGATTTGCTTAAAGCTTTCGATCGCCTGCGCGTTTTCTCCCTGACGCGCTTGCACCACGGCCCAATTCAAACGAGGCGACAAAAACAACGGATCGACCGCCAAGGCTTCTTGAAACTTCTCGACAGCGCTGAGACGGTTGTTTTGCTGATAGAGAACAATGCCCCACAGGTTGTAGAGCCACTTAGTGTTTGCGTCCACGGTCTTCTTTCCGAGTTCGCGAACAATGATTTCCAATGTATTGGTGAAATCGCGACGGCGATAATCCTGACGGAACTGGTAGGCCGCCAAAAGGTAAGGGTCGACCTCTCGCATCACCTCGACGGCGACGGTGCGAATCAACCCGGCAAACTGATCGACATACGCGCGCTCCGAGATCAGAATGGAGCGACGCTTGGCGTCATACCCGCGCAAAGTCATCTCCAGCTCTTTGCCGTGAGCGACCACCTCGCCGGTGAAAGAGAACGGGATCAAACCGCCGGTTTCCTGCGCCACGCGAATGATGGGCGTAACCTTCAAGAACTCGCCGAGAACGCCAACGATAGTGCGGTCGTTTTGAAGTCTCAGTTCGCGCGCCTCGGCCCGCGAACTTGCTTGAAGCTCGATCTCACGCATATTATCGGCCAAACGACCAATAACGACATCGGGCGTATAGCCGGTTTCATCGGATAGTTTTTTGGGAACGGCGATTCGATCAATAAACACCGTTTGATGATCCGTCACCACGGCAAAACCGAAGGTCAGGAGCGCCGCAAACAAAGGCACCGTTAAAAAGCTCAGACTGAACATCAGCCCCTCTGCCGGTTGATGTGGAAATGCGCCGGATCATGGATAGAACGCCAGGCGTCGAAACACAAGCCCGTCACAATATCGCCATTCGCTACAGACGACCATCGACAAGGCTTTCATTCCGTTCACCAAATCAAAATTCAAATCCTCCCGAACGTCGCTACTTTGGGCGAATCTTTCGCCAATTGCAACAACACACAATGCACGCATTGTTTTTCCGAAAAACCGAACTCAGTCTGCCCTTCCATTTTTCGGATGAAAATAAAATTTCGACGAAAATTAAATCCGATAAGAATTTTGATTGCCATCAAACTTGCAAGTGCGATAGGGATTCCCGTAAGGTCGGGTAGAAGGAATGGAAAAATGGTCTCTGTTTTTCAGAGGCGTTTTTCGTTCGCGCCCTAAACAAACGTTCGATACTTTATCCGTAATTTTTTAAGAGGAAGAACCTATGGGGGACAAAACGATTCGTTTCATGCGCCGATTAAGCGTTGCGCTTGCGCTTCTTGTGACGACGATCGTTTCGCCTGCGGTTCAAGCGGCCGGCGAAGAAGTTGTTTTACGGCGCGGGAACGGCAGCGAACCCCAAAAGCTTGACCCTCATAAAACCGACGACCGCGCCACCTCCAATATTCTACGCGATCTGTTTGAAGGCTTGGTCACAATCGGCCCGGATGGGCGAATCATTCCCGGCATCGCCGAGTCCTGGAGCATCGACGACGAAGGCAAAATCTACACTTTTCGCCTTCGTCAAGATTTGCGCTGGTCCAATGGCGACCGCTTGACTTCTGCGGACGTCCTCTACAGCTTTCGTCGCGCCATTCGCGCGGTGGCCAACCCCGACGCGGCAGCCAATCTCGCCGTGATTCGCAACGGGGACGCCGTGCTGAACGGCAAATCTCCTCCCAGCGAACTCGGCGTGGAAGCCCCGGACCCTCTGACCGTGCGTTTTTTCTTGCGTGTTCCAGCTCCTTACTTTCTCTCGATGCTGAGCGCCGACAACCACGCCATGCCGGTTCATCAAGCCTCGATCGAGAAATTCGGCGATGACTGGTGCAAACCTGAAAACATGGTCAACAATGGCCCATACACGCTCGCCGAATGGAAACCCAAAGATAGCGTCACGCTGGTTCGCAACCCGAACTACCATCACGCATCGGACGTCAAAATCGGTCGAGTGAAGTTTTTGGCTCTTGATTCCCGCGAAGAGCTGAAGCGTTTCGAGGCCGGAGAGATCGAGGTCACCAACGAAGTGCCTCAAGAACAGGTGAAGTGGATATCCCTCACCCACCCCAAAGAGTTCTGGAATCGTCCTCTGCTCGCCACCTATTACTACGCTTTCAACCTCACCGCAGAACCCTTCCGAGGCAACGCCAAACTTCGCCAAGCCCTTTCCATGGCCATCAACCGCGAAGCTTTGGTCAACAAAATCACTCGCGCCGGAGAATCGCCCGCTTACGGCTTTGTTCCGCTTGGAATTCCCGGATACCGCTCACAAACCATGAGCTTCGTCGCTTGGACGCAGCAAAAGCGTATTGAACAAGCGCGGCGCCTTTTTGTTGACGCCGGATACAGCCCTTCGGATCCTTTATCCATTGATTTGCTTTACAACACCTCCGACAACAACCGCGCCATCGCCAACGCCGTCAGCGCCATGTGGCGTGACGCTTTCGGCTCCGGAATCAATATCACTCTGATCAACACAGACCGCGCCGACTACTTGAAACGCCGTTCGCAACGCTCTTTCCAAGTGGTGCGCGCCGCTTGGTTCGGAGATTTCGGCGATCCTTCCGTCTTCCTCGGACTGCTCCACTCTTCTGCTTTGCCGCCTCGCAACGACTCTGGGTATAAGAGTCCCAAGTTTGATGAGTTTTTAGCCAAAGCGTCCGCCAGCAACGACACCGCCGAACGCATGGAGCTTCTACAACAGGCTGAGAAAGTCCTTCTCGAAGATTTGCCGGTCATTCCTCTATATCACTTCGCAACAAAATCTCTGGTCAGCCAACGACTCGACGGATGGATGTTCAATATTCGCGACGTTCACCTCTCTCGTTTCCTTTCATTCAAGTAACCTGATCTTCGCGCTCTCTGAATACGAGGCTCCTGTCCTGGAAAGTCTGCTCGCGGTTTCAACAGAATCACGAACTCACTTTCCGAACAGGAGCAAACGCGAGACAATCAAAAAAGCGTCGGCAGAGACGCCCCTCTCTTCCGACGCTTCGTTTAAAGTTGATTTTTTTCTTAAAAAAACACTTGTCCATTTTATGCGTAGTCTTATTTGTGCCTTATTTGTGCATAGCCTTAATCTGCGTGTTATTTGATCTAGGGAGAGCATCGCGTGGCCGAAGCCGTCGAAACGCCATCCGGCAAAAGCGCACAAGACGAAAATTTCCCTGTCGGCTCCCGACTGCTTGCGGCGAAGCTCCGCCCGCATGTTGCCGCTTTTTACGCCTTCGCCCGCGCAGCCGACGACATCGGCGACAATCCGGCTCTTTCCTCCGAAGAAAAGCTCCACCGCCTCGACGCCTTCGCCCAAGCGTTGATTACCGGCGCAGGAGACCCAACCGTCTTCGCCACATCACATCGTTTGCGCGCCAGCCTCAACACACTCGACGTAACCAACCGCCACGCTCTTGACCTCATTGCCGCCTTCAAACAAGACGCCGTCAAAAGTCGCTACGCCGACTGGAATGAACTGATGGGATATTGCGCTCTGTCCGCCTCTCCGGTCGGACGGTTTCTGCTGGACATCCACGGAGAATCTCCCACCGACTATCCTCCATCCGACGCCTTATGTTCCGTCCTGCAAGTCCTAAACCACCTCCAAGATTGCCAAAAAGACCATCAAACCCTTGACCGCGTCTACCTGCCGCAAAATTGGCTCAGAGACTACGGCTCCGACGTCGTCGACCTCCCGGCGGCGCGCGCAACCCCCGGTATGCGCGCTGCAATCGATCGTTGCCTCGACGGATGCGATGAGCTGTTAACTCAGGCGGAATCCTTGCCCAGACGCATGCGCAGTCGCCGTTTGGCAATGGAATCCATGGTGATCTTACGCCTGGCCAAACGCCTGACCGCGCGTCTTCGTCAAAGCGATCCCATCGCTGGTCGCGTAGCCTTGACGCGCGGAGACTTTCTATGGTGTGGTCTCTCCGGCGCTTTTCTTGGGTTCACGGCCCGGCGCCGCCCGCCGACGCTCACGGAAGAAATTCGCCCCGCATGACAGACGCCTCTCCTTCAATCGCCCGCAGCCACGTCATCCGCGTCGTTCGACGCTCGGGAAGTTCTTTCACGCTCGGCATGAAGTCCTTGCCGAAACTTCATCGACAAGCAATGTTCGCCATATACGCATTCGGACGCGAAGTGGACGACGTCGCCGACGAAGGCGGGTCTCCGGATGAAAAATTGCAGCAACTGCAAGATTGGCGCGAAGAAGTCGGTCGCCTTTACGCAGGAGCGCCGACTCGTCTCACCACTCAGGCTCTGTTGGAGCCGGTGCGTCATTTCGACTTACCGCAAAGCGAATTTCTCGGCCTGATCGACGGCATGGAAATGGATGCGAGAGAAATGATGCGTGGGGCCGACTTAAAGACCCTGGAGCTTTACTGCCGCAGAGTCGCTGGAACTGTTGGTTTGCTTTCCCTGCGCGTTTTCGAATCGACAGAAGATGAAGCGCCGAACTTCGCTCTGGCGCTGGCCGAAGCGCTACAAATCACCAACATCCTGCGGGATCTCGATGAAGACGCCGCGCGCGGTCGCTTATACTTGCCCGCAGAATTGCTTACCCGCCATGGAATATCCCCCTCCACAGCGCCGATCCAGGTGATGCAATCCTCTCAACTTCCCGCTGTGTGCTGCGATCTCGCCGAACTTGCAAGACGTCGCTTTTTGGCCGCCGACCAAGCTCTGGCGAGCTGTGATCGACGCAAACTACGCCCGGCGCTCTTGATGATGGGCGTCTATCAACGCATTCTTGACCGTTTAAACGCTACGGAGTGGCGCCCTCAAAGCAGAAAACTTCGTCTTTCCAAACCAGAAAAATTATGGGCGGCAATCCGACTCGGTCTGATGCGCCCGATATGGCAACCGACAAATTAAAGAGAAACTCTCAGACCGACACAACGTCATCATGTCGCCACGCCAAATCGCCTTCCCGGACCACCCCACATCAATGACGACCGTTCATATCATCGGCGCCGGGCTCGCCGGTTTGGCATGCGCTGCGCGCTTGCTTCAAGCCACCACTTCGCACACACTCCGAATCGAAATCCACGAAGCCGCCCGCCACCCCGGTGGACGCTGTCGGACGTTTTATGACACCCACCTCAGTCGTCGCATCGACAACGGCAATCACTTGCTGCTCAGCGCCAATCAGGCGGTGCTGTCTTATCTCCACGCCGTCTCCGAAACGCCGTTTCCCCGCGCCGGAATTCCAAACACATTTTTTACTCCCTCAGAAACAGTCTTTCCGTTTTATGATCACGCCACAGGAGAACACTGGAGCATTCACCCCAATCAAGGCATCGCGCCATGGTGGCTGTTTTGCCCCTCGCGTCGCATTCCGAAAACGTCTGTCCGCGACTACCTCAGCCCGAACGCTTTACGCCTTCTGACTGCGGGAGCCGACGCCTGCGTTGCTGATTGCATCCCAAAAGCCGACCCACTCCATCGACGGTTTTGGGAGCCTCTTTGTTTGGCGGTGATGAACGCCCCCCCTACAATCGCCGCCGCCGCGCCGTTGCGCGCCGTCTTGCTGAAAACCTTCGGACGCGGCGCGACGTATTGCAAACCGCTGATTGCCCGCGATGGATTAAGCGATGCGCTGATTGACCCCGCTGTCGCTTTTCTCAAACGGCGCGGAACTGAGATTCGTTTCGGACATAGAGCGCGGGCGCTCCGTTTCACGCAAAAGCGTGTCGAACGTCTGGAATTCGCCGGAGAATCAGAAAGCTCCGTTATTGAGCTAGGCGAAAACGATTGCGTAGTGTTGGCGACTCCCCCCGCAGTAACGGCGAATTTGGCGCCCAACATCTCCGCTCCACAGGAAAGCTCAGCGATTATAAATGCTCATTTTCGACTCGATAGCTCACCAACCCTGCCAGAGCTTCGCGCACCTTTTCTCGGATTGATCAACACGACGGCGCATTGGCTTTTTGTGCGCGACGACGTGGTGAGTCTGACCATCAGCGGAGCAGATAATCTGCTTGAGACTCCGGAAAATGCATTGATTGCTCAGCTATGGAAAGAAGCGGCAACTGCGTTGTCTCTGCCTGCCAATGGCTCGCCGCCGCCGCACCGGATTATTAAGGAAAAACGGGCGACTTTTGCCCAAACGCCAAGCAACTTTCGTTTACGGCCTGCGCCGACAACAGCTTGGCGCAATCTGTTTCTGGCCGGAGATTGGACGGACACGGGCTTGCCTGCGACAATGGAAAGCGCGGTTTTGTCCGGCCAACGCGCGGCAACCCTTGTGAATCGTTTCCGACTTAAAATTTAAAGAGTCCAGAGACTGTGTTCCTGATCGCGAAGGATCATAAGGGGGAAGCGAAAGCTCCCCCTTATTTGCGTAATAATCTTCCTCTGGAAATATTTATGACACATCCTGGGTTTCAGGACGACAGCGTTCTCACACAGGAGCTGTCTAAAGCCCGTGGCGAGCCCTTCAGCTTTCTTATGCAGGAAGAGCCCCGTCAATTTCAGGATGTCTCTGTCCAATAGCCTGAAGCTGTTTCTGAAAAGTTGCTCTATCAACGCTGTGAGACAACATAGAAGTCAACAGGCGCACGCGCATGTCGATTCGCTTGAAAGCGTTTTGAAACTGTTGCCGCATGGCGGCTTCAGAGCCTACCGCTTCCGTTGGATCTTCGACTTTCCACTGTGCAAGCACAGGGTTCCCACACCACTTAAAACCTGTTTCCGAAGGGAAAGCTTCGCAAACAGAGACAACCGCGTCAAGAGACGGAGTTTTTGGACCAGAAAACTCAGACCAGGATTTACTCCGAAGATCGGAGTCGATAAGATTATGATCCCACAAAATATCGAGGGTCAGAGGGTGAACGCGGCCCATCGGATGAATCCCCGCGCTGAAGGCGCAGAATCGCTCGCCGCCGTGGTGGCGCATAGAAGCCTCAGCCATAATGCTGCGCGCTGTATTTTCGGCGCCGAGAAACAAAATCGAAATTGGTTTTACCGTCATTCCTCTCCCCTGGAATAGCGCTTCGCCGGTAAAGTGCGGTTTCAGGGCGGCGATGGTCAACAGGAAGCGGTTGTCTTTTTCTCATGAAAGCGAGATGGAATCCAGACCTCTCATGGCCTATCCGCAGAGGAGCGTTGGCGCTGCTTGCGACGATTGGTTTATGGCCCCACGCATCGAAAGCTGCGGAGACAACGGTTGTGTCGGATCCGCCTGTGACGGTTTTTGGTGGAGCCGGTTTGTTGGAGACCCCTTCAGCTCGATTTCGACCAGAGGGAGCTATGTCGGCGGGAAACGCCATAATCGGAAGCTTATACCGTCATTATGGAATTGCCGCGTATCCTGGAGCAGGGCTGGAGATCGTGCTGCGAGCAACCTCGCGTCCAGCAACGAAGGAGTGGATTTTTCCGGTGGAATCGGGAGTGGACGTTAAGGTCGATCTAGCTTCAGAATCGTCGTGGCGCCCTGCCTTGGCGTTGGGAGCGCGCGATTTAACAGGAGGCCGATTCGCTTCGGAGTATTTAGTTGCGTCGAAGAGATATTATGATTTGGATTTAACGCTAGGAATAGGCTGGGGACGTGTGGGGGAAGCGGGAGACGCTCCGAATCCGCTGGCTTTGGCAAACGCAACGACCGGAGAGCAATTTACGAGCGGACGAATACGACGTGATCGAGGTCAAAGTTCAGGTGGTGGACCACGCGATTGGTTCGGTGGAAACGCCATCGGTTTCTTCGGCGGAGTGGTCTGGACGCCAATCCCGGAATTCTCCGCAATCGCTGAAGTCAGTCGAGAGCGTCTAATCGCCGATCGTCGAGAGTGGTGGAAGCTTGGACGTGGTTTGCCGGGGCGCGGCGAAGGCAATTTAAACGACCCAGGACTTCCATTGAATATAGGCGCGGCATGGCGACCTTGGCCGTGGTTGGAACTGGGAGCGGGATTTTTTCATGGACAGGATGTTATGGCGAAGCTAACTCTTACACCGACGTTCGCCAATTATGAAACTCCAGCGCCGCCTCTGACTGCGCGCCAAACCCCGCCGCCGCCCGTACATCGTCGCGCTGAAGGCGACGGCCCACGCCGTCACGTCGGGCAACGCTCGATGGACGCCTTCACCGCCGTCGAAGTTCCCGCCAAAGCAGTGCGCGCAGCGTCGCGAGCAGTAAAACCAATGTCGCGCTCGGCAGTAGAATCGGTTTTAGACAACGTTAGAGCTTTTTGGGACGGCAAAAATTACAGAAACGACGGCGTCGGAAGCCTCGATCCTCCCGCTGGAACACCAGCCCGTCGCACAGCGATCGTATGGCTCGACCTGCCCGGTCCAGAAGCGGAAATCGCCGAGACTGGGCGTTTGACTGGACGAGCAGCTCGGGTGTTGGCCAATCAGGCGCCGGACGCCGTTCGTGAGCTAACAGTGACCACATCGAGTCGCGGCTTAAATGGCGTCGCAGTCTCCGTGATTCGCAACGATGTGGCGCAAGCAGCAAGCGGACACGGCAGTCCGGAAGAGATTTGGCGTCATGCGCGGATTCTTCCACCGGGTGAGATCGAATCAGCTCCACATAATGGCCCCGATCACATCGCGGCAGAAAGCGGGTGGCGTTTATGGCCAACCTTCCGGTTCGAAAATAGTTTATTCGAGACGAGCAAACCAAATGTTGCGCGTGGAGTAGTAGATATCTCTTATGAAGACGCCTTATCAGAACACTGGGTGTTCGGAGCCGGCCTACGTGGGCGGTTAATCAATGCAACCTCCGAGCTTGACGCAAATTTACGTCCGGCGAGTAGGCGCGCAGTCCGCAGCGACGTCTACGATTATGCACGATCTCCCTGGGCGTTGGAGCATTTATATCTTTCGCGTCAATTCAATCCAGGCGCCGCGTGGCATGCCCGAATCGCAGGCGGCGCATTCGAAGAGATGTTTTCCGGCATTGGCGGCGAGCTACTGTATCGACCTTGGACCTCGCACTGGGCTTTCGGCGTCGAGGCGTATCAAACATGGAAAAGAATGCCATACAAACGCCATAACTTGCAATTAATGATGGATTCAGACAGTGAAACGACAACAGGATTTCTTAGCGCTTATTATGAATCATATAATTCTGCGACGACAGGCGCTCTTCATCTTGGACGTTATTTAGGAAAAGATTTTGGAATGACCTTAGAGATTGGTCATTGGTTCGAAAACGGCGTGCGTCTTGGAGCTGATCTGACCTGGAGCCACGATGGAGAAGCGTCTTTGTGGCATGGGCGAGAGTCTCGAACACACTTTCAACCCGGAGTCCGTTTGGTTTTCCCCTTGGATAATTTTTGGTCACTTCCTCGCGCCAGCCACGCCGTTGTTGAAACTCGACCGTTAGGACGTGACATCGGACAACGTTTGATTTTGCCATTTCGGTTATATGAGGCAACGAGACCAATTTCTTATGGTAAAATTACCGGAACTTGGAGCCAAATCATGGAATAACACTAACAAGCAAAAACAAATAAGCAGAAAATGGTAAATTAGACGGGTCCAGGGACTGTGTTCCTGGTCGCAGGGGATTATAAGGGGGGAGCGAAAGCCCCCTTTATTCGCGAAG
Source organism: Azospirillaceae bacterium (assembly GCA_963575675.1). GTDB lineage: Bacteria > Pseudomonadota > Alphaproteobacteria > Azospirillales > Azospirillaceae > CAUYUA01. The sequence continues at coordinate 43,295 of CAUYUA010000011.1, forward strand.
CGATCTTCCCCTGGAGGCGTTTGCTTTTTTATCTTTATTGTTGGTTTTTTTATTTTGTTGATTTTTTTTATTGTCCATTTTTGTTAATAGCCAATATTAATGATCAATAGCAGGCCGATACAACAAACTATAATAAACAAACGCCTCCAGGGGAAGATCGCTTCGCGAATAAGGGGGGCTTTCGCTCCCCCCTTATAATCCCCTGCGACCAGGAACACAGTCCCTGGACCCGTCTAATTTTTAGGACTTATTTTCAATTTTCTCTAAACTTTATTGACCGGCTTACAATTCGCCAAATCACGCTTCACCGGAACGCCACCGTAGCGCCTGAATTTTTCGGGCCAAGATTTCCGAACGTAGGCGAATCAAAACAACAGCCACAAAATAAGTCGTAAACCCCAAAGCCATAATCAACAAAGGCCAAAGCATCGGCGCTGCCACAGTCGGCCCCCCAACACGAAGAATGCTGGCGGGCTGATGCAAAGTACTCCACCAATCAACCGAAAACTTGATAACAGGCACGTTCACCGCGCCAACCAACAACAAAATATTTCCAGCGCGCTCACCACGAGTCGGATCATCAAACGCATGGACAAGGGCAATATATCCCAAGTAAAGAAAGAACAGAATCAAGACACTAGTCAAACGAGCATCCCACACCCACCAAGTCCCCCACATCGGCGCTCCCCATAGACTGCCCGAAACCAAACATAACGCCGTGAAACCGGCGCCAATCGGCGCAGCTGCTTTGGCAAACAAATCAGCCAGCGGATGTTTCCACACCAATCCAACAGCAGCGGCAATCGTCATATTGCTGTAGACAAATAACGCCATCCACGCCGCCGGAACATGGACGTACATAATTCGTACGGCCTCGCCTTGTTGATAATCGGGCGGGGAAGCAAACAACGCCAAGTAAAGACCGATCGGCAAAAGAAGAGCGGTGACGCCCACAGCCCAAGGCTGGACGCGATCAGCGAGGCGCAAAAACTGCGTAGGATTGGCGAAACGAGACATGGCTCTTCACAAAAGTTGCAACAAGAAGTGCAATTACTACTCTCACCCCACACACTAATCCATATTTATTAAAAAAACACGACTGGGATGATGCTTACATCAACAAACGAACCGAAGGACTGATTTCCTATTCAGAAGACGCAATCAAATGGCGTGTCATCTATTCGCATGAGGCCCTTCTGTTGCACGCGGCAAGAGGACTCGAAACACCGCGCCGCAAACACTTTGGTCCGGAGCCCTTCGATTTTCAGCCCACAAAACACCATCATGCGCCTCAACAATCTGGCGGGAAATGCTCAGCCCTAACCCAGAGTGAATACCAAATTTCTCTCCAGCCGGTCGTTCCGTATAGAATCGCTCAAAGATTGTGTCAAGTTTACTTTCCGGCACACCCGGCCCTTGGTCGGCGACGGCGATTTCAATCTTGTCGACTGGGAAAACCGCACGCACTGAAATCGTGACCACTCCCCCTGGTGGAGAAAACGACAAAGCATTGGCGATCAAATTTTGAAAAACTTGCACCAAACGCGATTCCAACCCTTGAATAACCAAATCCAGCTCCGGAGGCCTCTCGACCACAAGACGTGGAGCATTCGGAGCATCGACGGCGCAGGTCTCGGTGTGCAACATCGCCAACATGTCAAGCATAGCGCCCACATCGACGGGACTAAGAACTTCACGACTCAGTTCGGCGTCCAACCGCGAAGCATTGGATATATCGCTAATCAATCGATCCAAGCGTCGCACATCGTCAATGATAATAGACATCAAGCGGCGACGGCGTGCGTCATCTTGCACCCGAGCCGCCGTCTCAACAGCGCTACGTAAGGAGGTCAAAGGATTCTTGATCTCATGAGCAACATCGGCGGCAAATCTTTCAATAGCATCCATGCGCGCCCATAACGCGCCAGTCATGGCGCGCAGAGCGCGCGAAAGATCACCAATTTCGTCGTTCCGCCCCGTCAGATCGGGAATGTCATGGCGTCGGTCCAGTCCATGGCGCACACGGTCTGCCGCTTGCGCCAGTCGACGCAAGGGCCTTACGATAGTTCCCGCCAAATACACAGAGAGCATAGCCGTAACTGCCAGAGATAAAACAAACATCTTTAGAATATCAAACCGCACGGAACGAACAGAACTCTCGATGTCTTGCCCTGACCTCGACAAGAACACGACTCCAAGAACTTGTTTGTATTGCTGAAGAGGAACTGCGACGGTCAGAACCAATCCGCGATGCAGCGCGCCTTCTGCGGCCTCCCAAATTGTGGCGCTGTTTTCTCCGGCCAATGCGCGTTCAACATCCGGATACGAGATGATTTTTGATTCGGGAATCGAATCATCGAACCTATCCAAATCCGATAGAGGTTGCTCTTGATACACGGGCCACTGAGGGCGTAAAGGAATGCTATCCACAATCCAATCGTAAAGACGCTCTGATCCCCGTGACCAAAACGACTGCGCCGCAGACGGAAGAAGCTCTTCGATTTGGATTGCGCCCCCAACGCCGATTAATTCTCGACTGTCGGCGATTCGGCGACCGGAGCGATCAAATAAACGCGTCCGAGTCGCTGTGGTCTCCACCAAGCGTCGCACCATACGTCGCGCAAGTTCCGACCGCAACTCCCAAGCCGGTTCATTATCGTCGCCTTCTTTCAGACGAACGGCGCCTTCAGCCAAAGCCCCGGAAAAAATACGCGCTTCAGTGCGCAAAGCATCGATTTCGGTTTGAATAAGACGATCCTGGTATCGTCCCAAATAAAGAACTCCTCCAACCAAGAACAGCAGAGCAAGACTGTTCACCGCTAAAATTCGACGCGTAAGAGGAGATGGACGCCGACGCGGCGCGCTTCTAACATGAGGCACAACAAAACACCCCACCAAACAACGATAACGAATATATCATTAAGTCGTTTTTCTTTGGATTAAAATCACAAGAGAGGAACGAGCACCTCCCCTTATTCGCGAAGGGATCTGCCTTTAAAATGATTTGTCTTTTTGGCTCATACCGAATTTGAGAATAATGACCACATTCAGTGTGAAAACGTCATCCCCCTAAAACCCGGTATAAGCCCAATTTTAATTCAGGATAAAGCGCGGACGGCCTTTAAAACCTGCTCGACATGCCCCGTAATTTTAACTTTTCTCCAGATTTGCCGAATGACGCCTTCAGCATCAATCAAAACTGTTGCGCGCTCAATCCCCATATAAACCCGACCATACATACTCTTCTGCACCCAAAAACCATAACGCTCAACCACATCCGAGTCTTTGTCGGACGCCAAAAGAAACGGCAATGAATGCTTAATTTTAAATTTATCGTGACTAACGACGCCATCCTTGGACACACCGATGATCTCCACTTGAAGCAGCTTAAATTCATCGATCAAATCGCGAAAGGCGCAAGCCTCTTTTGTACAACCGGATGTATCGTCCTTAGGATAAAAATAGAGAACGACAGGACGTCCCCGAAACGCGGACAAAGTCGCTTGACCGCCACCATCAACGGGAAGCGTAAAATCCGGGGCAGAAAAACCAATATCAATGCTCATTGCGATGGGCTCACTTAAAAACAGTTCTCGTCTTTGTTACACTTCTCATTCTTCGTCTTTGCAAGATATCATAAATATGCTCTAATGACGACCAGAACTCGGACATTACGCCGCATGAGGAGCGACCATGCAAGAGCAGAGTAAAAACAAGACGACGAACGATCTTTGGGACGTTGTAGAGTGGTCAACCATTTACAGCACTGGCCACCCCGACATCGATGCAGATCACGAGAAGCTATTCTCAATCCTAAATTGTTTCACGCAGGCAGTCAACCGAGGTGAAGAAATGGCGGTCATCCGCAACGTGTTGTCTGATTTGCTTGACTATGTGGACTACCATTTTAGCCGTGAAGAAACCTTGATGGAGCGTCAAGATTACCCAGATTATAACTTACATCAACGAATGCACAAGAGATTCACACAACAAATCACGCTCGTAATCTCGCAACTTGACATCGGCGTCGACATGAGCGCATTTTTATTAAGCTTCTTAACTCGTTGGCTGTGCGATCATATTCTGGGCGCAGACCAAAAACTCGGCGCTTTTCTAAAAAGCCGCTTCCCACTCTGAACGCGCTTTCATCTGTCTGTTACAAACCTTGATTTGCCTTATTGTTCTAGAATGCACTCCATTTGCTAGAAAAACCAAGTTTTTATACTTCTCACTCAGAAACGCATATAAATACAAAATCAGCGTTTTTTTGACGACATCAGTAAGAAATCGGCGCCGGCATCGTACCCGGCAGAACTAATTGCGCCATAGTGAGGAGTCTGCGGCGTAGAGGCGGTGACATCTGCATGGATTTTTTTGAACATATCTTCACCAACAATGGACCCTTTTACTTGATTCAAATGGCTGGCCAAAGAACGCGCAAACGGAGAATTGCCTTCACCATCCATCACCGGCTCATCGCCACCGGAAGACAAGGCCATGACACCACGCATTTCGATCAACTGCTCAAAATTCAAACCTTTCTTTTCGACTTGTTGTTCTTTGGTGAACGAGCCGGAATAACAGCTATCAGAAATCAACAAGATGTTTTTAGCCGGAATTCTCCGCAACAATTTTCCAATATCTTTGGTTGAAATCCAATTTTTAGCGCTGGCTGTGGAGGCATCGATCGGAAGCCAATAACCAACTCCGGTCTTTTCGTTTTCATAACCATGCCCTGCGTAATATATGATAACCTGATCCAACTCTTCAACACTATTCTGAATATTACTGATTTGGTCGATCATTTTCTGCTTCGTTCCATTGGCCAGAACAATGGTTTCGAAACCCAGATGAGATTTTAGAGATTTGCTTATCAAATCAACATCGTTTAAGGGCGTATCGAGATTAGGAATGCCGTTTTGACTATAGGTGGAATTCGCAAAAAGAACCGCCAGACGCCGTTTTCCAAAAGCAGACACGCCGCCGCCGCCTCTCGATGGAGCAGGAATGCTTTCGCCGATGGCCAGTTCTTTGGTCTCAACCACACCATTTTCGTCAATCACCGCCATTTTCAAAGTTTCCCCTGGCGGCAACGGCGGCACTCGCACAAAGAAACGACCATCATCGCCCACGAAAACCCATTTACCACTCACACGCACCTGTCGCCCGCCAGACCAATTGGGAATTCTCAATTGAATTTGGTTGGCCTCGGCTGCATGAAGCTCCAACCCGACGTCGTCGAGCCGCCCGACAATGCGCCCATTGCCGTCAACAATCGGAACCGATAGCGCGCCTCCGGGCATCGCGGCCAGTTGAGATGTTTGTTCCGCAACCCATCCTTCGATTCGACCGCGCACCACCATGCGTCCATCTTCAGCCCTTTCAACACGCACCGGCGATACCGTCAAACCACTTCCGGAACCGCTTTGTCCGCTTGATCGCCCCCCGACTCCACCATTCCCGCCACCGTTCAGATTCCCACCGCTACCGGTCGACGCGGCGTTCGGATTGGCCTCTAATTCTTCCAGCGCCCCACTTAAAAGCTGTGTCTGAGACTCTTTATACACTTTTTGATAAAGGGCAAGATATGTTTTTGTCGCCTCACCAGAAAGACCACCTGCTTCCAAAACTTGCTTAACGTCCGCATAAGAAAAACCAACCACGCCACTGCTTACTTGCTGCAACAGAGAGCCAACAGCCTGCGCCGTAGCATTACTGCTCGACAACAATCCAGAAATTATGAGTTGCGTTGAAACCGAAGAAAATACTGCTTTACGTTCGACATTCGACATATTGCTTTCTGTAGCCATAGACACAATATTTTCATGAACCGAGTTAGATGAAACGGATTGTTTCATCTTACTGACCTCTTCCTGAACGACAACCTTCTGAGATAAATCAGAAAGTGACGACGAGGCGGGAGTGCTAAGATTCGCCGCCTCAACAGAGGAAGAAACACTGGAAGAACTGATATCAGTCTTAGAAGACGTAGAAGCGGACTGGAACAGAGCGTCATGTAATGCAGAAGTCTCATCTCTTGATAGACTTGAAATATTGTCTAGATTTTGTTGGTCCAGCATACTGCTCAGAGTTTGTATGAATTGCTGCACATCTTCATTGTTGGTTAAATCATCCGTTACCCCTGAATCTCTGTGAACACTATAAAGGAAACCGCTACCGGAAGTTGGAACGCCATTTGGGCATCCCCAAAGATACGAACAACCATACAGCACAAAATCCGCCGAATGCGATAAATTCCTTATATCGTCATTAATTGGATCGACGGAGTAAACCAGCCACCGTCCAGAACCTGAAGTTTGAATTGGAACACCCGCAAGTGAATTATCCTGGAAAGAACCATTAACACTAAGAATGGCGGTTCCTTCTCCCACAACAATCGTAGCGTTCTCACCTAAAACCAACGTTGACTCGCTTGAAGAAGAGTTATCACCGGAAATGATCGTCAAATTACTGTTGTGAGTATTAATCTTTGAGTTAACCAAAACATTATGTCCGGCGCTGATAGTCAACGCGCCACCCAAACCAGAAAAACTTCCCAATAATTCAATATCGGCATTATCACCTAAAGCATATAACGATCGACCTCCAGAGTACGCGACGGCCCCATTGAAAGTCATTCCGGCGTCTTCGGTCGTGATATCGCCGTCAAGAGTTAAAGTTTTAACAACATTTAAAATCACACCACGCAACAACGTAATGTTACTGCTATCATAGGAAGTGTAAAGCATATCAGCATCAAATGTGGTCCCAGCAGCCCGCACAAGATCACTGACAGATGGCGTTTTATCGGAGGCGTCAAGAACAGTTAATGCATCTAAAACAATATGTGTATTGGCTATGTTGTCTGCATTTCCAGGACTATACACGGCTCCTCTTGTTGTATTATCTCCAGTAATATAAGCCAGAGTTGCGGCTCCGCTTGCAAACGTGTTTGCATCCACGAAACCAAAGAAAGCTCCATTCGCGCCCGTCAAAGCTTTGGTAACGACTTCACCATTAACCGCCAATGCGATTACTTCTCCAGGAGAGCGCGTCGGAATATCTCCGGCGAACACCTGAGGAGTTCCATTAAACATCCCACGAAGATAAGGGTAAGAAACTGCTCCCCCCGTGTTTGAATTGACAATAATCCCCCACGTATTAGAAACATCCCAATTAACGCTATTTATTGTCGAGGGCGTCTTCAGCTCTTCCGTAGTGAATCCTTGACCTCCCTGACTCCCGCTTTGCCCGCTCGTGTCGGTGTTCCAAAAAGAGAGAACTACAGAACCGCTGTCTGTCTGTCCCACCAAACCGCCAACATTGCTTTCTCCCGAGACGGCGCCGATAGAATAAGATGTTGTTACAGCTCCGCTATTGAGTCCAACCAAACCACCAACGCCATCCGTCCCGACAACATAACTCATTGAGTAAGAATTACGAATATTTCCACTATTATACCCCACCAGCCCCCCAACAATATTCGTTCCGGAGACTTTATTTTGAGAAAATGATTCCTGGATGGTTCCTCCAAGATTCTTTCCGACCAAACCGCCGACCTGCTCAAAACCCGAAACATTGTCCATAGCATAACTACGGAGTATCGAGCCGGTGTTCTTTCCAACCAAACCGCCTGCTGTCACTCCACTGACTGTATTGACATTTGACACATCTCCCGACCTCACATAAACTCCATAGATTTCCCCAAGATTTATTCCAACCAAAGCTCCGACGTTGCTGCGTCCCTGAACATCAACTCCTTCAAATTTTACGGATGATATGGCCGCAGCACTCGTGGTGTTTTGAAATAAACCAACATTCACCGCTCCTTGGTTCCCCGGATGAATGAACAAACCAGAAATCGTATGGCCTAAACCAGTAAAACGCCCAGAAAAATCTCCAATCGGTGAAAACCCTTCATAACCGCTGCTCCCAGAATTCCATTGCCGTGTGTCGGAAGCATCGATATTGGCGTTAACGGCATAAAAACCGGAAGAGGCTACTGCTTGAAGCCCGGCAACATCATTAATGAGAGTGTATTGATTGCCGTTTATAGACAAATGACCGGAGCCCCCCATATGAACCGACGCACCGCTTCCAATAAAATTAAGACGACTGCCGGAGCCGGTGTTCAATTCAAGAGAGCCACTTCCGGCGCTGGTTAACCCAGCCTTAATATTGATGCCCTGGTCGGATGTAATCGTAAGAGTGTGACTGCTTCCCCACGATACGGAATTGGCGACGACGATATCGCCATCTCCCGCGCCGGTTGAACTTGAAATGGTGACGTTGTTGTCGTTCAGAGCGGAAACAAGAGCGGTGGGCGTCATATTCCCACCAGTGGTGGCGATCACGAAATTCTGAGGGTCCAACAACCAATGCCCCGTATGGCCCAAAGCCGCCGAAGTTTTAACCGAAGCATTGCCGATCGATAATCCCGTCACTCCGGACGTTTCAACAAACCCACCATTCCCCCCCTGCGCCCCGCCATGCGCATTAATTCTTCCCAATACGTTTGCTGTTTTATCAGACCACAGCACAACCTTGCCGCCTTTGCCGAGATCAACGGCGTCGGCGAGAATCGTCGCTCCAGTGTCCATAGAAACCAATGAAGCGTTGGAAGGCATAGGCTTGCGTGTGGGAGAAATCCCATAACGAACATAATCTTCCGCGCGAGCGCTTCCACCCTGGAATTCGCCGCCGACCAAAACCTCGCCACCGCCCACAGAACCGGAGACATCGACCCGCGCGCCCGAGTTCAAAGCAATTCGATCTCCGGCAACATGAACAACGCCGCCCTTTTGCTCCGCGCCCCGCCCGGATGCGTCTAATGTCCCAGAAACCGCCACAGCGCCCTTATCGCCGCCGCTAAGAATAATTTCTCCATCCTTCTGATCAACCGAGCGCGCCTGCACCACACCGGAAACATTGATTACTTGATTAACGACATCTCGCGCTGCATTCGCCGTCAAATACACTCGACCGCCATCGGCAAAAATTCGACCTGTGTTATTCACCAACGCACTGATCGGCTTACCATCGCGCCCGATCACGCGCTGAGAAATTTTATGATCGATTGCCAGATTAATCTTCTGATCCCCATACAGATCAACGGTGAACATATTGCCGGAAGCGAGAGTCACTTCGCCCAAACGCGCCGTGATCACTCCATGATTGGCGACACCCGGAGCCACAAACGCCGCCAGGCCGGCGTCGGCCACAGTAATTTGTCCTTGGTTTACGACGATTCCAGAGGGTTGCTGATCACTTCGAAAAACATAGCGCCCCGCCATAAAATCTTCATTACGAATATCGTGAGTGGTCGCCAACAAACCAGCGACGTCGATCTGCGCTTGCGGGCCGAATAAAATGCCGTGAGAATTAATGATCCAAACCTGACCATTGGCGGTCAAACGCCCCATAATCTCCGACGGGGTGTCACCGACCACTCGATTCAGCGCAATTGAGGAGGAGGACGGCTGCAAGAACTGCGTGTGTTCTCCTTGCCGAATACTAAAGTCCTGCCAATTAATGATTGCCTTGCTGTCGCCTTGCTGAATCACTACTTTCCCGGGCTCATCCTGCCTGATCGTCACATTTCCCGTCACCACGACTGCGCCTCGGGGATTCGCATAGGCCGGACCTACCGCCAACAAGCTCAACGCCGTGGTCGCTTTCAGCCAAGAACGGAAACAAGACATGACAAGCTCCCTCACCCACATAAAAATCAGGGACTAGCGCCGGACGGCTCTTAAGCGACAGAAACAGGGCCGCATGCTCTTTCGACTCTTTCCGTCCGGAGTCATCCAACAGACTCCAACGCCCTCTTTAGTAACGTGCGGTCAGTGAAAAAAATCCACGAGGTTCACGATCGTTTGTCGCGCCGGTGCTCCGTAAAAACGGTTTGGCGATTTCCAGGTTGGCCGACAAGTAGTCCGTAAGACCGAAACGCACTCCCGCCCCAACCGAGGCCAAAGATTGACGCCCATGGCGAACTCCGTCTTCGTAGTTCCACACGGCGCCATAATCAGCAAAAACATAGAATTGGTTGTAGCGCAATTCGTCCAACAAACCAAAATCCGGAGCATATTGACCTTCGAGACGCCATGCCCAACCTTTATCGCCCGTGATTTCCGAAGAATCGAAGGCTCGTCCATATTGCTTACCACCAACACCGAACTCTTCAGAAGACAAGAGTTGATCACTACTATATTGCAAGTCTCCGCCAATCACAAATGAAAACTGTTCAGGAAGAGGTTGGTAGTGTTGCAGACGAACGGTGTACTTAGTGAAATCACTTATTCCACCAGCTCGCGATAAACTTTTCTCCCCTGTGCGCGTGGCGTTCAGAAAATCAAACCCGTGCGACAAATTGACTTCGATCAGATTGTTGCCTTGCAGCACATCCGCAAAATCATAACTCAACTCGCCAGAAGCGATGCGCAAACGATCATCCGATAACTGAGAGTCGAAGCTGGTTGTGCGAGAATTACGCAAAGAAAACGCGCCCGTGAAACGCAAAGTCTCGGAACGCGTGCGTATAATCGGGTGCGAAACTGAAATACTTCCGGTTTCACCCTTGCTCAAAATTTTGAACTGACGAACATTGTCGCCAGGCTCCGACCAGTTGCGACGATACCCTAAGGATAAAGTAGTCCCTTCGACGCCAATCGGCTCGATATGATTGAGATCGATATAACGCAGCTCCTCAATCTGAGGCGTTACAATGCCGGTGAGCGTGGTCTTATCAAACAGACCGAACAGATTATTACCCTCGACCATGGACTGTATCTGCGCCCGCCCCACCGACCGCGTGCCTCGATTGTCCACGGAAGTCATGGCGCCGAATGACTTCTCTTCAAGCGTAAGAATAACGTCGGAAGCGCCGGACACGCCCTCGGCCGGCTTCAACACCGACCGAACCGTCAAACCGGGCAAATCATTAGCCAACATGACATAGCGCTCCAACGTATCGTTGCGCAGAGGTCGTTCGGCCTTTATTTTGTCGGCGTAGTCTTGCAACAGCCCTCTATGGTCAGTAACCTTTCCTTCAAAACTCACTGAGTTGACGTACCCTTCCAACACAGTCAACTGCACCACGCCATTGGTTATTTTCTGCGCCGGAATAACCACTTGAGACAAAACATAGCCGTCGTTGCGATATTTGTTGGTTAAGGCGTCACGCAATTGATAAATCTGCGCAAGACTAACTTTTTGTTCCAACAGAGACGCATAGAGGGGCTGAACGTCTTTCTGTTGATAAACGGTCATGCCATTGATGGCCACTCCCGTGAGCACAAAAAACACTTGCCCAGCTTGTTCAGGAGGAGGCGCTTGTTCCGGCGCCGGAAACTCAATCGCCGGTTGCGACTGAGGCGTTTTGGGTTGCTCGAAGCGCTGCTCAATGCGCCCGGGGTCCAATGACGGCGGAAGTTGCTGCGCCAAAGCCGAAGAGAGCGCAAAAGCCCCCACCACCCCGAAGACGCCCGCAGCCCTGAAGATAATCCCCCCAAAAACAACGCCGCAAAGCGTCATCATTCGCCGAATAGTCCGCCGAAATCCTTCAAAAACGCGAATCGGAAAAGACGTAAAAAAAGCCTCGCTTTTTTTACGTAAGGTTGGGGTCACAGCCCCCCACGATTTTTTCATCGAAGCCAACCTACCCAACCAACGTCATTGGATTACCGAAACCATAAGGCCACAACGGCCAACAACATCAACACAAAAGTCAGACGCAACAACCATAGATCGAAGCGACTGACTCGGCTGCGCGTTAGAACCGCCACGGTCTCTGGATGCAACCGCAAGCCGCTTCCGGTCATCATCTCCACTGTTTTTTCCATGCCGCGCACCACGGCAGGCAATCGACGCGCCATGGTCAAAATTGAATCCAGCTCATCAACAACACGCGCTTCCGGCCCGCGATTTTCACGCATCCACGCTTCAATCAAAGGCCGCGCCAACTCCCACATGTTGATAGCAGGATTCAGCGTTCGCCCCACGCCTTCGGCGATCAACATACTTTTCTGCAACAAAAGCAGTTGGGGCTGCGTCTCCATTTCGAACTGCTCCGTCACAGTGAATAGCTGAGCCAACAGCTTCCCGACAGAGATTTCGTTCAAAGGTTTGTTCAACAGCGGCTCACCGATGGCGCGACAAGCCTGCGTGAATACGTCCAACGAGTGATGAGCCGGAACATACCCGGCCTGAAAATGCACTTTGGCGACTCGGCGGTAGTCTCCGGTTAAAAAACCGATCAGCATATCGGCCAAATAGGTGCGCGTGGCCCAATCCAGTCGTCCCATAATGCCGAAATCAACCGCTGCAATAGAGCCGTCGCTTTGCACAAACAAATTTCCGGGATGCAAGTCGGCGTGAAAGTAACCGTCACGAAACACCTGGTTGAAGAAAGTAGAAGCGGCATGCGCCATCACTCGATCCGGATCATATCCCATAGCGCGCATTTGCACGCCTTCGACCACTTTGATCCCGTGAATCCGCTCCAGAGTCAGCACGCGCTGAGCGGTCAGATCCCAGTTGACGCTCGGCACGCGGAACGTCTGATCGCCGATGAAATTGTGAGCCAGCTCCGAGGCGGCCGACGCCTCCATACGCAAGTCCATTTCCATGCAAGTGGTGCGATAGAACATATCGACCACTTCGCACATCCGCAGACGACGCAACCCCGGCTGCAACCACAGAGCCAATTCGGCCAACCAAAAGAACAGCTCGACGTCGCGCCGAAACGTGTGCTCGATTCCCGGCCGCAAAACTTTGACCGCCACTTCTTCGCCTGCGGCGGTGACGGCGAAGTGAACTTGAGCGATCGAAGCGGCGGCAATCGATTTCTCATCGAAGGAGGAGTAAAGTGTTTCCAGTGGTCGCCCGAGTTCGCCTTCGATAATGGCGCGCACGTTTTCGAAAGGAAACGGCGGCAGCCGATCGCGCAGATCGGCGAGATCGGCTGCGATTTGCTCTCCGACCAAATCGGAACGGATCGATAGCGCTTGCCCGAGCTTAATGAAGGTCGGCCCCAGATCGGCGAGCGCCGCTGAAAGACGCCGACCAATGCGGTCAGGAACTGAACGTCGTGACAACAGACGAGCAATCAGCGCCAAACCGGGCGCAATATCGGCCAGCTCATCTGCAAACAGAGCGTTATACCGCCCCAACGTGCGCACAATGACGAACAAACGACCAAGATTGCGAAGGATTCGGATCATAAACCGGGTTCCAGAAAAAGCAGGATCCAGTCGGTGGAACGGCGAAGCCTTTCCCTTAAAGAAAGCGACGCCGCAACCGTTGAAGTCGACGCTCTCTCGGACCAACGTCCTTTTCAAAGGACGCAACCCGAAACGAGACGCAACACGAAGAGAAACGTATCATAAAGAAAGAAACAACGCGATTCTAAAGACGCCACCCGGAATGAATCGCAGCGATTCCGCCGGTGAGATTACGCCAACGCACGCGCCCAAATCCTGCGGCGGCGATACGTTGCGCCAATGTTTCTTGATCAGGGAACCGACGAATGCTTTCCACCAAATAACGGTAAGAATCCGCATCGCCCGCCACCATGCGCCCCAAACGCGGCAGAGCCTGGAACGAATAAAAATCGTATATTTCACGCAGCACCGGAAAAACCACCCGGCTGAATTCCAAACAAAAGAAGCGCCCTCCCGGCTTCAACACCCGTCGCGCCTCCGCCAACGCCGCATCGATTCTCGTAACGTTTCGCAAACCGAACGCAATCGTGTAAACATCCACCGACCGACTTTGCACCGGAAGCTGTTCTGCGTTGCCGACCAACCAATCAATACCCGTCGCCAATCCACGGTCGAACGCGCGATCGCGCCCCACGCGAACCATTGATTCGGTCAAATCGCACACAATCACAGGCCCACCGCCACGCTCCACAAACCGGAACGCGACATCGCCCGTGCCACCCGCCACATCCAGAAGCCTCATGTCGGCGCGCGGCGCCACCTGACGGATTAAAGAATCCTTCCATAGTCGATGAACGCCACCCGACATGAGATCGTTCATCAGATCATAGCGACCTGCAACCGACTCAAAAACGCCTTGAACCATGCTTGCCTTGCTGTCCGGATCGATCGCCCGAAAGCCGAACCAGCGACTTTCAGGACCATCGCGCAAAGAAGACGGCGGTGGAGAAGAGGACGGCGAAGGAGGCGATGAAAAAGACGCCTCGCCGGACGATATGGAAGATTTGGAGGAAGTCTCGCTCATGATAGACACCATAGCGTTTCGCACGACAGTACGCCAGAGCTGATGCAAAATGCGGCATACATGTTCTAGCATCAAACAACACGAAAGAAAGCGGCGTCTCCGCCCTTCCCTCGCCGAACCCGCCTATCCGGTCTTCGGCGCACATTCAACCGCCATCATCTCCGACCATCGTCTCCAATCCAACCATCGTCTCCCACCATCTCAAAAAGGCGCATCTCGCCATGATGAAACCGGATTCCTCCCTCGCCGACAAAGACCGCGCCTTTGTGCTCCACCCTTACACGCATCTGGAGCGCCACCAAAAACAAGGACCGATGATCATCGAACGCGGACAAGGCGTCTTTGTTTATGATGACTCCGGACGCGGCTACATCGAAGCTCTCGCGGGCCTCTGGTGCGCCACACTGGGGTTCAGCGAGGAGCGATTGATCGAAGCCGCAACCCGTCAGATGCGCAAACTTCCGTTCTATCACGGTTTCTCCCACAAAGCGCATCCTCCCATGATCGAGCTGGCCGAACGATTGATTCATTTGGCTCCAGTCCCCATGTCGAAAGTCTTCTTCACTTCTTCCGGCTCTGAAGCCAACGACACCGCAATAAAACTCATCTGGCGCTACAACAACGCCGTGGGTCGCCCCCACAAAAAGAAAATCATCTCTCGGATCAAAGCTTATCACGGCGTCACCGTCGCCACCACCAGCCTAACCGCACTTCCCCTCAATCACCGCGATTTCGATGCCCCACTGGATCGATTTCATCACACCGACTGCCCTCACCACTATCGCTTCGGACTGCCCGGCGAAAGCGAAGAGGCGTTTTCGGCGCGCTTGGCCGATTCTCTGGAGCAATTGATACTTCGAGAAGGCCCGGACACCATCGCCGCATTTTTCGCCGAGCCGGTGATGGGAGCTGGCGGAGTCATCACGCCTCCGAGCGGCTACTTCGAAAAAATACAAAAAGTTCTCCAACATTACGATGTATTAATGGTCGTGGACGAAGTTATTTGCGGCTTTGGCCGCACCGGCGCTCAATTTGGAAGCCAGACATTCGGCATAAATCCGGACATCATGACTTTAGCCAAAGGACTTTCCGCCGCCTATCAACCGATCGCCGCTGTTTTAATCTCTGAACCGATTTACCAAGCTCTAGAACGACACTCTGAACAGGCGGGCCCATTGGGACATGGACACACCTATTCCGGACATCCTGTGGCCGCCGCCGTCGCCTTGGAGACTCTGAATATTTATCAAGAGCGCAACATTCTCGATCATGTCCGCAACGTGTCTCCACATTTTCAAGCAGGGCTGCGAATGTTTGCCGATCATCCTTTGGTGGGAGAAGTCCGAGGCGTTGGATTGCTCGGAGCCTTGGAATTGGTGGCGGACAAGACGACGCGCCGATCTTTCGAAGTCGATTTGGGAATGGGCGCGCGCGTTGTGGCGTCGGCGCAAGAACAAGGATTGATACTGAGAGCAATGGGCGATAGTCTGGCTTTTGCGCCGCCGCTGATTATTTCAAAATCAGAAATAGACGAAATGTTTCGTCGCCTAAGAGCCGCAATAGATCAAGTAAAACCGGAATCAGAAGAATAGAGCGCTCCCTTCGACTAAAAGTCCGAAAACAAGCGCTCGCGCGCCTTCATTGTCCTTTGCGGACCTTCGAGTGAACGAAATAGAATAAAAACGGGTCCAAGGACCATCTTCCGACGTCCTTGGACCCTTGAGACTAAGACCGCAGGCTCCGAATCTAGAAAAGAAGACCGGAAATATCCGGCTCCTTAGAAGCCTCTCCAATCGACGCCTTCGGCGCATCCTCGCCGGTCAACAACTGAACCAAAGCATGCCCTCGCACGGCAGACCCGTGAATCGAACGCTCGCTCGCCATGGTGTAGTGACTTTCCGAAAACGCCAAAACCTCGCGCCGCGCGGACTCAAGCGCCGCTCCAGACAACCCAGGATGGCTTTCACTCGCCAACGCCTTCAACCCACGCAACCCTTGCTCCACCAATTCATGGCAATCCGCTCGATCGGAAAAGCCCGACGACGCAGTGCGGGTCAAATCAACCACAGACTGACCAAAATTCGTAATATCGCTCAACAACCGAGACACAACCTCGCCCGTCGCCCGCACGCTCTGATCTGCGCTCTCTAAAGCCACCTTAAGATGGCAAACGCTGGCCTCGGAGCCATCGGCGCCTTCGACCCCGCTATGCTCACGCGCCATGACCGTAACGCGCTCCAAATCATTGGCAACCGACTCGACATAGTTGCGGGTGAGCTTGGCGTAAGTCTGAAGCTCCTGCGCAATCACGTTCAAGGCGCGCCCTTGACTGCCGATGTTGCCGCACTTGATTGAGGCGTTCAATCCCATCAAACGCATGTCGGCGTTCACCGAATTCAAAGAGCGCATCAATTTTTCGGCGCTCGCGGCCATTGCCGCCACTTGATTAAGACTCTGCTCGGCCTGTTCGCGCACCGTCGCAAACTGAGAAAAGATCGCTCCGGCCTTGGCAATGTCTTGGCTGACGCTGGAAAGAGAAGCGTCGCCTTCTTGGCCGAAAGAATGTTGGCAAAGAGACCCCACTGCGGGAACCCCCTGCGTCATGGTTGTAAGATTCTGCCGAACATTGCCGACAGCGTTATGGTAGTCGTCTCCGGCGTGCCTGAGCTGCAAAGACTGCAAATCAGATACTCCGTTGACAAACACCTTCAGTTGCCGTTCGTCCATATCCGAAGCGGTGTCGCCACCGATCATGTCGGCCGCAACAGTCAAAGCTTGCTCGACATGCTCCAGCCTTTGGCGAGTCATATCGAATATCTGCAAGGCGGAAACAACGTCGGAAATGCAGGAAAACAACGATTGCAACCGCGCAGGAATCTCGCGCACGCCTTGAGAGACGCGATTTTGTTGCTGACGCATTGCGGCGATGGATGCGCTCAAACGTTGAGCCACGAGGTCCAACTCCCGCACGCCCTCCTTTTCGAAGGTGGTCTGTAACGATTGAGCCTGGACTGCGGCGTTGCGCAAAGAAAGCAGCTCTTTTTTCACCGCGCCGATCGTCTGATCGCCGCCGTGAGCCAAATGCGCAATCTCTCGCGTAAACACGGAGAAATCCATCCCCGCCTGGTTAAGCTGAGAGGCTTCGATCTTCGCGTTCACAGCCAAGACCTGGACATGGAACATCACGCGCGACAAGGCGGAAAGGGAGCCAAGCATCGTGTCGGTGGTGGCGACAACGCGCTCCAGCGCCTCCGGCAAGCCACGCCGACTGTTGCGCAAGGCATCGATCTGACGAGCCGCCCCCGCAAGGCCGTTCAACATCTCAGAAAACTCATTGGAAGAAAGGCGCGACGCAGCCAATTCGGCCATTTCGGACAACGTCGAGACTTTCCGATGCAGTTCACGCAACCGATCGCCGGTTTCTAGAAACACCTGCTCTCGGGGACGGAACGCGCCGGTGAACTGCTTCCCAATGTCCTTAAGATTTTGCGCCCACTTTCGGATCGGCAGCCGAATGGCCTCCGCGCGATCCAACCGGTCGTCATAATGATTACTGCTCATCGGCGACTACTCGGCAGGAAGTTCGAATCAAACACATCGCCTTCCTTAGACCATACTCAGGGACCATTGGTAACCCGAAAAAAAGAAAGTCGCGATGATTTTCCGATAATCAACCACCTAACCAACAACCACCTTCACGCAACAAGGCGCGCGAATTAAATTCGTCTATTTTTTATGGCAAAAACCAACCTCTACAGCAAAAACCGACCTCCATATAAGAAAACAACCGCAGCCTCCCCTCCTTGGAACGCCCCTCAATCCACTCCATTGCATCTTTAGGCGCCGTCAACATATTTTTACATGCCCGCCGCCCAAAAAAATCACCCCCGAGAGCCCAGTTGAAATCTGGTCTCAAAACGCCTAGATATAACAGCAACCTGAATGGTCGGGCGCTCTTCCTCCCGTCACCGTCAGCTTTTATTTTCACTGATTTTTATTCATCCCCGTTTCACCGCGTCGTCTTCAAACGCCTCGATCAATGGAGCCTCCCGTATGCCGCTCATGGAATGGAACGATAAGTTAAGCGTCGGAGTCACACAGTTCGACAACGAGCACAAGAAGCTCGTGAGCCTGATGAACGACCTCTTCGACGCCGTGCAGGCCGGGCGCGGAAAAGAGGCCTTGGGACGCATTCTGGATGATCTCGTGTCATATACAAAAACGCACTTCATTAATGAAGAGCAGTATATGCAAAAGCACGGCTACGATAGTTTCCTCGCCCATCAGCAAGAACACGAAGCGCTCACCAAGCGCGTCATCGAAGTTCAGCAAAAATACCACTCCGGCGCCACCGCCATGCTCAGCATGGAGGTCATGACCTTCCTCAAAAACTGGCTGGTCAAACACATTCAGGGCACCGACAAAAAATACGGCCCTTTCCTCAACGGTAAAGGCGTCCGCTAGAAACCAAGGAATTTCTTTGCGCGCTCCTTTTTCACCAAAGGCGAAAGGCCTTTGAAAAGCGGGAAGCGTGTCGTTGCGCGCAAAGTTTCCTTTAATGAATTCCTTTCCGTACAGATCGATAACAGGAAACAGCGGCATGAGCCGATCTACGACTCCGGTCGGCCTTGCCGGACAAGTCATTCTTCAGGTTCTGCCGGCCATGGGCGCCGGCGGCGCAGAGCAGGGGTGTTTAGACGTCGCCTGCGCTTTGGCTCAAACCGGCGCCCGCCCTATCGTCGCTTCTTCAGGCGGCAGCCGGGTCGAAGCTCTGATTTCCGGCGGCGCCGACCATATTACCCTGCCCTTGGCGGGAAAAACGCCGCAAGCTCTGATCGCCAACACCGCGCGTCTTTTACATCTCATTCGCAAACACGACGTCGCACTGGTTCACGCTCGAAGCCGCGCGCCCGCGTGGAGCGCCTGGGCGGCGTGTCAACAAGCGCGAATTCCTTTTATGACAACCTTTCATGCGGCGTATAACTTCAACTCGCCAATGAAAAAGCTTTATAACACGGTAATGGCGCGCGGAGAGCGCGTAATCGCCATTTCCGAGTTCATCGCCGAGCATATCCGCACAAACTACCCTAGCGCAACGCAACGCATCCGCATCATCCCGCGCGCAATTGACCTTGAGCGCCATCGCTCCGACGCAGTTTCCGCCGAACGCATCGCGATTCTCGTTGAGTGCTGGGGCCTTGATCGAAGCCGACCCGTGATCTTGCTGCCGGGTAGGTTATCGCGCCCCAAAGGGCAAATGACGCTGGTGGAGGCCATGGCGCGACTCGAACGAACCGACGTTCAGTGCGTTATGGTCGGCCCCGACGGTGGAGACGGTCATTTCCGGCAAAGCCTTATCGAACGGATCTCAGCTTTAGGATTGTCACGGCAAATCATTGTCGCCGAGACCTGTCATGACATGCCGGCGGCTTATCTCCTAGCCGATGTGGTTGTGGTGGCGTCAACTCAGCCGGAAGGATTCGGTCGCGTTGCGGTTGAGGCTCAAGCTATGGGGCGTCCCGTAATCGCCACAGCGCTGGGCGGTTTGATTGAGCTGGTCAAACATGGGAATACAGGTTGGTTGATTCCGCCGGGAAATCCTGAGGCGCTGGCTGAAGCTCTGACGCACGCATTGGAACAAACGCCCTCAGTTCGAGAAGCAATGTCTGCGCGCGCTGTAGCCAATGTCTGCCCCCGCTATGCGCTAAAGAACATGACGGACGCAACCTTAGCGGTTTACAGCGAGCTAATACTCTAGATCAGATTTTATCTTTTCACTCTCTTTTGGCTGTTATCCCGTTATTGCCCCTGAGCATTCATCAACACACATCACAAAATCATAACTCGCCAACAAAGGCAAGTGATTCCAAAGAAATATCGCGATGCGAAGAAGGAGACGCTTTCGTTCCTTCCTTACGCCTCCCCACGATCACAAACACCGCATCCGCAAACCGAAATATTCCAAAACATTGAACTCGACTGATGCGGATCGGATATCCTCTACCCCACAACGCCATCATTTTGAAATCCACTAAAACAAAAAAGCGGCGCCCAAAAACGCCTCTTGACTGAAAAGAAGATCACTTCTCCCCAACAGAGCGACCAACAAAAGAATCCGAACATTGACCAAAGCAACCTTGCCATGCCAATGTTCTCATGCCAACATTCTTTCAACATATCCACACTTGGCTCTCGGTTTCACAAAACGATCCACCAAGAACAACACCAGCGTCATCGCCAAAAATCTTCACACCATACACATAAGGTGAAGAACTGGCCTCTCGGAATTGAGGAAAAACTACGACTAAAAACGCTGCGGTTCGAAACAATGAACCTCCTTCGTCGCGGTCCTTGAAAGAGCCCTCACCTTCGACACAAAATGGATGCTCCGCCATGAACGTCAACGAAATCAGCCTTCGCCCGGCCAAAGGAACGGCGGACATGGAAGTCGTGACCACTCTTTTCCTGGAATACGCCGCCTCGTTAGGGTTTTCATTGTGCTTTCAGGGGTTGGATCGCGAACTCGCCACCTTACCCGGCGCCTACACGCCACCTGCCGGACAACTTTTGTTGGCTGAACAAAACGACGAAGCTGTGGGCGTGGTGGGGTTGCGCCCTCTGCACGACGGCGGCGCCGAAATGAAACGCCTCTTTGTCCGCCCCAAAGCGCGCGGATTGAAAATCGGTCTACGCTTGGCTTTGGGAATCATCGAAGAAGCCCGCAAACGCGGCTATTCGACGTTACGACTGGAAACATTGCATTCCATGGCTAAAGCGCAAACTCTGTACGAATCCTTGGGCTTCACCCCCTGCCCGCCGTACATTACAGAACATCTGCCTGAAGCCGTCTATTTAGAATTAAACCTTGCGGCGTCAACGTCTTCGTCTTCCGCGTTTTAGCCGCGCACTCACAGCGACCCCCTAATATGATCACGCCCGAAGCCGTTCCGTTCGGCCAAACGCTCTACCTTGCCCCAGAAGGCTACGCCGACGTTCTGCGGGACTCCTTGGGCCCTGACGCCGTCGAAATCGGCCCACGCCTGATCGCCGCGCCCGGTCCAGCCCGATTTGCGCCTTGGGCGCAAAATATTTGGTTTGACCCTGTCCGACTCTCTATTCCTTCGATCAAAGCCGGCGTCCGCGCGTTGCGCGCGCTCCAACGCAACTGGGCGTTATGGTCAATCGCCTGTCACCGCCGGGCAGCTTTGATCGAAAGCCAACTTCCTCTTGTTTCCGCGCGACCGCTGATATTTCCCGAACCGGCGCCGACGGC
Source organism: Azospirillaceae bacterium (assembly GCA_963575675.1). Lineage (GTDB taxonomy): Bacteria > Pseudomonadota > Alphaproteobacteria > Azospirillales > Azospirillaceae > CAUYUA01. The sequence goes on from CAUYUA010000011.1 coordinate 64,815, forward strand.
GCCATTGGGATCATGGACTTTGCTCGACGCCGAAACCATACTTGCAGCGTCGCGTTGCTCCAGCCCGTTCCGCCACGGAGAAGCCGCCTTCGTCGAAGACCGTCAAAAACCTCCGAATCGCGCCTACCTAAAACTCTGGGAGGCTTTGACGCTTGCCCAACGCCGCCCCGGCCCCGGCGACCTCTGCGTCGACCTCGGCGCTAGCCCCGGCGGCTGGACGTGGGTTATGCAGACGCTCGGCGCGCGCGTAATCGCCATTGACAAAGCTCCCCTCGCCCCCGAGATAGCCGCTTTGCCGCGAATCGAGTCGCGACGTGAAAGCGCTTTCGCTATTGCTCCTACAGATATCGGTCCCGTAGATTGGTTATGTAGCGACGTGATTTGTTATCCAGATCGCTTGTTGCGAATGGTCCAGAATTGGAGAGACTCACGATTGGCCCGCAATATGATTGTCTCCATCAAATTTCAAGGCGCAACCGACCACAATCTGGTTGGCGCCTTTGCCGCGTTACCCAACAGTCGCCTGGTTCACCTGTCCCACAACAAACATGAATTGACCTGGATATCGCTTTCCGAGCAGGATGCTGGTTCATGATGCGTCAATTATTAAGCTGACCAGCGTAACGCGCGCAGTTTTCTTCCCCATTGCGATTCACGCAAAAAAGAGGACATGGGGCGACATGATCGTTCCGCTAAACAAACGCTATAATTTCACCAGTTTCTCGATTCTGGTGGTTGATGACAATCTCTACATGCGCAGAATCGTCCGTGAAATGCTGCGCTCATTTGGCGTCGGCACAGTGCTGGAAGCTGCAAACGGCCGGCATGCGCTTAATATTCTTCGCGAAAACGAAGTCGATTTGGTTATTTCCAACTGGCTCATGGAGCCAATGGACGGAATCGAAATGACTCGAGTCATTCGCACCGCCCGCAACAGTCAGCATCGCACCAAACCTGTGGTTCTCGTCACCGCCTACACCGAATCTCATCGCGTGATCACCGCCCGCAACGCCGGAGTCACCGAGTTTTTAGCTAAGCCTGTTTCCGCCAACGCCTTATTGGCGCGGATTTTAGCCGTAGTCGAGCGACCGCGCGTATTTGTCAGCACGCCAAATTTCAACGGGCCAGATCGCCGACGACAATCTGCGATTGAATATCCTGCGGAGAAAGATCGACGCAGCACTCGCATTTCGGATTCGCCGTCACCTACCTCAAACGCACTCGACGAAAATTCGGAATTCACGCCTCGCGGACCAGGATTAACAGAAGAAGAAATTGTGGCTCTTATGAAGGGATTGGATCCAACGAAAGTTCTCGGAGCGCCCGAAGAAAGAGCCGGCCATAACACAGGGCGCAACGCCAATGTCTGAGAATAACGAAAACAATATGGAAAATGATAAGATTACAGAAATAGAATTTATTCCTCCCAATTTCGAATTGCGACAAAGAGCAATGACCACAGGAGGGATTTCATTAAAAGACGCTCTAGCCCGCGCCAATGCGCGAGTGCAGGAGTTATCAAAAGAGTACATTGATGTTTTAGAACATGACTTGGGACGTTTGCTGGAAGCCGAAGCGACAATAATTACAGCTCCCTTAGAGCTCCGCGAAGCTGCAATAAAGAAATTGTTTTTAATTGCGCATGAGGTGAAAGGACAAGCAGGAACATTCGATTATCAATTGATTACAGATATTGCAGATTCTCTTTGTAGTTTCCTGACGATGGCGGATATGCAACAACCGAAATACTTTGAAGCTATTCGATGTCATATAGCCTCATTACAACTCGTTACGGAGCGCCGCATTCAAGGAAGCGGTGGCGAAATCGAGCGTCACTTATTAAAGTCACTGAAAAACGCCGTAATGCATATCACTCATCCATAACCATAAAATGAAGACAACGAATCAGACGGGCCCAGGGATTATGTTCCTGGGCCCGTCTGATTCGTTGTCTATTTATGCTCTGTCCAATTGAGAACCCGAAAAAAATTGAGAACCCGAAAAAGACTCCGAAAGAATCGGGGCTCCGCCCTCGACCCGCCAAAGGCCGGGAGGCCTTTGGAAACCATGACTTGGAGTTTGTAACAACCGGATGAGAGTGGACCGTTTCAATTCGGGAAGGCCGCACAATTCTCGGGTTCTCAACCGAACAGAATATACTTCTTTTTATTTCTTATTTCGCTCTCACGCATCCACACGTCACCGCCCCTGCACGCTAGAAACCGCGACGCTCTGCGATTTTAATGACTTCGCTCAACTCGGGACTCTTCCAATACCTCGACTTCTCTAACTCAGAACGAGCTAAACTGATGAATTCAGCAATCAGCTCGGCTTCATGTTTACGCATTTCTCCCGCACGCTGCAAACTATCCAATATCATTTGCGTGACATTGTGACTACTGGGAGAAATAAATTGCATTATTCTCCGATCAAACACGGCCAACACCTGGTGCAGACGCAAGATATGCCCCATGCGATCATACAACTTGTCATTTTCTTCAAACTTCAATGCTTTTTCTAAAGCAATACGCATATCTCCAAGCACCTGCTCGCGCCACTTCTCCATATCAAAATTAGCAATGTCGAAACGACGAGCAATCTTGTGCCATCCCCACAGCATTTCGAGCAACCAAAGCATATCGTCGTGATCAAACGTCGGCTGCGCACGCGAAAGAATAGACACGCTTAACCGTTCATGAGCAACGATGGTTACTTTATAACTTAAAAATTTACTTAGTTCGATCCACAGCATACGAAATTGCGGCTCAGTACGACGATTTTCTAAAATACCGCCAATTGTTTGAGCGCTCAAGAGCTGGTTGAGCCGAACCATTTCACTGTCGATTCGAGCTTTTTCTTTAACCGTTAACTTAATCGCGGAACCGGGCACACGATCGTTTAATTTCAAGGATCCGGTCAGAATTTCCGAGATCATATGACAGCATGTTTGAAAATGAATCATCATGGCCTCGACCATCAAGCCGCCGACGCGACCAAGATCGATTCCGATATGACGAAGATACAGCCCACCGACGTCATAACGTCGCTTCACATGAATAACGGAGAGAGGTAGCATAAAATAATAACGAGAATGGATACGCTCATCTGCCATAATTTTTCTGAGTTCTTCTGTCGCCTCCAAAACCTGCTCAGTAAGCTTTTCATAATCGTCTGAATTGTCTCCGACCGGAATCGAACGCAAACCACGCTTAATGAAATCGGAATAGAGCGGTTGGTAGGTTAAAATATCAACAATCATTCGAATAAAAGGCTCGTCAATATTGTAAAGACGCTCCAAGAACATCGTTTTGGTTTTTGCGTCGCGTTTTCTTTCACGATTGACAGTCTGCACAAACTGATTAAACAAATCACGATCCGCCGACAAGGCGTCAAGAAAACGCACCGCAGCAACCCGCATTCTTTCGCGGAACTCCATTGCTTCCGGTGAAATGAGAACCCGCTCCAGCAAGTTCTCTTTCGACATGTCATCAAGTCGAGTCTGAATTTCCTCAATCAAATCGGGAAAAGCATACCGACTGAGTCCGGTCCACAACCCGCCAACATCGGCCCGAAGAACCACGCCATAGACGCTATTCTTGCACCGAAACAAATTGTCGTCACTATTCAGAAAAGGATCGAATAAATCGGTAAACAGTCGCCGAGCGCGATGAGGCCGCAACCGATTAAGGTACTCGATCACCGATTGCCGAACAATTTTGGCTTTTTCTGAACCGCCGCCATCATTGCCGCCGATCACATCAACAATTTCGCGAACGGCCGCCGCCGGCAATTTTGAGACCAGCTGCAGAATCTGCCCTTTAATTACTTCACTTTTATCGACGGACATTTACTGCTCCGTTCCGCGCTTCCGAAAACCCGAAAAACGTGAGGCAAAAAAGACGACGGCATTCACTTTCCTAAACGCCACCTTCTAGGACGCATTGCCGACATTCCAACTCTCTTGCCCAAACACGACCTAAGCCTACAGAAATAGCTTCCACTGGCCAACATATCAACACAGAATAACGCATCCACACGAAACTCAATAGCTTTCCCACAAAATGATCGCAACGACACCTTATTAAACGCGCAGCTTTCGAGCGCCCCTTCCCTAAAACTCCCCTCGAACGCCTCACCGCCTTTGACCAGCTTTAATTTTATTTTAACGAAATCGCGACTGAACTCTTGGTCAAGCCCACCGAAAAACATCCTCGAACGCCTCAACCAAGAATGCAGCCTCAATTAATTTACTATACTCCATTCACTCGAAAAACCGAGAAAAAGACGCAAAGGCCAGCACTCCGCCTGAACCCGCCAAAGGCCCCAGAAGGCCTTTGGAAACCATGACTTGGAGACTGCAACAACCGAAGTGTGAGTGCTATTTCAATCTGATGAAGCCGCCAAGTTTCAGGTTTCGATCGAACAGGAGCACATCAAACCCAACAACGCCTCGCGCTCCCAAAGCGAGGACTAAGACGATCGCACGCTTTCGCTCCCGCCGGAACGCACAATAATTTCATTCAGATTATCCGCCAAAGTCGGACGTTGTTCTTGGTAATAGAGCCCCAAACCGGGAGTTTGCGTCTGCGCCGCCTCCTTCATCGCCGCCATAAGATCGGTCGAATCATGTTCCGAGGGTAAGTCGCGAACTTGCATCCCCAAATTGACATAAGTGCGACTCGTTTTATCGAATGTGACACACGGACTAAGGATATGCAGATACGAAAAACCGCGATGAGCAATCGCCTGCCGAATCATGTCTTTAAGATGATGCGGACGCCCGGCGTAGGCTTGACCAACCCAGCTCGCGCCATAAGACAACAGCATCATCAACGGATTCAGCGGACGATCCATATTGCTGTAAGGACTGGTTGAGGTGCGGAATCCTTGGGCCGAAGTCGGCGAGGTCTGGCCTTTGGTGAGGCCATAAATTCCATTGTCGAACAGCAAATAGGTAATATCGACATTGCGCCGCGCCGCGTGCGGAACATGCCCGCCGCCAATGGCGAAACCATCACCATCGCCGCCGACGGCAACCACGGTCAAACGATCATTGGCGACCTTCACGCCGGTGGCGACCGGCAACACGCGACCATGCAAAGTATGGAAGCCGTAAGTGCTGAGAAAGAACGGAAAACGTGAAGAACATCCGATTCCAGACACCACAACGGCGTCTTTCAGAGGAACGCTCATTTCATTGAGCGCAGCCGCCACACCGTCGACGATCGAGAAATACCCACATCCCGGACACCAACTCGGCAACGCTTTGGATCGATAATCGAGTCGTCCGCTTTCCTCGACATCGCGCAGTTTTTCGTCAAGATAGACCGGCTTTTCAAGTTTGCTCATGACGGGCCCTCCCAAAATAAATTTTATGATGCGGTTCTCTTTGATCGCCCGGAGGACGCGCGCCCTCCGGGTTCGAGCCCCGTTTATTTAGAGCCGATCTTTTTGTTACGCCGCAGCCGCCGAAGCGGCGCGCGCGCGCATCGCAAGACGACGGATTTCGTCCAAAATGTCCTCGACCTTCATCGGAGCGCACGGCACGCGAGCGAACGCATGCACCGGGCGGCCCAACGAGCCCTGCACCAAATGGGCGAACTGCCCTTCATAGTTAATTTCCGGAACCAACACAGCCGAGCAATCGTCCATAAAGGCGTTGATCGGCTCAACCGGCAACGGCGACAGCATCACCACTTTCATCGCGGCGCAACGAATGCCCTCGGCGCGAGCCATCAACATGGCTTCCATACACTCGCCAAAGGTCGAGCCCCACCCGAGCAATCCGACCTCGACCGGCCCTTCATCGCCAAAGCGCTTACATATGGTGAAATCCGGATGTTTCAACGCCGCTTTCAGCTTTTCGTGACGCTTTCGACTCATGGCGGCGTGAATGTCGGCCTGATCGTTGGGTCGCCCGAGTTCGTTGTGCTCCAGGCCGGTGACGACGTGCATGCCGCCCTCATCGCCGGGAATGGCGCGCGCGCTGATGTGATCGTCGGTCAGAGCAAAGCGGCGATAAGTCTCTCCGGGCGCGGGACGCCGCATGCGCTTGTTCGAATCGAGTTCAAAGGGAGGACCGGCGGCGGCTAAGACCACGGTTTCATAACGGTTCGACAAATACAGGTCGAGCAGCACGATCACCGGAGTTTGATAGCGTTCGGCCATTTCGAAGGCTTTTCCGGCGCAACGATAACAACCTTCGACGTTGGTCGGCGCGATGACGATTCGAGGCGAATCGCCGTGACCGCCGTACAACGCCGCATTCAGGTCGGACTGTTCGGTTTTGGTCGGCATGCCTGTGGAAGGCCCGCCACGTTGCGACACGAACACCACGCACGGGACCTCGCCCATAACCGCCAAGCCGAGCATCTCCGCCATCAAGGCCAAACCAGGCCCCGAAGTGGCGGTGGCGGAGCGCACGCCCGCATAACCAGCGCCGACGGCGGCGGAGATCGCAGCGATTTCATCTTCGGTTTGCAGCAGCTTTCGCCCACGCTTGGGCAATTCAGAGGCCAAACGCTCCATGATCGAAGTCGCGGGGGTGATCGGATAACCGAAGAAGTTCTCCAACCGCGCATCCAAGCAACCGCGCGCCACAGCGGCGTTGCCGTTCAGCATCGCGACCTTGCCGCGCGCGCGCAACGCGCCGGAGGGCTCGCCAAACGCCGCATCGTCGAGTTTGAAAGTCGCGGCGCCGTATTGATACCCGGCGTCGAACCCCGCAAGGTTCTTTTCGGCGACGGATTTTTCCTTTTTGCCGAATTTTCCTTCGATGATGCGGCGGAAAGCAACTTGCGGCAAACGGAACAGACCGGCCAAAAATCCCAACGCCACAATGTTGCGGGCGCGAGCTCCATTGGTGGCTTTTTCCGACAATTCACGAAAGGGAACGCCGTAAGGAATATGCCCAGGCGATAGATGAGCGGTGATATGCCCGCCTTCCGGCAACTGCGACACCGGACGGCTTTCATAAATCACCGCGCCGAAATCCCGCACTTCGCCTAAGTGCGGAATGGTGTGGCTGTCATCCAGAGACACCAAAACATCAGAGCTGAGTTTCAAAGAATACGTCTGTTGCTGACGCGCATACGCGCGATGCATCGCTGAACCCACGGATTTCGGGCGGGTAGACGTCGAAGCTAATGATGCGGTATCCGGCTTCGGCCAAAGCGTTGCGCAGAATGTCGCTGGCGGCGATCGTGGCCGTCTCCGGCCGAGCCGCAAATGGAAATTTGAATATCGGTCGAGGTCATCCGAGTTATCCTCCTGGAGCCGCAAAGCGCATCGTCAGGCAGAACGAGGAATCTATCGGCAAAATCGAAGGAGAGATCAAATGATCTACGCTCTCCCACCGTCCCATCGACCGGAGACGCAGCTTCGAAGGCGACTCGACGGCGAACGCAACGACGATCTCTCGCCGAAACGCCCTTCCGCGTCGCGCAACGAAACTCCGCTCCCTGTTACTGATAATCCCAGAACGAGATCACCACGCGGCCCTGGTCGTCGAGCTTGACGGTGTTTCATCTTGCGTCAAACGAAAGCGTCATCGGCGCCGGTCATGTTGCGCCGCCAAAGCCCCATCGCGCGCACGTTGCCGTATCCATAATAGAATCGATAGCGGCGCTCTCTTCAGCCGACCAGATCTGGCAAACGTCCCCGGCGGCGAAGATACTGGGATCGGTGGTCCGCAGCGAAGGACTGACCAACAATCCGCGCTCGATATCGGGTCCGGAGCCCACCATAAACTCGACTGCCGGAACCAAGCCCATAAACGGCAAAACGATGTCGCCGTAAAGATCGGAACCGTCCCGAAACAACACGCGCCGCGCCGGAAGGCCGCGCGCGCCCTTCTCCAATGCCGTCACGCCGCCCGCCTTGTCGCCATCGACCACGTCGACGCCTATTGCCGTCAGGCCGCTTAAGAACTTTGGCCGCTCTTCGGCCACGACTTGGTGCGGAAAGAAAGTATGTTCGTTCGCAACCAACGTCACTCGATACCCCGTATAGATCAACGTCCGCGCCAAATCCAAACCAATGGTGTCGCCGCCCAGCATCACCACTCGACCGCCTTCGGGCAATTGACGATACACGGTCATGGCCTGCTCGAAAGAGCCGAACCCGTGCATCAACGGCTTGAACTCCATCAAGTCTTCGGGCATGTAGCCGCGCCCGCCCGAAGCAACCAACAGCGTGTCATAGCGCATACTTTCGTTATGCGCGAATTTAATCATACGATTCACGCCGTCAACGCAAGAGACCAGGCTATTGCGACGCACAATGATCCGCTTCTGCCGATAATAATCAGGCGAATAGGCTAGAAACGCTCGCCAATCGTGACAGCCGCGAAACACGTTCGGAAGCTGATAACGATTATAAAACAACAAACTGGACGCAGTGATGATCGTGATGCGGCTATCGGGCTCGCGCTCGCGCAAGATTTCTGCGGCCTGATTGCCCGCAACGCCACTACCAATGATCACATGATGACGCGGCTGGCCGGAGCCGACCGCAATGGAAGAAGAAGTCGCGCTCATATCAGACATCCACGGTCACAAGCTGGTTGCGGGTGATCGAAATGCACGACACCGGGCAAGCGTTGTAACAAGCCCCACATCGAATGCATTCATTGTTGTCGATGGAAATCGCGGCGACTTGATTCCATTCTTTAGTTTCGATCAAGCGACCGTAACTGCCGTCCTCGAATCTCGACACGTCCTTCACCAGCTTGATGCAACTGCGCGGCGCGCGATGCAGGCGCGGCAATAGATGCAGCGATCAATGTCTATTGTGTAACGCAGATTGCGCAGATAGCAGCGTTTCGCTTCCTCGCCGCCCAAAGCCGGCCCCATGCCGATTTCAACCTCTCCGCTTAGAATCTTGGTTCGTTGCTCCAACGGCAAGGTCGGCATATTTTGGCGCGGAATGAAGTCGTAGGCATGGTCACGCTGCGGCCCGGCGACCGGCTCGATGCGCACACGCTGGCTCCGACGTTCGTGGCCAACCAACCAAGCGTCGATTTTACCTGCAATTTTACGACCGTGCGCAATCGCCTCGATCGCCGTGGAGGCCCCGGTCACGAAGTCTCCCGCCGCGAACAAGCCGTTGACCGAGGTCATGCCGTCAGAGCCCACCCGCACCACGCCGCTGCGATCTATCTCCATCCGCACATCGACATAGTCGTTCACCGTTTGTTGGCCGACCGCGATAATCAAAGTGTCGCACGGCTCCACAAACTCCGACCCTTCGATCGGCAACGCCACCCGACGCCCGCCCGCGCGCCATCCGCCCAAGCGGTTTTGCACGAACTCCACACCGGTCAACCGACCGCTTTCGTCCAAAACCACGCCCATCGGCGTGCGCAAGCCCTTCAGGCGAATGCCTTCGCGCTTAGCTTCAAAGATTTCTTCGTGCGGACCCGGGATATATTCTTCGGTGGTGCGGATATGGATTGTGACTTCGGTCGCGCCCAACCGCCGCGCCACTCGCGCGCAATCCAGAGCCGTAAACCCGGCGCCGACCACAGCCACCCGACGCCCAACCCGCTTGTTCTCACCCCGATGCAGCTCGGTGAGAAAATCCAGGCCGTATTCGACGTCGCGCAACAACCGCATCGGATCGCCGCCGCTTTTGCTCGACGGCTCCAAAGTTCCCCCCGCGCCGCCGACCCGAACCGGCAGAGTCACCGCCTTCATACAGCCGGTGCTCAACAAAACCGAGTCATACTCTCCCAACAGCGTCGACAGGCGAATATCGCCTTTGTTGTTGCCGATCGAAGCTCCGGTGCGAATCGCCACGCCGAGACGCAGCGCGTTGTGACTCAATCCATCTCAGGATGATGCGCAGCAAACGAATTCCGGAATGCCATAGCGCAACATACCGCCTGCGCGCTCTTCACGCTCATAGATCACCACGTCATGTCCAAGCAGCGACAAATCATGCGCCGCCGCCACGCCCGCCGGTCCTGCGCCGACAATCGCCACGCGCTTGCCCGTAGGAGCGTAAAGTCGTTCGGTGATCCTGTGCCCAGAATGTTTCAAATCCCCGGACACACGCTTCAGATGACAAATCGCCACCGCCTCGCCGTTGCCCGGCCAGCCATGACGACACGCGGCTTCACAAGGCCGCGAGCACACCCGCCCCAAAACCCCGGGCAGCACATTGGCTTCTCGATTGATTTCGTAAGCGCGACCGTAGCGCCCTTCATAAATCATCCGGATGTAACCCGGAATATCGGTTCCAGCCGGACACGCCGTTTGACCCGGCACCTTCTGCTTGACCCATCCGATGTCTCGGGGGTCTTCCGACATATAGACGCCCGGCTCCGCCCCGGCCGCGTCAGGATCGGCGACCGGTTCCCGGTTCGACGCATCGCCCAGCATTTCCCACTCCCTTGTCGCCGAAGATTCCGGCAACGTCTTGTTATTGCCGCCGAAAACCCGACGACAGTTTATTCTTTCGCCCCAATTCCCGCCTTCGAACGCTTCCAGAGAACGCTTCGGAACCTTCAGCTTTCAAAGCCGGAAAGAAACAGCAAAGTGTTATCTAAAGCGTTTCTTTCCGAACGACCAAGACCGGCCGTCGCCGAAAAAAGAGTTTCGGACTTCTGCCACAAGGAGAATCAAGAAACAACCTTATGTGATTTGCGTGAATAAACGCCGCGAAGAACTCCAGACGAACGCGAGACCAACACCCATCCCCAAACAAAAATGCACAAAAAAAAGGCCAACCCCTTCAAGGAAAAATTATGGCCTCAAAATTAACCCACGATTAACCTCCGCGCACCTCTTCCACCATTCCCTCGAGTCGCGCGAAATCCCGAATCACCAATACTTGATCGCGCCGCTCGATCAAACCGTCACGCGACAAATCGCTAAGCACGCGCGCCACAGTCTCGCGGGTGGTGCTGACGCGGCTCGCAATATCGGCGTGAATTGGAATCGGCGAAATTTCCACCATATTGTCGCGCCGCACCCCCTGCTTGCCCAAACGCAGCAATTCGGCGTGAACTCTGTTGTTGGCCCCCAACGTGCTGAGGTCCATAATTCGCTCGGTTCCCGTGCGTATTATGCGCGCCATCCGACGAAACACCGCCAACGCCAATTGCGGATGACCCGACACCAAATCGACAAACGGACGCGCCCCCAAAAACGCCACCAGAGTATCAGTCAACGCCACCGCCGAAGCCGAACGCGGCTCGCCATCAATCGCCGCCAATTCGCCGACATAACCGCCGGCCAAAATGTC
>CAUYUA010000012.1:0-9685 GCA_963575675.1 Azospirillaceae bacterium
AAAGTCTCGCCTATCAAATGGCGTTTGACAAGGTGGGAACAGGAGAACGCTTACCTGAAACCAACTTGCTCGACGCCACAGTCCAAAGAGAACTATCAGAGATTGGACAATCTCTGACTGCAAATGGCGATATACTGATCTATGGCTGCGATATAGCAAGAGGAACCACAGGACAACGTTTTATCAACAGCATCGCAGCACTTACTCACAAAGATATTATGGCGTCAATTGATGCAACCGGAGAGACAGGCAAAGGCGGAAATTGGACGCTAGAATCATCTACAGATTCATCGAGGGAATCTTTACAAGAAAACATATTTAAATCATCTACATACGACCATTACGACCACACCCTCGCAACATATTATGGCGGGTACGTTACTTCAACAGCAACGTCTTCAGTCTATTTAATACAATCTTATATTGATTCAAATGGAGATGTATATGACGCTCTTAATAAAGATGGCTCAATCCTAATATACAAGCATACAATAAGCAATGGCGGATGGTCTCTCGTTACGACGCTACAGCCAGCCTCCTCTTTTATTAGCGAACTAAATGGGTATAATGATATAGGATTTGCCGTTGATTCATCTCATAATATACATCTTGCATTTGCGGGATATAAACTTGTTAACAGTAGCGACGGAAATCCATTCTCAATGCAAAAAGGAATATATTATTCATCATACAATGGAACATCATGGAGCTCAGTCGCTACACTAGATTCACAAACTCTTCCGTCCGTCTTTACGAAGGCCCTTGATCGATGGGTAACGCCTTTTATTCAGATTGATAATTCTGGGCACATCGATATCGCTTACCAAAAATACATCAAAGATAACGGCAATCAACAAATTTATATAAGAACAGACAATGGAGCTGGGGGCTTTACATCATCAACTGTCTATGATGCAAGCGAAGAAGTTAACCTTAAATATTTATTAAAAAATCAATCAGGAGAACTTGCCGTTGTTTACAGTAGAACCCAATCCAATGACATCTATACAGCAACATCTTCAAATTGGAGCCTTTCAACCCTCTCCCTTGATAATAGCACATCATCATACTATTATACAATGTACGGGGCGAGTTATGACGCCAATCATCACATAAACGTGCTTTATAACGATGATTCGTACTCGACATACGGTTTCGGTGTAATTTCGAATGAAAGCGGCTCATGGAGCACGCCAATAAATTCGTTAATTGTCGATGACGGCACAACCCCTCGCCACAGCCTTCCTATACCTTTAGCAACAGCGAGCAATATCTATGTGGACTCTGAAGGTGATAAATTTTTTATTGCCCTAGAATCCGACGACCTTAGCGATCCCGTCAACTTTCCTTATAAATATTTTATTTATGGACAGCAGAATGGTTCAAGCACATGGGTAAAGGGATATACAAATATAGCCGAACTCAACAATACTATAAATAGCGGAGATGTATCCAGTACATATTTTTCAATACAGGGAACAGCAAGCAACCTCCTTATCCAATCCATTGATTCAACAAATCACACAGCAAGATATTTAGAAGGACTGCAAAGCGACTTTGTCGCTTTCACCAACACTACCTCCAACACCGCGCCCAGCCTAAGTGGAAACGGACGTTCGCCATACGACGTCTCCGGTGGAGCGCCAGTCGATTTGTTCGACGGAGTTCATGCATCAACCAACGACTCCGGCCAAACCTTCACCGGCCTTACACTGACTGCGTCCAACGTCACCGATTCAGGCGAGTCTTTAACCATTGGCGGCGTCAATGTCGCTCTGGTGAACGGAACCAATGTTACTTTGCCCACCGGAGACGGTTCGGCCAGCGTATCGATAAACAACAACACCGCCACCATAACCATTACAGGCATGAGCCTGAACGACGCCGACATGAGCGCGTTGATCGATAGAATAACTTATCATAACAACACCCCGTCACCGTCCACCGCCACTCCTCGCACGATAAGCATCACTCAAATTACAGAGAGCGGCAGCAACACCAACAGCGCCACTCCCAACCTTGCCGCAACAATAACGGTTAAAAACGGACCAACATCGGCGTTCTTCCGCGCCACGAACGGCGTAGATGGCTATGAATTGTGGGGATATAATGAAACCACCGGAAGATACACAATGCTGGTGGACTTAAATCCAATACTGGGTGGAAATAATAGAGCAAATGGCGTCAACGCCGGAAATGGGCAAATTATGGCCCAATATAATGGAAAACTATATTTTTCCGGAAGCGACGGATCGAAACTTGGAAATTTAGGGAATCCCTTTTGCGAACTCTATAGCTTCGACGGTCGAAGCGTCTCTCTTGTTTCTGATATTTATGGTTCCGGAGGAGGCTCCAACCCATCCAGCCTCTTCGTCTGGAACAACAAACTGTACTTTGTCGCCACAACCGCCGCCAACGGTCGCGAACTCTATTCTTACAATGGAACCGGAAGCCCAACGCGAATTTCAGATTTAGCCTCAGGAAGCGATGACGGACTTGGCGCTTCCAGTCAAATGGTTGCCTTTGACGGCGCTTTATTCTTTACCGACAAAAACGGAGGACTTCAGAAACTAACGACATCTGGAAACATATCAACCGTAGAAGCGCGGAACGTCGGGAACTTGCAAGTCGCAAGCGGAAAACTTTGGTTCCAAGTTGATGTCACAGGCAGCACGGGCTACGCATTACAGCACCTATCATCAGCCTCCGCCACCCCCACAACTTATGGGCCAACATACGCAGTAAATTATGTGATCGGGAGCGATGGAACGTACATATACGCCATTACCAACAATCAAGTGAGCACCGGCGGATCATACGGACTTTATAAAACAAATGGCGTAACCTCCACGACGTTATGGTCAGGCGCGGCGGCGCTGTCAGCGTCCTCCACCATCGTCATCAATGGCAACGTCTATATAGCCACAGACCCTGGATACGGCGATCCAAACTCCGGAGCCGAAATTACGCAATACAATCCTACGAACAACACTTTGTCATTACTTAAAGACATCAATCCAGGATCAGGAAGCAGCATAACTACAAATACAAGCTTCAGCCTATACAACGGAAGAGTTTATTTCCAAGCAAGCAACGGCTCATCAGGAAGAGAACTGTGGGTTACTGATGGCGCAACAAACGGCACGACACAGGTTCTTGACATCAATCCAACGGGAGATGGGTTCAACGGATCAGTTGGCGGTCCCAGCTTTTTAGGATTCTCCGGAGACGTGGCCCCAATTCTCCGAGGAATAAATCCAATTTCCTACAACGCTGGCGATAGCGCCAAAAACATCGCCTCACAAATTTCAATTATAGACATTGATCAAGAAAACCTCGTCGGCGCCAGCGTCCGCATTTCCTCCGGTCTCCAAAGCGGCGATGCGCTGCATTTCACAAACATGCTTGGAATCACTGGAAACTATGATTCCAGCACCGGAGTTCTAACCCTGACCGGAGAAGCAACACAACAAAATTACCAAACCGCATTGAGATCGATCACCTTCACATCAAGCGCCGCTCTCGCCACACCACGCACGATTATAATTTCCGCCGATGACGGCACTCTAACGAGTCTGGACTCCATTGTGTCGGTCAACGGCCCTGTGGTTTCGACAACGTCTTCCGTTTTATCGGAAAGCCCCGCATCAGCAATAACGGCGACAGCGGCAGACCCCGGAATTACAATCACCTCGACAAATCAAAACTGGAACAACGGCAGACTGGATGTGCAAATAACCAGGAACGCCGCACGAACTACAAACGGATCCGGCAACACCGACACTCTTGCTTTGCCCACCACCGGCAGTGGAATCGTCTACAGCGGAGGCTTCGTTTATCGCGATGGCGTCAACGGCGCAATCATCGGCGCCGCCGCCGTCGGCTCGGTGATCGGAGGCGGCAAACTCACAATTACGCTCAACGCCAACGCCACAGACGCCGACGTTCAAAAAATCGCCAAAGCAATCACGTACTCAAACAGCGCCGCCACCAATCAATCCCGAACAGTCACCTTCACGGCAACAGACGGAAACGGCGCCGTCGGCTCCGGAATCCGCACGATCGTGACAGGAGTCGCCATTACGTCAATAGAAGTTCCTTCCAACAACACTTATCACTCCGGCCAAAACCTCGACATTACAGTCAGGTATTCAGACGCCGTCGTCGTGACCGGAGCGCCCTTCATCTCTTTGGCTCTAGACAACGGCGTCGTCAACGCCGCTTACAACGCCGGAGCCAGCACATCAACCAGTCTTGTGTTCCGTTACACCGTTGGAGCAAACGATAGCGACATCGATGGAATCATCGTCAATCCATCCATCACCCTCAACGGCGGAGGCATCAAGAATGGAGCTTCCAATGTCTCGGAAATCTTTCCAACGCCCGTTCCCTCCACTTCAGGCGTCCTTGTCAGCAACACCACCAACACCCCTCCAACTCTCACCAACGTCTCCACGTTAACCAACGGAACGGAAGACGTAGCCTATCAAATCACATACGCCGCTCTGGCGGCGGCGGGAAACGAAGCGGACGCCGACAACGACGCCATCAGCTTCCGCGTTGAAACGGTTTCAACAGGAGCGCTTTACACAAACGCCACTCTCACAACGCAAGTCACCGCCGGAACCACGCTTCTGAGCAGTGGCGACTCATGGTACTGGATGCCGGCCACCAACGCCAGCGGCGCTGATTTAAACGCTTTCACCATAAAAGCATGGGACGGAACAGAAACTTCAACCACAGCAACACAAGTAAAGATAAATCTGACGGAACAAAACGACGCTCCTCTCTTAGAAAATACGGCGTCCCCCACTCTCGGCTCCGTAAATCAAGCTCAGGTCAACGCTCCGACCAACGGCTCTATAAGCGGCGGCGTCCTCGTCTCTGATTTGATCGATAACGGCGGACCAATAAACAATTTTTCCGACGTTGATTCCAACTCTACGGTGGGCATAGCGATCATCGGAACGGACACCAGTCATGGTTTATGGCATTACACCATAGACGGCGGCGCCAATTGGAGCGCCGTAGGCGCCGTCAATGACAGCGGCAACGCATTGCTGTTGTCCGCCAACGCCAATACTCGACTATACTTCCAAAGCTCCAGCGCCACATATTCGGGATCAATCAACAACGGAATCACCTTCCGCGCATGGGATGGATCGTCAGGAACGGCGGGCAATAAAGTCTCCACCAGCAGCACAGGCGGCGCCACAGCGTTCTCGACGGCGTATGACACGGTCTCTTTAACGATCTCCGACACCACTCCCCCAGACATAACAATCAATGGGGTCGACATCTCGAACGACACCGGGGCCAGCGATAGCGACTTCGTCACAAAAATCGCCGCACAGACCATAACCGCAACGCTCAGCGCTTCTTTGGCGTCCGGAGACATCCTCTATGGCTCCATCAACGGAGGAAGCTCTTGGATCGACATCACATCCAAAGTTTCAGGAACTTCCGTCTCATGGGATGGCGTCACACTCTCTTCCGGCGTGAGCGCAATCGAGTTCAAAGTCACCGACTCCGCCGGGAACGACGGAACAGCATCGTCTCAAAACGTAACACTGGATGTGACTGCGCCCACCATCGCCATCAGCGGAATCGATATCTCAAGCGACACCGGGACCAGCGATAGCGACTTCATCACAAACACCGCTTCTCAGACCATAACCGCAACACTCAGCGCTTCTTTGGCGTCCGGAGACACCCTTTATGGCTCCATCGACGGAGGAGCCACTTGGACTAACATCACATCCAAAGTTTCAGGAACTTCAATATCATGGGATGGCGTCACACTCTCTTCCGGCGCAAACGCAATCAAGTTCAAAGTAACCGACTCCGCCGGAAATGACGGAACTCCAGAAACTCAAAGCGTCACACTCAATGCAACGCTCGCCACCATCAGCGGAATCGACATCTCAAACGACACCGGAACCAGCAATAGCGATTTCATCACAAAAATTGCCGCACAGACCATAACCGCAACACTCAGCGCTTCTCTGGGGTCCGGAGACATCCTCTATGGCTCCATCGACGGAGGAAGCTCTTGGACTGACATCACGTCCAAGGTTTCAGGAACTTTCGTCTCATGGGATGGAGTCACACTCTCTTCCGGAGCAAGCGCAATCGAATTCAAAGTCACCGATTCGTCCGCAAACGATGGAACCGTTGCGACTCAGAACGTAACACTCGACACAACAGCGCCCACCATCAACGGAATCGATATCTCAAACGACACCGGAACCAGCGAGAGCGACTTTGTCACAAAAACCGCCACGCAGACCATAACCGCAACACTCAGCGCGGCGCTCGCATCCGGAGACACCCTTTATGGCTCCATCGACGGAGGAGCCACTTGGATCAACATCACGTCCAAAGTTTCAGGAACTTCCGTCTCATGGGATGGCGTCACGCTCTCTTCCGGCGCAAACACAATCGAGTTCAAAGTAACCGATTCCGCCGGAAATGAAGGAACTCCAGAAACTCAAAGCGTTACACTCGATATGACGGCGCCCGCCATCACCGTCAGCGGAATTGATATCTCAAACGACACCGGGACCAGCGAGAGCGACTTCATCACAAAAACCGCCGCACAGACTATAACCGCAACACTCAGCGCGGCGCTCGCATCCGGAGACATCCTCTATGGCTCCATCGACGGTGGAGCCTCTTGGATAAACATCACGTCCAAAGTTTCAGGAACTTCCATCTCATGGGATGGCGTCACACTCTCTTCCAGCGTGAGCGCAATCGAGTTCAAAGTAACCGATTCCGCCGGAAACGACGGAACATCCCAATCTCAGAGCGTTACGCTCGATACAACGGCGCCCTTCGTCACCATCGGCAGCATCGATGTCTCAAGCGACACCGGAACCAGCGAGAGCGACTTCATCACAAAAACCGCCGCACAGACCATAACCGCAACACTCAGCGCGGCGCTCACATCCGGAGACATCCTCTATGGCTCCATCGACGGCGGAGCCTCTTGGATAAACATCACGTCCAAAGTTTCAGGAACTTCCATCTCATGGGATGGCGTCACACTCTCTTCCAGCGTGAGCGCAATCGAGTTCAAAGTAACCGATTCCGCCGGAAACGACGGAACATCCCAATCTCAGAGCGTTACGCTCGATACAACGGCGCCCGCCATCACCATCGGCAGCATCGATATCTCAAGCGACACCGGAACCAGCGATAGCGATTTCGTCACAAACACCCCTTCTCAGACCATAACCGCAACCCTCAGCGCTTCTCTGGCGTCCGGAGACATCCTGTATGGCTCCATCGACGGTGGAGCCACTTGGACTAACGTCACGTCCAAAGTTTCAGGAACTTCCATCTCATGGAATGGCGTCTCTCTGGCGTCCGGCGCAAACACTATCGAGTTTAAAGTGACCGATTCCGCCGGAAACAACGGAACCGCAGCGACTCAAAACGCAGCACTCGACATAACACCTCCTGGAATCGCCTCGGTAACTATTCCCGCCACAACCATGAAAGTCGGGTCCGTCGTTACCGCCACAATTACAGTCACCAACGACGCCGACAACTACACCACCGGAAACGGCAGATTATCCGGAACCATCGGCGGTTTCGCCTTAACCAATTTCACCAGAATCAGCAACACCCAATATACGGCGCAGTTTACCGTCACCGAGGGTGGAAACAACATTCCATCAAACAACGAAATTCCCGTCAGCCTTAACATAACGGACAGTCTTGGAAACATATCTACAGACTTTGAAACTGCAATTTCTCAATCGGGAGATATCATTGACGCCAACACGCCCAATATTACGTCCGCTTCATTTAATATAACATCAGGCTCTATAGGAATAGGCGGAAGAGTTACTCTGACCGTCACAGCGGATGAATCTGGTTATACACTCGATCCGTCCTCGACCATCAACGGCCAAACCATCTCTAGTTTTCATGACAATGGAGATGGGACATATGACATTACTTATGTTGCGGCTCAGAGCCATGATTCAGTCGCCAACGACGCCCAAATCCCCGTGAATATTATCTTTAGAGATTCTTCGGGCAACGTCAGCGCTCCATATACAACCTCGCCTTCCGCCGAAGAGTCCCCCGCCATCGACACATCTCCTCCTAACGCCCCCACCATTTCCAGCCCAACCGCAGGCATTCACTTCCCCTCGTCCACCACCTCGACAATCATCGGCGGAACCACAGAGCCCAATGCAACTGTTTTCCTTTATAAAGACGGCGAGCTAGTCGCAACAGTTGTCGCCAACGCCTCTGGAGCATGGTCCACAACCGTCACCGGGCTCTCCGAAGGACAACAGTCTTTCTCTGTAAAAGCCGCAGACACGGCAGGAAATATCGGAGAGTTCTCCACCATTCTTCAAGTCACTGTGGACGAATCCTCTAAAAACAACGCCTCCCAGCAACAAAGCGAAGTCGTCTATATCCCACAGCAAAATCAATCCACGGTTCCAAGACCATTCGAACGCGCTTCCGAAAGCGCCTCCCTCTTAGAAACATCCACCAACAGGAACGCCAGCACCACCCAAACCAGCGGCACAGAAACCGACGGAAAAAAAGTCAACGCCAATGCAACTTCTCTGAGCAACACCGACAACAATGCTGGAAACGCCAACACCAACGCAACCTCCCTGAGCAACACCGACAACAACGGGAAGAACGCCAACACCAACGCAACTTCCCTTAACAATACGTCTGCGGGTTCTAAAGACGCCTCTTTTGGATATAGCTCCAGTGGATTCACATCCGGATTCAGCAACCGCAGCGGAAGTGGGCTGGGAGGAAATGGGCTTAGAACCCTAGGCGGGCTGGGTGGAAACGGGCTTGGAATTCCGGGCGGGTTAGGAAATCGCAGCGGCGGCCCAACGGAAACGCCCTCCAATTCCATCACCGTAGAACAACGCCCTGCGTCGCAACAAAATCAGCAGCAGAACCAAACGCAAAGGCCGACGTCACGCAACAACAACCAGCAAGATCAACAAAATAATACTCAGAATACACCGCCTCCACAGCAAGACCAACAACAGAAAAGACAACCGGTAGAACAAGAACAAAACAATCAAGAGTCTCCTTCTCCTAGCCCCCAGGGAGGACTCTTTGACGCGAACCAGAATTTTGCGTCCGTCTTCAGCTCCGGCGCGCTTTCGTTCAGCGACCAAGTCTTCGTCGTCTCGAACCAATTTGATGTTCATCGAATGCAAATTGCCAAAGCCCTTGCGGCTCTCCCGACGCCGCCCTCATCACATCTCGCCGCCTAACTCGCACGTCGTCCAGCAGCTTGCTCGACGCCCCGATATCTTTTCCTTGCCAGAGATCGCTTCTATGGGATTGCTCAATAAAGCATCAACACGCCTCCCGTCCGCATGCTTGTTTTCTATAGCGCTGTTGGCGGCAGCCTGTTCAATCAATCCGGAACCTCTGACCGACGCCGAACGTCACGAGCGAATCAAAACCGATTTGGCGCGAATCTACGCTGAAACCGCTCCGATCAGCGGCCCCATCAGTCTGGAAGAAGCCATGGCTCGCGCGATAAAGTTCAACCTCGACCGTCGGGTCGAGTTGTTGAACAACGCGGTCGCCAACAATTTACTGGATTTGGCGCATTATGACCTTCTTCCTAAAATAGTGGCGGACGCCCACAACCCCCCAAAACTTCAACAGCAAGGCTCCA
>CAUYUA010000013.1:0-9623 GCA_963575675.1 Azospirillaceae bacterium
CGGTGATGTTCGCGGCTTCCTCGCTGATCCTGTAAGGGTGGGTGGTTGCGGCGAAAACGGCAACCCCTGTCAACGTAAATGCGTCCGCAACCCTCAGATCCGTTGCGTCAGTCGAAAGTTTTACGGCGCTCGCATCCGTAACAGCACTATTAGTCGCATTATCGATGATTTTCGCGGCTTCGTCGCTGATCGAAAAGGGCGCCCCCCCCCCCCCCAGTAAAACCATCAATGATAATAGCCTGAGCAACCGTCGCGTCGGTCGTTGCAGTAACGCTATCCGCACCATTCATTACATCAGCAGTACCGCTAGCAAGATTCTCGGCAGTGTCACTGATTGTGTAGCCCCCAGGCGCGGTGTAGACAGCCTCAGCATCGGCGACTGAAGCATAATCAGGCATTAACACATGCTCGTACCGATTCATCGCGGCGGCAGAGAACACCGGCGACCAAGTGGGCTTGCCGAATTCCTTCAGATCCCAATCACCACCCAAGCGAGAAGAACCAACCTTACGCTCTGAAGCAACGACGGAAGCGCCGGTGGCGGAAGCGATTTGAGAAACAAAGCTCCGCCCTTCCTCACCGCGCGCAACATTACTGCCATAGAACACAATAGAGGTCTTGCTTTGAGCGTCCTCGCCAAGAATCTTTTCGAAGACCTCTTTGCCGATCGCCTGACTGCCGAAGTAGATTTTACCAGGCGCGCCGTGCGTGAGAATATGAACTTCGCTTCCTTTTTGGGAGCGGAAAGTTTCCTCGATCACCTCAACAGCATTATCGCCCTGCTCGACAGAGACGACTTTCACTCCGGATTGAACGCCGCCCAAAAGAACATCCACGCCAGGAAGAGCGGCGTCAACGATCAAAACCCGCGACTTCTCGGCGCCTTCACTCACGCTTTCCATAGAACCACTCACAAACTCAGAACCATTGACGATTTGGGCAAAGCGATTTCCGAGGTGGCCACTCATCTTGTCTCTCCAGAACGAATAAAGATTGCTCATTGGGAGTCTGCTGCAGAATTGAAAAAAATGCCGCCGAAGCGGTTTCCGACCCTAACAGGGGGACACACCTGAACAACCGCCAACGGCGGAGCCCCCCTCTTTTTCGGCCCTTTTACATTTTTCGATTCTGCAACAGGCTCATTTGGCTAGACTAAACCAAACGCGACCGAAGAGCAACATCTTTCCAGAAAAATCCAAAAAAATCGCTCCATCACACTTGTTCATCATTTGGGCCAAGACGACAGAATCATTACAGCATGGGAGCGCAGCCACTACGTAGACGAACCTAAAATTTACTTTGCCTATAAATAAGACAATTAAGCTCAATCTTCATGACGCCTAAATAAAACTCTTTTAATGCCAATTACCTCTCTATTTGATTTGGCCATACATTTAAATATTGATCGCAATTAAATTACACACTTTATTATACAACAAGACTGCTTATACAACGAAATTACATAACATTAATTAAATTTATACGAATTAACATGAAATTGAAAACAATTATTATAAAAAATTACCTATATTTCGATTTTTTTTACCGAAAATGAATCAGCCCCCTTCTTTGCATTTTATTTTTTATTTCACAAAAATTTCCGTGTTAGGTTTGAAATTCAGAGGCCATTAAAATAACCGCACTCAGAATTTGAATCGATTTGATTCTAAGTTATTCTACGAACTAGAACTCTTGATCAACACTCTTCACGTTCAGACTCTGGCAAACAGACACGCCAGATACTTTCGGAATCATTACCATATACTCTGAGCAAGATTTCAAAACTATCCAAAAACCCAATTCTCCTAAATGCATACTCCCCTCCCCCCTCCATTCGGTCTCCGTGGCTTGGATGAAAAACGCCGCACGAAAACAACACATCTCAAGCGCTCCCGAAATCCTGGGCGAGAAGACTGCTTAGCTATAGGCGTTCTCTAAATTTCCACTTTTTGTTATGATAGGAATCGGATAAAAAAACGGCGGCTCTGAAACATGAAGAAATAATGCATTTATGCAAAACAAACCACATTTGTTGGTATTTCCGCTGATGTCTTTGATCTTACAATAAATTCTCTAAAAACTCCAACTCATTCGCTTTCGCTGCAAAATATTATCGCCCCCAAAGCAAAATGGATGGTCGATGTTACAATGGCGCTCTTTGCTCGCCTCGGTGTGAGCAGATTAATTGAGGCTCTCTCGGCGCCTTTGAACTTTGGAATTCGTATTTGCGCATTACGCGCTGCGCCAAATCCTTCCATAACAATACGACAAAAATCAGAAAATGCGTCTTTTTTATCACGCAAAATAAAATATTATATCCCTCCACCCACCTTTGAGCTTTGATATTTCATGAAAATTTTCTTAAAACCCAAAGTTATATGAGTTTGGAACTCCCAAAAATGCGTTATTTGCAATGCAGCGTCGTTTTTTCTCCTGCATTTCTGAATTTTGTTTGTGTACAATTGAGCCATGATGATTCAGAGACCCTTCAAACGCGCCCTCGATCGGCTAACACAGGCCGGGCTACGCCCGACAAGGCAAAGGCTGGCCTTGGCGCGCTTGCTCTTCGATGGGCCCGATCGCCATATCACGGCCGAACAGCTCCACGGCGAAGCCGATCGGGGCAACATGCGCGTGTCCTTGGCGACTGTTTACAACACCCTTCATCAGTTTACATCGGCGGGATTGTTGCGAGAGGTCGTTGTCGAAGCTGGAAAGTCCTATTTCGACACAAACGTATCCCTGCACCATCATTTCTATGACGGATCCTCCGGCGGACTGATCGACATTCCGGGAGAAAAAATTTTGGTGTCGCCCTTGCCTGATCCTCCCTGCGGGACAAAAATCGCCCGTGTGGATGTGATCGTGCGCTTGGCGCCAATCATTGAGCGCTCCGGGATGATGAGGGAAGAAGAGGAGAACCAAGAAAATGTTAATGATGATGACGATATCGACCAAGAAGCCTTAACGCTTCCGGCTTAACCTTTTTACAACCCATTGAGGCGCTTTTCTTCATACGAAAAGCGCCTCAATGATTCCAAACGCCGTTTAAAGGCCAACCCCAAACGACCAAACTCAAAGACTTAGAGCTTTTTGTTTGGCTCACGGGCTCCTTGAGACGAATGCTTGAGACGAATGGTTGAAGAGTTTTCGAGCAACCGCTTGCTCGAACATCTTCCCTGGAACGCAAATCCCAGAAACGCAAACAACGCATTACTCTAAATTATTATATTTGAATTGTTGATGGTGGAGATATTCCAACACAAACACCGACCCAGAAAAACGACCTAAAAACGCGACGCATCGTTGTAATGATTACATCCGGCAACCACCGAACTCCGGGTCATATCTCATCATTCGGCTTAAACGCCAAAGCAATTCGGCGGAGCAGTGCTCCCAATTTTGAATAACTTGACATTGCATTGCAACAATAGTTATTATGCTGCTTTCCTGTAAGAGATGAATAATGTCGTTTTGTAGGATAGCGCCATTTAAATTCGATACGCCGCCATCTCAATGGCGACAAAAGACGTGGCTGCAAACCACCACAGCATTGCAAAGCACATTGACGGCTGGGGTTCTTAGCGTAATTATGGCGCTTCCAAGCCCGTCCAATGCAACTCCTCAAGGCGGACGTCTTGTTGCGGGCGAAGCCACAATCACACAAATCGCTCCGGGCAGATTGCTGATTCAGCAAGGAAGCAACAAAGCAATCATCAATTGGCAAGATTTCAGCATTAAAGAAGGAGAGCATACGCAATTTCAACAGCCTTCTTCTTCGGCAATTGCTTTGAACCGCGTGGTCGGCTCCAATCCTTCTGAAATCTTGGGGCGTTTGAGCGCGAACGGTCAAGTTTGGTTGGTCAACCCGCATGGAATATTTTTCGGGCCGAATTCACAAATCGACGTCGCCGGACTGGTGGCGACGACGCATGATATTAGAAACGAAGATTTCTTAACGGGTCGATACATCTTCAAGAGCGATGACGCCGTCACCGGAACAGTTGAAAATCAAGGAAGAATCACCGTCTCCGACGCAGGATTGGCGGCGTTCGTCGCTCCCGGCGTAGCCAATCACGGCGTGATTTCGGCGCGTCTGGGAGAAGTCGCTCTCGCCTCGGGAAAAGTCTTCACAATTGATCTTTACGGAGATCAGAAGATCAATCTGGCGATGGATGAAAAAACCACACAGCAGGTGATCGGAAGAAACGGCGCTCCCGTTGCGGCTTTGGTCGAAAACACAGGGCAAATCTTTGCCGATGGAGGTCGCGTCCGATTAACGGCGACAGCGGCGCGCGGCGTGGTCGATAACGTCATCAACACCAGCGGCGTCATTCAGGCGCAAAGCATCGAGCAAAAAAACGGCGAAATCATTCTGAATGGCGGAAACGCCGGAACCGTGACGGTCTCGGGAGCGCTGAACGCTTCGGGGCGCGCCCCCGGACAAAGAGGCGGCTCAGTTCAAATTCTAGGCAACAAAATCTCTCTTGCGGAAAACGCTCGGGTCGATGCTTCCGGCGCAATCGGCGGTGGCGAGGCTCTGATCGGCGGCGAATTTCGCGGCGGTCAGGCGACCGCCGAAGATTATATCAAATATGGCGTTGCTCCCACCCGCAAGCCGAACGTCCTCAACGCGGTCGACGTTACAATCGAGAACGGCGCAGTCATCAACGCAGACGCAATAGAAAGTGGAAAAGGCGGAAAAGTCGTCGTTTGGTCGGACAATGCAACGCGAATTTCAGGAAAAATCACCGCGCGCGGCGGAGACAACGGCGGAGACGGCGGCTTTGTCGAAACCTCGGGCAAAAACGCTCTTCGAATCGATAACGCAGTTCTTGCCGAAGCGCGCTTCATCGGAGGCCTCTCCGGTCATTGGTTGCTTGACCCTCGCAATGTAACGATTTCCAACGACGCAACAACCGCAGATGGAACAACCATCAACGCTTCCATGGTGGCGGCGAGCTTAAATAGAGGAACATCCGTCACCATTGAAACCTCCGGCAACGGCGTCGATGCCGGGGACATCACGGTTTCTGCCGATATTCTTAAATCGAGAGGCGGCGCCGCAAGTCTGACGTTGAACGCCACGCATAACATTACAATCAACAACAGCATTCGTTCGACAAACAGCGCTTTGTCTGTGGCGATGCATGGTGGAGAGACCGGAACCATTACGTTGAACGCCGCTCTTCAGACAAATGGAGGCGCTTTTACAGCCGACGCCGGAGTGGTCAACATCACATCGGGAACACACATCAACACATCCGGCGGCGCGGGAAATGTTCGACTCTCCGGAAACTTTGTGGCGCAACAGGGAACGCTGACCGCCCCCGGAGCAACAATCGATATCATTTCAGACTCAGCCTATTTCGATGTCGGTTTGACCAGCGTCGCCAATTCAAGAGGCGACGGCGGCGTGATCCGAGTGATTACGGAAAAAGGCATCGACGCCGTCGCAGGACATCATTTCGTCGCTTCCGGTTTATCGGGAGGCTCGGTGTTTCTCGACGGCGGAGCAAGCGGACGAATCATAATATCTTCCGCAATCGACGCTTCCGCAATCTCGGGCCACGGAGGAAACATCGAACTCACGGCCGGACAGATCGGCTTACTGAACGCGCGGCTCTCCGCAAACGGCGTTGCGGGCGGAGCAATTCACATCGGAGGAGAATGGCAAGGAAGCGGCGATCTTCGTCACGCGATGGAAACCATGATCGGACGAGGAACCCAACTTTCGGCCACAGGAACGACCGGACGTGGCGGCGAAATCGTTGTGTGGTCAACGCTTGACACTGAGTTCTTCGGCCACGCGCAAGCAGGCGCTCGTTTCGGACGAATTGAGGTGTCGTCTGAGAATAATTTGTCTTATAACGGCTCTCTGAACGCTGGCGTCGATGGCGTGGTTTTGCTTGATCCCAAGAACATAACGGTTACCGACTCGACTGACAGCCTTACTTGGATAAAAAGAATAACCGCTCCTTATTCGCAAAACTTACTCTACGACGATTATTTTGGATCTTATATAGCTCTAGATGGCGATCGAATGATTGTCGGCGCCTTTGGCGACGACACCGGCGGAACGGATCGAGGCGCCGTTTATCTTTTTACTGGAGTGGGGACCGATTTCTCTGGTCTGACTTATCACAAAAAATTAGCCAGCGGCATCGGCGCCGCTTCTATGCCTGATTTACAAGATTCCGATAGTTTTGGTCGATCCGTTGCTTTAGACGGCGATAGATTGGTTGTCGGCGCTCCGCTTGACGGATCCGGCAATGATGGCGCGGTTTATCTTTTCACCGGAGTGGGGACCGATTTCTCTGGTCTGACTTATCAAAAAAAACTAGCCTTCAACACAAGCGCAGCAGCTAATATGCCGAGTTCCGGCCCTATTTGGTTCGGCAACAGCTTGGCTCTGGATGGGGATCTATTGGCCGTCGGCTCCACTTTTTTCTCAAATGGCTCAGTTACTCTTTTCTCCGGAGTAGGCGCTGACTTTTCCGGCCTTACTTACCAAAAAATCTTAACCAGCGGCTCCGGAGCGACGAATATGCCGACGATAACGGCGGTCGGCCGCGACGGCTTCAGCGCGTCAATTGCTTTAGACGGAGACCGTTTGGTTGTTGGAGCCAGTCGCGGCTCAAACTCCAAAGGGGAAGTCTATCTTTTCACGGGAGTAGGAAGCGACTTTTCGGCATTAATTTATCGCGGCACAGTAACCGATGGTTATAGCGGACTCACGTTGGCGAATGATGACGCCTTTGGAACATCCATCGCTTTAGATGGAGACCGTTTGGTTGTCGGCGCTTATACGGATAACACCAACAGTAATAATAAAGGTGTTGTTTACACGTTTACAGGCGTTGGAACGGACTTCTCCGGGTTGACCTATCAAAAGAAAATAACCGACGGCGTCGGCGCCGTTTCGATGCCGAATTTGGTGGATTATGGTTATTTTGGTCGTTCTGTCGCTTTAGACGGAGATCGACTGATTGTCGGCTCTGAATACTATAGTACAGAACATGGAAACACGGTATATCTTTTTACAGGCGTTGGAACTGATTTCTCCGGGTTGACTTACCAAAAAAAATTAGGAAATAACGTAGGCGCTTCTGAATTGTCAGGAAACTCCTTCGGATCATCGGTCGCTTTGGATGGCGATCGTTTGGCGATAGGAAGCTTCTATGACGCAAACAGTTCTTCCAGTTATGGCTCTGTCTATCTTTTTACAGGCGTTGGAACTGATTTTTCCGGACTGACTTATCAGAAAAAACTATTCAGCCAGTCCGGCGCAATCGACATGCCCGCTGTTACAGGGAGTTATGCGCTTTTCGGTCAATCCGTGTCTCTGGATGGCGATCGCCTGGCCGTAGGAGCCGAAAACGATGGCGTCGGCGCAGTATATCTTTTTACGGGAGTCGGATCGGACTTCAGCGCGTTGACATATAAAATGAAGTTGACGGAAGGCATTGCTTCTACGCCCGCCATGGCGAGCGGCGATTATAAGTTCGGTCGTTCTGTCTCTTTGGATGGAAACCTGTTGGTTGTAGGAGCCCCTTTCGAGGGATCCAGCAATACCTATCGCGGGGCTGTATATCTATACACAGGCGTTGGCGCCGATTTTCTTGGGCTGACATACAGAGGCAAGATCACCAGTGGAACTGAAGTATCCTCAATGCCTCTTTTGGCGGATTTCGATTATTTCGGAAGTTCCGTGGCTTTAGACGGCGGTCGATTGGCTGTGGGCGCTTATGGAGATACAAATGTTTCCGGTGGAACTCAACGTGGAGCAGTGTATCTCTTTACAGGAGTCGGAACAGATTTTTCCGGGCTAACGTATCAAAACAAACTCACCGGCGGGGGAGGCTTCACCACCCTGCCATCATCAAGTGATTACGATCGTTTTGGTAACTCCGTCTCTTTGGATGGTGACAAATTAGCTGCAGGCGGCTCCGGTAAAGCGTATCTTTTTAAAGGCGTTGGAACTGACTTTTCCGGGTTGACCTACTACGGCGACCTCTCTCGCGACAATTCCAACAGTTTTGATTACAATGTTGCTTTAGATGGAAATAGAATTGCCGTCGGACGCGTCAGCGGCGCAAGCGTTTCTTCCGGAGCGGTTGATTTTTATACATGGGTCACAAACGATCCAATTTCTTACGCCGTATTTTCAAAAAACCCGTCTCAAAACAGCATTATCTCTCCAACAAGCATTATCGATATTTTAAACGTCGGAAGCAATGTTGAACTGCAAGCCCACAACGACATTACCATTTCAAGTGCAATCACAGTAAACAACATAAGCGGAAACGGCGGAAATCTCACTTTAAGAGCCGGTCGAAATATTGCAATCAACGCCAACATCACGACGGATAATGGTAATCTCATCGCCATTGCCGGAGATATTTCCGCCGATTCAACGTATCGAGACACTGGAACGACGACAATAACCCTCGGAACCGGCACGAGCATTACAGCCGGAACAGGAACAGTTCAGTTGGTCGCCAACAACGGCAACTTCGTCAATAACTCCGGTTCTTCATCTCCAATTTCTGTTTCCGGATCCGGCCGATGGTTAATTTATTCATCAAGCCCGTTATCCGGCATAATAGGGGATTTTAAACGCTATAATTGTACTTATTTCGGCGGATGTTTGACGTCAAGCATTCCAAGCTCCGGAAATGGATTGATTTATAGCATTGCTCCTGTTCTAAACATTATTCCATCAACATCAGGGTCCGTCTATGGAGACCAAATAAACATTTCCAGCTCATTCAATTATAGTGGCCTCATAGATGGCGACACGAATTCAACAGTCGGCATTTCTGGAACAGCTTCATTTACAACGGACGCAACCAGCACGAGTGATGTCGGAAATTACAATATTCAATATTCACATGGCCTATCAAGTGATCTTGGTTATATTTTCTCAGACTCCCCTACAACAACAGGAGAATATTCTATCACAGTAAGGCCTCTCAGCCTTGTTAGAATAGGCATCTCCAGTAAAATTTACGATGCGACATCGTATGCCTATGTTTCAAACTACGGCGATTTATCCGGAGCGATTCCATCTGATGATGTTAGTCTAAACAGCACTTCTGCAACAGCAAATTACTCTGATAAAAATGTCGGTTTAAATAAAACTGTGACAGTAAGTGGTTTATCCCTTTCTGGAACAAAGGCCGGAAACTATTCTATTTCTGATCAAACAGTCCCAGCAAATATTTATGAAAAAAATATCTCCATAACCGGACTATCGATTGCAACCAACCGCACATACGATGGAACTGTAAACGCCGCCTTCAGCGGAACCGCGGCTCTTACGAAAACTCTATCTCCTGGAGCTTATTCCCTAAATGGGACTTCCCAAGATTATGTATTAGGGTATATCGGGGACGAAGTTTCTGTAACCGGATCCGCAACTGCAACATACAACAGCAAAGACGTCGCCACAGCATCAAACATAACCGTTGGCGGGTTAACTCTTTCTGGAGCAGACGCCGGAAATTACATTCTCAATTCCTATGTCGTAGGAGCAATCATTACTCGGAAACCGCTGACAACCACTGGGCTCTCGGCCCCTTCCAGCAAAGTCTACGACGGAACAACAAACGCCGCCGTCA
>CAUYUA010000014.1:0-9612 GCA_963575675.1 Azospirillaceae bacterium
CGAGGGCGGAGCCCCGATTCTTTTGGACGTTTTTTCTCGGGTTCTCAATTGGACGGAGTATATGTAGATAAAGGGTTGCAGAGGAAGATCGCTTCGCGAATAAGGGGGACTTTCGCTCCCCCCTTATAATCCCCTGCGACCAGGAACATAGTCCCTGGACCCGTCTAATTTTGATTTTTAGGTCTCCAACGGCCAACGAGGGCGTGGCGCAAAATCCAAACCATCTCGTTCACCGAGTCGGAAACGCTCCAGCCCGGCCCATGCGATCATGGCGCCGTTGTCGGTGCATAGTTCAATCGGCGGAGCGACAAAAGAAAAGTTTTGCGTTTCCGCCAAAGCAGTCAGGCGGCTACGGATAAATTGATTCGCCGCCACTCCCCCCCGCGACCACCAGAGTTCTTCCCTCAGGACATTCCACACGGAAACGGTCCATGGCGTGAGCGCAACGATTGATCAAGACGTCGGCGACCGCATTTTGAAAAGCAGCGGCGAGATCCGCAACGTCCTCTGAAGTCAGAGGCGCGACGGCGGTTGCTTCAGCAACGCGCTGACGCACTGCGGTTTTTAATCCAGAAAAAGAAAAATCGCATCCCGTTCGCCCCACCATAGGACGCGGCAAGGCGAAACGCTGGAAATGGGTGGCTGAGCGCGCTGCTTTTTCTACTAAAGGCCCACCAGGATATCCCAATCCAAGGAGTTTTGCGGTTTTGTCAAAGGTTCTCAACCGCGTCGTCGATTGACCCCGAATCGACGATAGCGACCAACGCCTTCCACCGCCAAGAGCTGACAATGTCCGCCGGAAACCAAAGCAAGAGATAAGGAACGAGACGTCTTCCGTTAGCCGCGCTGCGAGGCGTGGCCTTCCAGATGGTTGACGGCGAGAAAGGGCAGTGCGCGTGCGGCGGCAATGGCTTTGGCGGTCATTACCCCTACGATGACGCCGCCGATGAGGCCGGGGCCGCCGGTTGCGGCGATGGCGTCGATCTGGGAAAAGCTCAAATCAGCTTCGGCCATGGCCTCGCGCACGAGGCGATCGATATGCTCCAAATGTGCGCGGGCTGCGATTTCAGGCACGACGCCGCCATAGGGGCTATGTTCGGCAATTTGGGAAAGAACGAGGTTTGCAAGAATCCTTCGACGATCATCGACAATCGCCGCTGCTGTTTCATCGCAACTGGTTTCTATCCCAAGAACGATCATGACCTGGTAATCAAAGGATGAAGGAGGATGAGAGTTGTGAAACAGAATGAAAAAACGAGAAACAAGCAAAACAAATAAAGAAAATGAAGGAAATAAAAACGAACAATAAAACGGGGTTTGGGGCCTTAAGGCCCCAAGCGGTGGGGAGTTCAAGAGGGGGGCCGCGTCCCCCTCTTGTCGCGAAGCGAATTTCGGTGGATGAAGTTAAAGCTTGCCCTCATAACTTCATCCATCGTATCTCGCTTCGCGAATGAGGGGGGACCGGCCCCCCCTCATACTCCCGTCCGCCAAAGGCCGGAGGCCCTTGGAACCCTTTTTTTATCAGCCTGCTTTAATCAGGTTGCGCAACACATAGAGCAACACGCCGCCGTTCTTGAAATACTCAACCTCATCCAGAGTATCGATGCGGCAGAGCAACGGCAACACCTCAGTTTGGCCATTGGCGCGACTGATGGTCAAAGTAATGTCCATCCTCGGCTTCAGGCCGGCTTCGGCGCCGGTCAAGTCAAACACCTCAGAGCCGTCAAGCTTGAGATCAAAGCGGGTCTTGCCGTCCTTGAACTGCAAGGGCAACACGCCCATGCCGACCAAATTCGAACGGTGAATGCGCTCGAAGCTTTCAGCGATTACGGCGCGAACGCCAAGCAGCTTGGTGCCTTTGGCCGCCCAGTCGCGCGAAGAGCCGGTGCCGTACTCTTTTCCGGCGAAGACCACCAACGGCACGCCGTCTTTGGCGTAACGCATGGCGGCGGTGTAGATCGGCATACGCTCGCCGGCGGGAATATAATTGGGGTCGCCGCCCTCAACGCCCGGCAACAGCTCGTTTTTGATGCGGATGTTGGCGAACGTGCCGCGCATCATAACTTCGTGGTTGCCGCGCCGCGCGCCGTAGGAATTGAAATCCGCCGGAGCAACGCCGTTGGCCTGGAGATACTCGCCGCGTGGGCTGACCTTTTTGATCGATCCCGCCGGAGAGATGTGGTCGGTGGTGATGCTGTCGCCGAGCACCGCCAGCGCGCGCGCGCCCTTAACGTCCGTGACCGGAGAGGGCTCCGGCTTCATGCCGTCGAACAGAGGCGGCATCTTCACGTAAGTGGAATTGGTTTCCCACGCATAGGTGACGCCTTCGGCGATGGCGATCTTCCGCCATTGCTCCGGGCCGAGGAAGACGTTGCTGTAACGCTCGCGGAACATGGCCGGAGTCAAGCCCGAGGCCAAAGCATCGGCGACTTCTTGATTGCTCGGCCAGATGTCTTTCAAATAAACGGGCTGCCCGTTGCTTCCGGTTCCGATCGGGTCTTTGGTGAGGTCAAGAGCGACCGACCCGGCCAAGGCGTAAGCGACGCACAACGGGGGAGAAGCCAAATAATTGGCTTTGGTGTGAGGATTGACGCGGCCTTCGAAGTTGCGATTCCCGGACAACACCGCCGCAACCGCGAGGTCGCCTTCTTCCACCGCCGCTGCGATGGGCTCGGGCAGGGGGCCGGAGTTTCCGATGCAGGTGGTGCAGCCATAGCCGACCAGATTGAAGCCGAGGGCGTCGAGAGCGTCCTGAACTCCGGCGGCCTTCAGGTAATCGGTGACGACTTGCGAACCGGGCGCCAGCGAAGTCTTCACCCAGGGCTTGGTCTTCAGGCCGAGAGCGACGGCTTTCTTGGCGACCAGACCGGCGGCCAACAGCACGCTGGGGTTGGAGGTGTTGGTGCAGGAGGTGATCGCCGAGATCACGACTGCGCCATGCTCCAGTTTATAGTTGGAGCCTTTGACCTGGACCGACTTCTTACGGGCGTCGCCATCGACCTTGAAGCTCTTGACCAGCTCTTGCTCGAAGCCCTGAGCGGTCTGGGAGAGCAGGACGCGGTCTTGTGGGCGACGTGGACCGGCCAAGCAGGGCTCGACCGAGCCGACGTCCAGCTCCAGCGAGTCGGTGAAGATCGGATCCGGAGAGTTCGGCTCGCGCCACATGCCCTGCGCTTTGGCGTAAGCCTCGACCAAGGCGACGCGATCGGCGTCACGACCGGTGAAGCGCAAGTAATTGATGGTTTCGACATCGATTGGGAAGATGCCGCAAGTGGCGCCGTATTCCGGGCCCATATTGGCGATGGTGGCGCGATCCGACAGGCTGAGCGAATCGAGACCGGGTCCGTAGAACTCGACGAACTTTCCGACCACGCCTTTTTTGCGCAGCATCTGGGTGACGGTGAGCACCAGATCGGTGGCGGTGGCGCCTTCTTTCAGCTTTCCGGGCAGCTGAAAGCCGACGACTTCCGGAATCAGCATGGAGATCGGCTGACCGAGCATCGCGGCTTCGGCTTCGATGCCGCCGACGCCCCAACCCAGCACGGCCAAACCATTGACCATTGTGGTGTGGCTGTCGGTTCCGACGAGGGTGTCGGGGTAAGCGACGGTCTTTCCGCTGCCCTGATCAACGTCGGTCCAAACCACTTGCGCGAGATATTCGGTGTTGACCTGGTGGCATATGCCGGTTCCAGGAGGAACGACTCGGAAATTGTCGAACGCTTTTTGGCCCCAACGCAAGAAGGCGTAGCGTTCGCCGTTGCGTTCGAACTCCAACTTGACGTTCAGATCGAACGCTTCGGGCGAACCGAAGTGATCGACCATCACCGAGTGATCGATGACCAAGTCGCAGGGGCTGAGCGGGTTGATTTTTTGGGGATCGCCGCCGACTTTGACCATGGCTTCGCGCATTGCGGCCAAATCGGCCACGGCGGGAACGCCTGTGAAATCTTGCATCAGCACGCGCGCGGGGCGATAGGCGATTTCGCGGTCGCTGGCGCGGTCTTTGAGCCAAGTCGCGATTGCTTTAACGTCGTCAACGGAGACGGTGCGGCCGTCTTCAAAGCGCAACAGGTTTTCCAGCAGCACTTTGAGGGAGAACGGCAATCGGGACAGATCACCCAGTCCGGCCTCTTCGGCTGCTTTGAGGCTGAAGTAATCGTAGCTTTTGCCGCCGACTTCGAGCGAGCGGCGGGTCTTTAATGAATCGTGTCCGGTGAAGGTGGTCACGGAAACTCCTCCGAAGCAGAACGCCCGGCGGCCGCCATCCAGGCATACAAAACCCGGATGCTGGGGGGGCAAGCTTTTGTTTAGCTCATGCAATGGAGCAACGGCAAGATGAAATGCGTGTTATAAAATTTAATGGTCCAGGGGCTGTGTTCCTGGTCGTTCGGGATCATAAAAAGGGAGATTTTCGTTCTTGGTTCGAGCGGCTGGGAACACAGCCCGAACCTCATTTAACCCTATATCCATTTAAAATGCGGGCTTTGAAAAAAAGAGACGTAGACGGAAAAAATAAGTCTGGGCGAGGCTGTAAGAAAAAAGGAATATCTCATCCTTGGTTTCCAGACTCCGATCGGCAAGCTTCCGACTTGCCGACCTTTCGACGCGATCGACACGAGTGCCGATGAATAGCCGCATTTCCTCCCAAAATTCCGCCTCATCGTCCGTCCGGACGCCGTTGTTGCCGCCGGTTTTGGCTGCCTTGCTTCGCCGTCGAATGACCGAGCTGGTGGGAGTGGCCTTCGCCTTAGCCGGATTGGCGTTAGGCGCGATTTTGCTGACCTATAATCCAGGGGATCCCTCTTGGAACACGGCCTCCAACGCCGTTGTTCGGAACGTGTTGGGCGCGCCGGGCGCTTGGTTGGCCGATCTTCTTATTCAATCGTTGGGGTTGGCGGCGTTTCTTCCGGCCGTCACCTTAATGATTTGGGGGTGGCGCGTAATGTGTCACCTTGGTTTATCCAATCTGGTTTTTCGCGTGTTTTTGACCCTGTTCACAGCCGCCTCGGCGACGGTTGCCTTGGCGGTGCTTCCATACATTATGAAATGGCCGGTCGTCGAACCTCCCGGCGGAAGTTTGGGAAAGCTGCTGCTGCCTTTCTTAGCCGAAACCGCCGAGTCGTTCTTTTCCAATTTGGCTGAAAGTCGAATCGTCGTTGCATCTGTTTCGGCGCTGCTCGGATTCGTTGCGATGTACGGCGCTTTGGGCTTTTCAGTCAAACAGTGGGCTTATGTGCTGCGCGCTGTGGGGCGGGTTGCGCGGGGCGTGGTTTTGGCTGTGCGTTCGCGGGTCGAAGCAATTCGGGCTCAACGCGCGTGGGCGATCGAACAAAAACGGCGAGCGGCGGCGTCCGCAGCCGCCGCAGTCGCCGCCGAGCGCAATTCTCGCCGTGAGCCGCATTTGGAGCCGCATCTCGGCCGCCGCGAAGAGGGGAAACGCGAAGAGCCGAAAATCCAACGCGAGGAGCCTAAAATCGGCGATCGTTTCGAGTCGCTCATGGACGCTTCATCCAGCCTGGATTTGCCCCCTGCGTTGCGGCGAGACCTTGCGCGCGCCTCGCGTTTGGAGGAACAGCACAGCGCGTCAGAAACCGCCGATCACAATAAAAGAGACCTCGCAATTGTTCTTAAGGAAGGCGCCGCGTCGACCGTCGCCCCCGCCTCAACGACGGCGGTTGCCGTTAGCTCCGCCTCTGCGTCCGATTCGAGGAATGAGAGAGGAGCGGAAAAACCGTCTCCCGTCCTTTCGCGGCCGGACGCGGCAGGGCTGAGTCGTGACGCTTTGGATCCCGCGCGTCGTCGTTCCGGGAGTGTGAATCCGTCCGAACCCGAGTCCTCTTCGGCGACGCGCTTTGGCGCTGCGTTGCCGGTGGTCGTCGATTCGCAGCGGCGGCGAGAGTCGGCGTCTCCTTCCGTCGCGCAGGGCGAAAATTATGATGATGAGCCCGTCGCCGGTTTGGTTGGGAGTCGAATCGGCGACTCTTGTGAATCGGGCGCAATGCAACGCGCCTTGACCTCCGGAGGCCCGGTCGGTTGGCCCATCGAGTCGGAGGAATTCAGCGATTTTGAAGAACAGGATGCGCTTGATCGTCATCGTCGGGTTGATCATCATAACGCTCAAGATGACGGTGAGGCGTTGGATGACGACGATTATGATCGCGATCCGAATATTCACGACACGGATTGGGAAATGGTTCCCGACAACGAACTGGAGTTCGAGCAAGAAAACGCAGCGGTTGCGCCGCCTTCGGAACTCGCCAAGTCGGAGCTTCCCAAGCCGGAGCTTCCCAAGCCGGAGCTTTTCAACAAGGCCGAGTCTTTCAACAAGGCCGAGTCTTTCAGTCCCGAGCCTCTCAAACCCGTGGAGCCTCCCAAGCCGGAGATCGACCCGGATTTGTTGATTCCGGACCTGCGTCAAGAGACGTCGTCTCCGGTCGAACTGCGCCCGAACCGCGAAGAAAGACTGTCGCGAGATGTCGAGGTCGGGCGCGACTCGCATTTAAATCGAGACCCTCGTTATCCGGAACGCGACGCCGCCGAGGCTTCTTCGGACGGCGCCGTTCGTTTGAGTCGTTTGACTTCTCCTCCTCCGTTCATGGCTTCGTCTTTGGGAAAAACGGCGTCGACGCCTCCTATTCCGCCGCCTCGCAAACCGCAACGCGACCCTGCTTTGGACCTCACCTCGGAAGAGGACTATGAGTTGCCGCCGCTGGATTTGCTGCAATTGGCTGATCCGGAAAAACGTCCTCCCAGTCAGAATCCCGAGGTGTTGCGTCAAAACGCCGAGATGCTGGAATCCGTGTTGGCCGATTTCGGCGTGCGCGGAACGATTCAGCGCGTCCATCCCGGCCCTGTGGTGACGTTGTACGAGTTGGAGCCTGCTCCGGGGACGAAATCTTCGCGCGTGATCGGTCTTGCCGACGACATCGCCCGTTCGATGAGCGCCGTTTCAGTGCGTGT
Organism: Azospirillaceae bacterium; assembly: GCA_963575675.1. Taxonomy (GTDB): domain Bacteria; phylum Pseudomonadota; class Alphaproteobacteria; order Azospirillales; family Azospirillaceae; genus CAUYUA01. The sequence continues at coordinate 6,961 of CAUYUA010000014.1, forward strand.
GGCGGTGGTCCCCGGCCGAAACGTTATCGGCATTGAACTGCCCAACGCCCAACGTCAAACGGTTTATTTGCGCGAGTTGTTGGCGCATGAGGCTTATGAACGCAGCAACGCCAAATTGGCTTTGGTGTTGGGAAAAGACATCGGCGGTCAACCGATCATCGCCGACTTGGCGCGGTTTCCTCATCTTCTGGTCGCGGGCACCACGGGGTCGGGAAAATCGGTGGCGATCAATACGATGATCTTGTCCTTGCTTTATCGCATGCCGCCGGATCGTTGCCGTTTCATCATGGTTGATCCCAAGATGTTGGAGTTGTCGGTCTACGAGGGAATTCCTCACCTTCTGACGCCGGTGGTCACAGATCCTAAATTGGCGGTGGTGGCGCTGAAGTGGGTGGTGCGCGAAATGGAAAAGCGCTACCGCGATATGTCGAAGCTCGGCGTGCGCAACATCGAAGGATATAACGCTCGATTGATCGACGCGCGCTTGAATGGCGAATCGCTCACCCGTCGCGTTCAGACCGGATTTGATCCCGACACCGGAAAGCCGATCTTCGAAGAACAGCCTCTTGATTTAAATGAATTGCCCTACATCGTGGTCATCGTCGACGAAATGGCCGATTTGATGTTGGTCGCCGGAAAAGACATTGAAGCCGGGATTCAGAGATTGGCGCAAATGGCGCGAGCGGCTGGAATTCATTTGATTATGGCCACCCAACGTCCTTCCGTCGATGTGATCACAGGAACGATTAAGGCCAATTTCCCCACGCGAATCAGCTTCCAAGTCACTTCCAGGATCGACAGTCGCACCATTCTCGGGGAGCAAGGCGCAGAACAGCTTCTGGGGCAAGGCGATATGCTCTATATGGCCGGCGGCGGTCGCGTGACGCGCGTCCACGGTCCCTTCGTCGGCGACGGAGAAGTCGAAGCCGTCGTCAAGTACCTGAAGACTCAGGGGGAGCCAACCTACATCGAATCCGTCACCGAAGAGCCCGGAGATGAAGATCGTGAAGAATCCGGCAGTGGACGTGGAAACTCCGGGGATGAGCTGTACGACAAAGCGGTGACTTTTATTCTGCGCGAACGCCGCGCTTCCACCAGCGCGGTGCAGCGGCATTTGCGCATCGGTTATAACAGCGCTGCGCGCTTGATTGACCGCATGGAGAAAGAAGGCTTGATCAGCAAACCCAATCACGCTGGAAAACGTGATGTTTTGGCGCGGCGACCGGAAAGCGAAGAACCCAATGTTTAAGATGTCTGGATGGAAGAGCGTGCGGCGTCATTTGGCTTGCGGCGCGGTGGCGGCGTTTTTGACGACGGGCGGCGCGGCGGCTGTGGCGTGGGCTGATGCGCCGACGCCTGTTGCGTTGTCGGCGAGTGATCGCGGCGAGATTCAAAAAGTCGAACAGTATTTAAACCAAGTCCACACTCTGAAAGCTCGGTTTTTGCAAACCTCTGAAAGTGGTCATCAGGCGACGGGAACTTTGTATCTCTCGCGTCCTGGCCGTATGCGGCTGGAGTATGATCCTCCGATCAAAGATTATATCGTTGCCGACGGATTGTTCGTCTTCATGTGGGACGGCGAGATGGAACAATCTTCCAGCACGCCGATCGGCAATTCTCTGGCTGAATTTATCTTGCGCGATCATCTGAAGTTGGCTGGAGATATTGCGGTGACGGGATTGCGTCGAGACCCCGGCGTGATCGAGGTCAGTCTGATTGAACGCGACGATGCTGGAAAAGGTGAATTGACGTTGGTGTTTGAAACGGCTCCGTTGCGTTTGCGCAAGTGGCGGGTGGTTGATGCACAGGGGGCGACCACTCAAGTCGCTTTGCTCAATGTTGAAAACGAGATTTCTCTTGATGATAAGCTCTTCTATTTTGTTGCTCCTAAAAAATCCACGCCGACGGGAAAGCTTAAGTGACGCCAACGCGCCGAACGATTGATGCGGAGTCTTCTACCCGCTTTGCCGCCGGCGCCGGAGAGAAATAGTTCCAGAGGAAGGTCGCTTCGCGAATAAGGGGGGGGGGGCGCTCTCCCCTTATGATCCCCCGCGATCAGGAACGCAGTCCCTGGATCTTTTCAACCTTTATGTAGAAATAGAGGGGCATGTGTCAATCGTTCGATGTGTTCGCGTGACTCTAAAAACGCCTCTTTCAGGGTATAGCCTTTGGCGGAATCAATGTGTTGGTGTGTTGGGGGGGTCTTTTAACCCGGCTCACGATGGGCACCGGCACATTAGTCTGTTGGCGCTGCGCGCTTTGGGCGTGAGGCATGTTTGGTGGCTTGTGAGTCCGCAGAACCCCTTGAAATCTAAGGTTGGAATGGCTCCTCACGACCAACGAATCGATCAGGCGGGTCGTGTTGCGCGTCATGCGCGCATTCACATTTCTGGAATCGAAGCTTTTTTTCAAACTGTTTATACTGTGGACACGCTGAGCGCTTTAAGACGGTCTTATCCGCGCACAAGTTTTGTGTGGTTGATGGGGGCGGATAACTTGTTGCAAGCGCCGCATTGGCGGTGTTTGAGTCTCGCGGTTTTGTACTCTCCGCCTGCGCTGGTTACACGGTCGTCGTACGGGCTCCGGGCGGTGCGGGGGGCTTTGGTGGGGTTGTTTTGCTGGCGGGATTTATCAGACTGTAGGACGGCGCAG
>CAUYUA010000015.1:0-8973 GCA_963575675.1 Azospirillaceae bacterium
CGACGTCTCGAAAGAAATAAGCCGCAACAGGAGGAAGATTTGGTCAGTGTGCTGGCCGATCCGGTTTTTCCGGTCGTTCTCGATGATGGAACGTCCGCGTCGCTGTCCTTGCCCGAGGTTCTGGCGACGCTTTCCCAACGCGACATCGCTTCGTTCTCAGGATTGGCCGCCCATCAACGGCAATCCTGGTTTCAATTTCTGGTTCAACTCGGCGCCATCGCCTTGCATCGCGGAGGATTGGTCGATTCCCCCTCCGATCCCGTCTCCTGGCGCGGATTGCTCGAAGCGCTCGCCCCCGATCCCGCTTGGCGCGTGGTCGAAGACGATCCTGCTCAACCCGCCTTCATGCAGCCCCCGATCAAACAAGGAAGTTTCGCCCAATACGAAACCCCGGACGCGCTCGATCTGCTGGACACATCCAAAAACCACTCCCTAAAAGCGGCTCGATTGAATATTCCATCTCATCATCATTGGATATTCGCTCTGATCAATCTGCAAACTCTACAAGGCTACTTCGGAAAGAATAATACGGTATAGCTCGAATGAGTAGCGGTTACTCCAGTCGAGCTGGTCGATATGGTTCCCGATCCGCCAACCTGGGGACGTCGCTTTGGCGCGCCGTCAGCCTGCATCTCGAACAACGAGACGCCGTCCTCGAAGCCTTTAACGAGTTCTTTGCGCCCGAAAACGGAATCGCTCTGTTGTGGCTGGAGCCGTGGGACAAAGACGAGAGTCTGTCCCTGAAAGTTCTGGACCCGTATTTCATCGAAATTTGCCGCCGTGTTCGGCTGCGACGCGATGCAGAAAACGGCGCAATCTTCGCTCTGGGGCAAACCAGCAAAGGACCTCGGGTCGACGCAGAAGCGCAGGTAGGAAATCTTGGAGACCTCTGGACGGCGATCAACAAGAAAAAAGCCACAGCTCTAACAATCGGCCACGGTGGTTTCCACTACCGAAAAGTGGTCGAAATTCTATTTTCAGGCGCCTACCACCTTCCCCCGTCCATGGAGATAAAAAAAGGCGATTCCGCCGAGACCTTGATCCATCTGTCAGTTTTGGTGCGTGGAGAAGGGGGAACCGACGGACTGTATGAACGCTTTCTGGACGCCAAACACCCCAAAGCCAAAAAACGCGACGAACTGCACAAACTCGCCAACGGCATGATCAAGGATGACGTCGACAACGCCAAAAAAGCTCTGAAAATCGGCCTGCTGACGATGCTCCAGGGCGGGCCGGAGACGTTGAACTTCAAGGATAAGCGCGCCGATCTTTGGACCGAGATGCTTGACCATCGGATCGACGAAATTTTCTTCGGCCACTTCTGGGCGATGGCCGAAGTCGTAGACAACGACGATCAACAAGACGCCGCTCGCCGAGACTGGCAAAAGGCGCTCGTTGAAAACGCGAGAACGTTGTTCGAAACCGCCCTTGATCAAGTTCCGGTCCCATCGGGACGTCGAGAACGCGCTCGGGCCCTGGCGGAAAACGCGTTCGACGGAATGCTCCATAAACACCTGCCCCTCGCCTTCTCCGCCAAGTAAAGAAATCGCCCAATCTCAGGAGACTGCCGCATGACCTGTCATCGGAACCCTCTGCTTTCAACAGTGCGGTCGGCGCATTGATCAACCAGTTGGATCCTCACGAAGAACGGATCGGCAAAGGCGAAAAAGCCGCTCTGCGCCGCATGGACGTCACCGGCGCGGCCTTTCCGGCGGCGTTCTGGCAGATGCTGTTCGGCTGCGTGCCGGAACGTTGCACTCAGGCTCGAAACAAGAGCGCGCCTGGGCGGTGATCATGAACGGCGCGGTCAGGTTGGCACGAGGACGGTTACACGCACGCTCTCGGCGCGGCGCTCGCCAAACCGGCCACAGCGAGCCGCGCTTCATCCGCTTCCTACGCTCTGACGACGCGCTGTTCGCGCGCGAAGCCGCGACGGCGTCTCGCTGGCTGGCGACCAAAGGCGCCTCCGTGAATTGGTTCGATTTCGCACGTTTCATTCACCTTCGACTGACCAAGCCGAACAGCGATGACGCCGACGAAAAAACCCATCGAGTTTCCCGAAATTATTTTAGCGCTTTGCTGAAATCGAACGCAGACGGCGACAAGCCCAAGTAATCGACGATTTCACACGCAGCAACTCTTTATTTCTTTTTAGAGGACGTCATGACTGCAACGCCGCGTTTTTTGCAAATTCACACGTTGACTCCGTATGTCGGAGCGCTTCTCAATCGAGACGATGTCGGCATGGCCAAGCGGCTGCCGTTCGGCGGTTCAGAGCGCATTCGCATTTCCTCTCAATGCTTGAAGCGCCATTGGCGGCTGTGGGACGGCGATTGGTCGCTCGGTGCGCTGGGAGGCCCCGATCCTCTGGCGGTGCGTTCGCGCGAGATATTCAACCGCGAGATCGCTCCGGTTCTGGCGGCCGAGGGGTTTGACCCGGCTGAAATCGTAGCAACATTGACGGCTCTACGTGACGCCCTTCAGGGCAACAGCGGCAAGACAGAGAAAACTGACGAGATTAAAAATGAAAAATCCACAGGAAAGAAGGAAAAAGAGGATAAAAAAGCGCCATCCGAATATCCATTCGATAAATTGAAGCTCGAACAAGTGATAGTTCTCGGAAGACAGGAAATAGAGTTCATCACGACGATGGCTCTTACCCTTCTGCGTAAATCTGAGAGCGATAATGATTTAAAAAATGGAATTAATAGTTATCTTAATACTAGTAAAAGTGATATCAAAAAAAATTCCTTGTATAAAGAGCGCGAGGCTTACCTCAAGGCCAACAAGGGCAATCTGAAGGCGATGAAACGCGCCGCCGGGCTGGACGGCGCCTTGTTCGGACGCATGGTGACTTCGGATATTCCTGCGCGGCGACGCGGTGCATGTGGCTCATGCGTTCACGGTTCACCGCGCCGAGGCCGAACCGGATTATTTCACGGCGGTGGATGATCTACTGCAAGAAGCCGGAGAACTGGGTAGCGGTCACATCAACCAGACCGAACTGGCCTCTGGGATTCCGGATTATGGTTATGTGGTGATCGACCTGCCGTTGCTGACCTCGAATCTGGAGGGCTGCCGGCGCGAGAGATTGGCTGGAAGGCGGATCGTCTTTGTCTGGTCAGGTGGTCGAGCGGTTGATTCAGTTGATCGCGTCGGTGTCTCCGGGAGCGAAGTTGAGTCAACGGCCCCCTACGCAAGAGGCCGAGCTGGCGCTGATCGAGGCGGGCGACGGCCAGCCGCGAAGCTTGGCCAATGCGTTCATGACGCCGGTCAGGTTGAGCGCGACGGCGATTGCGCGGCCAAACGATCGCGGCTCTGGGGATTATTGCGGAAGTTCGACGCGATGTATGGCGCAGGCCGCGAGTTGCGGCGCGTGGCGGCGTTGAAGGCGCGGACAAGATTCCGGGCGCGGAGGCGGTGAGTTTGAAACCTCGCGCGTTGGCGGGAAATTGACGGCGGGGCGGGCTCTGCGATGAAGGGCCGACCGACGATGAAGACGTTGGAGCGGCGCATCTGCTCTGCGTCTGGAAGGCCGCTGATGGCGTTTGGCGGCCCGATCATCGACCACAACGGGGCTTCACGCCGTTTCCCGGCTTGGCGCAGTTGACGGGCTTGTTCGGCAACGCGCTGGGGTGGCGGCACGGCGACGCGAAGTTGTTGGAGCGATTGCAAGATCGTTTGCAGTTCGCGTCGTTGGAGCTGCGGACGGGTCGAGAGTTCGTGGACTACCAAACGGTGGAGCTGGGCCAGGATCACTTGGTGAAGACCGGGTGGACGACGCGCGGCGCGGCGGAGGAGCGCGGCAAGGGCGAGGCGACGCGGGGCACGCATATTCGTTTGCGTCATTACCGCGCGGGCGGCGTGATTTTGGCGGCGATTCGGCTGGAGCCCGCAGACGAAGCGCCGACGGTGGCGGATTTGGCGTCGGCGCTGACGTCTCCGGTTCGTCCCTTGTTCATCGGCCGAAAGAGTTGTTTGCCGAGCGCTCCGTTGTGCGTGGGCGTGGAGCGGGCGGCGGATTTTGAAAGCGCTCTGCGGCAGGGTCTGACTTTGTTGAAGAGCAAAGACATAAACGCCGAGTTGTCGGGGGCGTTGAGCGCGGGGGCCTGGACGCTGGAGCGTCCCGTACATCCGGGCGAGGCGTTGAGCGCGCGGCGGAGCAGCGGGCGCGTGATCGAGTGGATTGTGGATCGTCGAGACTGGCGCAATCAGTTTCACGGCGGCGAGCGCGCGGTGATGGTGGAGACGCTGAAGGCTCTTCCTGCTCCACCCCCGACGACCACGACGGACATAGCCCGACAGCCGGGAGAAGGCGAATGACGGACACAACTCTCTATATGCTCCATTTGCCGATCGACGCTCGTCGTTTGATGGAGTTCGCCCGGATGCACAGCCTGAGCGGGCCGCAGGCGAGCGCGGACGTCGGATATTTGCTGCATGCGCTGTTCGCGGCGCTGTTTGGACGAGACGCTCCGAAGCCGTTCGCAGAATCGAACCGCGAGGCGTCGAGCCGCCGGGCGTCTTCGGATTGCTTGGAGGTTTTGTCGTACTCCCGGCATTCGCTGGAGGCGCTGAAGGCGCGAGCCGAATTCGAAGCCGAACCTTCGGTTTATCGCGCGGTCGATTGGAGCCGCGCCGCCGACAAGCCGATGCCGAACCGCTTTCCGCCGGGAATGCGCTTGGGGTTCGAGCTGCGCGCCTGCCCGGTGACGCGATCGGCGCGGGGCGGAGGCGACGCCGATGAAAAACCGGGCGCGGAGCGCGACGTCTACGAACTGGCCGCGCGCCGCGCGCCGCCCGACCAAAAGCCGGAACGCAGCGAGGTCTACCGTCAATGGCTGCAAAAACAGCTCGCCGACGCGGGCGTGGAGTTGCAGACGGTCGAGGTGCGGGCAATGCGTCGCTCTCCGGTGTTTCGGCGCGCGCGGCCAACCCAAGCAGCCGCCGCTCCGATGAAAAACAACCGAGGCTTCGATCGTCCGGACGTGACGTTCTCCGGAGTGATCAAAATCGAGGATGCAGACGTATTCCGCGCTCGGCTGGCGCTGGGCGTCGGGCGACATCGAGCCTTTGGGTTCGGCATGCTGATGCTGCGCCGCGCTTGAGGACGCGCTCGTTCTGGAAAAAGAGCATTGAGAAACTTTGCGAGGTTTAAAATGAGTTCGGGCCTCCCCGCAGCACACGCGGGGAACGGCCGGTTTTCGGAAAACAATGCAACTGATGTTGAAATTGTAAATTATCATTAATCTACAAAAGGACGGACTCCAGCGACATGAGCTTTCTTCCCAATATTCATCCAGGTGAAATTCTGAGAGAGGAATTTTTAATTCCTCTCGGAATTACGGCATATCGTTTGTCAAAGGACATCAATGTGCCACAGACCAGGATTTCAGAAATATTGGCGGAAAAACGGTCTATTACGGCAGACACCGCTCTTCGTCTTGGTCACTATTTTAGAATGTCTCCCGAGTTTTGGTTGAGCTTACAAGCGTCTTATGAGTTAGAAGAGGTGGAACGTAAGAAGGATGATGAAATACGCATTCTTCCTGTTTACCAAATTCAAGAAAGCGCCTTGAGCGCCGTAGTCGAACCTTAAAATAGAATTATTATCGAGCGACTTTCAATTTCTCTCGTATAAGAGAGAACCTCCTCGCCAAAGACGGGTTGGAGAAAGCTTCCGACCACGGATATTCCGCCCATGACTTTGTTGAAGGGCCGGCTCGGCCTAGAAACCGCCCGCATTCCCCACCAAGACCGACACGGCTTGATGTGGTTAGCGCGCGGTCGTTTGGAGGTCGAAAACGGCTCTTTGAGCTTTCAATGCGCGGGCTCTCCGGAGATAGAGGCGGGCGCCTACGCGATTCCGTTTCAAACGGTCTCGCTGATCCTGCTGGGGCCGGGGTCGACCGTCAGCCACGACGCTTTGCGGCTGATGTCTCGACACGGAGTCGGTTGGCTGGCGGTCGGCGAGGACGGGGTGCGCGCCTACACCGTCCCACCGCTGGGTTCGAACGACAGCGAGCTGGCCCGTCGTCAGGCCCGTGTCTGGGCCGACGCCGACGGCGCCCGTCTCTCCATTGCCCGGCGTATGTATGCATGGCGGCTGGGCGAAATTTTCCCGCGCGCCGACATCTCCGTTCTGCGCGGCATGGAGGGCGCGCGCATGAAGGAGACCTATCGTTTGCTCGCTCAAAAACACGGCGTCTCCTGGAGCGGCCGTCTATACGACCGCTCTAACCCCGAATCCGCCGATCCCGCCAACCAAGCCATCAACCACGCCGCCACCGCCGTAGAGGCGGCGGCGGCCGTCGCCGTTGCGGCGGTTTCGGCGATTCCGCAACTCGGGTTCATCCACGAAGCGTCGTCCAACGCCTTCGTCCTGGACGTCGCCGATATGTTCCGCGACGAAATTACTTTGCCTATCGCCTTCCAAGCCGTCCGCCACGCTCAACAGAACCTCGACATGCCTCTGGAGCGCTGCGTGCGCCGCCTGGCGGGGCAAATCTTCCGCAAAAAGAAGTTGATTGACAGCATGATCGACCGCATTCAGGAGATGTTCGATGTCAATGACCGTGATCGTCACGCGTGACGTCGCGCCGCGCGTCAACGGCTTTCTAACCTCGTGCATGTTGGAGATCGCGCCGGGAGTCTTCACTGCCCCGACGATGACCGCAGGTGTCCGAGACCGTGTTTGGACGGTGATTGAAGACTGGTTCGACGCTCTGGGCGGGGGAGCGATCGTGATGACCTGGCGAGACTCCTCAACTCCGGCGCGTCAAAGCATCCGCGTTCTCGGCCTGCCGCCTCGAAAGATCGTCGAAATCGACGGCATGCTCTTGCTAAAAAAAGAACGCTGAAAAACGATGCGCTCTCCTTTGGGTTGTTCTTTAAGAAAAAGAAAATACAACCTCATTTTCCTTGACAAATGAGCAATTTCAAAGTACTAAAGGCCAGAGTTTCCCCCGCACACGCGGGGATCGACCCCGCTCCCGGATCATCATCATCAGTCATGACGCGTTTCCCCCGCACACGCGGGGATCGACCTCCTAATCGCCTCTAAGGCTTGAGCGTTCCTTGGTTTCCCCCGCACACGCGGGGATCGACCCTTCCGTTGACGTCTGGCGCGTGACAAGGGCTGGTTTCCCCCGCACACGCGGGGATCGACCCCCTTATCACTTCCTCCGCCACCACCCCCAGAGGTTTCCCCCGCACACGCGGGGATCGACCTCATCTTACTCGGAGGCAGGGGCGGCGTCAAAGGTTTCCCCCGCACACGCGGGGATCGACCTCCGCCTGCATCGGCGGTACACATCGCTTTCGAGTTTCCCCCGCACACGCGGGGATCGACCTTGGTGCGATTTTCGGAATATCTGCCATGAAGGGTTTCCCCCGCACACGCGGGGATCGACCCATCCTGATCGCTCGCCAAAAAGGCGATAAAGGTTTCCCCCGCACACGCGGGGATCGACCCCTCGACGACGCGGGATGCCCCCGCGGCTGCGTGTTTCCCCCGCCCACGCGGGGATCGACCCGATTGCACACTGTTAAGAACAGTGGGAAACAAGTTTCCCCCGCACACGCGGGGATCGGCCCCGGCGTCGGTGATGTGGACGCCGCATAAATAAGTTTCCCCCGCACACGCGGGGATCGACCTCTCCGGAGCGTCAGTGCACGGTCGATATTTTAGTTTCCCCCGCACACGCGGGGATCGACCCGCGAATCCCTGTGAGGGTGACACAAGTTCTATGTTTCCCCCGCACACGCGGGGATCGACCCACACTATGCGCGGTGGATACCACCCGGGACACGTTTCCCCCGCACACGCGGGGATCGACCCAAAACCCCGGAGCCAAAAACTCAGGGGTTTTTGTTTCCCCCGCACACGCGGGGATCGACCCGCGATGTGTACCGCCGACGCTGGTAAATAAAAGTTTCCCCCGCACACGCGGGGATCGACCCCACGCCATATGGAATAAGAAGAAAGGGTTGGTGTTTCCCCCGCACACGCGGGGATCGACCCCACTTGAAGCCCTTCGGGATGCATCGACATGGGTTTCCCCCGCACACGCGGGGATCGACCCAAACACCCAACCCAAAGGACACCGCGATGACCGTTTCCCCCGCACACGCGGGGATCGACCCGCTAGCCAAATCCATAAAGGATGCGTTCCCTAGTTTCCCCCGCACACGCGGGGATCGACCCCCAAGAGGCCGTAAGGGTTGCGGTGCGCTTCGGTTTCCCCCGCACACGCGGGGATCGACCCGCGCACCGCCCCACATGCGCGAGCGTAGTCCTGTTTCCCCCGCACACGCGGGGATCGACCCTACCCGGGACACGAGTCCTATGTGGCGATCGCGTTTCCCCCGCACACGCGGGGATCGACCCCCAAAGATTTATGGCGAGGCGTGGATCGACCGGTTTCCCCCGCACACGCGGGGATCGACCTTATATCCGTTCTCTTCCTGGGGCGATCGCGGAGTTTCCCCCGCACACGCGGGGATCGACCTACTCATCATTGAGCGCACTTAGTGCGCACTCAGTTTCCCCCGCACACGCGGGGATCGACCGTTGGATGCGCGCTCCGTGGCGCGGTATCGCACGTTTCCCCCGCACACGCGGGGATCGACCTCAGCTCACAGGTCGAGGGCTACTTTTCGGTAGGTTTCCCCCGCACACGCGGGGATCGACCTGCACTGAAATGTGGAGAATCGAAATGACTAAAGTTTCCCCCGCACACGCGGGGATCGACCTAATATCTGATTTACAACTAAAAGGAATTTCCGGTTTCCCCCGCACACGCGGGGATCGACCCTTCTTGCATTTATCATCGCTAGCTTTCGCTAGGTTTCCCCCGCACACGCGGGGATCGACCCTTCCGCTATGGCCACAGTATCCACAAAGAACAGTTTCCCCCGCACACGCGGGGATCGACCCGACCAAAAAGTGACCATTCGCACCATAGGATGCGT
>CAUYUA010000016.1:0-8629 GCA_963575675.1 Azospirillaceae bacterium
ATTCCTGAATCGCGCTTATCATACCGGAACCCAGGCGATATCAACCGTGGTCGGTTTGCAAACTGCGCTTGACGGCAAACAGACGGCAGACGCCACGCTGACCGCTCTGGCCGGAGCGACAGGAACCGGCGTGCTGACCTTTTCTGCTGCCGACGTCGTCGTGGTTGTCGCAATCGGAGCCGTTAATGCGACTGATATTTTGAATCGTCAGGCCGGTGATGGCCGGTATTTGGTGCTGTCGACGACGTCAACTCAGGACGGATATTTCGGCGATGTTTTTCTGCGTGACGACACCAACCCGTCTCATTACCTGAAAATCACCAACGCACAAGATTTAACTTCCGTTCGAACCCTGTCGATTTCTACTTCAGACGCCGATCGAACTGTAACCATTACCGGCAACGTGATTCTGTCAGGAACCAACACCGGCGACCAAACCATTACTCTCTCCGGCGATGCATCCGGCTCGGGAACCGGATCAATCGTCGTAACGCTGGCCAGCAGCGGAGTCTCAGCCGGAACTTACACCAGCGTTACCGTCGATGCCAAAGGACGAGTCACCGCCGGAACCAATCCATTATCGCCGTCCGGAGCGCTCTCGAACAGCACGACCTCAACTCAGGACGGTTACTTCGGCGACGTTTATTTGCGTGACGATATCAATCCGTCTCATTACTTAAGAGTCACTAACGCGCAAGATTTATCTGTCGCCTGTACGCTGTCGATTTCTACCGGCAACGCCGATCGTACTTTGACCATTACCGGCAATGCGACTTTGTCCGGAACCAACACCGGCGATCAGACCATTGCTACAATCTCCGGACTGCAAACCGCGCTCGACGCCAAAGCGCCGCTGGCGTCGCCGAGCTTTACCGGCACGGCATCTTATGTCGGCGGAACTTATGCGCAGCGCGTTGAGTGCATCCAATTCCGAACCTCGGATTACGGTTCCGGCAAACCCTACATCTTCATCAAGCCCGGAGCGGCGGCTCCGGACTGGACCATCGGAACTTGGGACGGCTCAGCGAGTCCCGGTCAGATCAATTTTCAATGCGCCTCGGTCAGCGGACCGACCCCGACCGTCGGCGATAATTCAACCAAATTCGCCACTACGGCGTTCGTGGCTTCGTGCTCCCTTCCGGCCGGTTTTCGAAACGCCGTCATCAACGGTTGTTGTCGTGTGACCCATCGCGCGGCAAAGACTCTGTCGGGGTCTTGGCAATATGCACAAGTTGATCTGCTCGCTGTTCGCGCCGATGGTTCGCCGACCGCAGGAACCATCAAACAGGCTACCGGCGTAACTTCCTTATCAACAACGGGATATGCCTGTTTGGTTCAGGGCGCAACACTCGGTTCCGGCGGCGCGATCTGGTGGCGACATCGCATCGAAGCCAGAGACGCCGCTCGATTACGCAGCGCCGCAGCCGTGTTGTCGGCTCGCGTTTACCACGACGTCGGCTCGGTGGTGACGTTCACCATAACCATCAACAAAGCCAACGCCGCCGATGACTTTTCCGCCGTCACCCAAATCAGCACCGGAAATGTCTCGATCGCCAACACGACCAACGCCGATCTGATTTATTCGGTTGCCGACATGACCGACTGTTCGAACGGACTGGAAATCTTAATCAAAGCTGCCTGCGGAGCCGTTTCGAATAAATGGTTCTATCTCGGCGACCTGCAACTCGAACCCGGATCGGTCAAAACTGCTTTCGAGCGAAGGCCAATCGCCGTTGAGATTCAACTGGTCAACCGTTTCCTGCGGACGTGCTCGGGTTTGATCGGCAAAGCCAACTCAAAGACGGTTCTTCAGATTCCGTTGTCGCATCCCGATATGCGAGTGGCACCGACTTATGAAGCAACCGGAACTTTGGCTTTTACCGACGCAACTTCATCAGATTTTACTCAAACTCAAGTTGACAGTACACTCAATGAGCGAACCGCCGATAACGGCCGGATCTCGTGCGGATTCTTCGTCAATATGAACTCCGGAACCGTGATGTTTCAGCGCGGAACCGGCGGCAACATTCTCGCATCGGCGGAGTTTTAATCATGGCGCGGATTGACGACATTCTGCTCAACGGCGTCGCCGTTTCCAAAATGGACTTGCGCCGCTATCTCGGTTCTCGGGAAATCGTAACGCCTGCCGATTATGGCGGCGTCGAAGGAGGCATCGTCGATTGTGCTCCAGCTTTCGCCGCCGCTTTCGCCACAAATAAATCCGTATTCGTTCCGCCCGGAGTTTGGCGAATCAGTGCGCCCATCATTCTGAATTATGGCCAGTCGCTGTTTGGCGTCGGCGACGCCTCCGTCATTCAAGCCCGAGAAACGCCCTGGGACGGAGCCGCTTTGCCGAGTTATCCATCCGAATTCAACGCGATCGAGATTCAGGACGGTTATTGCGCGGTGCGCGATCTGAAAACCGTCGGCGGATCGTCGGGCGTTAAGCTGTTCGGCGTCGCCGGACCATGCGTCAGAAACCTGATCGAAAATCTAACGATCTGGGACGCCCGCGTCGGCGTCACGCTCGACGGCGACGATAATCCAGACAAACCCTGTTATTGGAACAGCTTTGCCCGCATTCTAATCGCCCGCCCAAGTCTTCACGGCGTGTTGTTGACCGTCTCGACAACCGGCGATACGCCCAACGCCAACAAATTCAACGATGTTCGTGTTTATTCACTGTCCGCGCCGATGACAGGCTGCGGATTCTTTCTGTCCACCGCTCGTTACAACAACTCGTTCATCGATTGCGAAGCCAACGTCCATTCGTCGGCGGAAGCCTGCTTGCGGCTCGGAGCCATGACCAGCGAGACCAGGATTCTGAACTTTTACGCCGAGTGCTCCGGAGCCGTTCCCGGAATCAGGATCGATAACGGCTCAACCAACACCACGATCATCGGTCTGTTCTCGGCAACAGGCGGCGCTCCCATATGGGACACAAGTTCGAGCCGTCAATATTCCGCCTTCGACGCCGGGTATCCAGCGACGGCTCTGTTGAAGCAAACAACCATTACGGATTTAACCGTCGAAGGCTTATCCTACGCGACACGGTTTGTCGAAGGACAGACTCAGGTGACGCCGGATTTCTCCGTCGCTCCGATGTGGTTGGTCAGCGCCTACGCCAGTGCGGTTCAGGTTGTTTTGCCCTTGCCGAACACTTGCCCAGGCCGATACGGAATCATCAAAAAAACCGACAACACCTCAAGAACCGTTACCATAACGCTGCCGTCCGGATCAGGACCAGACAACAACGCCGTCGTTCTGCGCGCTTACGGGGACTTCGTTTCGATCATTTCAAATGGCTCATCCTGGTTCATTACGTCTCGGCATTACAACACGCCGATCGGCGGTTGGGTTAATCCTGGCGGTTCCGGATTTAATCGTGGTGATTTCAACGCCGATGATATCTCGAACGTCGGGTTTGCCTATGATCGAAACGTCGTCAACGACATAAACTATCGGCTTCAGTCAACACGCCAAGTTCTGCGAGCCTTAATTCTCGATCTCAAAACAAAAGGAATCATCAGTGATTGAATGCGCCGATGCGGCGAATCTTTCGACTCAGCCTGCTCACCGGCGCATTCCATTTCGATTCGTGGCGGGATCGACCTTTCGGAATCCGCATACGCCACGCGGGCGGGCCTATCACGCCGCGCCCTGATGGGCTCCGGCGGTTCGCCGTCAATTCCCATCGCCGCTCTTGATCCGTTCCTCTCAACGGCGTCTCCTGCGGTCCCGGCGCTTTTCGGATCCCGGTCTCCATGATTCGATGCAGGATTATGTCAGCTCGTCGGTCGGTCGTCAAACACCGCCGACAGATTCGGCGCGTCCATAAGGCGGTCAAGCCACCCTTCGATCGTTGCGGCGTCGGCCGCCATGATTTGGTCGCGCATCTCGGAAGGCAGCGGGCCGAATCGGCGCTCGATCAGGCGAATCAGAGCAAGAGCTTCGCCCTTAACGCGGCCTTGCTCATACCAGCCTTGTTCCCATTCTCTTACGCGCTCGGCCAACACGTCACGGACCTCCGATAGCTCGGTTACGTCGGTTCGGCGCAAGTTCAGGCCTCGCGCCGGCCCCAACACCGTTGTCAACCAGCTTGTAAACGCTCGACGCAGCGAGGCGTTTTCTTCGCCCGAGAGCAATTCGACGACGCGCGTCACTCGCGAGTGCAGTTCTTCGACGGTCCGACATTGCTCCATCTCGATGAGAATCGCGACGACGTTGTCCGATCCGCCGTTGACGTCGGTCGTATTGTATCGCAGTTCGTCGAGAAGATGATACTGCATTCTCGGACGCCAAGCCCATGGGGTTCCGTCGGGCGCGAGGCCCACCAGCTCGCCGACGTCGCGGGCTTTTCGCCATTCGTCCTTGCCGTTATAGAACACAACAGGAAAAACGGGAGGGAGGGGGCGATTGGGATCGACGAGTTTCTCTCGGATAAGGTGCAGGTAGAGCAATCCGACATAGACCATGACGCGAACCGCCATCCAGTGATCCGGAGAAGATTGAAACTCCAGAACGATGTAAAGGTAAGCGTATTCGCCGTCGAGCGTTCGAACGCGCCAAATGACGTCTCCGTCGCGGCGTTCGAGACCGTCGGCGTGGAATTTGGCGTTGACGCGCTCCAGAGTCGAAAGATCGAGCCTGGCCGCCCACGGTTCCGAGACGAATCCGCGCAGCAAGTCCGCCACCATCTGCGGGTGAGAAAACAGGAGATGATAGCCACCATCGTGATCCATGGTCGGAGTTTTGATGGAGGCCGGCGCGGAGTCAATCGAAAAGCTCTTGCGTCGCCGAATGATTTCAGAGGAATTTTACGGAATGCTTGCGATTGAATTACGAGCGTCTAAACTCTTCTGCAAAAAACCTCATTGATCTTAATTTGCCTCGTGATTATACTCTTTCTTTTTGCGCAACCCGACGGCGAGCGACGACGTGATTTGCGTGGATTTTTTTCACGGCGCGTTACGAACCGGAGTGTTTCTTGATGCCTATGGCCACGAAATCTTGGCTGCTCGCTACGACGACTTTGTGCTCCGGATTGTCGGTAATGATCGGGGTTCCGACAAAATCTCTCGCCGATCCACAAGGAGGATCGGTGGTTGCCGGAAATGCGACGATCAGTCGAAACGGCTCCGGGCAAACGACGATACGTCAGAGCAGCAACAAAGCCATTATCAATTGGCAAAGCTTTAACATCGGCGAAAACGAGCATACGCGCTTTGAACAGCCTTCGTCTTCGGCGATTGCGTTGAACAGAGTGGTTGGAGCAGACCCATCTTCGATTTTGGGGAGACTAAGCGCCAACGGCCATGTTTGGTTGGTGAACCCTCATGGGATATTCTTCGGGTCGAATTCGCAAATAGACGTCGCCGGACTGGTGGCGACGACGCACAACATCACCAATGAAGATTTTCTCATTGGCCGTTACGTCTTCCAAAGCGACGACGCGGTCACGGGAACAATTGAGAATCAAGGGCGCATCACCATCGCCGACGCCGGTTTGGTGGCGTTCGTCGCTCCGGGCGTCGCCAATCGCGGCGTCATCGCGGCGAGGCTCGGCGAAGTCACGCTGGCTTCCGGCAAAGTCTTCACGATTGATCTTTACGGAGATCAGAAGATCAATTTGGCGATGGACCAAAAGACGGCGCGTCGCGTCACCGGTCGCAACGGTCGTCCGGTTGAATCTTTGGTTGAGAATACGGGTCAAATCTTTGCGGACGGCGGTCGAGTTCATTTGACGGCGGCGGCGGCGCGCGGCGTGGTGGACAATGTGATCAACACGAGCGGCGTGATTCAGGCGCGGAGCATCGAGCAGCGCAACGGAGAAATCATTCTTAACGGCGGCGACGCAGGCGCGGTTCAAGTCTCGGGAACGCTCGACGCATCGGGGCGCGCCCCAGGACAAAGGGGCGGCGTGGTTCAGACGTTGGGCGAGAAAGTTCGTCTTACGGCGGACGCGCGGATTGATGTTTCGGGTCCTGCGGGCGGCGGCGACGTTTTGATCGGCGGCGAGTTTCGCGGCGGTCGGGCGACGGTCGAGGACTCTCTTCGATATGGGATTTCTCCGACACGCAAGCCGAACGTTCCCAACGCGGTCGAAGTCTCCATTGAAAACGGCGCGGTCGTCAACGCCGACGCCCTCGTCAGAGGCAAAGGCGGAAAAATTGTCGCTTGGTCCGAAGGCGTCACACGCGTTTCCGGGCTGCTGACCGCGCGCGGCGGCGTCAACGGCGGACAGGGCGGTTTTGTTGAAACTTCGGGGCGTCATCTGTCGGTTTCCGGTCTCCGGGTTGACACATCCGCGCGGCAAGGCCGTTCCGGAAACTGGTTGCTCGATCCCTACAACCTGACAGTGGTTTCGGCCACGGCCGGAAGCGTCGTCACGCCGTCCGGCGGCGTTTATCGCTCTGCGTCCGGCCACGACGTCATTCTGAATAGCGATCTCGAAGCTGCGCTTATCAACAACAACATTGCTCTGGAGACCAGCGCGGGAGGACTTGGCGCGGGCGACATCACAATTTCCGCGCGCGTTTCTTGGGCAAGCGCCAACACATTAACGCTCAACGCGCATCGAAACGTTCAAATCAACGCGCCGGTGACCGCGCCGGGCGGTGGATCGTTGATGATCACTCCGAATGGAGATGGCAGCGGCGTCGGGACGCTGTTGGTTGGACCCAATGGATCCGTTACTCTGGGCGACGCCGCTCATAACTACGCCAATGCTGGAATATTGACGATCTCCGGTCAACACTATGTCTTAATAAACACGATCAATGACGTGCAGAATATTCGGAACGATCTTTCTGGACATTATGCATTAAATGCCAATATCAGCGCGAATTCCATTGCGAATTTTACGCCGATCGGAGTTAATAATCGTCATGCTTTTCAGGGAACGCTGGAAGGGCTTGGTCACACAATAGCGAATGTCACGATTGATAATCGGACATCGAATGAGCTTGGGTTTTTCGGCGTTATTGGCTCAAGCGGGATTGTCCGAAATCTCGGCGTGGTGGAGAGCCATGTGACGGGCGGAAATAATCATTATGATTTTGGAATTCTCTCTGGAGTGAATTACGGGACCATTCTTAATAGTCACGCCTCTGGCGCGGTGACCGGGGGAGATAATACCTTCGATCTTGGGGGGCTCGTTGGATACAATGAGGGTACAATCGGGGCTGGGTCTTATGCGACGGGTTCGGTGACCGACAGCGCTAGTGCGTCATCCCTCGGTGGTCTCGTTGGATATAATTCTGGCACGATTGGGGCTGGGTCATACGCGACGGGTGCGGTGACCGGCGGTGCTGGCGCTTCCAGCCTCGGCGGTCTCGTCGGAGATAATTCTGGCACGATCGGGGCCGGGTCTTTCGCGACGGGTGCGGTGACCGGCGGCGCTGGTGCTTATAACCTCGGCGGTCTCGTCGGATACAATGATTATTCTGGGACGATCGGGGCTGGGTCATACGCGACGGGTGCGGTGACCGGCGGCAATGATGCGTCATCCCTCGGCGGTCTTGTTGGATATAATTCTGGCACGATTGGGGCTGGGTCATACGCGACGGGTGCGGTGACCGGCGGCGCTAACGCTTCCCGCCTCGGTGGTCTCGTTGGCTCTAATTATTATTCTAGCACGATCGGAGCAGGGTCATACGCGACGGGGGCGATCACCGGCGGCGATGGCGCTTACAACCTCGGCGGTCTCGTCGGCGATAATTCTTCCGGCACGATCGGGGCTGGGTCTTATGCGACGGGTGCGGTGACTGGTGGCGATGGCGCTAACGATCTCGGCGGTCTCGTCGGAGGTAATGGTAGTTATTATGGAGGCGGCACGATCGGGGCTGGGTCCTTCGCGACGGGCGCGGTCACCGGCGGCAATGGCGCTTACAACCTCGGTGGTCTCGTCGGCTCTAATTATTCCGGGACGATCGGGGCCGGGTCTTATGCAACGGGGGCGGTCACTGGCGGCGATGGCGCTTACACCTTCGGCGGTCTCGTCGGCGATAATGATCACGGGACGATCGGGGCTGGGTCCTTCGCGACGGGCTCGGTAACCGGGGGAGATAACGCCGCCGCTCTCGGCGGTCTCGTCGGCTTTAATTATGGCACGATCGGGGCTGGGTCCTTCGCGACGGGCGCGGTCACCGGCGGCGAGGGAGCTTACAACCTCGGCGGCCTCGTCGGCTCTAATTCTTCCGGCACGATCGGGGCGGGGTCTTATGCGACGGGCGCGGTCACCGGCGGCGATGGCGCTTATAATCTCGGCGGTCTCGTCGGATATAATCATTGGTTTGGTGCGATTGGAACTGGGTCTTTCTCGACGGGCGCGATCACCGGCGGCAATGGCGCTTACAACCTCGGTGGTCTCGTCGGGGATAATTATTCTGGGACGTTTGGTGCCGGGTCCTCCGCGACGGGCGCGGTCACCGGCGGCAGTGGCGCCTATAATCTCGGCGGTCTCGTCGGATATAATTATTCTGGGACGATTGTGGCTGGATTATACGCGACGGGTGCGGTGACCGGCGGCGATGGCGCTTACAACCTCGGCGGTCTCGTTGGCTCGAATGACTATGGGACGTTTGGTGCCGGGTCCTCCGCGACGGGCGCGGTCACCGGCGGCAGTGGC
>CAUYUA010000017.1:0-8621 GCA_963575675.1 Azospirillaceae bacterium
ATCGAAAATCCGCGATGGCTGCCGGCTCTTACACCACGTCATGGGACGCGATCCAAGAGGTCGTATTCGACGATCGAATTCGCTGAAACGGCGTGAGTTTCGGTTGTTGTTTCTTTGACACGGAAAGCGCCTCCCTTTTGAAGGGCTTCGACGGTGGCTTGTTCGGCTTGTTCGCCTTTGACGAGAAGATATTGAAGCGGTGCGACTTGGAGGCTCAGGTCGAGCGTCAGGATCGTTTTACGGATCAATTCTTCAGGCTCAAATTTAACCGTGTAGATTGCTTTTTGATTGATTTTGCCCCATAATTCTTGGAACTCGCGCTTTTTGAAATTATCGTTCAGAGCATTTGAGATCGTGGTTTTTCCGTCATTGTCGACTTCGGGCAGTTGGGCATTGCTAAAGACGGTTGCGATTGCCTGGTGAATGGCGGCGGCCATGGGCGCCAGTTCGAGCGGCAAAGGCGCCAATGCGCCTTGTTTTGCGGCCAGGTGATAGGAATCCGTGATGCGGTCTTTGTCGTCGACATAGTCATTTTTGATTAGATAGCGTGTAATTTGTTTGGCCATGCTCTTTGTGACGACGACTTCTCCGTGTTCGGTGCGAAGAATCTTGTTGGTGAAATAGTCTTCGTTCGCAACGCGCGGTCTTGACGATAGTGAAGCACTTATGTCTTTTTGCAGAGCCTCGACGAAGACCTTATAGCTTTCTCCGGCGATCACGGTCAGCACATTCACCTGATGAACGATAGCGAGATCATCGATACGATCGCCGCTCTGATTGACGGCCAGACGCAAGCCACGACCGACCTCCTGACGGCGCGAGACGGTGTTGTCGCTATGTTTTAAGGCGCAGATCACAAAGACATTAGGATTGTCCCAGCCCTCGCGCAAAGCAGAATGAGAAAATATAAAACGGGTCGGCTCGTCAAGAGACAACAAACGCTCTTTGTCCTTCAAGATCAGATCATAGGCATCGACGTCGTCCGACAGTCATTTGTCTTCTCCGCGTTTGACGATATCCGGGTCTGACAGCCGTTTGGTCTTTTTATCAATCGAAAAATAGCCGTTATGAAGACTGGATGTTTCAAAACGAGTCAGATGACGTTGCCATTTCTTGCCCTCCAGAGGCAATTCGGCCAGCAAAGCGCTTTTTTGAACCTCGTATTCTTCTTCGAACATTCGGGCGTAGTCGCCTTTTTCATCTGGTTGTTTGTAGTCCCGATATTTGGCGACTTCGTCGATAAAAAACAGGGTCAGAACTTTGACGCCTTGACTGAGCAGTCGCCGCTCTTTTTCGAAATGAGCCCGGATTGCTTCGCGTATCTGTATGCGACGCAAAGTTTGTTCGTTGACATCCCCCACGGCTTCGCCGATTTCCAATTCGACGCCATTCAGGAAATCAATTTTATTCCTGACGGCGTCGATTTCATTGACGACATAGCCTCGGTATTGATCAAGCTCATTGGATTTATCGAAAAGATTGTCGCCGCGACGCAGCGTCCGGATTTCGCGTTTGACGCCGGAAGCGTGGCGAATAACTGCTCCCCCATACCGCCCGCTTGCGCTTGACGTTTGATCTCATCGCCATCGATGATTCGAGCGCAATCTGTATAAGGACAAGTTCCGTCTCCGTCAGAGACCGTGCCGTTGGAATGATCCTTTACTTTTTCAACGATCTCGAACGTGCAATGTCTTGTTGAATCTCCCGGCCCGCTTCCGAGATGAGGCTTTAACCGCACACCGGTTCCATCCGGAGCCAATCGCCAATTCGGCGACAACGGCACAAGTCCTTCACAATACGGACAGCGAACCGTCCGTGCCCAGATAAAATTAGTCGGGATCGCATTAGCATCTGGTTCATGTGGGAAATATGGTATAAGTAACTCTTCTCGTCTTTTAATAAATTTATCAGAAATTCTACGAAACTCATTAACTAACTTATTGCCAAACAGTAATGGATATTGAATTGTTGCTCTCTGTATTAGAGATGCAACCGGATTTAAATCATTTGCTATCGTTTCAAAGCCCAACCTAATAGCTTCAAAGGGAATACTGCCTCCGCCCGCAGTTGTGTCAAGAACAACTGGTTTGGTTCGTTCCGACCTTGATAATGCGTCATTAATAAATTTTTTATCTTCTGAATCTGGAATATATTTGAATGCTCGTTCATAAGAATAAGCTTCTCCTTCAAACCGTTCTCCCTGTCGACGGGCCATGTCAATCCGTTTACGACTTGCCACCGGATCGCCATGAATCCCCAGCGCATGCATAAAACGGTCGCGATCCGCATCATGAGGCAACAGCGACGCCAAAACAGCAGCACGAGACGCCACCAGAGGACGCCGCGCCCACCATACATGCAAGCGGTTAGGTGCAGGAAACGGCGTCATTGGTGTGCGCTCTCGAACGCTTTCAATACCGAGCGCCGCGATGGGCAACCATTCTTCAATTAATCGTCGAGTCATCTCGCGAACCGGAGGCTAGAGAAGAAAAGGCCTTAATCTGCCATTGAGAATAGTGATTATAGAAGAATCCACTCTCAACCCCTACATCCATTCCGCGTTTTCAGCCAAGACTCGTTCGGCCTCACGTCCAAAAAAAGTGCGTGTCGTGGTAAAAAAACGCTGCAAGCGGCCACCTTCTTTCAATTGAAGCTCTTTATGAGCAAATTTTCTTAAAAAATTACTGTCTTTGACTTTATCTTTGGTCACTTCCTCTAGATTTTTCCATCTTTTTTTTCTTGCTCCCTTAAGGCGAGGACAATTCAATCCCAACAACTTTATCGTTTCTTCAACTTGTTTCGGATCAAAGCTGTATTGTTGACACGCCACTTTATTTACTTTCATCTCACCTTCCAGAGAAGAGACATAAACGATGGACGGCATTTTTGGAAACATGCGGGGATCAAGAATGATCTCTCCCGGCGCATCTGGTTTATGTTCTCCTTTAGCTTGACCGCAACTCTGGTTTTTCCGCACCGGCTCTTTATAGCGATCCTCATCTAAACTTTGTGTCTGCGGTCCCCATATATTTTTCTGAGTTCCACCACAACACGCAGCCATTAAATTATGATAGTCTGTTGTATGATTTAGCTGGCTATTTTTGTCGCTTTTCGGATGGTAATGCTCAACCTGACGATCGCCTTCAACAAGATCGATTTCACAATAACAACAAAGACCATGTTGAGCGCACACCAAAGAATCCATCAATTCTCCAAGGGAAGCGCCTCCGTTATGATCTCGAAAGACACTCCATTCCCGTTCTTGCGGATGTTCGTCCACAAATGCCTTAAGCCCCGACGGAGACGATTCGAGGCCACGAATCCATTTCATAGATCGCTCTCCATGGATTTCAAAACTTCGCGCCTAGTAATGTTAACATCGGCTCGATCCAATCCTGTGTTCCGAGGCGAAAGGCTCTCTAGCTTCTTGCGCAAATCATGCGCATCTTTGGAGTCATATTCGTCACTGTCGATAAGATCAAAATAATCAGACAATAACTTGACAAACTCATTCTCAGGCGGGCGTGAATTAACGCCCATTTCAGCTTCTAGCACATGGCTCGATTCTTCGCCGTAAGTCTCCGCGGATGCTGGACCGACGACGATCTCACCGTTCTCTCGGCTAAAACGCACAATATGTTCCGGCCTAACCGTGCTCAACACTTGAGGACTATGCGTTGTAACGATAAACTGAGTTTTCGGAAAAGTCCGCATCAGATCAACAAGAACGCGCTGCTGCCAGGACGGATGCAAATGCAAATCGACTTCATCAATGAGAACAATCGCCTCTGATTGCAAGGGATCGTCCAAATGAGGATTCCCCTGAGCCATACGCCGCGCCAAATCCGCCACCAGAGCCAGCATAATTCGATAGCCGCCGCTTAATTCCTCTAAAGACAGTTTCTCTTCCGTTCCGTCGTCGGTCTTTAAAGACACCATGAATCGCAACGGCGACAATTCAATATGCGGATTGGACGATCCTGGAATCATCGAGCAGATCGCGCGCCGAACAGCCTCAAGATCATTTTGATGATAGTCGAAATCTTTACGCTCTCGTTGCTGTCGAAGCTCTTCGTTTTCTTTGGCGTGAAACCACTCAATGACCGTTCGAAAATCCATTTTCTCGGACAACGCCCTATCCAGGGCGTCAAGACGAAGAAACTTGCTTCGAAAATCTCGGCGACGCTGCGGCGTTACAAATACGGCGCGATCCGTGTTGTAATAGGCAAAAACAGGGAAATTTTCCGAGGCATTTTCCGGGTTGTTAGAGAATGAGGACAACTTGGTTCGAAGTTCTTTTAATCCAATGAGTGTTCTTGCTCGACTATTAACTGTAAATATGTTGTTCTTATATCCAATTGAGCAATCCCATCTCACATTATCCTCAGACGTCAGGGCAATCGATGTAAACAGCGATTGGTGACGTCGATCAGTGTCTCCAATGTTATTTTTATCATCTGCGCCCACATCCGGATTGGATAATATTTCGTTAATTGGGCGCAATCCAACGGCGATTGCTTCCAGCGCACTGGTCTTGCCCATGGCATTATCGCCATGAAAAACCGTCAACGACGGGTTGAGATCAAGCGCTACATACTCAACCGCTCGAAAATTTTCGATCTCAACCCGCTTTAAACGCATTTAGGTTCCTCGCTGCTTGGATCCGTCAACAAATAGCGCAACGCCGTCAACACTCGGCGCGGATTCTTCCGGTGAATTGCCATGCCCAACCAATAAGCCGCTTCTTCTCGACTCATCGCCTCGACGCCGTCGGCAATGGCGCGCATCCGGTCTCGATTGCGCATCGGAGCCAAAACCCGAAACAAAAGCCCCAACCGCAAAGCCGTCTCTTCATCCAACGCCCGCCCTTTCGACGCAGAGCCGACAAGATCAACCTTGACTCCGGCCGCCGCGAGCCGACGCAACACCCGATGCTCGATCAAATCCAGATTTCGACCGCGCAGCCCTGCAACCCGCAGAGGCTCCTTGATCTGCGGCGTCGCGATCGAGGGCATTTGCCAGATTTGAATCTCACAATCCGCAGCGCCATGACGCCGAAAACGAACCTCATAGCAAGGCGTTGATGTATCGATCATCGTCACCTTTTCATCCCGAACGCGCGCTAATCTGGTCATATTTTCACCTTCGTGCGACGGCAGACTCTGCGGTGGCGGAAACATAGGCGGCTCCGGATGAAAACTTTGACAGACGATCAGCTAGTTTTTCCGGCGCATCGCCGGACACCGGCAAGCCTCCGTCAAATTCGAGCACAAATTTCGTCTTCAAATTCTTATCCTTAGCGGCTCGAAACTGCGGCTCGATAAAGTCTTTAACCGGTTTGGCGTCTTCCGTCGAGCCTTCGAACTCTATGGTCATGGTCGATCCCGAAGTTGTTTCGTATCCTCCCAACAGCGTTACGGTCTTTCGAGCCCCCTGCACCGCACCGACCATTCCCAACAATCGAAAGGCGTCCCCGGAATCATACATATCTATACCGATTTTTGTTAAGGCGGCAACTTTTTTGGAGCGCGCCTGCTCCCACAGTATCTTGAGCGCCTCCTTCAGAACGCCTTCGGCCGAGAACGACAATGGACCGGAAAACGCCGCCGACGTTTCTTTAGCCGTCTGAACAGACTCTGAAATTGTTGGATGTCTTAGCTCATGTGCTTTAGTGCCGACCGGCGTCGGAGAAAAAGCGTCAGCTACCGATTGCACTTCGGCAACGCCGAGGGGCAACTGCGACGAATGACCATCAAAAAGAGTCGGCGTCGAAGGCGGCGCTTTTCTGGGCCAGAAACCGTGCTCTGCTGCATAACTCATGGTAAAAACAATGGCGTCTTGATCAATTTGAATCGATGTCGACGGATCGCCTTTGCCATAGAGCAAGTCACCACGCCGATAGACGTACACGCCTAGTTCAACGCCTTTACGGATCGCTTTTTTGAAAATCTCATCATCGGCCAGAATAGCCAATCCTGGATCGCGCCGAAATTCCTCTCTCAAATTCGCGGTAGAAATCTGCCCCTTCTTCAACGGCGTCCGGTCACGGATATAAGTCGGAGAGTCTGGTTCATCTTCTCCCAACCGGAGTTTACTCAAGTCGCGCAAACCACGCACAACCTGCTGTTGACCCGATCCGGGTTTCTCTGATGCCGATGAAATCTCAATGGCCGAGTGCCCGATCTCGGTCGAACCGATCGCGTTATTTTTTGTTGGATAAAAAATGTGGCGATAGGTCTGTTGTATCGCAACCGTAACCGCCGTCTCGGACCGACTTTCCAACTCCCGAACTTTGGCCTGCTGATGGTCGGCAAGCTGAGCAAGCCGCTCCGGCTTTTTCAGTTCCGCCAGCGCCAGACGTCGCATCATCGAAACCCGCATATCCTCAATTTTGCTCGCGTCGGCGACGACAAAGACAAGGTTATTCCGCAAATGACGAAATGCACTACCATCTGAACCTTTGTATTTATAAATACGACTGATTATCTCCGGTACTTCGTCAACCGCCGAACCGCCCACCGTTACAGCATCATAAGAAACAACAGCCAACCGTGGCCGACCATCATTAACATCATCAGGAACATCGACCGGAAGATGAGGAAACGGAACCATATCAAAGACCTGACCGCTGAATATCTGCTTTATGCGGTCATAGAGTTGACTGCGTAATTCTCCTGGATCAACATTGCGCATCGTTCGACGTATAAGCTGATTCAGATTGGCTTCCGCCTGAAAGCGCAGCGGCACATTCGGACGATCATCAATATAAGCCGACTCCTGAATGAATCTCAGCCGTGCGTTATCAATAAAACTAATATCCATCATCGGAGCCAACATCGAAAAGCGCAAGCGCTCCGGCGTGACCCCTTGTAGTGCATCCTGAAACGCTAACGTGTGAACAAACGCTGTTCGAGCGACATACTCCGTATAGGGCGGGAGACCACTGAAATTATTGTCGTCGATCTCCTGAGCCAAAGATTTTTTCCCCTGCTCGGCAGAAATATCGGCGCGGATCGCCGGGACATACGGAGATTGCCCGAGGCGCGTAACAATTTCCTGGTGAATTGGGCCATAACCAGGGTCAATATGGTGAACATGAATCGCCGTTGCGTCGGCTGGACGTTCTTGCCATAACAACGCCACCGTTCGCCCCAAAAGACGCAGCATACCGCGCACGCGCTGAAAATTCCCTAGAGTCGCCGTTTTTGACGTCAGAACTTCGAGAACATCAGGATGAAACGGATATCCCGCCGCAAAAGCATCCACGGTCGATGCAAGCGTTGCATCGTGAGGAAGAGCGTTTTTATTCGAACTCCAAAGCGCTTTATACGCAGCAATAACTTTGGTCGCCTCCTCCATGTCTATTGCTTTAAACAAACGGCGGCGCAGAACAAAAGCCGTTTCATCATCCTCTGTCGGATTCAGCAAGGTTGCTTTGCGAGCCGCGACACTTTCAGCCTCGGCCATGCGATCGGCAATGAACATTGCCTCATCGGCGTGCGCGTCGGTCTTTTTTCCGCTCTTGCCAATCGCCAGCGTAAAAACAACCGCAGCCGTCGGCGTCGCCTCAACCGCCTTGAAAAGCCCTTTTAAAAACGGAGAAAGCTGATCGCGAACGCCTGGAAGATGATAGACCTTGCGTAGCCAATCAGACATCTCATCAAGCAAAATCAGAGTCGGTTTGCCGCCGAACAGCTCCCGCATCGTTTCTGCGCCAGGAGCCACCATCTGCTCATCCGACGCCTGAACACGCTCATACCCGGTTCTGCCAGCAAGGCGATAAGCAATTTCTCCCCATGGCGTCTTTGCGAATACACCGTCGCCCATAGATCGGCCATTCAGCGGGTCTGCATTTTCACCGTCAAACTCTGCAACACGAACCTCAGCCCTGGGCAGCAAACCAGAATTAATGAATTCAGATGCATTCGGCACTTGAGACATACCTCGAGCCGCATGGACCAAGGCAATCAAACCATGCGTTTTACCACCACCGAAACTCGTATCAAGTCGAAACACAGAAGCCGCCGTCGAACCGCCACCCAACCTCCGACAGACATTCTCAAGCAGGTTCTTTAGGCCTCGCGTTGGGTAGGTCGTCGCAAAAAACTTTTCTGCATCTCGGTATTCAGGCGGCGCACTCCCGTTAATAACTTGCGCAAGATCAGCCGCGAAATCCGCGTCAGTCATTGTTCCAGAGGCAACATC
This sequence comes from Azospirillaceae bacterium, assembly GCA_963575675.1. Classification (GTDB taxonomy): domain Bacteria; phylum Pseudomonadota; class Alphaproteobacteria; order Azospirillales; family Azospirillaceae; genus CAUYUA01. Next base: position 8,206 of record CAUYUA010000017.1, read on the forward strand.
ATCTCGCGGTCTACAGATATCAAACATTGTTTGCGCCACCGCTATCTTCCTTCGACCTGAAACGACACCTACACAACATGGCAATACACGTTTTAACAAAACGAATTATATGACAAACTGTCAAGTGTTACCCAAAAACATGTTTGGAATTATCACGATCGTGATATTTTCATCCTACAAATACCAACAAACACTCATTACATCCGACATTCCAATGCCGTCTCCGCTTCCTTCCCTCTGACATTCACAAACAATATTATGTTTAATAATTTCAAGTCAATTGAGCTGTGGTTCGACCGCGCGATCGATGCTAAAAGTGTCGCAGAGATATTCGTAGACCGCACAGTAAACTGAACACCATGGCGACCCAGAGCCGGTAAGCTGGGGACCACCGGAAGGAACAGATCGGAAGGAGC
>CAUYUA010000018.1:0-8156 GCA_963575675.1 Azospirillaceae bacterium
AGAGGGCGGACCACTTCGGCCCCGACCGTGAAGCAGACGCGGGCGTTTTCGATGGCGTTTTCGCCTTTGCGCCCTAAGTTCTCGGAGATGATGGCGGCGAAGGCGTCTTGAGGGATTTCAGTGAGTGCGGCCAAGGCTCCCAGAGCGGTCATATTGGGACGGCCGCCGTCGATGATTTCCGTGATTTCGGCCAAGTGGAATTCGTGGACTCGTGGGTTGTGCGCGGCGACTTGCGACGGAATTTCGCCTTGGGAGGGGTCATAGAGGATCAAGCTGCGGTCGTCGAGTGGGAGTTCGTCGACAAAGCGCGTGATGTTGCGCCAATCGATGGCGACCAACACATCGAGTCGGTCGGCGGGAGTTTCAACCGGGCGCGTTGAGAGCGTGACGAGCGCCGCCGCTTCGCCGCCGCGAATTTGCGGCCCGAAGGAGCGCGTCATTAAGCCATAATAACCGGCGCGCGCTGCGGCGTCCAGCAACATCTGTCCGCACGTCATAACGCCTGCGCCGCCGCTTCCGACGATCGCCACAAACAGACGGTCTAAAGACATTCGAACATTCCTGCCCTTTAGGGAAAAATGAGGGTGATCCAAAGAAGTCGGACGAGTCCGGAGACTGGGAACACAGCCTCTGGATCCGTCCGATTTTTTTATTGCGTTTTTCTTGCCGTGTTCTTTAATTCTCCCTCGCTGCGTGCTAGCCGTGTCTTTTGTAACGTTGGTAATAACGGTAAAGACTCCGCCAACGCGGGCTTATTTTGGCCAGAGAATGGTTCTGCTCCACCAACCGCCGCGATGCGGCTCCCATTTCGGCGATCAATTGTCGCTCGCGATCCAACTGCACCAAATGGCCGATAAAGCTCTCCGCCGTGCCGCAGAGGAAACCATTTTCACCCTCAATCAACAGTTCGGTGTTGCCGACGCAAGGTTTGGCCAAAACAGGCAACCCCAACGCCATAGCTTCCAGCATCGCAAGCGGCAACTCCTCCCATAAAGAGGTTTGGATATAAACATGACTTGCCGATAATCCGGAAAGCGTCTCCGTTCGGCTGAGCCAGCCCGTAACGCGCACATTTTTCGGGGTGACGACGCCTTCTGGGATGTCGCCTCCGCCAATCCACAGGAATTGGATGTTGGGCAGCGAAGCGGCGACGTTGCAGAACATGGCGAAGTTTTTTTGCGGTCGAATGCCGCCGGCGGTGACGACCCGAAGTCCGACGCCGGGATCGGCGGCGGTCGGATTGGGAACGAAGTTGAAATCCGCCAAATCCACCATGTTGGGGATATGAAGCGCCGAACGAGCGACGCGCCGCGCCAAGCTATACTCTCCCAAACCGCAGCCGATGGTGATGTGCGGCAAAGCGCCAAGCGCTTTTTCAATCAGCCAGTAAGCGTTGCGGTTGATGAACCGAATGTCGCGGCGCAAAAAGGAATATCCGCGCGGAGAGTAAAGGATGGGAATTTTCCCGTGCGGAAAAGCCAAACGCACCAAGCCGCCGGCTTTGCTGGAATGCGCGTGAATGACGTCCGGGCTGATTTTTGCAACCAAGGCGAGCAGCTCGCGCAATGCGGCTTGGTCTCGCAAAGGATTGATGGCGTCCCGCGCTCCAAGGGGTGAAGACGACGGAAGAGGGAAGTCCTGAATGAAATTGTCGGGAGATTCCGGCCTTACGCCGTAGAGGATGTGGCAATCCGCGATTTCGCTGACGGCGCGGCAAGTGGCGGAGACTGACGATTCCACCGCTGAAGGATTCAACGACATGTAGGACGACCAAACGCTTTTTCGCGGTTTTGCCGTCGAGCCGACATCGTGAGAATTAAACTCGCGGAAACCAAGCTTAGGTTCGGCATCATCGGCGCCGCCGGTTGATCGTCGCGATCCGAGTGGCATGGGCGACACGAATTACGATCCTTGCGATGATAAACGACGGAAACATCTGGCGGATAGCGATGTCGCCAGAGAGTCCAGTTCTTTACATACCAGGAATCCATTCGAACGCGCGTGGCGTCGACGTCGTTCGTCCGCTGACTTGCCACAGTCCGGTCGCCGGGCTTGGCTTCGCATAGAAACAAACGCCACGCCATAGCGTCGATTTCGGTTTCGACGATCGGTCTTGGACCGACCAAACCATTTCGCCCCAACACGTTGAGAAGTTGAGGAAGTCGTCGAGACTGATTTGCGGAGAAAACGACTGATCCAAGTGATGCGGTCATAGCGCACGACGTTTTGCTTCCATTCTTCGGCGGTTTGGGATGTGCCAAATATCGACCAGAGCGCGTTCGGCGTTGACGATCATTGAGCGAACTTCAGGCAGCGGAAGGGCTTCTCGCCGGCCGATGCGGGCTTGGTGATAAAATATCGGTCCGCCGTCGCTCATGACGCCGATGCGACAAGAGGATCACCGGCAGGAAGGCGGTGAACAACAAAGCGATGACCCAATGCGGTGACGACCGCTGCTTGACCATTTGGGCGAAAGGATGGGCGAGGTTGTTTTGAGCCGTCAGAAGAACCAAATCATGATTGAAGAAATAGATCGGATCCAATCCCAAAACCGGCATGCCGCCCGTCGGAGGAACGAAGGCGAAAGGAAGTCTCTGACGGATGAAACTGGAGATGATGCCGCCGAACTTTTCGACTTCGGGGGAGTCCATGGCCAGCAAAACGAATTGCGCGTTATAGGGGCTGTAGAGAGATTTGACGTAATCGGAGCCGTCGACCAAAGCCAGCTCCCACGGCGCCATGATTCGGGTGATTTTATAACCGAGGTTTTTTTCGGCGTTGATGGCTTTGATGACGGCTTGGGCTTGGAACTCCGTGCCGACGATGATGGTGTTGAGACTCCAAGAGCCTTGTTTTTGCATGATGTGTTTAACGATGGAGCGCGACATCATGACGAAGACAACGGCGAACGCCCAATTTTGAATCAGCCAGATGCGGGAGAATTCGGCGCGCATCAAATATTGCAAAAAGCCGTCAAACATGGCGGCCATGGAAAACACCACGACGATTTGCTTGATCTCGGTCCAGAAGGGAAGGCGGTGATCATAGTGGCCGCGATCATTCATCCAAATCAGAAAGAATCCGGAGAATAATACAAATTGGAACAGACGAAGAAAAACGCTTTGTCTGAAATTGAGATCGTACTCTGCGCCGACGATGAAGTCGCCGAGCCATAGAGAGGACACGCCCGATAGGGTAAGCGCTAAAACCAGGGCCAAACTGTCGCCGAGAACGAGCATCAGGCGGTTTTGGTCCGTTAATGCGGCGTTTTTTAATCTTCTTTTCTTTTTTGCTGGCGTCAGGGGGGCGTCCTTGGGCGGGGAGTGAATATGATCGACGTTCATAATTTTTTCCACTTTTCCCTTGATCGCCCTTGATCGCCTTTGATCGCCCCTTGAGCGTTTTTGCGTCAAAGGGACGCCCTAATGCATGCATCAATAAGCCCGGAAAACGATGCAATCAACCATAACACAAAAAAAGTCTCCTCGGGTTAACCTCTTTCTTGCTTCCAGTTCAAAAAGTCCTAAGCAAACAGTGCGCGCGAAGCGCGACGCAACGGCGCGAGAAAAGATAGTGAGGTGGCGCCACATGGTCATAGTTCGTCAAGTCTGTTGACTATTTATTTCGGCCATCGGCGGTGCGTGATCGGCGTCGGCCGACCCTTTGAAATGGGGCGGAGCAGTGCTTCGCTCTTTGATCATGGGGAAGTTCAATGGGCCGGGGCTGCCGGTTAATCCGCGCCGCATGTCGGTTTCAGGAGTGTTGTGTTATCGTTCGATCGCGCAATTGCCGCTGGCGCGGGATCGGGCGGTGATCTGCACGCCCGCCGAGACGACCCCCGTTTTGATCGCCGAGCTGGGCGAGCGGGGCGCGCGCGTGGCTATCGTGATCTCGCGGGCCTCGTTCGAGGGCGGCGACGTCGCCAAGGAAGAGGCTTTTCGCAATGCGGTGCTGGAGGCCGCCAGACCTTCGGGTTTGCGGGTGGTCGGCCCGGCTTCGACGGGCGTTCAGGTGCCGAGGATCGGTTTGAACGCCAGCGCCATCGCCACTCCGGCTTTGGCGGGGCATGTGGCTTTGATTTCGCACTCCGGGTCTTTGACGGCGGGAGTGGTCGAATGGGCCAAGATGCGCGGCATCGGGTTCTCGCATGTGGTTTCGGCGGGGAACGCCGTTGATTTGGACGTCGACGATTATCTTGATTATCTCGGCGCCGACGCTTCTTGTCGGGCGATTTTGGTGTGCGTGCGCTCGATTTCCGAAAGCCGGCAGTTCCTTTCGGCGGCGCGCGCCGTGGCGCAATGGCGCAAAGTGATCGTCATCAAAACCAAGCAGCGCTATTTCGACGGGCGCGGCGGCGCTTTGGAGCGCGCCATTGAGGACGCCGCCGACGAAGCGTTCGACGTGGCGATTCGTCGCGCCGGGTTGTTGCGGGTTTACGGCATCGACGAATTGTTCGACGCGGTTGAAACTCTGGCCAGCGATCATAACGTCAGAGGCAATCGGTTGGCGATCTTGTCCGACGGACACGGCCCCGCCGTGATCGCCGCCGACACCGTCGTTGAAGGCGGTGGCCGCATGGCTGCGCTGACCGACGTCACGCGCCAGAAGCTCTCTGAAATCGTGGCCAAAGGCGTCGGATTGTCGAATCCGATCGATCTCGGACGCGGGGCCACCGCGCAACAATTTGCTCGCGCCGCCGCCGTTTTGTTGGCGGATCCCACGGTCGATTCCCTGCTGGTGATGCACACGCCCACCGATCCTCAACCTTCGGATCGCATCGCCGCCGCGATTGTCGAGGCGGTTGGGTCTAAAAAGCGCTCGGTTTTGGCTTGTTGGTTGAGCAGCAGCGACGAACGCAATGTTCGTAAGATATTTTCCGACGTAAAAATTCCCATTTACGACACGCCGGATCACGCTGCTCGCGGTTTTTTGCACTTGGTTCGCTATTTCAACAATCAAGAGATGTTGTTGCAGGCTCCGGAGCGACCGCCCTCGCGCATTCCGGAACATCGGCGGCGGGCGCGGGCGCGGGTCGGCGTGGCGCTGGCGCGCGGCGAGAGCTTGTTGTCGTTGGAGGACGCCCGCGTTTTGTTGGATGGCTACGGCATTCAACAAGCTTCGGCGAAATGCGCGCAAGAGCCTCAAGACGTGCAGCGTCTTGCCGAAGAAGTCGGGTTTCCTGTGGCGGTTCAGCTTCTGAATCCTCCTGTTGGCCGCATCTCCGTGAAATCGACCGTGCTGAATCTTTGGTGGCCGCATTCGGTGGATTCGGCGGTGGTGTATTTGCGCCAATGCCTTCTTCGTCACCCCGGTCAGGAGATTCCTCCGATTGCCGTGCAGCACGTTCCGGCGTCGTCGAATTTTGTGGCGCTGCGGATGGGCATGCGCGTCGATCGAGCGTTCGGTCCGATGATCTTTCGGCGCCAGCCGACAACACGACAGCGACAGTGACGATCAAGCTTCTGGCCTTGCCGCTCTTAATATGCGTCTGGCCGAAGATTTGGTGTTGAGGACAAGAATCGGTCGTTTCTTGGAAGACGAAGACAACGGTTTCGGTTCAATTAAGAAGCGACTTTATGATGCTGGTGAACGTGTCGCAGATCGTCATCGATTTGCCGGAGATCGCTGATCTGGAGTTGGATCCCGTGATCGTCGATTCCGATTCTTTGACGGTCGTGCGTCCGGTGATCGAGATCACCTCTCAGATCGCCGCCCGAGAGGCAATTGGCCATTCGTCCCTATCCCAGCGAGATGGAAGAAGTCATTACGCTCGCCGATGGGCGTCCGGTTCTCTTGCGGCCAATTCGGCCGGAGGACGCCCCTGCATATGAACGTATGATTCGGCGACTCGATGTGGAGGACATGCGGATGCGGTTCTTCGGCATTTTCAAGACGGTTCCGCGCTCACAGCTCACATCGTTGATTCACATCGATTATGATCGCGACATGAGCTTAATCGCCACCGAGGCGAGCCAAGATGATCCCTCCAGTGAAGTGGAGATTCTTGGAATGGTCAATATTGTTGGTCTCCTCGCGCACGGCGCGGGGAGAATATGCGGTGATGGTTCGTTCCGACCAGAAAATGCGCGGCTTGGGACGGGCTTTGATGAACAAAATGATTCGACATGCGCGCGATTGTGGTTTGAAAACGATCATCGGGTTGGTTCACAAAGACAATCAGTCGATGATTCGCATGTGTCGGAAACTTGGTTTCCATGTGCCTTCGATGATTGACGACTATGTTGTCGGTCATGAAGGCAGTGGCGATGACTATGTCCGTGATGAAGTGGTCCAGGTGCAGTTGGGCTTGGAATGAGCATGGAGTTGCTCTGGAATATTGTGAAGTGAAAGGGTCCAGGGGCTGCGTTCTCAGTCGCTCGGGATGATAAGGGGGGCTTCCGTCCTTGGTCCGAGCGACTGGGAGCGCAGCTCCTGGACCCTTCTTTATTTTTTTGATTGGTTGCCCGTTGCCTGTTATTCGCTATTCACTCTCTATTACCGATTTTGTCTTGCCGCGCCCAATAAATGAGCAGAAATCGCAGCCTTTGGCTAGAATTTCTCCTTCTTTGCCCTCTGCGAAAAGATTAAACGAAGAGGGCGCCTCGTTTTGTTACATTTTAGGCAGCTTTGATCGATTGGCGCAATTTTTGCTTTGCACTCTCTCCAAATCGTTTCAAATGTAATGACCGACAGGTGGTGCAAGGTGAGAACTCAGACGATCAAGACCGTGGTTGAGCCGGTGGAAGACGGCGCTAGCCGACGGTTGCGGTTGGTTGTTGGGAACGTTGATCCTTATCAAGCGATCGCCTTGTCTCACGGCTCTTCATCTGCGCAAGAAATTGTTTGTCGTGAAAGAGACGTTACGCCCGAGGACGTCATGATCCAAGAAAGAGACGTATACCGTAGTTTCTTTGAAAACGCCGTGATCGGCATCTATCAAACCACGGTCTCTGGGCAGTATTTGCGAGCAAATCCCGCTTTGGCGCGTATGTATGGTTATGACACTCCCAATGAATTAATGAGCAGACTCACCGACATCGCGGGGCAGCTTTATGTCGACCCGCGTCGTCGCGCGGCTTTCTCTAAATTAATGCGAGAAGAGGGCGTGGTTCGTGATTTTGAAGCGCAGATTTTTCGAAAAGACGGGAGCACGATTTGGATAAAAGAAAACGCTCGTTGTGTGAGGCGTCCCGACGGCTCTATTCATTATTTTGAAGGGACTGTCGCCGATATTACGGCTCGCAAAGAAGCTGAAGAGAAAAAGCGCAGCTACGCCGCGGTCTTTGATCGGCTCGGAGAGGGCATTCTGATCATTAATCGTTCGATGATCGTGCAGGCGGCCAATCCCGCCTTTTACAATGTGACGGGGCTGTCGGCGGATCAGGTGATCGACCGATCGCCGGTCTTATCGGCTCCCGGCATGCACGAGCGTGATTATGTAACGCGCGTCTGTCGGAGCGCCGAAGAGAAAGGGCATTGGCAGGGCGAAACAACCGGAATTCGGCACAACAACGAAATATTTGCATTATGGTTCTCTGTGACCGTCATTTGGAATGCGGACGGACTGGTTGATCACTATGTTTTGGTGTGTTCCGACATCAGCCAACGGAAAAAACAAGAAGAGAGAATTCGTTATCACGCCAGTTTCGATGCCCTGACCAATTTGCCGAACCGTTGGTTGATGACCGATCGGTTGGAACAGGCTATTCAGAGAGCAATCCGTTGTCGAACGCGCATTGCGGTGGCGTTTTTGGATTTAGATCGTTTTAAGCAGATCAATGACACGCTAGGGCATCGCGCCGGAGATGAATTGTTGAAACTCGTTGCGCGAAGGTTGTGCAACGCCACGCGCATGTCGGACACTGTGGCGCGGTTGGGAGGCGATGAGTTTTTGATCATTGCTCCGGATATCAAGGATCGTCAGGACACAAAATCCTTGGCGGAAAAAATTCTTTACTCTTTTATTGAGCCGTTCCAGCTTAAAGAGCGTGAAATTTTTTGCACGCCAAGTATTGGTCTGGCGATCTTTCCGGAAGACGGCGATTGCGCAGAGGCTTTGATTCGAAACGCCGATGTCGCTATGTATTGTTCAAAGAAAAATAAACCCAGGCATTATAGTTTGTATCATCGCGATATGAGGCAATTGTCTGAAAATC
>CAUYUA010000019.1:0-8080 GCA_963575675.1 Azospirillaceae bacterium
GGTTTTGACGAAAAAGCCCGGAAAACCTGGGCTTTTCGCCTTGATTTTCCGGGCTTTTGAGAATTCCACATAACGAACTCTGGTTGACCGGAAGGGACACTCCGCAAACTTTTCTCCGCTGTAGAATCAAAGGGTTGCAACCACCCCCATCTATTCTGGACCGAAATACGGCGTACTCGACGCACCGCGCAGATCGAGAAAAAGCGCGCAGGTTCAAACTTTTTATGACCGGCAAGTTTAGCCTCATCAGGCTTCCATATCCCTGCCGGAAAGCAATCAAAGCGTCGCGAACTCGCCGTCTTCAGGTCTTGGAGACACATCACCTCCTTAACTTTTTATTCAATGTGACAGTGCCGAACCGAAGATATCACTCAATGATTTGTTGTCAATAAGAAGCTCGCTCCACTCATCCAGTTGCTCACTGGGGGCTTTTAGAACAAGGTCTTCGATATGGCTCGGCACAGATTTGAACCGACGACGAAGCTGGCGAAGGAGCATATTGGCTTTGCCTGAGGTCTCGCCTTCCGCCTTGCCTTCCTCCAAAATTTGCCGCTTCCATTCATGCGTTCGCGTCGCCAACATATTACGGACCTCCATCAAATCATCCGGGAGCTGAACGTCTCCCCGGCCATCCATGTTCTGAACGGATTGAACCACCACCTCAGTAAATAACTGTTTCAGCTCTTCGTAACCGGGATGACTCCGAAACCATCCGACAACCTCGTCGATCAGCTCGACAAGATCATCGAGATGAGGACAATGCTCCAGACGAAACAACAACGCAGTCAGCGTGTCGCGCCTGGATAAGTCGTCTTTGGAAAAGGCGCTTTGATCCAGCAAATAATAGCGTGACGTCGGTTGCCATGGCCAAAGCGAAGACTGCGGCAAAAGCGCCACCAAATCCAACACATCAACCGGAGCATTCCATCTTTTGTCTCCATTATACAAAACAATCGGCAGAACTGGCGGCAGTTTGTCTCCACGCTTGAGATTTCTCTCTTTGATGATCTGCTGCCATAGCAAACCGGTGTAAACCTGGGTGCGAACGGCCATCCATTCAATGATTGTAGATTGAAACTCAAACAGCAAATACAAATAAATGTCCAAACCATCTGTGGTTGGAAGCCTCCAGATGACATCTCCTTCGCGACGCCTACCTCTCCGCGAGTGAAATTTGGCGTTAACCAATTCCATCCGAGCAAAATCCAGCCCGACCGTCATGGCTTCCGGCACGAACTCACGCACCAGCTGCTCGACCATAATCGGATGCGTAAACAGCCGATGGTAAAAAGAGTCGGACTGTTGAGCCATTACCGAAATTCCATTACACAAACCATCATCTAAATTTATGGAACTTCAACAATGAAGCTTCCCTCTCCTCTATTGGCCCCAACACCCCTACGCATCAAAACGGTCAAACATCTCCAGAGATTAGCGCATGTTCGCCAAAGAGAACAAGGGCGGAAAAATTCAACCAATCACTCGGCGGAACATTTCGCTTATCTCTTGAAGACGGCCGTCTTAAAATAGATGCCGGCGCGGTTGAACGCGGCATGCGTCCACAAAATTTTACGGCCAAGAACGCTTCCTTTGCGGGCAGCGACGCCAACGGTCGGAATTAGACCGTTGTCGCCTCGCTCATTGAAACGGCCAAACTCAACGGCATCGAACCTTTCTCAAGATTATGGACGTTTTGAGACTGATGCTTGAAGGTTTTCCGTAAGCGTTCTCTTGCTCACATATTATTATGCTGTCTATTCGATGTGAGAACGCTTACGCGCAGATCATGCAAAAAGGCCTGGGAAACAAGGGCTTTTTGCCTTGATTTTTCGGACCTGAGAGCGTTTCATTCTGTATCATTGGCTGAAGATCGGCGACCGCTCTCAGGAAAAATCAATAGTTACTATCGCCGACCAAATTTTGATGGAGCAAATACATATTACGGATCGAGAAATGGAGCTTCGAAAGCGTTTGTTTGACTTCACCCAAGTCGATATCCTACAATTTACGTCTTCCTTGGTCTCACGCTTCCTCCTTGCGTGTCTTGTCGGCATTTCGTCATCACAAATATTTTATCTGCGCATAGATTGCCTGGAACGAGATCAACAAACGTATCGGTGCATTCAGGCGCCGGATCAACAGTCTTGATGTCTCTTACGGATGAGTTTTCAGATGATCGTTAACCCTCATGAGTCGCTCCCCCTGTTTCTCATTATCGACGATGATCCAGGATCGATCAGGCTCGTGAGCGAGACGCTGAAAAAAGAAGGTCGTATTATTTTTGCCACGAACGGTCAAGATGGTTTAAGTCAGGCTCGCGATCGGCGCCCAGACTTGATATTACTTGATGCTCAAATGCCTGAAATGAACGGTTTTGAAGTCTGCGCGGCGCTCCTGGCCGATCCCAACACAGCAGATATCCCCATAATATTTATAACAGCTCGCAATGATGTTGAGCACGAAGTCTCGGCGTTGAGTGCAGGCGCCTCTGATTTTATTGCGAAGCCATTCAACCCCTTGATCATTACACACCGTGTTCGAACACGCCTAACATTGAAACGTCAGGCCGATGAACTTCGCAAGCTCTCGCGTGTCGATGGCTTGACAGGAGTTGCAAATCGACGTTGGTTTGACGAAATGCTTGAAATTGAGTGGGTCAAAGCCTTACGCATGAAGACGCCGATAGGTATACTTATGATTGATATCGATCATTTTAAGCTTTACAACGATAACTACGGTCACTTAGCAGGCGATCAGTGTCTAACATCGATCGCGAAGATCATGGCGGCTACCGTTCGGCATCCGCCGGATATCCTTGCTCGATATGGTGGTGAGGAATTTGTTTGCCTCTTACCTTGTGCGGATACTTCATCCCTTGTGTCGGCTGGAGAAAGGGTTCTTGAGGTCGTCCGAGTTTGTCGTCTGCCTCATGCTTTTTCCAGCGTTGCAGATCACGTGACGGTCAGCATTGGCGGCGCCTCACTGACGCCTGAGCCAAGCTTGATCTCCGGAGTTCTATTGGAAGCCGCTGATCGTCGCCTTTATCAAGCAAAGAGCGAAGGTCGTAACAGACTTGCAATTTAATACCGACATACACGACCTGCCCCATGCTCTTGAGGACTACGTTGAAATGAATGTTAAATTGTTGATTATCATGATTGTTGGCCTGTTTTCTTGCGCCGCCCAGGCCCAGAATGGTCCTGAGGAACTGTCTGATGGTTTTGGAGGCTCTTTTCTTAATAATATCACATTCCAGAAAAGTACAGAGGACGCTCTGCGCAACCGCCCCAGTCCATTTCGCCGAAACCTCGTGACAGATACCGGTGGTCGCCTACTGAACTTATTGGAGCTGCGCTTCAAAAGCGGTAACTGGACTTTCATGGGCTCCTATACCGACAACCGCACGTTAGGAGACGGCAGCGCATACTCGTTGAGCAATCCACTGACCTTCGGTGTTAACACCGTCAATACTTCCGGCGCCAATCGTGATGCCGTTGATTACAAGTCCGGCCTGCACGAGCTGACAACGACGTACCGGAATAGCGGCAAGATGGTGATGCTGGGCAAGATTGATACTTCGAATTGGTATCTCTACGATCCGATCTTCAGCGGAGACCTAAGAAATGGCAACGACTACGGCAACGCCGCCACCCGTGTCGTGGCTCCACCTTTCCCATCAATGGCTCTGGTCGTCAAACAGGACTTCGGCAACGGCTTGTCGCTGACAGGCATCGCCGGCGATGCCTTCGGCGATCGTGAGACCATCGACGCATCTCGCAACTTAGTCAATGGCGACCTCGCCTACGTCCTTGAGATAAATTATTACAACAATAATTCTCACTACCAGATAACTTTTAATCATGTCGACGCCTTTCACTACTATGACAAGGACGCCGTGTGGCCCGGCCCGGGCTACAAGGCGCCAAAGGTCGATGCCGTAATGGCGACCGCCAGTTATCGTTTTGATGAGAACTGGGCAGGCTTTGCTCGATTTAGCTACTCCACAGGTGAGGGGCGGCTCGAAGACGTCAACTACCTCGTTGGCGCACGCTACGACTTTGATAAATTCTACGCGCTGGCTTCGCAGTCGGCGACACGCATCGGCACAGACAGCACACCATATAATCGCGGCGCAAAAGGTGACTACACGTTTGTCAGCGAGTTGACGCTCAACTACAAAGTACTTCCCGAAGTGACCGTTGGCGCAACTTATGACGCGTACAACAGCAACGGCAACTCGCTGCTCGCCAAAGACGGCGGCTGGAATGGTTCGAGGAGCAACCACATCGTCGGTATGCGCGTGACCACCTTCCTACCTTTCTAATCCACATCGGTCGGATTAACATCGCTATGCTCAATCTTTTTTGTGATAAGTCGCCGTCAGAAAGACAATGGCAACAACTGCTACTATCTAAGATAAATGTAGTATTGCTAATAAGTTTTGGTGTATTCGGGGTTTGGCTCGCAAGTGATCTACAGCAAGGATACCACAAGGTCTTGATGGAGACTTCAAATCTTGCGATGCGAAAAAGTCAATTGCTCGGCCAATCATTCAGCACCCGGATACTGTCTTCCGACTATGTTTTAAGAGATGCGTTGGGAAGGTTACAAGAGAGCGATCTGGTGTATCCGGATACCGACTTGGTTCATGCTCAAAAGATGTCGATGCTTATAAAAGAAAAGGCCGACACTATACCTGATTTTTTTACCATGGTGATTTTTAATCGGGACTGTGTTTTTACGGCGACCGCGACTGGAATGAATGTAGGCGTCAAATCGAAACAAGAACTTTGCGAGGCTCGCAAGAAGCACAACGGCCCAGGCCCGCTGGCAAACTACATTTCCAGTAAGTTGTCTGCCTCAGGGCAATCGGTACTTGTTTTGTCGCGTCACCTCACGTCACCAACAGGCGATTTTCAAGGAGGAGTGCTTGGCGTCATCGAACTTGAGAAAACCCAACGTCTGTTCAATTCTCTGAATCCTGACCTTGGCGATTCTATTGCCCTGCTCGATGACAATCAAGTGCTCCTCGCTCGACAGCCGCCGCTCGCAGAAGCCGTTACAAAACGTGTTGCGGCTCCTGCAATTCCCGCTGCATTGCACTCAACGACGTCGTGGGCCGATGCGTCGCCTCAATTGGATATGGACGGGAATGAGCGCTTGTTTGGGTTCAGCAAAATCGAAGGATTTCCCTTCGTCTTTGCTTATGGCATTGAGAAAGTTAAAGCGATCAAAGATTGGAAAAAACGCGCAGCAGAACTTATAGTCAGCTACTTTACTTTGTTATTATTGGCGTTGTTGGCGGCGCGAACTCAATGGATAACTCTTCGTCAACGTGAAGAATTAAGGAATGCGTCGCACTATTCTCGCACTTTAATTGAAGCCAGTCTTGACCCGCTCGTAACCATCAGTCCGGAAGGCAAAATCACGGATGTTAATCAAGCCACCGAAGACGCCACAGGTGTATCACGGGAAGCATTAATCGGCAGCGATTTCGCTGATTACTTTACAGAGCCTGGACTGGCCCGTGTCGGCTATCGGCAGGTGTTGAAACTGGGGACGGTCAGGGATTACGCACTGACTTTGCGCCACATCTCTGGACGGACTATCGACGTCCTTTATAATGCCACCGTCTACAAATCGGAACACGGCAAAATTACAGGCATATTCGCTGCGGCACGCGACGTAACGGAGCAAAATCGAGCAAAATTTGCTCTCCAGGAAACGAATAAAGAACTAGCCGTCGCGCGGGATGAGGCAGAAAATGCAAACCGCGCCAAAAGTGAATTCGTGGCCAATATGAGTCATGAAATACGCACCCCCATGAACGCCATCATTGGTCTGTCGAATGTACTCAGCAGAACAAAGCTGGATAACGATCAAATTGACTGTCTTAGTAAACTTAGCCAATCCGGAAAGCTGCTCCTTTGTATAATTAACGATATTTTGGACTATTCCAAAATCGAGGCCGGACGGCTGGAGCTTGAGGAATCAGAATTTTCATTAAGGAAGATGCTTGATACTCTCGCTGCGATTGTTGCTTCCGACATGAAAGCAAAGAATTTTGATGTATTGATTGGCGCCGCAGCGGATGTTCCTGATATGCTGATCGGAGATGCTTTGCGACTTCAGCAGATTTTAATAAACCTGGCAGGAAATGCGCTTAAGTTTACTGAAGAAGGTCAGATCGTTGTCCAAACATTTGTTGTTGATCAAACTTATAATACTGTCAGCTTGAGATTTGAGGTTAGTGACACTGGAATAGGCATTCCACCCGACGTAATTCAGCGTCTATTCACACCATTTAGCCAGGCGGACGCATCGACTACACGTCGGTTCGGCGGTACTGGACTGGGTTTGGCAATTTGTGGAAAGCTGGTTCGTCTCATGGGAGGAAAAATCGGCGTTGAAAGCAAACTGGGTCAAGGAAGCACTTTCTGGTTCACGGCATCTTTCGGTCTTGGAAACGCGGCGCAGGAGGTAATAAAAAGTACGGCGTGCTGCCCCGGCAAAGGATTGTCCGTTTTGATTGTCGATGATAATCCGGTCGCCAGAACCATCATTCGGGATACCGTAACCTCTCTAGGCTGGCGTCCTGATTGCGCTGAAGGTGGGGCGGCCGCGCTGGAAAGAATCAAAGCAAATAATTGCTATGATATTATTCTGGTTGATTGGAGAATGCCGGAAATGGATGGACTGGAAACAATCCGAGCCATCCGATCGATACAAACTCAAAATCAGATGACGGTCATTGCCATGGTCACGGCCTTCGATCGTGATGATGTCCTTAAGGCTGATGGCGGAGTATTGGTAGACACGATTTTAGTTAAACCACTCACCGGCTCTATGTTGTACGACCTCGTTGCTCGTAATTGTAAAAACTCACTCTCGATCGGCAGCGACATAACCAATAAAAATGTGGTGGAGCATCGTCTCTATAATGTTTCCGTTCTATTGGTTGAGGATAACACTATCAATCAAGATGTTGCGCGTAGAATTCTTGAGCTTGAACACGCCAAGGTAACTATTGCCAATAATGGACAGGAAGCCATAGCTCTACTTCAAAATTGCCCAACTTCCTATGATGTGGTCTTGATGGATATCCAGATGCCGGTCATGGATGGCTATGAAGCAACCAGAATTATTAGGTCGTCACTTGGTCTACCGGATTTGCCAATTATTGCTCTAACCGCAGGAGTTATGGCCTCTGATCGCCAAAAGGCGGAATCCGTCGGCATTAACGGCTTTGTTCCCAAACCTTTTGATGTTGATCTGCTAATTTATACTGTGGCGAAATACTGTGGATATGAGATCAAAGAGAATGCTCAAATAGCTGCACCCACCATGATTGAAAGCAAACAGATATTCGATTCTGAAGACGCGCTTCGACGCGCTGGTGGAAATCGTGAATTGTGTCGAGATTTGCTTATAAGATTTACTGAGCAATTTAAATATTTAGCACTTGATTTAGAGCGATTGCTAAATGCCGGAGATAGAGCGAAAACAATTAATTATATTCACTTATTGAGGGGAATTGCAGGAAATATTGGG
This sequence comes from Azospirillaceae bacterium, assembly GCA_963575675.1. Classification (GTDB taxonomy): domain Bacteria; phylum Pseudomonadota; class Alphaproteobacteria; order Azospirillales; family Azospirillaceae; genus CAUYUA01. The sequence goes on from CAUYUA010000019.1 coordinate 7,552, forward strand.
GCGCGGCGCTTGTCAGAATTTGCAGGGAATATCGAAAATGACCTTAGAAGAGATAGTTCAGAAATGCGTTCTCTTAACTTCAACCAACTTATAGAGCTTTCAAACAATACATTAGAAGAAATAAATAAGCACATTATTCACGCCATTGATGGGTTATCTTTGTCATATAGCAACCATGATTTTGTCAGTCTTTGGGATCTATATGACATGCTGAAATTGAAAGATATTTCCGCCGTAGATGCTTTTTCATCATTAAAAACATCTCTCACTCCACATATGACAAGCGAACAATTTGAACGAATTCAGCGTGCAATTGATATACTAGATTTTCCAACTGCCTTGAAGCTTCTTACCAAGGAGATCCCGGATGATCGTTGATGAAACTGCTACCTCATGCCCCTCATTTTTATCGTTTATTTTCAATTGGTTAATCGATGCCCCCCGCCGGTTAAATGAATCGAGAGGTCGGAGATTCGACTAATACCAAGTCCCAATGACTACAACCCATAGGCCCACTTTCTGATACCAA
>CAUYUA010000020.1:0-7911 GCA_963575675.1 Azospirillaceae bacterium
TCGCTCCCCCCTTATAATCCCCGGCGACCAGGAACACAGTCCCTGGACCCATCTATTTTATTCTATTCGGTGAGTCGATATGAAGCTCCTTGCCATTCGCGGAAGCAATTTGGCCAGTCTCGCCGGTGAATTCGAAGTTAAGCTTAATGAGCATCCCCTTTCGCGCGCCGGGCTTTTCGCCATTACCGGCTCTACCGGCGCAGGAAAAAGCACCCTTCTCGACGCCCTTTGTCTCGCCTTGTTCGATCGCATGCCTCGTATGCCCGGCGGTTACGCCGGGAGAGTCGGTCGTTTTGGCGATCCTGACGAACTCTGCCTCCCTAACAACGACGTTCGTTTGATTCTGCGGCGCGGCAGCGGTTTTGGTTTCGCCGAAGTCGATTTTCTCGGCAAAGACGGCGCCGCCTATCGCGTCCGGTGGGAGGTTCGTCGCGCCCGCAGCAGAGCCGAAGGGCGTTTCCAAAGACAAACCATGAGCCTTGTCGCTCTCGACGAAAACCGCTCCCTCTCTGGGTTGGGCAAAAGCGAGGTTCTTGACGCCGTTCAAGAGCGACTCGGGCTTAACTTCGATCAATTCCGTCGCTCGGTTTTATTGGCGCAAGGCGATTTCGCGGCTTTCTTGCGCGCTCCCGCCTCCGAACGCGCGCAGCTTTTAGAGATGATTACCGGAACAGCTCTTTATGGAAAACTTTCGATTGCCGCGTTTCGACGCGCTGAACGTGAAGCCGAAGCGCTGCGGCGGTTTAGTGAACGACTCGCGGACCTGAAAACTCTGTCTCCGGAAGAGCGCGATATTTTAATTCAAGAAATCGTTCAAAGCGACGCTGCGATTGTCGTTGCGGAAGCGGCGCATAGAACCGCCGAAGACGATTTCCGCCGTCTGATGGAAGATCAGAGGCTGGAGAAAGATTGTATGGCGGCGGGCGCGGCGTTGGCGCAGGCGCAGGCGGCTTTGGAGGAAGCGGCGGCGCGGCGGCGGGAATTGGAGGCGACTCGAAGAGCGTTGCCGGCGCGACCATGGTTGCGGGAGTGGGATGGAGCGCAAGCGGAAGCGTCTGTCGCCGAGTCGGCGTCTGTCCGGACGGTGGGCGCGGCGGTCGAGGCGCAGGCGCAGGCCGAATCCGCAGCGGTTCAGGAGAAAGCCGCCGAAAGCCGCCGCACCGAGGCCGAAGCGGCGATTCTTGACGCCGAACCGGCTCTGGAGCGCGCGGCGGCGCTTGATGAACAAATAAAACTGCGCCAAGAGGCTCGCGCGCGCGCCGAAAGCGACGGCGAAAAGGCGCGGAAAATGGTTGACGCTCTGGAAACGCAATGGCGGCGACAAGATCAGCAGCGCCGGAAGCTTGTCGAGCAGCGGCGGGCCCTGGAAGAATGGTTGACGCTTCGAAGCGCATTTCAGCCGGTGGTTGAGCAATGGCCGCGATGGAATGCGACTCTGGCGCGTTTTATTGATGCTCAGCATAACGTCCGTGACGCGACGACTCGGCTCGGGGGGTTGGATCAAGAATCGGCGTTGCTGGAGACGACGCGGCCACAGCTCGATCACGAGGCCGAAGCGGCCCGCCTCGCCATGGATCATGCTCAGCAAGAGATGAATGCGTTGCGTCGAGACGCTGGTCCGTCGCACGCCGCGTTGCATCGTCATCGTGTGGCGGTCGAGGCTTCTTTGGGGGGCGTCCAGGATATGGCGCGCTCGGTCGAGGAGTCGTTGCGCCTGGCGCGTGATCAAGAGCAGGCAATGGTTGCGGTCGCCGCGCAGCGTGCGGTTGCGGCAGAGGCCGGCGCGCGCGCCGAAGCGTTAAAAGTGCGGCTGCGTGACGGGATGGCTGCTTTGGCGGAGGCGCAAAGCACTCTCGACCAAATGAAACTGGCTCTTGGCCGGAACGTGACCACGTTGCGGGCGCAGCTCCACGCTGGCGCTCCGTGTCCGGTGTGCGGCTCGACCGAGCATCCATGGGTGGGGGGGGCGGACGACACGCTGACGGCGGTGTTTGAGACACAAGAACGGCGGGTCGAGACGCTTCGAAACGAGCAAGAAGCGCAAACGCATCAATGCGGACGCAGCGAAGCCGATGCGGCGACGGCTCTGAAACAGGTGGAGATTCATGAAAAAATCCTTTGCGGCATAGAGAAGAGTCGCGTGGATTTGGCGACGGCTTGGGGTCGGCAGTGCGCGCGTCGTTTTACTTTGTTGGAAGAAACCGAGCAAAGCGCTCAAGAGATTCCCGTATTTTGCGGGGGAGGGGAGTTTTTCTCTCTTCTTTTCGCGCCGGAGTCTTTTCCGGAAGCGCCTTGGGATGTTTGCGCGTCGTCTCGGACGGCGGCGGAGCGCGAAGCTTTGAAGGCGCGATTGGAGACCGTTCGCATCATCGAGAAGGCGGCGATTGAGCAGGCTCAGGCGTTGGAGCAAGCTCGCAAGCGCGAGCGTCAAGCCAATGACCGTCTCAATCACGCCGAGCGAAAGCGCGCGGAACAAGCTCAGCGGTTGGAGGCTTTGAAGAGCGAGCGCTCTCGTGTTCGCGATCATGGCGAGCGCGCCGAACGCAGTTGTCGCGAGGCGTCGGAGGAACTCGATGCGCCGTTCGACGGCGTTCCGGAGTGGCGTTCGGCTTTGGAGCGCGACGCGACGGAGTTCCGTCAGCAGCTTTTGAAAGAGGTCGAGAGCTGGTCAAGCAATCAAAAGACCTTGAACGAGCTGACGGGCGCGTTGGCCGATATTGATCAAAAGGCGGCGACCTTGGCGGCGCAGCGTGAAGCCGCCGTCGTCAATGCGCGCAATGCCGAAACGCTCTTGGCGGATGCTGTGGGGGTCTTGGCCGAAGCGCAGGCTCAGCGGCGGCAAACTCTGGAGGGGCGTCCCGTGGCCGAGGTCCGTCGAGTTTTGCTCGAACGTCGGCGTGAGGCGGAAAAACTTTGGGAGGCTCATCGCAAGCGGCATCAAGTTTTAGCTCAGGCTTTGGCGGCGGCGATTCAGGCGCGGGACGGCGCGGCGGTCGAGCTTGAGCGGCGTCGGCGCCTTAAGATCGAAGCGCGCGAGGCTTTAGACCGCGAATTGGCGACGCGGGGGCTGGAGGAAGTTGAAACGCGGCGTCGTTTGGCGCGCGACGACGCTTGGTTGGTGGCGGAAGAGCGTGCTTTGGCGGCTCTGGACGAGGCGCACAAGGCCGCCGAAGTTCGCCTTAGCGAGAGACGGTTACGATGGGATCTGCATCGAGCGGCGGGGATTCCGGAGCGTTCTCTTGACCAAACGCAAGAAGCGCGCGACGCCGCGCAACGCGATGTCGTGCAGCATCGTGAAAAGCTTACTTTGTTGAAGGCGCGGCAATCTGTTGATGATCAGGCGTTGCGACAGAAACAGGCTTTGGCGGCGGAGCATGCGCAACAGGCTCGTCGAAATGAGCTTTGGCAGAGTATGAAGGAGCTGATCGGATCCGCCAAAGGAGACAAGTTCCGCAACTTTGCGCAGAGTCTGAGTTTGGATGTTCTATTGGGGCATGCCAACACCCATTTGGCGGAGTTGTCTCGGCGTTATCGGTTGGAGCGCGCGCCTGGGTCGGATATGGACTTGCAAGTTATTGACCGAGACTTTGGCGACGAGGCGCGCAGCGTCCACAGTCTTTCGGGGGGAGAAACTTTTTTAGCTTCGTTGGCGCTGGCGCTGGGGTTGTCTTCGATGACCGGAGGGCGGGCTCGGATTGAGACTTTGTTTATTGATGAGGGGTTTGGCGCGTTGGATCCGGAAACTCTCGACGTGGCGTTGTCGTGTTTGGAGGCGTTGCAGGCGACGGGCCGACAAATCGGCGTGGTGAGTCATATTCCTGCTTTGGTTGAAAGAATCAACACGCAAATTCATGTGCAAATTATGGGGGGTGGTCGGAGTAAAGTAATTGTCCGTGGTTGAGGGTTCGCAAATGGTTGCTCCATATAATTCTCGGTGGATCGCGGCAATCATTTTTATGGCGTTTCGTGTATGTGTATTGATGGCGCTGATTGTGTCTGCGGTCGGATGCACGCGGGCGAAGTTGTCGGAACCCGGAATGCGCGCGTCAAACAGCGCATTGCGAATCATCCAAAGTCCCATTTCTCTTCCCGCAGGCGCGCAACCTGCGCCAATCCGATTCGGTAAATTAACGAGCAATCTTCGCAAAGGCTCCCCAATCGGAGAATATGTCTTCGGCCTCATGTGCTTTCCTCCTTATGATTACATCACTTGGGCTGCCCGCTCGTTGAACACCGACCCTGTCCGCGAACACTTTCACACGATTTTGACCGATGCCGGTTTCGACGTCTCGGGCTCTCCGACGCGGTTGTTCGATGAAGAAGAAGACTTGGCGCGGGCGGTGTTGGTGGTGTCCGGGCGAGTGGTTGATGCGGCGCTCAGCGTGTGTCGTCGAAAGACGTTTTTCTTCCTCGTCGACGCGGGCGTCACCGGCGAAGCGGCTGTTCGCATCGATTGGACGGTGTATTCAAACCTTCTCCGCATGCCGATTTTCCAGACCACCACAGAGGGACGTTCGCAGAGCCCCGGAGGTCAATTCGATGGCGAGAACATGCTTTTGGAGGACGCCGTGGCGTCGGCAATAGACGCTCTGGCGGCGGACAACGGCTTTCGTGAGGCGGTGTTGGACCCGAGGCCGCGAGACTTGCCCGTGTTGGAAGGTCCGCCGCGACGGAATGCGGATGGTCAACTGCGTCCGAACATTGCAGCAGAAGCGCGAGTTTCTCTTATGCTTCCGCGTGTTCCTCTTTTGAAGGACGCGATGCGATCCGGGCGAGCGGAGGATGTGGCGTTGGCGACGGTCTTGATTGAGACCGGAGATGGTTATGGTTCCGGGTTTTACATTGGCCCTTCGCCGGATGGAGGCGGCTTGGTTTTGACCAACGCTCATGTGATCGGCGATGCGGAGCAAGTTCGGGTGAGCCCTGTCCATCGCGGAGATGGTCCGCCGCAGATTGGGCAAGTTTTGCGTCGTCACCGATTGCGTGATGTGGCGTTGGTTCGCACGCCGGAGCCGCCGTCGGCGGTTTTTGCAATCCGCACGCGCTCTCCCGTGATCGGCGAGGATGTTTTCGCGATTGGAGCGCCGGAAAAGAAAGAGTTGCGCGGCACGGTGACGCGCGGCGTGGTGAGTGCGTTTCGCACGGATCGGCATAGCGGTTTGGAGACGGTGCAAGCCGACGTGACGATTCGTCAAGGGAGCAGTGGCGGCCCCTTGGTGGATGGAGACGGCAATGTTGTGGGATTGAGCGTTTCGGGTTTTGCGAAGAACGGAGTTCTGGTTTCGGGGCTGAACTTTTTTGTTCCGATCATGGACGCTTTGGAGAAGCTCAACGTCCGGCTGTCTCATGATAAAAACTGAGCAAGAGACCTTAAAAAATTGAAAAGGTTCAGAGATTGACGCCATAGCGCCGAATGTTTGATTGTCGTTCTCTTTTGGCGCGTCAGGACGCAGTTCTGCGCGACTCCTTGCCGGAGACGCGCTCTTGACGTATGAGTAAGGCTCCATTTTCCTCTTGCCTTGGCGTCGTCAGAGCATGTCCGCGATCACCGAACCCACCGTTACGCCCGAACTGGCCGCCGAACACGGCTTGAAATCGGATGAATTCCAGCGTCTCCTGGAGATTGTCGGGCGAACCCCGACTTTCACCGAACTCGGCATTGTTTCGGTGATGTGGTCGGAGCATTGCTCCTACAAATCCTCGAAAGTTTGGCTGAAAACTCTGCCCACCAAAGCCCCTTGGGTGATTCGCGGCCCCGGCGAAAACGCCGGAGTCATCGATATCGGCGATGGTCAGGCCGCCATCTTTAAGATGGAAAGTCATAACCATCCCTCCTTCATCGAGCCCTATCAAGGCGCCGCCACCGGCGTCGGGGGGATATTGCGCGACGTTTTCACTATGGGCGCCCGTCCAATCGCCAATCTCAACGCCTTGCGCTTCGGCAGCCCCGATCACCCAAAAACCCGTCATCTCGTCTCTGGAGTCGTCGCCGGAATCGGCGGTTACGGTAATTGCGTCGGCGTTCCCACCGTCGGCGGAGAAACCAATTTCCACGCCGCCTACAACGGCAATATTTTAGTGAACGCCATGACCGTCGGTCTGGCTCAAGCCGACCGCATCTTTTACTCGGCGGCTGCCGGAGTCGGCAATCCGGTGGTTTATGTCGGCTCGAAAACCGGCCGCGACGGCATTCACGGCGCCACCATGGCCTCCGCCGAATTCTCCGAAGACGCCGAAGCGAAACGTCCCACCGTTCAAGTCGGCGACCCCTTCACGGAGAAACTTCTGATCGAGGCCTGTCTGGAGCTTATGGCTACGGACGTTATCGTCGCCATTCAAGACATGGGCGCGGCGGGGTTGACCTCATCTTCGGTGGAAATGGCCGGAAAAGGCGGACTCGGGATAGAACTCGACCTTAACCGCGTGCCTCAGCGCGAGACGGGCATGACTCCATACGAGATCATGTTGTCCGAGAGCCAAGAGCGCATGTTGATTATCCTTAAGCCCGGCCAAGAAGATGTCGCTCGCGCTATTTTCGACAAATGGGAGCTGGATTTCGCCGTGATCGGTCACTTGACCGACACGGGTCGTTTGGTTTTGAACATGCACGGCAAGACTTGGGCTGACCTGCCGATCGCGCCGATGGTCGACAACGCGCCGATGTATGAACGCCCCTGGGAGCCGACTCCATCTGCTGCGGCGCTTGGCGGCGAAGACTCGCCGTTTCCCTGGCCGCTCGCCGAAGTGGTCTTGAAAATGGTCTCTTGTCCGGATTTGGCCTCCAAGCGCTGGATATGGGATCAATACGATAGTCTGGTCGGCGCCGACACGCTGTATATGTCCGGGCAGGCCGCCGCCGCCGTTGTTCGCGTGCGTGACACTCGCAAAGGATTGGCGATGACCGTCGATTGCACGCCGCGTTATTGTCTTGCGGATCCTGTGCAGGGGGGGCGGCAGGCCGTGGCCGAGGCTTGGCGCAACATCACCGCCGTTGGGGCTACGCCTTTGGCGATTACCGACAACATGAACTTCGGCAATCCCGAGAAGCCTCGCATCATGGGGCAATTCGTCGGTTGCATTCAGGGCATGGCTGAGGCTTGCGAGGCGCTCGATTTCCCGGTCGTCTCCGGCAACGTCAGCCTCTACAACGAAACCAGTGGCGAGGCGATTTTGCCGACTCCGGCGATTGGCGGCGTCGGTTTGCTGCAAGACGTGACGCAAGCGGTTCCTCTTGGATTCCGACGCGCCGGAGAAACGATTCTCGTGTTTGGAGAGTGCAAAGGCCACCTTGGACAATCGCTTTATCTGCGTGAAATCCTCGGACGCGAGGAGGGGCCGCCACCGCCGGTTGATTTGGCGCTGGAGAAACGCACCGGAGATTTTGTGCGCGGATTGATCTGTTCGGGAGTGGTCTCTGCTTGCCACGACGTCGGCGACGGCGGTTTGGCGATTGCTTTGGTGGAAATGGCTTTGGCGAGCGGACTTGGGGCGTCTCTTCCGGGCGTGAGCGCGTCCGACGTCGGCGCTCTGTTCGGCGAAGACCAAGCGCGCTATGTCGTCGCCGTCGCCGAGGACGTTGTCGCTAAAGTCTTGACGTTGGCTCAAGATGTCGGCGTGACGGTGACTCGGTTGGGAGTCGTCGGCGGCGAGGCGTTGACCTTCGGAACCGCCGACGCCATTTCCATCGCGGCTCTGAAACAGGCCCATGAGAGTTGGTTGCCTCAGTACATGGCAGGTTAAGCGCGAACAAAGTTTCGGGGTTTGGGGCCTTAAGGCCCCAAACGGTTTTAAATTGTTTATCGCATAATCTTTACTCTGAGGATGTCTTGATAAATCTTATCGGTCGTGATCTTGATTATACTCCGTTCAGTTGAGAACCCGAGAATCATGCGGCCTTCCCGAATTGAAACG
>CAUYUA010000021.1:0-7896 GCA_963575675.1 Azospirillaceae bacterium
GAATCGAGTTGCGTGATTTTCCTGCTGAAATTGCTCGCCTTGCTCTTGTTATCGCAGAATTTCAGTGTGACTTGCTTTACCGTGGACAGGATTTGGCATTAGCTGAATTTCTGCCGCTTAGTGATCAAAATTGGATCACTTGCGGTAATGCTCTGCGTTTGGATTGGCTAAGCATTTGTCCGCCTGCAGGGATAGGCGTTAAATTCCGTGTGGGAGATATTTTTCATACACCTCTTGATCAGTCACAGATTGATTTCGAGAATGAAGGAGGAGAAACGTACATTTGTGGAAATCCGCCATATGTGGGGGACAAGAAGCAATCAGAGGTTCAAAAGCTTGATATAAGGGATTTGTTTTCCAAACAAACTGACCGTTGGCGCTCATTCGATTACGTTTGTGGTTTTCTATTCAAGAGTGTTGAGTATGGACGGGTAGCTGGAAGGTGGACGGCTGCGTTCGTCACAACCAACTCTGTTACCCAAGGGGTTCAGGTTTCTCAGTTCTGGCCCCTCATCCTTGGAGACACTGAGATTACCTTCGCGTACACCTCTTTCAAATGGGCTAACCTCGCCGTGTATAATGCAGGCGTAACATGCGTTATTTTGGGGATTGCACCACGTGGCAGCAGGATGCCGAAGATTATCTTTGATGGTGAGATACGCCGTGCCGTCGAGTCGATTACACCGTATCTTACAGCTGGCAAAACAGTGTTGGTCTCTGAGCGAGCAACGCCAATTTCGCAAGTTCCCGAAATGCTTTGGAATTTGCCAGGATGGGGGCAACCTCTTTGTCAAACGTACTGAGTTGAAATTACTTGATAGCGTCGTCGGCTTTCTGAGCCGATCTATGGTGCGCAAGAATTCATCAAGGGCATTCAAAGATTTTGCTTTTGGATCAATGACAATGTTGGAACAAGCAGCTAAGAGCAAAGAACTTGAAAATCGGTTTGCGCGAGTAGCTGACTATCGTCGGCAAAGCGTGAAATCAGCGACGGCGGCGTGGGCCACTCGTCCATACCGATTTGTTGAGATCAGGTCGCCCGATTACGCGACAGCAGTTCTTATCCCTCGGGTCAGTTCTGAGGGACGTGAATATCTCCCTACAGGCTTGCTGCCCCCGAGATCAATCGTCACCGAAGCATTCGCCCTTTACGACGCGCCTCTTTGGAATATGGCTCTCATCGCCTCCCGTTTGCACCTTGTTTGGATCGCTACGGTTTGCGGCAAACTTAAAACTGATTTCCGGTACTCCAACACTCTCGGTTGGAACACTTTCCCAGTCCCAAAACTCACTGAGAAAAACAAAACCGATCTGACCCGTTGTGCTGAAAACATTCTTCTGGCGCGCGAAGCGCACTTTCCTGCGACGATTGCTGATCTCTACAATCCAGAGACGATGCCTGACGATCTCCGCGCTGCTCATGAACATAACGACGAGGTGTTGGAGCGCATCTATATCGGTCGCCGTTTCAAGAACGACACGGAACGACTTGAGAAACTCTTCGATCTCTATACCAAGATGACCGCTACGGATAAGATATCTGACGGCGTGAAGCAAAACGTAAGGCAAAGGCGTCAAAATAATGAGTAAGCTAAAATCCGTTCCGTCCGTTTCGGTTTCTTATGCCTGTAAAGGCACGTCGACCAAATCGAACGAACTCGGCATGCGTCCGATGCAGGAGCGGGTTTATGAGAAGCGCGGCGAGCAATATCTGCTGATCAAGTCGCCTCCGGCCTCCGGTAAGAGTCGGGCGTTGATGTTTGTTGCTCTCGATAAGCTGCACAACCAGGGTCTTAAACAGGCTGTTATTGTTGTGCCGGAAAAATCCATTGGTGCGAGCTTCCATGACGAACCGTTGAGCAAATTCGGTTTCTGGACGGACTGGAGCGTTGCTCCTAAATGGAATCTGTGCAATGCGCCGGGCGCTGAGGGAGGGAAAGTCAACACGGTTAAGGCGTTCCTTGAATCGGACGATAAGGTGTTGATCTGCACTCATGCTACTTTTCGCTTTGCTGTGGATCGCTTCGGGATTGAGGTTTTCGACGACCGACTGATCGCCGTGGACGAGTTTCATCATGTTTCGGCTAACCCCGATAATAAACTCGGACTGCATCTCAACCAGTTCATTGCTCGCGAACGAGTGCATATTGTGGCGATGACAGGTTCCTATTTTCGAGGCGATGCTGAAGCAGTCTTGATTCCGCAAGACGAAGCGAAATTTGACACAGTCACTTACACCTATTATGAGCAACTGAACGGATATGAATATTTAAAGAAGCTCGACATCGGATATTTCTTCTACTCAGGCTCCTATGCTGACAGTATCCTAAAGGTTCTGAATCCGGTCGAGAAGACGATCGTTCATATTCCGAACGTTAACTCGCGTGAGAGCACGAAGGACAAAATTCGAGAAGTTGAGCATATTATCGGAGAACTGGGTGAATGGCTGGGGCCTGATCCGACGACCGGTTTTCAACGAGTCAAGACGTCGGAGGGGCGCATTCTAAAGATCGCCGACTTAGTCGATGATGATTCGGTTAAGCGCGATCGTGTCTCCGCCGCCCTGAAGGATTCAAGCCAAAAGAGCAACCGTGATTATGTGGACATTATTATTGCTCTCGGCATGGCCAAAGAAGGCTTTGATTGGATTTGGTGTGAACATGCGCTTACGGTTGGCTATCGCGCCAGCTTAACAGAAGTCGTGCAGATTATCGGACGTGCCACACGAGATGCTCCCGGCAAAATCCGCGCTCGCTTTACCAACCTGATTGCCGAGCCGGACGCTTCGGAGGAGGCCGTAACAGAAGCGGTTAACGACACACTGAAGGCAATTGCGGCAAGTCTGCTGATGGAGCAGGTGCTTGCGCCACGCTTTAACTTTACGCCGAAGATGCCCCAAAACGGCCCGATTGAGGGATTCGACTACGGTGAAGGCGGTTACGATCCTAATAAGAGCAATGTTGGGTTTAATGAGGAGACCGGTCATTTTCAAATCGAGATAAAGGGACTCGCGGAGCCGAAGAGTAAAGAAGCAGAAAGGATTTGCCAAGAAGACTTGAACGAGGTCATTGCTGCTTTCGTTCAAGACAAGAGATCGATCGAACGTGGCCTTTTCGACGAAGAACTGGTTCCTGAAGAGTTGACCTTGGTGCGAATGGGAAAGATTATCAAAGACAAGTATCCCGAGCTTAATGAAGAGGACCGGGAGGCCATACGTCAGCACGCTATTGCCGCCTTAAATCTGACACAAAAGGCAAAAGAAATTACTGCTGATGGTGAGAATTCCGAGACCGGCGGCAGTACTGCGTTCGTTCTGGGTGTGCGTAATTTCGCAATGGACGTGCGTGAGCTGAATATCGATCTGATCGATCGCATTAATCCATTTGGTCAGCATGCAATCTTGCTAAAACCATGAGCGAGGAGAGTTTGAAGCAGATTGCAGCGGTAATAGTCGGAAAACGCACGAAATTGACGCCGGAGGAAGCCAGAGAGCTTGCTGTACGGGCATATCGTTTTAAGAAGGAACGAGCGCGCGTGCCTTCTCTGACTTCGCCGGACCCTTGGGAAAAACGTATGGCGGAAGGAGCGGCGGCTTATGTGCGGTTCAAAGACGAGGGGCGTTATGACTGATTACGATGTCGATGATGACGAGCTGCGTTCTGAGCTTGACGACTTTGCTGCGCCGCAAAAGCAAAGCGGGCGCTCACAAAAAGAAGAGCGTATCATTGCCGGTTTCGAGGAAATACAGCGTTTCGTCGAGCTGCATGGTCGACCGCCCCAGCATGGTGAAAATCGTGATATCTTTGAGCGACTATATGCCGTGCGGCTTGATCGCCTTCGAGAATTACAGGAGTGTCGCACAGTTCTGGAGCCGTTCGATCATCAGGGACTTTTATCAGCCAAAGACGCAATACAAGATGACGACGTCGAAGCACTTGACGACGATCGTCTTTTTGCCGAACTTGCGGAGGTTGGTACGGAAACTTGCGATATCAGCAAGCTTCAACATGTTAAATCAAGCGCCGAAAGGCAGGCGGCTGAGGAAATCGCTTGCCGACAGAAATGTTCCGATTTCAAGAAGTTCGAGCCGTTGTTCCGACAAGTTCAGAAAGAACTGGACACAGGAGTGAGAACAACTCGGCGGTTTGAGCGCAAATCAGAAATAGAAAAAGGGCGTTACTACATTGTTGGTGGGCAAAAGGCTTATGTTGCTGAAATGGACAAAGCTGTCGCAAACCAGCACGGCTTCCTTGATGCTCGTTTGCGGGTGATCTTTGATAACGGAACCGAGAGTAACATGCTCATGCGTTCGTTACAAAAAGCTCTACAACAAGACCCAGCCGGTCGGCGAATTATTGAGCCGATAGCCGGACCCTTGTTCGCAGATCGCAATGTGGACGGTGATGATGCATCCGGCACTATTTATGTTTTGCGAAGCCGTTCAGATCATCCCCTTGTTGCTCAACATCGGGACGTTGTTCATAAACTCGGTGTCACGGGTGACAGCGTGGAGCGCCGAATTGCAAACGCAAAGCTTGACCCGACATTTCTAATGGCTGATGTTGAGATTGTTGCGACATACGATCTCTATAATATTAATCGGACCAAACTTGAACACCTGCTTCACCGGGTTTTCGAGCCTGCACGGTTAGACATTCAGATTATGGACCGTTTCGGTAACCCTGTTGTTCCTCGTGAGTGGTTTCTAGTGCCGCTCTTTGTAATTGACGACGCTGTAGACAAGATAAAGAATGGTACGATCGGACAATACATTTACGATCCTAATTCTGCCAAGTTGATGACCCATTGACTTGATGGCAGTCTGAAGTTTTTATTATCAAACTAAGGTGTATTGAATATTTTTAGTAATTATGTTATATTAGGTAGTTCGAAGAAGAGTGTTGACATGTTTGGCTAATTCTTCGATAAGTTTTTCCTGTGGTCTGTAAACCATGGTCGTTGTGTTAATATGCTGTGTCGAATCTATATTTTAACGTAAACACAAACAATTGGAGTTATTTGGAGAAAAGAGCTATTGTAATGCCAGATATATGTATTAGACCTAAAACTCAGTCGATTACGCGTGATGTGACAATTGGTGCGGCTGATCCGCTTGATATCCGGTCAGGGCCATCGATAGTCCCAATTGAGCGGATAAAGCTTTTCTCAGCCTCTGACTGGGAAGGATTCGTGAATGAGTGGGTGGTCAGCTTGTCGCAATATGAGCGTGTCGAGCGCACCAGCGGTCCTGGAGATATGGGATGTGACGTTGTTGGAATTGTAAATTCGTCCGATCCTCATAATATATGGGACAACTATCAGTGCAAACACTATGAGCATCCTCTTCGTCCCTCCGACACCTGGGTCGAACTGGCTAAGTTGTGCTATTATACCTTTAAAGGCGAGTACAGCCTGCCAAGGCGATATTACTTTGTTTCTCCTCGCGGCGTCGGCACATCTTTATCGAAACTCCTAAAATATCCGACAAAAATGAAAGAGGAGTTATTGACGTCTTGGGATAAAAACTGTTCTGAAAATTTGGTTAAGGGAGTGTCTATTAAACTTGATTCGGCGCTTCGCTCACACATTCAGGATGTTGATTTCAGCATTTTTTGTCATGTTCCACCGCTTGAGTTGATCGAGGGGCATGCTAAAACGCGCTTCTTTGCTGTTCGTTTCGGTTTGGGACTTCCCTCACGACCACCGGTATCTGAACCGCCCAATGAGATCACTGTGACAGAGTCAAGATACGTTAAGCAGCTTTTGGCTGCGTATCAAGATAATTTGAACCGACCTATTACCTCGGTTGACGATCTGAACTCAAAGCTTGCTCGGCACTTCAGCAGGGCGCGGGAATCCTTTTATTGTGCCGAAGCACTTCGAAATTTTTCACGTGATACACTACCCGACGGGGCATTCGAAAACCTTCAGAACCAGATATATGATGGTGTGATCGATATCTGTGAGGCGGATCATCCTTGCGGTCTGACACGGGTCGATGAAACGACTAAGCAGGCCATGAATCTCGCGATTACAAGTTCGGCTCTACTGGGCAGGACTGAGATCGCCGACAGACGAGGCATCTGTCACCAGCTTGCGAACGAGAACAGACTTGTGTGGGTGCGGACTGATGGCTGATCATGCCATTTCTCCGCTGTTCAACAGTGCCTTGGAGACTGGTGTTCGAGCACTTACGATTCTGGCCGAAGCCGCTCCAAAGGCCTTCGACCTTCAGACGCTTGTTTATTTTGACTATCTTGTCGTCCACTCTGCCGATGCGAATGGCCCTAAAAGCTTGCATCCCAACACCCCCCTTCGAAATGGTGAACTTCTGGTGCGACGCCGCATGATTCAGCAAGGGGTTTTGCTGATGGTTAGTCGCGGCTTGGTCGAGCGCTGTATGAATGCTGAGGGTATTAGTTACGTTGCAACTGATGATGCCGTGCCGTTTCTCGATTGTCTGAAGTCGGCTTATGCACTTTCCCTTCGTGAAAGGGCTGAATGGGCCGTGGAGACGTTCGGAAAAATGAACGCTGTTGAAATGCAGAGCTTCTTCGAAGCGAACTTTGACTGTTGGACGCGAGAGTTTCAAGCGTCGTCGTCATCCTCGGATAGTTTGAAATGACCGGGTTCCAACTAAGAAAGCTGCAGATTACAGGCCCAGAGGTGGAGGTTGCAGAAATTACGTTCGAACCTGGGCTGAACGTCGTGTCAGGCCCATCTGACACGGGAAAATCATACCTCGTCGAAGTGATTGATTACATGCTTGGTGGTAGTAAGCTTCCTAGGCAAATACCCGAAAGTAACGGCTACGACACTGTTCGGTTGGTTATATTGTCTCACGATGGAAAGCAGTTCGAACTCACGCGAGCACTTGCGGGAGGTAGCTTTCGGCTGCACGAAATAAACGTTGATAATAGTTATAAATCAAGAAAGCTAGGGGAAAAGCATTCACAGAGTAATGACGACAATATTAGTGCTTTTCTTTTAAGTCTGATTAAACTGAACGGAAAGAGAGTCCGTAAAAATGCTGATAACCAACAGCAAAACCTTACATTCAGGTATCTGTCCAATCTTGTCATTGTTGATGAAGAAAACATAATTAAGAAAGAGTCGCCTATCAGAAGTGGGGAATCTGTGCAAAAAACCGCGAATGATAGCGTTTTAAAGCTTTTACTTACTGGAATTGATGATGATGCGCTTGTCCCTTTAAAAAAGAAAGAGGTTGTTAAGGCAGAACTACAGGGAAAAATTGCTCTTTTAGATCAATTGATATCGAGCTATGTTGAGGAGCTTTCTGATCCGGTGGTGGACACCCAATCTCTTCAGGGCCAACTGGATAAGTTGGGCTTGGCGATTGTGGAATCTGAGCAAAGGGTTTATGCGGATTGTTCGGTTGTTAAAGAATATGAGCGCGTTCGGCAGGAATCATGGAAGGAATGTGATGAACTAAAGGCGAGATACGATGAGATTCGTGCTCTGCTTGAGCGTTTTAATTTGTTAGATCAGCATTATGTTTCTGATATCAGTCGACTGGAAGCGGTAGTTGAGGCTGGATTATTTTTTACGGCATTGAAGCCTGGAAGATGCCCGCTATGTGGCGGTACGACAGGGACACATCGGCATGATGAATTACCGCAGGATATTGATGTCGAGGCGACTCGTATGGCTTGTGTGCAAGAGAGCGCTAAGATTCGGCAATTCAGGAACGAACTGACCCGTACCGTGATCAGTCTCAAAGATGAACAGAGTGAAGTCCGTAGGAAATACTATGAAGCCAAGGCCGCTTATGACAATGCCGATGCTTTGCTTCGAGATACTCTGGCTCCGAAGTTGTCAGCAGCTCGTGCCGATAGGAATCAGCTTCTTGAAGTGCAAGCGAAATTGCGACAAACT
>CAUYUA010000022.1:0-69008 GCA_963575675.1 Azospirillaceae bacterium
GTCCTACGCCACAGGCGCAGTGACGGGCGGAAGTGGCGTGTTCTACATCGGCGGGTTGGTGGGAGAAAGCAGCGTCATTACTTCGTCCTACGCCACAGGCGCCGTAACCACCGGAAACAGCGCCCACAACGTTGGCGGGCTGGTGGGAAGCAATGGCGTAACCACAGATTCCTATGCAACAGGCGCAGTGACAAGTGGTGACGATTCGTCATTCATTGGTGGATTTGCGGGAAGCAGCACCAGCAGTCTTGGCTCAATAAGTTCGTCCTACGCCACAGGCGCCGTAACCACCGGAAACGGCCCCTCCTACATCGGCGGATTGGTGGGATACAACTTCTCCAGCACAGTTCGCGATTCATACGCCACAGGCGCCGTAACCACCGGAAATCAACGAATTAACGAGTTCGGTTATAACAATTTTATGTCTGTTGGTGGATTGGCGGGATACAACACCGGCACAATTGAGCATTCTTATGCTTCAGGCTCGGTAACGAGCGGGAATTACGCGTCTTATGTCGGAGGATTGGTGGGATTAAATGCAGGAGCAATTCGATATTCCTACACAACCAACGATCAGAAAGTGACAGCCAATCATGATGGCGTCGACTACGTGGGAGGGCTCGTAGGATCAAATATCGGAATAATAATGTATAGTCAATCCCATGGAAGCGTCACTGTCGGAGACCACGCAAATAGAATTGGAGGCGTCGCAGGAAGCAATCGAGGATACGACACAAGAGATTTACAGAGACTCTATGAGATCGTCGGAAATATCGATAACGCAACAAGTTCGTCCAATATCATTGCCGGAAACCACGCCAGTTACGTCGGAGGAATATCCGGAGACAACTACAATACAATAAACAAGACGGTGTTTTCAGGAGAAATAAACGTAGGGTGTTGCGCGCAATATGTCGGTGGAATAACCGGAGCAAACATTCAAGATGAACGGAGCCCTCCCCCAAGAATCATCTCATCTTCCAGCCTCGCCAATGTGAGCGCAGGCGCAAAATCCAACAATATCGATCTTTTGTATAATAACACATGGGATGCAGGCATCACCTCAAACAATCGCTTTCTTTCCAATACGGTTTTACGGAACAATTATAGCTATGAAGAAATTCAGATAATTCAATCCACGATCCAATCCATCACCGACGCCATAAACAACTACAATTCGGCCTTGAGCCCGACAACAGGCGCTTCTGTAATAATAAATAGAATCATAAACGGAGAACTTCCTCTGATTATGAATGAGATGAATGCCCGAAAAATGGCCTTGGAACAGAAACAAGTCATTCTCTCTGGAATATCACGCAGGGATTTTATCTTCGGTCTTAATTCATCAAATGATCCCATTGCAAAAGCTGTTGGGCAAGAAATGACGGAAATGACGATGGCGCAAAATCGTTATGCCGACATTCGAAGGATGCTGCTGGCCAGCGGAGTTGATGCGAATATAAGACAAAATTACCTCCTTGTTGCATTGCGCGCGCAAAAGGACCTAAGAACAGAGTTCTACAGCGGCGCCTTGTCGGAGATTCCTCAAACGCCTGGAAACACGCTCCAACAAACGACCTCATCAAGAGAGCGTCCAGGACAAACTGCAATCGGAAATACAGCAAGCTCGCCTTCTTCGACAAGCGCCTCCATAATAACGCGAACTGATGTCGATAGAGGCGTATTTTCCGGAAACTTTACCATGCCGACGATCTCTCAGATAACGACGATCTTAAGTCCTGACGGCAAGCGATACGTGCAAGGCCGAATCGATGGATGGGTGATGGATCAAGTGTCCGCCCACGTCAAAAACGGAGAGTTGTATATGGCTATCCTTGACGATCACGGCGCAATCCAAGAAAAACATTTGATCGTATCTCAAGAAATGGCCGAAGCGCTCGATGTGCGGCCCACAGAAATCACCGGGCTGAGCGGCGGAAACGAAACGGAGCTTCCCAAGAAGATCGACGGATGGAAATCTGGACGACAGGTCCGATTCAATGGAAAATGGGTTTTCATCCAAGATGATGGCGTCTTCAAAATCAAATTGACGTCCGAAACAACAGAAATCCCGCATTTGGTTCTGATCGACGAGCAAGGAAACGTCGTCGAGCAGCCTCTTTCAATTGGCGAACAACTCAAGAGCGCCAACAACGCCGCAACGTCGAACGAGAAACCGGGACGCAAGATCGCTCTACTGATCGGGAACGCCGATTATAACACCAAGAGCGGCATTCCTGATCTTCAAACGCCATTGCGCGATATTGAAATGATCGGGCAAACTCTAAAATCGAAACTAGGGTTTGATGCGCGTCTCTTGAAGAACGCGACAAAGACGGAAATTATCGATGCTCTGCGCGGCCTGCGAGGAGAAGTCGGAGAACAAGATCAGATTGTAATTTACTACGCCGGCCACGGTTACGAAGTCGAAAAAACCGGCGCCGGTTATTGGCTTCCAACCGACGCCACGCCAACAAGCGTTAGGAATTGGATTTCAAATAAAGACGTCGGCATTCTCTTGAGCCGAATTCCGGCAAAGAACATCATGGTCATTGCGGATAGCTGCTATTCCGGATCGTTAACAACCGACCAGAAAGTGGATGTCAACGCGAATCTTGATCTGGAAAAACTTTCAGAACACAGAGGCGTAATGGTCATGTCGTCCGGCGGCGATGAGCCTGTGATGGATGGCGAGAAGAACTCTCCGTTTGCTCGAATTCTCAACAAAAAGCTGAATGAATTGAACCGATCAACGCTTGGAATCTCTTTGTACCACAAAGTGCGTGCGGATGTTGTCGCTGAAGTGCCGCAAACGCCGCAGTACGGAGCAATCACAACAGCCGGATACGACGACGGCGCAGATTTTTTGATTCAACCCAATAGGAACCAATAATAAATTAGAAGGGGCCAGAGACCGTGTTCCTAGGCCCATTTAATTTGTTGCTTCATCCTGACTCCACCACGTTTCAGTCAGAACGCCATAAACCGGAGTGTTCTTAGGACGACGAAGATAATTCCAATAGGCCACACGATCCTCGCCTAAATAAAAGAGCGGCATAACATACCGCCCCAACAGCAAAACTCGGTCAAGAGCATGAATCCGTCTGACCAAATCAGCCCGATCCGTCGCTTGCGCAAAAGACGACGCCAGTTGATCCACAACAGGCGAGCGAATCCCGGCGTAGTTGCGACTTCCCTCAACGTCGGCAACAGTCGATCCAAAATAAATCAGTTGCTCGTTCCCAGGAGATAAAGTCGATGACCACTGATGCAACACCAGATCATAATCAAACCGATCCAATCGTGCTTGAAATTGAGCGCTATCAACCGTGCGCACTCGCGCCTCAATTCCCAAACGCGCCAAAGAGCGCGTAAATTCCAAAGCTATTTTCTCATCGGCGGGATTGTTCAACAAAATCTCGAAACGCATCGGTCGCTCAGAGGCGTCAACACGACGCCCGTCTTGAATACTCCACCCGGCGCTGGTCAACAATTCTCCGGCGCGCCGTAAGTTTACCCGCAAACCGGTCGGCCCGGAGCCATCCGTACTTGGCGTAAACAACGGAAGACTCAAAGCCCTCTGTATTTCCGGCGACGCAAGACCGTCAAAAGACTCCAGAATCGCCCGCTCCTCGGCGTCCGGCAAAGACGGAGCCGCTAATTCCGAGTTGGGATAAAAACTCTTGATGCGATGATACGCCGAATGAAATAGTTGCCGGTTAATCCATTCGAAGTCAAAGGCGTAGATCAGCGCTTCACGCACGCGCACATCATCCAAAGGCGATCGCCGCGCATTGAAAATGAATCCGCGCATCGGCTCCGGACGACCATGACGAATCGCCTCTCGCACCACACGACCATCGCGCGCGGCGGGAAAATCGTAGCCGGTCGCCCAACGATTCGGATCGAACTCACGGCGAAAATCCACCTCTCCCGCTTTGAACGCCTCGCGCGCCACACCCTCGTCACGATAATAATCGTAACGAATCACGTCGAAGTTGAATTGTCCCCGCCGCACGGGCAAATCGCGCCCCCAATAATCGGGCAGACGCCGATACTCCACCATACGACCGGGTTCTAATCTCGTCAGCTGATAGGGCCCACTGCCCAATGGCGGCGTCAGTGTGGTCTGATCGAAATTTTTTCCCTTCCAATCATGCTCCGCCAACAACGGCATCAGCCCCATGATCAAGGGTAATTCACGATCAATTTTTCCATCCGGCCCCGGTTGAAACTCAAAGCGCACAGCGCGCTCGTCCAAGCGTTCGGCCTTCGACACCCTGCTGTAGTAAGCGCGGTGATTCGGGCGCCCAAAATCACGCAACGTGCGCCAAGAAAAAAGAACATCGTCGGCAGTGATCGAAGCGCCATCGCGCCACCGCGCTTGCGGACGCAAACGAAACGTCACCCACGAACGATCAAGAGGAGTTTCAATCGACTCCGCCACCAATCCATAAAGAGAGAACGGCTCATCCCAAGCGCGAGCCATCAAAGTCTCAAACACCTCGTTGGCGCCGAGCGCCGAGCGCCCTCGCACGATAAACGGGTTGAGACTGTCGAATGACCCCGACGCCGATTGCCGCAAACGCCCGCCCTTAGGAGCATTCGGATTAACATAGTCGAAAGCCGAAAACCCGAAAGAATATTTCGGCTTTCCATGCATGGCGATTCCGTGGGCAACGACGCCCTGAGAAAAAACGACGCCTTGCTCTTTGATCGTCTCTTGCGCCCAAGAAGGAAGCGCGTGAAGCAACGTCAACACGCAAAGGAGCCACAATCCCTCTGGTGAAAGCCGACGGCCATTCACACCAACGAGCCGAATAATCGACACATGCCCCTCGATTTTTCACAAAAACTAAAAGAGTCCAGGAACTGTGTTCCTGGTCGCTTGGGATTATAAGGGGAAAGCGAAAGCCCCCCCCTTACTCACAAAGCGATCCTCCTCTGGAATCATTTATCTTTACAACTGTTTCCTCTTACAATTGCTCACTCGCACCGACGAGTCTATGGCGAGCCGACACAAATAAACGATTCCAGAGGAGGATCGCTTCGCGAGTAAGGGGGAGGCTTTCGCTCCCCCTTATAATCCCGAACGACCAGGAACACAGTCCCTGGACCCTTTTGATTTTTACGCAGGATCAGCGTTTACTTAAACTCGATTGCAACAATCTCATACGATTTAGAACCGCCAGGCGTCGAAACTTCGACGTTGTCGCCAACCATCTTGCCGATCAAAGCGCGCGCCAATGGCGAGGTAATGGACAACAAACGATTCTTAATATCGCTTTCGTCCTGCCCGACGATTTGATACGAGGTTTCCTCATCAGTGTCTTCATCGGCTATGGTCACAGTCGCGCCGAACTTCACCATTTTTCCGGAAAGTTTAGTAACGTCGATGACCTCGGCGCGGCTAATCTTATCCTCCAGCTCCATGACGCGGCCTTCGATGAAGCTCTGCCGCTCACGCGCCGCATGGTATTCGGCGTTTTCTGAGAGATCGCCGTGCTCACGGGCTTCGGCAATCGCCTTGATCACCGCCGGACGCTCGGCGGTCTTCAAGTGCCTCAATTCCTCCTGAAGACGGTTATAGCCCACCACCGTCATTGGTACCTTTTCCATTGCTCCGGTCCGTCATGATTCCGCGATGCGGTCACTTGCGAACGCCGCACGACATATTTCGTCATGGGAAGAGAGCCGCCGATAATAAAATCGACGCTCACCTGATCGCCGTTGTCCGATCGCTGTTGCCCGATCGCCCTCAGGGGATGAACGCCGACAACGAAGTCGGCGTATGCTTTACGCTTTAAACATGCCTCAGTACGAACCGCTAAGATACGACTGAAGCGGCGCAACTTCAAGACTGCCGTTGCGAAGCGCGGCGATCGCCTCTACAGCGGCGCGCGCGCCAGCGACGGTGGTGTAATACGCAATATTATGACCGAGCGCAGTGCGACGCAGACTGAGACTATCGGAAAGAGCCTGCGAGCCCTCGGTCGTGTTGATGACCAAATGAACGTCGCCATCGATCATGGCGTCGACAATGTTGGGCTGCCCTTCCAACACTTTATTGACGCGACGCACCGTCAGCCCGGCTTCAGCGAAGTGCTGGGCGGTGCCGCTGGTGGCCATCAGCGAGAATCCCATCTCGCTGAGCTTGCGCGCGATCTGAACCATAGCGGGCTTATCGCGGTCTTTGACCGAAATAAACACGGTTCCAGAGACCGGCAACACGGTCCCCGCTCCAAGCTGCGACTTGGCGAAGGCTCGGCTGAAATCATAATCAATGCCCATGACCTCGCCGGTCGACTTCATTTCCGGACCGAGGACAATATCCACGCCGGGAAAACGAGCGAACGGAAAAACGGCTTCCTTGACTGCGGTGTGCGGCGGCTCCGGGCCGGAAAGCGGAAAACCGTCGAGCTTTTCTCCGGCCATGACGCGCGCGGCGATTTTGGCGATCGGCGTTCCTGTCGCCTTGGCCACGAACGGCACCGTGCGGCTGGCGCGCGGATTGACCTCCAAAATATAGATGGCGGCGACGCCCTCGCTGTTGAATTTGACCGCGAACTGCACGTTCATCAACCCGATCACGTTCAGCGCGCGCGCCAGTTGTTCGGCCTGAGCGGATATCGCCCGCACCACTTCGGGACGCAGCGTGTACGGCGGCAATGCGCAAGCGCTGTCGCCGGAGTGAATCCCAGCCTCTTCGATATGCTCCATGATCCCGGCGATATAGACTTCGGCGCCGTCGGAAACCACGTCGACGTCCACTTCAATGGCGTCTTGCAAATATCGATCGATCAGCACCGGACTGTCGCCGGAAACCTTCACCGCCTGACCGATATAGCGATGCAAACCGGCGCGATCATAAACGATTTCCATCGCCCGCCCGCCCAAGACGTAGGAAGGGCGAATCACAACGGGAAAACCGATCTCGGCGGCGACTTTGTCGGCCTCTTCCAAGCTGCGGGCCAAACCGTTTTCCGGCTGCCGCAAACCAAGCCGATGCAGGAGCTGTTGGAAACGCTCGCGATCTTCGGCCAAATCAATGGCGTCGGGCGAAGTGCCGAGAATCGGAATTCCAACCGCCTCCAACCGCCGCGCCAATTTCAACGGCGTCTGTCCGCCGAACTGCACGATCAATCCGAGCAAAGTTCCACGCCGTTGCTCGACTCGGACCAGCTCGATCACGTCTTCTGCGGTCAGCGGCTCGAAATAGAGGCGGTCAGACGTGTCGTAATCCGTTGACACGGTCTCGGGATTACAGTTGACCATAATGGTCTCGACGCCCGCGTTGCGCAGAGCATAGGCCGCATGAACGCAACAATAATCGAACTCGATGCCCTGGCCGATGCGGTTGGGACCACCGCCCAGAATGATCACCTTACGCCGATCGCTGGGTTCGGCCTCGCAAGCCGAAGGCAAACTGCCGTCTCCGTCTTGATCGAAGTCGTTGACCTCGTAAGTGGAGTACATATAAGGCGTGCGGGAAGCGAACTCAGCGGCGCACGTGTCGATTCTTTTGTAGACGGGCGTGACTCCGACGGCTCGCCGCGCGGCGGCCACATGATCCTCGGATCGTCCCGCCAGCTCCGCCAACCGCGCGTCGGAAAAGCCCATTTGCTTCAAGCGCCGCCATCCTTCGGCGTCGAACGGCAGGCCGATTTTACGCACGACTTGCTCGCAGGCGACGATGTCGCGGATTTGCTCCAGGAACCAGGGATCGACTTTGCAGGCGCTGTGAATTTCGGCGACCGTCAGACCTTGGCGGAAAGCCTGCGCGATCAACAGAATGCGATCAGGAACCGGACGAGAGAGAGCGGCGCGAATCGTTTGCGGATCGCCTTCGGCGTATCCGGGCAAATCGTTGAAGCCGGTTAGGCCGGTTTCCATCGACCGCAACGCCTTTTGCACCGATTCCGCGAAGTTCCGACCGATCGACATGGCCTCGCCCACCGACTTCATCGAAGTGGTCAGCAAGGCTTCGGTCCCAGCGAACTTCTCGAAGGTGAAACGAGGCATCTTGGTGACGACATAGTCGATCGTCGGCTCGAAAGAAGCCGGAGTGACGCCCGTAATGTCGTTGTTCAGTTCGTCAAGGGTGTAGCCGACCGCCAATTTGGCGGCGACTTTGGCGATGGGAAAGCCCGTGGCTTTCGAAGCGAGCGCCGACGAACGGCTGACTCGCGGATTCATTTCGATCACCACCAGACGACCGGTTTCCGGACAAACCGCAAACTGCACGTTCGAGCCGCCGGTGTCGACGCCGATCTCGCGAAGAATCGCGATCGAGGCGTCCCTCATGATCTGATATTCTTTATCGGTCAAAGTCAGAGCGGGCGCGACGGTGATCGAGTCGCCGGTGTGAATGCCCATCGGGTCTATGTTTTCGATCGAGCAGACAATGATGCAATTGTCGCGACGATCGCGCACCACCTCCATCTCGAACTCTTTCCACCCGAGCACCGATTCTTCGATCAGCACCTCGTGCGCCGGAGACGCGCGCAGACCGCCGCGCACAATGTCTTCGAATTGAGCGCGGTTGTAGGCGATTCCGCCGCCGGTGCCGCCCAGAGTGAAGCTCGGGCGAATGATTGCAGGCAGGCCGACGAGCGCCAACGCCTCCAGCGCCTCTTCAATCGAGCGGGCCAGACGGCTTTTGGGGCATTCCAGACCGATTTTCTCCACGGCCTCGCGGAACAACAATCGATCTTCGGCTTTGGCGATGACATGACGATTGGCGCCGATCATCTCCACGCCCAACCGCTCTAGAACGCCGTTGTCGGCAAGCGTCATGGCGGTGTTCAGCGCGGTCTGACCGCCCATTGTCGGCAACAGAGCGTCTGGACGTTCGCGTTCTAGGATGCGCGTCACGACGTCCGGCGTAATCGGCTCGACATAGGTGGCGTCGGCCAGATTGGGGTCGGTCATGATCGTCGCGGGATTCGAGTTAACCAGAATAATCCGGTATCCCTCCTCCCGCAACGCCTTGCACGCCTGAACCCCGGAGTAATCGAATTCACAGGCTTGGCCGATCACAATCGGCCCAGCGCCGATGATGGCGATGGCGCGAATATCGGTGCGTTTGGGCATGGCGGGTCGGCGTCTCACTGGGTGCTGTCGCGATGGCGGACTTTATAATGGAACCCGACGCTGTGGGGAACAGGGAAAAAGCCGAAATCCGACGCATTTGCGCAATGTCGAGACGAATCATTGTGAAAATCATTGTGAAAAGCGATCTGCGCGTACGGAGTTAAAAAATTAAACAGGTCCAGGGACTGTTTGGTTCTTATTCTCACTCGAAACGCAAATTCACTCGAAACACGATTGCCCGATCTCAAACGCAAACATCATCTGGACCTTGCAACGCGGTTCCGCTAAACAATCTCCATCGTCATCGTCCTTCGTTGCGTGCTGGCCTCCTCAATGTTCGATATCCGCTCCATCCGCGAACAACCATCCGCTTTTGATCACGCCCTCAGCCGTCGCAATCTGCCCCCGGCCTCGGCGGCGATTCTGGAGCTGGACGCTCGGCGACGCGCCATACAAACCTCCTTGCAGGAAATGCAGCAGCGACGCAACGAGGCGTCGAAAGAAATCGGCCAAGCCCGCAAACAAGGCAAAAACGCCGAATCGCTGGTCGCCGAAGTCGCCGCAATCAAAGAACGCCTGCCGATCCAAGAAGAAGAAGAACGCCAAATCGCAACGGCGCTGGAATCAATTTTGGCGACTCTCCCCAACGCGCCCGCCGATGACGTCCCCAACGGCGCAGACGAAACCGGCAATGTCGAACTCCGCCGCATCGGCGCCCCCCGCGCAATCGTCGGCGCCAAAGATCATGTGGAGCTGGGCGAAACTCTAAAGTTGATGGACTTCTCCGCCGCGTCGCAAATGTCCGGCGCGCGCTTCACGGTTCTGCGCGGAGGTCTGTCGCGCTTGGAGCGCGCGCTCGGCCAGTTCATGCTCGACCTCCACACCACCGAGCATGGCTACACCGAGGTGTCGCCGCCGCTGATGGTTCGCGACAACGCCATGTACGGCACCGGCCAACTTCCCAAATTCGCCGAAGACCTGTTCCACACCACCACCGGCCATTGGCTCGTTCCCACCGCCGAAGTGCCTCTGACCAACCTCTGCGCCGACCAAATCCTCGACAGCGAGTCCCTCCCGATTCGCATGACCGCCCTCACCCCGTGCTTCCGCGCCGAGGCCGGCGCCGCCGGAAAAGACACGCGCGGCATGATTCGTCAGCACCAGTTCTGGAAAGTCGAAATGGTCAGCGTCGTCACGCCGGACCAGTCCTGCGCCGAACACGAGCGCATGACCGAATGCGCCGAAACCGTCCTGAAGCGACTCGACCTGCCCTTCCGCACCATTGTGCTCTGCACGGGAGACATGGGCTTTTCCTCCCGCAAAACCTACGACATCGAGGTCTGGCTGCCGGGCCAAAACACTTACCGCGAAATATCAAGCTGCTCCAATTGCGGCGATTTCCAAGCCCGGCGCATGAAGACCCGCTGCCGCCCGCGCGGCGGCAAAGACATCCGCTTTGTTCACACCCTCAACGGCTCCGGAGTCGCCGTCGGACGCTGCTTGATCGCCATCATCGAAAATTATCAACAACCCGACGGCTCGATTGCGGTTCCCGATGCGTTAAAGCCCTATATGGGCGGCCTCGAACGGATAACCACGTCATGAAGACGGACGCGACGCCCACATCAAAACGTCTGCGCATCCTCTTAACCAACGACGACGGCGTGCAAGCGCCGGGCTTGGCGGTTCTGGAGCGAGTCGCCCGCAGCCTGACGGATGATGTTTGGATCGCAGCCCCTGAAACCGAGCAATCCGGCGCAAGCCACTCGCTGACTCTTCAACGTCCGTTGCGACTGCGGCGCCTGGACGACCGGCGCTTTGCAATCGACGGCACTCCCACAGATTGCGTGATGTTGGCGGTCAACCATATACTGGCTGATCATAAACCCGATTTGGTCCTTTCCGGAGTCAATTTCGGCAGCAACATCGGCGACGACGTCACGTACTCCGGCACCATCGCCGCCGCCATGGAAGCCACGTTGTTGGGCGCGCGCGCCATCGCCCTAAGCCAACACATTACAGACCCCATCCCGCACTCCTCCTGGGCGGCAACCGAAGGGTGGGCCGCTCAAACCATATCAAGAATTCTTGCGACGCCGTGGGCTCCGCAAGTTCTAATGAACGTCAATTTTCCCGCTTGCGCGGCGGAAGACGTGCGCGGCGTTCAAGTCGTTCGCCACGGCCAAAGAAAAATCGGCGACGAACTGATTCATCGCGTGGATCCTCGCGGAAAGTCCTATTTCTGGATCGGCCCCTTGCGCGGCGGCGACCAAGAACAGCCCGACACCGACATCGCCGCCATTCAAAACGGTTTCATCTCCATCACCCCTCTCCACCTCAATTTAACCCACACGGCAACCGTCCAGAGCTTAAGGCAGGCATTCCAGTGAGTATAGACGCCCGTAAAATCCGCCTGATCATGTCGTTGCGCCGCTCCGGCGTCACCGACATGACGGTGTTGAGCGCTCTGGAACGCATCCCTCGCGAGCTGTTTGTTCCCGAAGCCTTTGCCGACCAAGCATATGAAGATATGGCTCTGCCGATAGGGCACGGCCAAACCATCAGCCAACCTCTGATCGTCGCGTTGATGACGCAGACCTTGGAAATCAGGCCGGAACACAAAATCCTTGAGGTCGGCGCTGGTTCGGGCTATCAAGCCGCCATACTCGCCAAACTTTGCCGTCACGTCTTCACGGTGGAACGTCACCTGCCCTTGCTGTGCGAAGCCGAAAAACGATTCGAAACGCTGGGATTGACCAACATCACAACCAAACACTTCGACGGCGTCAAAGGATGGCCCGAAGAAGCGCCTTTCGATCGCATTCTGGTGACGGCCGCCGCCGGCGGTCCCGATCCACCGCAAGAGTTGCTTGACCAACTCGGTGAAAATGGTGTTTTGGTAATTCCTTTGGGGGAAGATCGACGTGAACAGCGCGTCGTGAAATTCCGCCGTGTCGAAACCGGTCTCCAGCGGGAGGATCTGTGGCCCGTTCGCTTCGTGCCTCTACTGCCCGATCTGCCGACCGAAAACGAGGCGCCTGCTCGATCGGTCTAAGGGTTGTTGTCGCCTTCACCCTTGCGGTTCCCATGCTCGGCGGTTGCGGCCGTTGGGTGGAAAGCGTGTCGCCGTTCGACTTCGGCGACCGTTCTGGAAACGCCGAGGAAACCATTGTCGCAGGACGCGGGGATTCCATCTACGCCCTCGCGCGACGCCACAACGTCCCAACACGCGACCTGATCGAAGCCAACAATCTAAAACCCCCCTATGTTCTAGAGGCCGGGCAGAAGCTTGTGTTGCCTCACGTTCGAGCCTACACCGTTCAAAAAGGCGATTCCATCTACGCCATATCTCGATCGTTTAACGTCGACTCCAACGAATTGGTTCGGACCAACGGCCTTCAGCCGCCTTACGCAATTCGCGTCGGGCAAGTGCTGCGCCTTCCCGACCGCGAGGGACGCTCCAACCTCTCCAACCTCTCCGACGACGCCACCGTCGCCGCCGCGCTCCCCAGCCCGATTCGCAAGCCCGACTCCCAAGATTCCGCCAATTCTCTTACGCCCAACAACGCCGCGCTTCCCACGCCGCCGCCCCTCCCCGCGCGCTCGACGGGCGGACGCAAGCCCGGTGACCAACGCCCATCCAACACACGCCTTGCCGTCGAAGAAGACCCTTCGACTCCGGCCTCCCATTCGCTTGCCCGCCCCAAACCCTCACGCGGCGGAATGCGTTTTATGTGGCCCGTGCGCGGCAAAACCATTTCCGACTTCGGCAACAAACCCGACGGATTGCACAACGACGGCGTCAATGTTGCAGCGCCTCGCGGAACGCCCGTGTTGGCCTCGGAAAACGGCGTCGTCGTCTACGCCGGAAACGAGCTGCGCGGATACGGAAACCTTTTGCTGTTGCGCCATCAAAACGGCTGGATGACCGCATACGCTCATCTCGACCAAATCTCGGTGGAAAAAGGCGCGCAAGTCCAGCGCGGACAAGCCGTGGCCACGGTCGGCGCCACCGGCACCGTCGCCACGCCACAGCTCCATTTTGAGATTCGCAAAGGAAACCAAGCGGTTAACCCAGCGGATTATCTAACCTCCGGAGCACAAATGAGCGCCCTGTCCTCGCAATAGGCCACCTTAAAGTTTTCAAGACCTTGCGATCGGCGCCGATAGGCGCCTTTTGCTTTCCTCTTCGCCTTTTCTTTGCTCTCGCAATTCATCACGAACCTCTCATAAGCCATGCAAGCTCCACTCAAGAAGAGGCGTCTATAAGGTGTTGTTATGAAACAAAGCATCACACTGAAGATATCTATAGCAATCCTTATCCTGCTCTCCTCTGGTTTGGCTCTGATCGCCTACCTCAATTATGCAAAATTCGCAAAAACCTATGACGGCATCGAACAGTCACGCTACGAAACGATTGCCGCCGAACTTAAGCAAAGCATTGAGTCCAGTCTCGATTTGGGATTGTCGCTCACTCAGAATCAGAACCTTGAAACGGTCATCAAAAACGCAAAAAGAACTTTTTCCCGCATTTTATTTATCGAAATCTCCGACAACAATGGCGAAGCCTTGTTCAGCACGGAGCCTCCCGAAGACTTCGAAGCCGAACGCATTCACAATCGGAATATGCGCATCACAAAGAAAATAGAAAACAGCTTCGGCGAAGTCGTTGGACAAATTTCCTTAAATTATTCAACATCACAAAAAATTAAAGTATTCGAAAGCGTTCGAAAATATCTAACAAGCGTTTTCTTTTCGATTATAGCGATGTTTTCTTTTATTGCCTTCATTTCCGTTCATCTCTTATTCAAGAAATTCGGCCACAGCCTACATCTGGCGTCGACGGCGTCCTTGGGGCCAATCGACGACGAAAACACAACAGTCAAAATTACCGCCGCCAACAAAATAAGTCAGCATATCAACGAATTCCGTTACGCCGTCGTCGATACGGTCGCCACGCTCAACGAAGTTGAAGCGACGCTCGCCGACGCTTCTCTTTGATGTTTGTCTTTGGTCATCCCGGCGCCGGAAAGAAAATGTTATGAGTCCTCCTGCCCGTTCCTCCAACGTCAACCTCTTCCAGCGCGTCTCTTCAAGAATCAGCAAAAAGCTGCTTGTTCTCTCTCTGCTGCTTCTGACGCTCGCCGCCGCGTCTTTTTCCTGGTTTGCGCTCCAAAAATTTGAAGACGAACTCTCGCCGGAATTGGCGGAAAAAGCGTCAACCATCGGAAAAATTGTTTCCGCCCAAGTCCAAAGCGCTGTTCTTCTCGGAGTTCCATTCAATGAATTGGTTGGAGTCAAAGATTTTCTTCGCTCCATAATTGAAGACAATCCTGAAATTTCTTATATCTCCATCACCTACCCAAACGGAAATACGTTATATTCAGAAGGCGCTTCCTACAAAAAAGAAGAGAACGCGCTTCACGCTCTACTCGACAGCAATAAGATTGGCGCCGTCACATCTTCCCTCCATATCTTGCTCGACGACTTTATCAACACGATCCTGCCGATTTATAAAAAAGACATCCTCTATGGATATGTCCACGTTGGAACGGAAAAGACGATTATCGAAAAAGCCCTAAAAGAAGTCGTCTTTGATGTTCTTGTGATTTTCCTCACAGCAATGATCATTACATTTGAAGCATTGCTCTTGCTTATGACTCGAAACGTCAATTTCCCTTTGCGCGTCGCCAATAAAATTCTTGAGCTTGGCCGCTCCGGAAACTTTGTCAGCGGCGTGAAATTAAACGCCAAAGATGAAATCCATCGATTCGTTGGAGAAATCGACAACATCGTCTCTTACCTCTCCCGAAAACACGAAGCCATAGCCCAACGCCTCCGCCGCGCCGAATCACAGAACTCTTCCGACCCACAGACGCTGAGAAGCATCGAAAAAGCCAAGTTTCTTATGGCTTCTTACGAACAGAAATTTCATTTCAGCACGATCGACATCAGCAATGAAATTAAGCAAAGCGGTCTGGTCAGCATTCGAGCCCCCTTATTTTCTTTTATGTTTGCTGAAGAATTATCGCGCTCTTTCTTTCCTTTGTACGTTAAAGAGTTATTTAAGCCCATTCCCGGTCTTTCCGCCAATATGGTGATCGGCCTGCCTATCGCTTTTTTTATGCTGATTGTCGCCCTCTTCACCCCGATCTGCGGAACTCTTGTCGATCGCTGGGGTGCCCGCCGCTTGGTGATGCTTGGCCTCATCCCCGCAATCGCCGGATTCGTCGGAACCGCTCAGGCGGAAAATTTATATCAGCTTTTGCTCTATCGCAGCCTTGTCGCCATTGGTTACGCCGCCGTCTTTATCGGTGCGCAAGGCTATATCGCCAAAAACACCACCGCAGAGAACCGCGCCGCAGGCATGGCCAATTTCGTCGGCGCCGTAATCGGCGCCAGTATCTGCGGCGTCTCCATCGGCGGCATTTTGGCGGAACAAATCGGCTATCGCGCGACGTTCTTCATTTCCGCACTTCTGGCCATAATCGCCGGAGCATTGGTTTCTATGGTCATTCCGAGGGAAAGCCCGAACACAAACCAAATTCAAAAACGAGCGCCCCTTCTACACACATTGATTATCTTAAAAAATATCAGATTCATTTCCCTTCTTCTCTTTTCCTCCATTCCGACAAAATTGGTTTTAACAGGATATCTCTTTTACCTTGCGCCGCTTTACTTGCACGACATGGCGCTCTCGAAATCTGAAATTGGTCGCTATATGATGGCCTATAGCGTCATTATTATCATATTCATGCCCATCATGGCGCGATGGGCCGATCGCACACAAAAACACGCTCTTTTTGTGGCCCTAGGCGGGCTCCTAACCGGCGCCGGCGGCCTCATCCTTCTGATATGGCAAAGCAGCGAAGCCGTACTCGCCAGCATCATCGCCATCGGTATGGCGCATGCTCTCAACAACGCAACGCAATTGGCCCTGGCGCCTGAGGTGTCTCAAAAAGAGTGCGCTTCCATCGGCGTGTCAACCATGTTTTCCTTTTATAGACTTATCGAACGCGGCGGCGCGATCATCGGCCCGATTGTTTCGGCAACTTTGGCCTCTTTTTATGGCTACAATCAGTCCATTATAATGCTCAGTCTCGGAGCGTTCGGATGCAGCGTTCTGTTCTCACTTGTTTTCCTTGTCTTCCGAGAAAAAAAACGCCTATGAAGCTTTATTGATGCGCTGCGTCACTCTTTGCTTTCTTTTGTCGCGCCCATCCCACCATTGACCTTTCCATTGTGTTTTGGCCTTTCTGTTGGAAGCGCCCTCAAGGAGAATCGCCCATGTCATCAATTAAACCATTTTACGCCGCAGACGACGACGAGGACAACGATGATGAGGAGCATTCTGAAAAGAAGTCCGCTAAAAAACCTCCTGCGTCTTTCGCCGCTGTTCAGCAAAACCTTTTCAAGGCGCGCACAGTCCTAATCTTCGGCGAAATCTCGATGAAGCTGGCTCAAGAGATTTCCGCACAACTTCTGGCTTTATCGGTTGAAAATGACGACCCGATTCGCATTGTCCTGAACTCGCCGGGCGGCCATGTCGAGGCCGGAGACACAATCCACGACATGATCCGCTTTGTGACTCCGACGATCAAAATTTTGGGAACAGGTTGGGTGGCCAGCGCCGGAGCGCATATTTTTCTCGCCGCAAAACGAGAGAACCGTTTTTGCCTCCCAAACACGCGGTTTCTGATTCATCAGCCTCTTGGCGGCGCGGGAGGCCGAGCCGTCGATATCGCCATCGAGGCCAAAGAAATTATTAAGATGCGAGGAAGGTTGAATCGGATCATCGCGCATGAAACCGGACAACCTCTTGAGAAAGTTGAGCGCGACACAGACCGTAACTACTGGATGTCTGCGGAAGAAGCGCGCGTCTATGGTCTTGTGACCCACATTATTGAGCGCTCCGAACAGTTCCCATGACAACCACTGAATAAATTAGACGGGTCCAGGGACTGTGTTCCTGGTCGTGGGGGGATTATAAGGGGGGCGCGACCGTCCCCCTTATTTGCCGCAAGGCAAGATTCGCGCAAGCTGCAAGATGTTCGCCTTGCGGCGAGGGGGACGGTCGCGCCCCCCTTATACCCCCCCCCCCACGCAACCAGGAACACAGTCCCTGGACCCATATAATTTTATGTTTACGACAACCGAGCTGATTCGTACCAGCTCCGACTGGCGTTCACGCCCCAAGCAACGGACAACATCACAGGAACTTCAATCAAAACGCCAACCACGGTCGCCAAAGCAGCTCCCGACTCCAAGCCATACAAACTAATTGCCGCCGCAACCGCCAGTTCAAAGAAATTACTGGCTCCGATCAAAGCCGAAGGTCCGGCAACGCAATGCGCCACCCCTAAGCGCCGCCCCAACACATAAGCAAGGCCGGCGTTAAAATACACCTGGATCAGAATCGGGACGGCAAGAAGCGCAATAACCAGAGGCTGTTCAACGATGCGGCTCCCTTGGAAACCAAACAACAACGTCAATGTGGCCAAGAGCGCTCCCAAAGACGCCGGTTGAAGAATCGCAAGCATCTTCTCCAGCATAACGACGCCGCCTTGACGAAGCAAAACGACTCTTACGAACTGAGCTATCGTCACCGGAGCAATGATGAAGAGCGCCACCGATAAAAGCAACGTGTCCCAAGGAACGGTAATCGACGACATCCCCAACAGCGCCCCGACAATCGGCCCAAACGCGAACACCATAATCAGGTCATTCAGCGCAACCTGGCTTAAAGTAAAGTGGGGCTCGCCCCGACACAAACTCGACCATACAAACACCATGGCGGTGCAAGGCGCGGCCGCCAGCAAGATCAGCCCGGCGATATACGAATCAATTTGATCCGGAGGCAACAACGGTCGAAATAAAAAACCGACGAATAACCACGCTAAAGCCGCCATAGAAAACGGCTTCACCGCCCAATTCACAAACAAGGTCACGCAGACGCCACGCCAATGCTCCGCAACCGAGTGTAAAGCAGTGAAGTCTATTTTGATCAGCATCGGAATAATCATCAGCCAGATCAAAAACGCCACCGGGAAATTAACTTGGCTAATTTCGGCGTGAGCGATCAGAGCAAAAAAACCAGGCGCCAAACGCCCTAAAATCACGCCGACCACAATGCATCCCGCCACCCATAAGCTCAACGTGCGCTCGAACCACGATAAGCCGCTCCGTTCGGCTGTCATACCCCACACTCCTCAGACGAGATGGCCTCAGACGGGATGGAAATCACCTCTCCATCTTCTTTTCGGAACGACGTTTTCATCGGACGCGGCAATAAAGGCAGCACCGCTTCTGAAGGACGGCATAAGCCGATTCCCAACGGCGTGATCACGATCGGTCGTTCGATCAAAATCGGATGCGCCAACATCGCATCGATCAACCTCGAATCGGTTAGACTCGGATCGTCAAGCCCCAGAGCTTCATACGGCGTTCCCTTGCGCCGCAGCAAAGCGCGAGGCGTCATTTTTAAGCGCTCCAATATCGCAACCAGCTCTACGCGGCTCGGTGGAGTCTTCAAGTATTCGATAACGATCGGCTCGATTCCAACATGACGCAGAATCCCCAAAACATTACGAGAGGTTCCACAATTCGGATTGTGGTACATTACAACCGCCTCATTCAACGACGCCACGCTGAAATTTCGGCTTTCAACCACTGGACTCGACATTCGCGGAAATCCCTGACGAAGTGAAATCAACATCCTTGGCGCAGAGAGTTTCTATTGGAACGGCCTTCACGCGCTCCAGTCTGCATCGATCTTCAACGATGGTCTCATCGTCATCCAATGCGTTGCGAATCATCGTCGCCATAGCTTCGGCGTGGAGGTTGTTCGAACGAGACGCCAATCCGTAATAAACCCATCGTCCGGATTTTCGTTGCGTCGCCAACCCAGCCATCCGCAGCAGTGATAAATGCTTTGAAACTGTGGCGGGCGCCAAACCCAACACCATCGTCACTTGGCAGACGCATAATTCACCTAATTCCAATAGTTTTAGGATGCGAATCCGCGAAGGGTCCGCAACGGCTTTCGCCACTTGTTCAAACTGCGCCAACATGGGTTAACCACACCTCATTTCGTTATTCAACGAAAAAAGAAAACGTCATGTTTCAGATATCGACCGAAGACCAACGAGATGAAGAAATGACACATGTCTTTTGACATGCGGGTTAAAACATTAAATGAACTCAGGGACTCCCCCGGACCGATCAATGCTTTAATTATCCTTCAAAAGATAGGCGTCATTTTTTCATCGAGTTACTTGATTTTATCCGGCCAAAGACACAGATACTCTACAGCGCAATTCCCGCATTGAGGGCGGCGCGCCTTGCACACATGCCTCCCGTGCAAAATCAACCAGTGATGCGCATGACGACGACGCGCCACAGGCGTCACCCGCTCCAATTCAGTCTCGACCTCTTCAGGATTGCGTCCCGGCGCCAAGCCCGTGCGATTGGAAACACGGAAAATATGCGTGTCCACCGCTATAGTCTCTTGGCCGAACGCCACATTCAACACGACATTAGCCGTTTTCCGACCGACTCCCGGCAAAGCCTCCAATGCAGTGCGATCACAAGGCACTTGACTGTCGTGCTCACAAACCAAACGCTCGGACAACGAGATTATGTTCCGCGCCTTCGCGTTAAACAATCCAATCGTGCGGATGTAAGAACGCACCCCCTCCTCACCCAAAGCCAGCATCTGTTCCGGCGTCTGCACGATCTCAAACAAAGAGCGCGTAGCTTTATTCACGCCAACGTCGGTGGCTTGCGCCGACAACACCACCGCCACCAGCAGAGTGTAAGGATTGGTGAACGATAATTCTGAACGAGGCTCGGGATTGGCTGCGGCCAGACGATCGAAGAACGCTTCGATTTGCTCCGACGACATCCGTTGACTCGGCGTCAAAGAAAAAACCATGAAAACATTTCCTTCTTTTGTCATTCATATTCGAGTCCTTGCGTGCCGCCATAAGAAGACTCTGAAAATATTTTTGGCTTGATACGCCGGTTTGTGTTTTTTTATATCCTCCACGACATGATTTGATTAGCGACGTTCTTACGCATCTCATTCGATCGCCAGGGCAATCGCTAACAAGAGTTGATATGATCGACCATTGATGATCAATTGAAAAGCGCCATTCGGGGAGTTGAACAATGTGTGCTGCACGGACTTTTTGCGGAGATACACTGATAATCGCAAGTCATAACCAAGGAAAAGTTCGTGAATTTGCCGAGCTTTTGCGTCCATATGCGGCGCAGGTGCAATCGGCGAGTGAACTTGGGCTTATTGAGCCGGAAGAGACGGGAAACAACTTCATCGCCAATGCCGAGATCAAAGCAAAAGCAGCGGCAAAAGCAGGATATATTGCTCTAGCAGACGACAGCGGACTGGTGGTTCCGGCTCTAGGCGGACAACCAGGAATTTATTCGGCGCGATGGGCGGGACCAGAGCGTGATTTTCAGAAAGCAATGGGCCTAATTTGGAGCAAATTAGGTGAAAATCCTCGTGATCGTTCGGCGTTTTTTGTGTGCGCGTTAGCATTGGCGTGGCCGGATGGGCATTGTGAATCCGTTGAAGGGCGAGTTTACGGGTCTTTGGTGTGGCCGGCCCGTGGCGAGCGCGGATTCGGCTATGACCCGATTTTCGTGCCGACCGGACACACGCAAACATTTGCCGAGATGTTGCCCGCAACAAAACACGCTCTGAGTCATCGCGCCGATGCTTTACAGCAATTGGTTGAACGCTGCTTCGTTTAAAGAAGACGGCATGGCTCTTGACGCTTCCGAATAAGGAAACAAGAAAGGAAAATTAAACATCGACGAGCCCAGGGACGGCGT
The DNA here is from genome assembly GCA_963575675.1 of Azospirillaceae bacterium. GTDB lineage: Bacteria > Pseudomonadota > Alphaproteobacteria > Azospirillales > Azospirillaceae > CAUYUA01. The sequence goes on from CAUYUA010000022.1 coordinate 20,947, forward strand.
TCCTGGTCGCTCGGAATCATAAGAGGGCAAAATCATAAGGGGGGAGCGAAAGCCCCCCTATTCGCAAAGCGATCCTGCTCTGAAATCGTTTTTCTTTATCCATCGTTCTTATTGAGCAATTCGATCAATCGCCGTAATTCCCTGGGCCTCGATTTTTTCCAACAGGTTAATGGCGTAGCGATTCCCTTGCCTCGCCGCCGCGCGGATCAATTCAAGTCCCTCGATTCGATTGCGCTCTACGCCGATTCCCCTCATTTTCATAAGCCCGAGATTGTATTGAGAAGAATCATGCCCAAGGCGAGCAGCTTCACCATACCAAAACGCCGCCAAACGCATATTGATCTCTCGCCCCAAACCAAGCCGATACATCTGAGCCACACCAAAGGCGCCGATTGGATGTCCTGCATCAGCGGCTTTACGAAATAATTCGTAGGCGGTTTCAAAATGAGGAGGCTTTTGATCCAGAGCCGCCTTGGCGTTCTGGATCAGAGACTCGACGCTTCTTGCGTTGGCGCTGAGAGTCGGAGAAGACGAAACCGCGACGGAAGCCTTGGGTTTTGAGGAGGATGCGGAGGAATTCACAGTCGGAATTTCCGACGATTCAAGCGGATGAAACGTCGAAAGACCAGAAAGGGCCGAAGAAGGAGACGACGGCGTTGCGCGCGTCAAGGGCTCCAGAAATGAAGGCCGAGAAGCGACGAGAGGCTTGCTGTCTGAAGAAGGAAGGGCTTCTTGTGGAGAAGGAGCCGCCTCTTCGGAATTTGCTTGCTCTGTTTTCTCATCTGAACTGTTTGTTTTTTCGTCAGGTTCCTTTTTTTCTTTTTCATTGTCCTCGCTGTCGTTTTCTTTGGCGCTTTGGTCCTGATCCTCTTCTTTCCGGATGCCGGAAGAAGGAATAGAGGTCTCCGCAACTTTAGAAGCGACACGGGAAGGGTCCGCAGCAATGTTCAGCAACAGCCTATGCTCACTTTTATTCTTTAAAGGCGGCAAGACTGTTAACGACAAAATTTGCACTGGAACCTTGGCCGATATATCCATACGACCACCGTTTTTCTCATCCGAGATAAAACGGTATTCAGTCAAAGGGTCCGCCTGAGTGATCTTGCGTTGAGTCGCCGATTTCCAAGAAACGCCCGGCAAAAACAAGGTGAGGGTAAGCCCATCGTCGGAAAGCTGCGCCTGGGGCGAGATCGGCGAAGAAATATCCAGCACGACGCGAACATGGTCGGTATGCGTTCCAATCCGCACATTAAGCGCTTCAACGCGCTGGGCGGCGAAAACAGGCGTGATAACGACCCAAGCGACGACAAAGACGGCGATCAATCGAATGACCAGATAACCGAAGAGCCCGCGCAACAATACAGAAAAATGAAAAGAGAAGCGCCTTCTCATGATTATCTCCGATAAAACGCCATATTCCCCGACCTCATCCGACTTTACAATGCGATTTCCGTAACGCTAGGAAATCTCTGCATTGATTTCAGTTTCAATGTCCATTTCAAGGTCGGGCTCGGATTCGATCTCGTCATCGGAATATTGAGCAAACGGCATACGCTCCACTGAAACGGACTGCGCCGCTTCCAACAAACGATCCAATAGAAGGTGAAGCATCTGTAGTTCTTGAGGTTGAAGCGCCGTCAACAGAAAATCTTCAAAGTCCTGAGCAATAGGCGCAATGTGATTGTAGAGGTCTTGGCCTTTATTCGTCAAAGAAAGCACAGAGCGTCTTCGGTCGCGGTGGTCAATCGTTCGCGCAATAAAGCCGTTCGCAACGGCTTTGGCGACGGCGCGACTGATTTGAACCTTGTCCATCGCGCTGCGATCACTAAGCGCGTTGGCGGACTGCGGCCCGAATTGAGCCAGATTGGCCAAAAGCCGCCACTCGCCCATCGAGACGCCGAAGCGGTTTTCATAGAGACGCGCCAACGAACGACTCACCGTAGTGCTGAGCTTCGCCAACCGATACGGTAGAAAGTCTTCTAGAACGAAAGGCTTGCGCGGACTCTCGCGCAAATCGGAAGAGGACATAAGGTTTCCTCATTTTTTTTTCGACGCCGAACCGAAAGAGACGTCATTTGATTTGTCTTCTTCGCCAAACCACGTCCGCACATTCTCGCTCTCTCTGGCAGATATGTCCACAAAACAATCTTGAGGACTTTTGGAGTTTTTGAGCACGGCGTTCGCACCGAATATCTATGAGAAAGAGTCAAAGACCCCACCTCAACAATTCGACTTATTCGCGTTTTTCCGTCTCCCTCTGCTGTTTCTAATAAAAAAGCGAAAAATCCAACCCAAAATTTATCCGTTATAGAGACAAACAAGATCGCATCTCAAAGGCCGAAAGAAGGCCAATGTTAAAACAATCAAATATCATCTCTTCACTCTTGAATTTCTGGAATGATTGAGCTATTCTTACACCATGCAGCTCAATCCCATCATCCCTGCGGCCCAAATCCCTACGAAGCCGCCTGAAATTCCGCAGCATGTCAAAGCGGATATCATGCCGGGCTTTGCGGCCGCCCAAGCTTCCGCTCCTGTTGTGCGGACCCAAACCTTACAAGCCGCTCCGGCCGTTGGAAAGGGTGAAGGACAAAGTCCGTATCGCAAAAATTCGGACACAAGCCACTCTGTCGATTCAACCGCAAACGCCATATACGTCTCCACCAACAAAGGTCGCGGACGTGGAATACGGTTCGATGTGAGCGCTTGACGCGTCCGATCTGAGAACAAAGCGGTATCCACCGGCAAGACCATCGGTCATCGGCCTGGATCGCGCCCCCGGTTGTGTGGCGTGAGAAAGAGAAGTCGATTCTTTCTGAAGCGTCAACGACGCCGTCACCAAGCTACGGCGTCGCGTTATTTCCTCGAAACAAAAAGAGGAGGGCGCATTACCGATGCTGTTCTGGAATTTTCACATTCTGTTAGAGACTCGCTTTTCTTAGCGTTGCAGTGATCAGGCCCAAAACCGCAGGAATGCGGAGAAAGGAGCGTATGACGCTGAATTGGCAAAAGAAGAAGCTTACGTCATCCGAATGAGAAAATAGAGGCCCTAGAAGGTCACGGCAGTGATCGCATAGAAAGTAACTGCGGTTGCGATCAGAGATGATGATGATTGACTGTTATAAAAAAGGCGAGAGACGATCTCGCCTTTTTTATTTTTTACGAAACAATTCTATCGAAATATATTTCGTATCGACGGGTGCGAAAGCGCCTTATTAAATAAAGGTATACTCCGTCCAATTGAGAACCCGAGAAAAAACTTCTAAAAGAACTTCTAAAAGAACTTCTAAAGGAATTTCTAAAGGAATCGGGGCTCCGCCCTCGACCCGCCAAAGGCCGGAAGGCCTTTGGAAACCATGACTTGGAGTTTGTGACGACCGTATGAGAGTGGGCCGTTTCAATTCGGGAAGTCCGCATGATTCTCGAAGGCTCAATCGAACGGACTCAAGATTAAGGAAGACGAGCAAGAAGAAAAAAAATAAATTAGACGGCTCCAGGGATTGCGTTCCCAGTCGCGCGGGTTAGGAACGAAAGCTTCCCTTATGATCCCGAGCAACCAGAAACACAGCCCCTGGAGCCGTCTAAATTTCCATCTTATTTTTTATCCGAAAAGCTGGCGCCCCTTCTCAATGCTCAACCCAACGGAGACCATACAAATCCAAACGCTCGCGCGCCTCTCCCAAAGCTTCCGGCGTTCCAATATGAAACCACGCGCCATCATGGACCAATCCATAAAGCCGCCCCTGCTGCGCAATCCGATCCCACACCTGATTATTGGAATAAGGCCCATCCGGCATCGGATCATGCATCTCCGGCTTCACAATATGAACGCCCGCAAACACAAACGGCGCGATCCACACATCCTTCCGCCGGGTCAGCCGACCCTCGCCATCCATAAAGTAATCGCCCCGCCCTGTGTACCCGACAGCCTTCACCGTCGGCGTCATCAGCAACAAAGCATCCATCCTTTGCGGATCCCACATGCCGGCCAAACGACACAACGCCGGTTGCGGACCATTCAACCAAAGAATATCGGCGTTGATTACAAACGCCGGATCCGCTCCCAAGCGCGCGCGATTACGTCGCACGCCCCCACCGGTCTCCAACAACTCGTCTTCCGGAGCCAGAACGATCTTGGGCGAAACTCGACCCGCCAGATGCTCGGCGATCATCTCGCCTTTATAGTGGCTGTTGACGACAGCGGTCTCCACCCCCGCTTCCGACACGCGATCCAAGGCGTGGTCCAGCAGAGTCTTACCTGCGACCTCGATCAAAGGCTTCGGTCGCGTAAGCGTCAACGGACGCATCCGCAATCCTAAACCTGCGGCCAACACCATGGCGCAACGAGGAATAAATCCGGTTGTGGAGGAACAGGGAACGGGAATTTTCATGCCGGCTCCGAAAAGATAGCGCCGGCGCGAGCGCCGGTCGGGACATAATGATCAAACCACGCAGCGACAGGGGCCAACGCCGCGTGACATAACGAAGCTTCCAACAAACGCCACACCCGCGCCATATAAGAGAGATAACCACGCTTCCCATCGCGCAAAGCCAAGCGCGCGAAAACAGCCAGAACGCGCGTGTGACGCACCGCAGAGAAAACCACATAGGAACGTAAAAAGCTCTGGCGATCAAGCAAAGGAAAAGCGTCAAGATACCGGGCGATCATCTCTTCAACCAAACCGTTCGGAACGTCTCGACGCGCGTCTTCCAAAAGCGAAACGAGATCATAGGCGACCGGCCCCGGCCCGGCGCTCTGGAAATCCAGAAGCCCCGTTGCCCCCACTCCCTCTCGATCGGGCAAAGACATAAGGTTGCCGAAGTGATAGTCGCGCAACACCAGCGACCAAGGCCCCGCCACGGCGATAGGAAGAACCTCGCGCCAAGCCGCTTCAAAGGCGGAACGCGCCGCATCGGACACAGCCCCCCCCATAACCGCCGAACAATAGACGTCCGGAAAAAGCATGACTTGCTCGACGAACGCCGCCACATCATACACCGGCAAGGGCAGAAGGCCGTTGGGGCCTGGAATCGCCGGGCGGGTTGTCGAAACGTCGGGAAAAACCGGAGCCGTCATAATTCCGGCGGCAATGGCTTCGGCGGCGGCGGCGATCATCTTGGCGTCGGAATAATAGGCGGGCGACAGACGGTAGTTCCCGTGCAGATGAATCAAGACGTCAACAGCCGAACGATAAAGCGTCGCCTCTTGCGCAGAATCTTGCGCCAAAATGAAAAAGGAAGCGTCTCCGAAATCTTCCAACAGCAAAAAACCGTCGTTCAGCGACTCGGCGCGCACGCGCGGCGTGGAAAGCTCCAGAGCCGAAAGAAAGCGGCCGATGGCCACGAACGGCCAACAATCCGCTTCCGGAGTTGGAGAATGCGAAACAATAGCGGTTTCTCCCGACTCCGGACGAGTCGCGCGCCAATAACGTCGGGATGAGGCGTCTCCGGCCAGAGACTGAAGCGCCGCCTCTCCCCAACCATGGCGTCCAAGAAAGGATTGGAGATTCATAAAAACCACGCACTCCCGAAAGCTGTTCAATCCGCGCCTAAAGAGGATGTCTCGGCGAAAACGCATCGCCATTGCGCGACGTCAAGCGCTTGCCGCAGGCAACGACGGACGCTTGGCGGCTTTCCTGGCGATCAAACCCTACTTGACAATCACAGTGCGTCAACGTGACATCCAGTCGATCAGAGGGAGTCCAAGGGCCTAAACGATCGGGCCACTCGACCAGAACGACGCCATCGGCGCGAGCCTCTTCCCACCCGAGTTCGATAATATCCTCAGGAAAGGAAAGGCGGTAGAGATCAAAGTGCCATAGTGGCCCGATTCGTGTCTCATAGGTCTGAACAAGCGTGAATGTTGGGCTAGGGACGTCTTGGGTTTCACAGGAGAGAGCGCGAATGACGGCGCGAGCGAGAGCGGTTTTGCCTACGCCGAGGTCTCCCCAAAGAGCGACGACGTCACCAGGCGAGAGCGTTTCGGCCAAGCGCCGTCCGAAAACATTGGTCGCCTCCAAATCTTCCAACAGAAACATTGATGAGTTCTCCGAGCAAGCTCTGACGTCGAGGCCCTTTCCGAATAAAAGCGACGGCGCACTCCAAATAACAACAATTAGACGGGTCAGGGACGGTGTCCCCAGTCGCGCGGGCCAGGGAGCGCAGTCGGGCCAGAAAACACAGTCCCCGAACCTATTAAATTGTTGATCAAATACTTTTTATTCCGACAGAGCCCGCCACTTTTTTACGCGCCAACATGAAGTCATGTCAGATTGAAGCGATCCCCCATGCGAACGCCACGAAAAAAAATGAGCCCCGCAAAAAAACTTCATCGATTTCTACGCATTAGACTCGTCCGACCGCTTTTTTTTTCATATATCCCTCTATAAGAAGGTCGAGGCCGCCACACTTCCGAATTCCGACTGAGCCTAAGCTCACTCTCGAAACCGGAAAGCTTCCGCAATATGCGGACTGCGCAAGAGGCGACTCGATGATCGAGACATGGCGGTTTGGAGGGTTCGTTGAAGGCGCTGAGACCGTTGGTCATTTCCGGTCGGGAAGTGCTGCCGCTGGTGGAAGGCGGCAAAGGAATTTCGGTGTCGAACGGGGAAAGCTCCGGCGCCTGGGCGGCGGCGGGCGGCGTCGGAACTTTTTCGGGAGTCAATGCCGACAGCTTTGACGAGAACGGCAATCTGTTCCCGCAAATCTATCACGGCAAAACCCGACGAGAACGACACGAAGAGTTAGTTGCTTTCGCCATTCGCGGCGGCGTAACCCAGGCCCGCATCGCCCATGAAAGGGCGAACGGCCAAGGACGCATCCACATCAATGTTCTGTGGGAAATGGGCGCGTCCGAACGCATTTTGCGCGGCGTGCTCGAAGGGGCGCCGGGAATGGTTCACGGCGTCACCTGTGGCGCGGGAATGCCATATCGAATCGCCGAGATTGCGGCTCATTACGGCGTTTTCTACTACCCCATCGTATCGTCGGCGCGCGCTTTCCGCGCGCTGTGGCTGCGTTCCTACAACAAATTCGCCGACTATCTCGGCGGGGTTGTCTATGAGGATCCGTGGCTCGCCGGCGGGCACAACGGTTTGTCCAACAGCGAGGATCCCGCCAAGCCTGAATCTCCCATGCCGCGCGTAATCGCTTTGCGCCGCATGATGGCTGGTTTCGGCCTGCAAAACGTCCCCATCGTCATGGCGGGCGGCGTGTGGTGGCTGCGCGACTGGGCCGATTGGATTGACAACCCCGATCTGGGGCCGATTGCCTTTCAATACGGGACGCGACCGCTTCTGACTCAAGAAAGCCCGGCTTCCGACGCCTGGAAACGCAAGCTCTTGACCCTGAAGCCAGGCGACGTCTTTCTCAACCGCTTCTCGCCGACGGGCTTCTACTCATCGGCGGTCAACAACGGTTTTATTCAGGAGCTTCGCGCCCGTTCGGAACGCCAAATTTCCTATGTCGGCTCTTCCGACGACAGCCACCCAACCGCATTCCCGATCGGCCCACGCGGTCGTCCGGTCTATGTTGCGGAAGCCGACGCCGTTCGCGCCAAAGCTTGGGTCGATTTGGGATTCTCGACGGCGCTCAAAACTCCCGACTCCACCCTGATTTTCGTCTCGCCCGAAAAAGCCGATGAGATTCAGGAAGATCAAGTCAATTGCATGGGATGCCTCAGCGCGTGCCTATTCTCCAACTGGGCGCAAAACGAGGAGGGCTCCACAGGCCACCCAGCAGACCCACGTTCTTACTGCATCCAAAAAACTCTTCAGGCGGTCAGCCACACCGACGATTGCGAGACCCAACTGGCCTTCGCCGGACATAATGCGTTCAAGTTCGCCTCTGATCCTTTCTACGCCAACGGATTTGTTCCTACGGTGAAACAACTCGTCGATCGCATCACGACGGGCGATTAGTCCATCGAAGGAACGCGAACTCAAGAGTTCCTAAAAAACAAAATGTCAAAGGGAGGGGGTGAATCCCCCTCCCTCCCCTTCCTCTGCAAGAAGAAAACACCGGCAAACTTCTCCGGTTTTTCAATCAGACAGACGATCCAATTTAAAATTCGAAGAAATTGTTGCGCGCCGACGCCGCCAGACACCGAGAGACCTTTAAAAGTCCCAGTTCGGCGCGTGTGATCACGTAGAGAGAATGACGCTTTTATTGCCTGGCGATTCTCAAGTTGAGCTTTGGTCTTTTGCTTGCGGAAAAGCCACAGCAGTGGAGATTTCGCCACTATATGCGGAACGCAACGCGATTTTCCATTGAACCTATTGATGTCAAACGCCACACTGTGGATCGTCCCTCCACTTCCGACAACATCAGGTTCGCGGCATGATCCGCCACCGTTCGCATCCTTCATTCTTCCCTTGGACGTCGACCGTCGCCGCATTACGTCGCGCCGCTCGCACGAAGCCGTGGGCGCTCATCGCTCTAACGATTTTGATCGTGACGGCGGCGAGCATCCCTGCTTTTGCCGCTTCCTCTCCCGTTGTCGCCGAAGCCCGTTTCGGCATTCACCCCGACAAAACCCGTTTTGTTCTGGAAATCAGCGAACCGGTTGACTTCCAAGTCTCCGTCTCCGTCGATCCCTATCGCGTGCAGATTGACTTTGCCGGCCTCGCATGGCCTTCCGTCACCGACGGCGGCCTCAAAAACGGAGGTCTCGGCAAAGGCGTCGTGCGTCGTTACTATCGCCAGCCTGCGAACGTCGGAACCTCTCGCCTGGTGCTTGAACTCACCGGCCCGGCCCGCGTGCGCGAAGCTTTCCTCATCCCCTCCCGCGACGGACACTTGCCGCGCTTTGTGCTCGATCTGGAGCCTACCTCGCATGCCGTCGCGCTTCAAGAGCGTAGTCGCGTCGTTAGTGGAGGCCACTCTCAACAGACCAAGCTCAGCGCTTCCGATGCGGTTGAAAAGCCCAATCCCGTCGAGACGCCATCCGTCGCCGACCCATCGGCTTCGACCGATCTTTCGGCCTCGACTGAGCGCCCGGCTCCGATCACCGACACGTCTCAAGTCATTCTTGACGCCGCGTCTTCTCGGTCGTCTTTGATCATGGTGCCGGCGGCGCCATCAATGACGAACGCCGCGACGAACGCCGCCGAAAACGTCGGTTCTCGCGCGAAACCAGCGCCGGGACCTCATTACTCGGCTTCGAACAACACGCTGGCGCCGGCGCCGGTGTCGGTGTCGGTCATGTCGTCGTCGCCCATGCCGTCATCGATCGCCGCCTCCATGGCCACGGCGGCGGCGGTCACTGTGCCCGTCACCCGCCTTCCCCAACCGATCCCTCACCCACCGCTGCAAAACGTCAAGCGCATGGTGGTCGTAGACGCCGGCCATGGCGGAGAAGACCCGGGCGCAATAAGCGCCAATGGCGGATACGAAAAAGACATTACTCTGGCCGTGTCCCGAGAAATGCGGCGTCTATTGGAGCGAACCGGACGATATCGCGTGGTCTTGACGCGCGACAGCGACGTCTTCATTCGTCTGCGCGACCGCGTCAGCCGAGCGCGTGAAGTCAACGCCGACTTATTTATTTCTCTTCACGCCGACAGCATCGCCAATCCCAATATGCATGGCTTGTCGATTTATTCGCTTTCGGACAAAGCCTCTGATCGAGAAGCCGAAATGATGGCTCAGCGTGAAAACCGCGCCGACGCTATTGGCGGAATCGATCTGAGCACGGAAAGCGATGAAGTCGCCACGATTTTAATCGATCTGGCGCAAAGAGACACGATGAATCACTCACGACGGTTTGCCAGCTTGGCGATACGCGAATTGGGACGTAGCTTTAAGTTAATTCCTCGACCACATCGTTCGGCGGGGTTTGCGGTGCTGACGGCGCCGGATGTGCCTTCGGTTTTAATTGAAATGGGGTATCTCTCCAACAGCCAAGATCTGGCGATATTGACGCAACCCGTCCAACGCGAGAATCTTGCGACAACGATTGTCCATAGCGTTGATCAATATTTCATTTGGTTGACGGGCCGTCATAGAACCTAAAGAAAAGTCTGAAGAACCTAAAACACGTACAATTAAAAAGGTCCAGGAACCGTGTTCCTGGTCGTTCGGAATTATAAGGGGGAAGCGAGAGTCCCCCCCTTATTTACCGCCCCTCTTATTTACTGTAAAACAAAGACCGAGCGCTCTCTGAGTGACCGGCCATGTTTCCCGTCAAAGCTCAATTTTCCGGTCAAAACTCAGCTTTCCAGTCAAAACTCAATTGCAACCAAAGCGCCACAAAACAATACTTTCATCCTCAACCTCCCTCCCCCGCTAAAATAAAAAGGGAGATATTCGATTTATACGTTGGACAAACGTAAAACATTTCCCCTAAATATATTGCTTTTTTCATAATATCGCCCACATTCAGAGTGTTAAGATGGCCGACACCCTCGCCGAAGCGGCGCTCGATTATCACCGTCACCCCGAACCCGGAAAAATCTCGGTCACGCCGACCAAGCCGCTGGCGAACCAACGCGACCTTGCCCTCGCCTATTCTCCGGGCGTAGCGGCAGCTTGTCAGGCGATCATGAAAGATCCCGCCGAGGTCAACACCGTCACCATCCGCAGCAATCTCGTCGCGGTCATCACCAACGGCACGGCAGTGCTCGGTTTAGGCAACATCGGCCCGTTGGCCGCAAAGCCGGTGATGGAAGGCAAAGGCGTTCTGTTTAAAAAATTCGCCGGGATCGATGTGTTCGACATCGAGATCAATGAAAACGATCCCGACAAATTGATCGATATCATCGCCTCGCTGGAGCCCACGTTCGGCGGAATAAACCTCGAAGACATCAAAGCCCCCGACTGCTTCGAGGTTGAGTCCAAGCTCCGTCAACGGATGAAAATTCCCGTCTTTCATGACGACCAACACGGAACCGCCATCATCGTCGCCGCCGCCGTCATGAACGGTTTGAAAGTGGTCGGCAAAGATATAAATGAAGTCCGACTGGTCTCCTCCGGAGCAGGAGCCGCAGCGCTCGCTTGCCTGGACCTGCTGGTTGACTTCGGAATCCCCGTTGAGAACATCACCGTCACCGATTTGGCGGGCGTCGTCTACGAAGGCCGCGTCGAGTTGATGGACCAACGCAAGGCCCGCTACGCCAAGAAAACCGAAGCGCGCACCCTGGCCGAAGCCATTAAAGACGCCGATATTTTCTTAGGCCTGTCGGCGGGAGGCGTGTTGAAACCCGAAATGGTCGCCACAATGGCCGAGCGACCCCTTATTCTTGCGCTCGCCAATCCAACTCCGGAAATCATGCCGGAAGAGGTCCGCGAAGTCCGTCCAGACGCCGTGATCGCCACCGGCCGCTCTGATTATCCCAATCAAGTCAATAATGTTCTGTGCTTTCCGTTCATCTTCCGAGGCGCGCTCGACGTCGGCGCGACAACGATCACAGAGCATATGAAGTTCGCAGCGGTCAAAGCCATCGCCGATTTGGCTCTGGCCGAACCCAACGACATCGTCTCAGCAGCCTACGGCGACGTCTCGCTGTCCTTTGGGCCTCAATACCTGATTCCCAAGCCGTTCGATCCGCGCCTAATCGTAGAAATTGCTCCCGCCGTGGCGCGCGCCGCCATGGAGAGTGGAGTCGCCACCAGGCCAATCATAGACTTCGACGCCTATCGCGAACGCCTCAACCAATTCGTGTTCCGATCCGGCCAAACCATGCGGCCGGTATTCGCGCGCGCTAAAAACGATCCGCGCCGTCTGGTCTACGGCGAGGGCGAAGAAGAACGCGTATTGCGCGCCGCGCAAGTGGTGGTTGACGAAGGTTTGGCGCGTCCGATTTTAATCGGGCGACGCGACGTGGTCTTGCGGAGAATTCAAAAGCTTGGCTTGCGCATTCGGCTCGACGATCATTTCGATCTATGCGACCCGCAGAACGATCCGCGTTATAATGAATACTGGACGCTCTATCATCGCCTGATGGAGCGACGCGGCGTAACGCCGATGTCGGCGCGAATGATCGTGCGCACCAACACCACGGTGATTGCCGCATTAATGGTGTTGCGCGGCGAAGCCGACGCTTTGCTCGTCGGCTCTGTGGGGAGTTTCGAACATCATCTTCGGTATTTACAAAACATCATCGGCATGGCTCCAGAGGTCCGCAAGCCGGCGGCTTTAAATGCGTTGGTGGTGCCGAAAGGAACTTTCTTCTTCTGCGACACTCAGGTAACGCCGGACCCCACCATCGAAGAATTGGCCGACATGACGATTCTGGCGGCGGCGGCCGTGAGGCGGTTTCTGATCGAACCGAAGATCGCCGTTTTGTCTCACTCGATCTTCGGCAGTCGCGACACGCCAACCGCGCATAAAATGAGATCGCTGGTGGGAGTTCTGCGAGAACGCGATCCTCATCTGGAAATCGAAGGCGAAATGCATGCCGACGCCGCGCTGTCAGAGGCGTTGCGGCAACAGTTGTTTCCCAGTTCTCGCCTGAAGGGAGAAGCTAATTTATTGATTTCTCCTTCATTAGACGCGGCGCATATTGCGTTTAACCTAGCGTTGTCGCTGTGTGACGGACAAACGATCGGGCCGATTTTGTTGGGATTGGCTCGACCGGCGCATATTTTGACGCAATCGGCCACGGTGCGAGGAATTGTGAATATGTCGGCGGTGGCGGTGGTGGATGCGCAAGTGGCGGCAATGGAAGCCTAAAAAAAATAGGCTCGTAAAGAAAGAAACCGAAGATTGTGTTCTGACCGCTCGGGATTATAAGGAGGGGGCGAAAGCCCCCTCCCCCCACTCTTTACTATCCAACTAGCGCCTTAAAGTGTAACGCTTTGTTTTACAGATATTCAAACCAAGCTTTTCCATTTCTCCCCCCCCCCCGAAACACAACCTTCAAGTCATACACACAAGCATTTTCTCCGTCATCAACAGTAATTTCGAACTCTTCGTTCGGCTCAATCAGCGTCCCCTTGGGTAAAAGATTCTCCTCCCAATTGCTTGAAGACTTCGCGGAAAGAAACAAACGAGCAATAGGCCGATTGGCTCCATTGGTGAGATTGAACGCCAAAGAACCGTTTCGACCGCCGTTTCGAGGAGGCAAAGAAGCCGTTTGCGGCAGAGTCTCCGGCTGCAAAGATTGCGGCGGCAAAGGTTGCGGTTGTTGAGACTGCTGATGAGAAGATTCAAAAGTTGACGGCTTTCCTCCCCACACCGAAGAAGACGGATCAGAGCCGTTGGCGGGAGGACGCCGCCTGTTGGAAGAAGATTCCGTGGGCCACGCCTCTTGAACTAACGCCGGACCAACCGCCACAGACGGAGCCACCACCGACGAAGACGGCCTCTGAACATCTGAAACTTGCGTCCGAGAGCTTTGGGTGGGCCAGTTGTTGTTTAAAGCGCCGTTCTGAGCGTTATTCGGAGGATTCGGCGCATTATTGTTCTGAACACTACTCTGATTCTGAACAACGGACGAAGAAGAGGCCATCGCCGGTCTGTAAGGCAGATCTCCGCCGGAGGGCGGAACAAAATAGAAGTCTCCGACCAACGAAGACGACTCCCAAGAGATTTGTTGATTTTTGGAAGACTTCGCAAGAATTGCGCGGGTCTCTTTAAAGACATCCTCCACCCGCCGTTGCGGCGATCCCAAAGCCTGCAACAACGCCATCGTATAAGGACTGTTGGCTCCGTCGCCATCATCCGCCGTGGTGTTGGGAGCCGTAGCATAGGCAATGACGGTTCCCTTGGGCGCGTTAAGCGCAGCCAACCCTCTGCCTGCGTTTCCAACGCCACGCATCCGTCGCTCGAAGGGATTGGTGCGGCAGGCGTCGAGAACAATGATGTTGACCTCTGTGCCGGCCTGCATCAATTGAGCAGTGATGACATCGACGCTCACAAGCTGCAAAGGCATGTCGCCTTCGGTTTCAATCTCCGCATCGATCGGAGCCAAGTAATTGACGCCCTGAGCTTGAATCCCATGCCCGGAGTAATACACCAATCCAACTTTGGCGCCGTTGAGTTTTCGGCTGAATTGCCCGATGGCGCGCTGCATGGCGCGCTGGTCTCCATCGGTAAGCATCACAACTTCGAACCCAAACCGCCCGAGCATCTGCCCCATAGCCTGAGCATCGCGCACCGGATTACGCAAGGGCTGGCCGCGATAGGCGGCGTTCCCGATCACCAGAGCCACGCGCTCTGCCGCGACGGCGTCCGAAAGACCGAACGTCAACCCCAGCACGCCGCCCCACACCGTCAACCGAATTAAGACGAACAGCAAAGAACCCTTCAATCCGGGCCACACACACGACATCGCGGCGTCTCTCTCGTTCGTTATGGAGAAAAAAACTCACGAAAACTGGTGAACAAACTCGCGCTTTCCTTACTCAGTGCCTGTCCGGAAAGAAGATCAATGTTCCCAACGACATCCGATGGATGACCGCCGGGGACGTCGGGAACATTGACATTCTTTCCGGACAGGCTCTTAGAACTACCTTTCACACCTTTGAAATTCAAGAGAAACCCAATCATGCCGACGAGATGAATTATTGGCTCATGAGATTAAACGGACCCAGAGGAAGATCGCTTCGCGAATAAGAAGGGCTTTCGTCCTTGACCCGAGCAACTGGGGACACAGTCCCTAAACCTATTTAACCTTAACGCGATTACTCTAGGAAGCCTACGCGAAGTCATTGCCGGACCAACAACAATGGTGGTAATGCTCTTAGCGCTTCGGTCGCGCGCCCCCGGACCAGAATGCGCTTGTTCGAACTTGATTTGGTCGGCATACCCCCATGGAAAAAGAACTGGCCATACTGTTCGTTGATATTGTCGGCAGCACCGGTCTCTATGAAAAGCTCGGCAACATAAAAGGATCGTCGCTTACCCAGGAGCTGTTGCGGCAGCTCGCCGCCGCCGTCGAGTCGCAAAAAGGACAGGTGATCAAAAGTTTGGGCGATGGGTTGTTATGCGTCTTTCCCCAGGCCGATTCCGCCGGAAACGCCGCCAACGCCATGATCGAAAGCCAAAACCTTTCGACTCTCAAAATCCGCATCGGCATACACTTCGGCAGCGTGGTGGAACACAACGGCGACATTTTCGGCGACGCAATCAACATCGCCGCCCGCGTGGAGGCCATGGCCAAACCCGGCGAAATTTTGGCCACAGAAGAAGTGATAATACGCTTTTCCGCTTTTCTGCGCAACTTCTGCGTGCTGATCGACAGCACCGTGGTGAAAGGCAAAACCGTGCCGATCGCCATTTACCAAGTGCGAAGAAAAGAAGACGATCATGATAATCTTGATTCCACCGTCATCGGCGACAGCTTTTCGTTCACGACAAAAGACGACGAAGTCGTCTTGCGTCTATCATACATGGGGCGAGAATGCGTGGTGAGCCGAAATCAGCCCAAGCTTAATGTCGGTCGAGACGCATTGTGCGAAATCAAGCTTCTATCCCGCCAAGCCTCGCGACAACACGGTTCGATCGAATTCGTTCGCGAGAACTTTATCATTACCGACCACAGCTCCAACGGCACATTCATCAAAACCAATGACGCCCCTCCAATACATCTGCGACGTGATTCAACGAAGCTTCTTAATGGAGGCCTCATCGGTTTCGGCTCTGTTCCGGATTCGGAACATCAAGAGCACGTCGTGCGTTACCAATGCGATGTCGGAAAATAGCGCATCGTCTACACGCTGTTTTCATTTTTTCCAGCATCTTCATTTTCTCCAACATTTTCTCCAACGGCCCCCGCCAAAAATCGGGATTCAGAGCGCGCGACAACCTAAGACAACCTAAGACAACCTAAAGCGAGTGGAATTTTTGTCGATCAAGATTTCTTAATTTGGTAACAGTTTCTCATTCTGTTTCCAATTTCCGGTTCCAACGGCGTCAACCTTCCTTCCCCTCCACACCAACAGCGCTTACACACGGGAACCGTTCCAACAAGAGTCATTCCTCAAACAACGACCAATGGCGTCTCGGGTCGGTGGAGCAAGAAAGGATGAGGCTGAAAACATCCTGGAAATTCAGCCGAAAATTGCCGGCCATGATCGTCGCCGCCGCCTTAGTCGCCGGCATGGCGGTAGGATTCATTGCGGATCTGGTCGCCGCCGAACACTTGCGCGACGCTTTGCAGGATAAGCTCGCGGCTCTGCGCGACGCGCGCAGCGTGGCGCTGAACGCCGTGCAAATGGGCATAAGCCGAGACTTGCGCTTTTTGACCCTCGACCCTCAAGTCACGCGCGCGCTCAGCGCTTTTGTCGCCGGGTGGAGCGAGTTCGAAGGCGACGCAGAAGCCCAGCTCCATCGGCTTTACATTGAATCCAATCCCTACCCACCGAACGAACGCCAAAAATTCGAACAAGCCAGCGATCCGTCTGTGTACTCCATCGCCCACGGTCGCTATCATCGTTGGTTTCAAGAGCGCGTCAACACCTACGGCTATCGCGACTTGATCTTGATCGTCCCCGACGGTCGAGTCGTCTACAGCGTCGCCAAAAGCGGCTACTTCGCCGTCAACTTGTTTAAAGACGCCCACCGCAACAGCCGCTTAACACATGCGTTCCTGCGCGTGATCGAAGACCCCGACCATTTCGGCGCGTTCACCGATTTCGCGCCCGATCCGAACGCCAACAATCAGATTTCCGCTTTTCTGGCCGCTCCTCTGCGACGCGCCAACGGAACCTTGGTCGGAGTCGCCGTTCTGTCCGTGCCCATAGAGCCGATCGACGCCGTTTTACGCGCCGCTTCAGGCATTCTCGGCGTCAGCCGAACCTACCTTGTGGGCCAAGACATGAAAATCCGCACCTCCACAACCTCTGAACAGGAGCCTCCGACGTCGTCCGTTCTTTCCTGGGTAGACACTCAAGCCGCCCGTAAAGCGCTGGACGGTTACAACGGCGTGCAAGAAGACACCGTCACGCCCACAGGCGCCACACACATCAAACCACTCATGGCGGCCTATGCTCCCTATAATTTGTTCGGGATCCGGTACGCTCTGATCGCTGAAGCCGATCTCAACGAAGTTTTGCAGCCGGTCTTCGACATGCGCCGACACGAGATAATCGGAGGCGCCGTCGCATTGATCGTAATCGCCGTCGTCGGCTTTGTGCTGGCCCGCAATATTTCAGTCCCTCTGACCGCCATAGCCAACGCCATGATTCGGCTCTCTCATGGAGCCCTGGACATCGAGGTTCTTTCCGACAACAGACGCGACGAAATTGGACAACTCGCCCGCGCCCTCTGCGTGTTCAAACAAAGCCTCATTGAAATCCGCCGCCTGCAAATCGAACGAGAACGCCACACCACAGCTCAACACGAATTGCTGGAAACGCTTCCCCTGCCCCTTCTGATCACCCGCCTTCACGACAACCGACTATTGCATATGAACAGACCGGCGTCACTGCTGCTGGCGCCCACTCCCGACCCCCAAACCGGCGAGATCACTCCCAACATCTTCGTTAATTCCGTAGATCGGTATCGCTTCGCCAACGCCATGATCACTCATGGAAAAGTCGATGAATTCGAACTTATGGTCAATACGCCGAACGCCCACCCCTATTGGGCGCTTCTCTCGGCCCGCATCCTCCGCTATCAAGGGCAATCGGCGCTCTTGGTCTCTATTAACGGCATCAACGAACGCAAACGCGCAGAAGAGCAAAAACAAATTGTTTCCGACCATTTAGCCAACGCCAACCAACAAATCACCGCCAGCATTCAATACGCCAGCCGCATTCAGAGCGCTTTATTGCGCCAAGAAAAACTACAGAATAATTTCCCTTGCGACCACTTTCTTATTTGGCGTCCGAGAGACATCGTCGGAGGAGATTTTTTCTGGTTTCACCCACTTCCCAAAGACGACGCCTTCATCATGGTGGTCGGCGACTGCACAGGGCACGGCGTTCCGGGCGCTTTGATGACCATGATTACAGTCACCGCTCTTGACCGCATTCTCAGCGACGGCAAAAATTGCGATCCGGCCGCAATTCTCACTTCCCTCAATTCATTAATCAAGGCCGCGCTCGGACAAGACCAATCCAAAGCCGACCTCTCTGATGACGGCGTGGAAGTCGGCGTTTGCTTGATCGAGCCGCGCGCAGAACGCATGATTTTCGCTGGCGCTCGCTTTGCCGTTTGGGTCACAACGCCTGGAAACGGCCCCGGCGCCGCTGTGAGCGGCGGCGCCGGACTTTCCACCGTCGACCCAAAAGGCGCCGGCGGCGTCATCGAAGTCAAAGGAGACCGTTACGGCGTCGGTTTTCAGCTTACGCCCGCAACCGCCGTCTTCACCAACCGAATTATCGAGCTTTCTCCCGGCGGTGTGGTCTTTCTGACGTCTGACGGTTATATTGATCAGATCGGCCAAGACCGCCGAAAATCTTTTGGTCGAAAAAAATTCGCCACATTGCTGGCCGGACTAGGGGGATGGCCTCTGGATATGCAGCGTCAAGCATTGCTTGACGCCTTCGACGCCTATCGCGGAACAGAAGTTCAACGTGATGACGTTACGGTGCTCGGTTTTTGTCCGATCGCCCGCCCCATCACATCTGATGGAGCGACCCGTTATTTATCGTAATCCTCCACGAGCCGAACGCCAACAAGCCGAATGATTTTGCACAAGAATTAAAAGGCGCCGGAGACTGTGTTCCCAATCGCTCATTCAGCTCGCCGGCGTCGCTTCTTAACATCGTTGCAATATCTGCTTTATTAGAATTGCCTGATTTTTGATCTCTCTGCTTGATTTTTGCGCTGCAATAAATGTCTTTTCAAGCGCTTCTCTTCAAGATAACGTCTCTTGTTGATTTCTTGCTTATCCAAAGCGGGGGGGGCGTTCAGCAATGGCGATCCATGTCGCACTCAACCACAAGACTATTTATCGTTACGACAACCTGGTTTCGCTGGGCCCGCAAATCGTGCGGTTGCGTCCGGCGCCTCACTGTCGAACACCAATTCTGAGCTACTCACTTAAAGTAGAACCACGCAAGCATTTCTTAAACTGGCAACAAGACCCGCAATCGAATTACCAAGCACGTTTTGTCTTTCCAGAGAAAACACGCGCGTTCATCATTGAAGTTGACTTGGTGGCCGAGATTGCCGTCATCAATCCGTTTGACTTTTTTCTTGAATCCAATGCAGAACGCTATCCATTCACCTATGAGACATGGCTGGCGCGTGAGTTGCGCCCCTATTTGGAAACAGAAGAGCAAAGCCCCAATCTTGTCGCATGGTTGAGAACCATCAACCACGCGCCGCAACACATCATCGATTTCCTTGTCGAACTTAACCAGAAACTCAATCAAGAAATCGGCTACATCATCCGCCTTGAGCCCGGTATCCAAACATGTGAAGAAACTCTGACCAAGCGCACCGGATCATGCCGAGATTCGGCGTGGCTGCTGGTGCAAATTCTAAGAAACCTGGGTCTGGCTGCGCGCTTTGTCTCTGGGTATTTGATTCAACTGACTTCTGATCAAAAATCTCTTGACGGTCCATCAGGGCCGGAACATGACTTCACCGATCTTCACGCCTGGACCGAAGTGTTTCTTCCCGGCGCCGGATGGGTGGGACTAGATCCGACGTCCGGACTCTTTGCGGGAGAAGGCCATATTCCGCTGGCCTGCACGCCGGACGCAACCAGCGCCGCGCCGGTGACAGGCCTGGTGGATGCTTGCGAAGTGGAATTCCACCATGAGATGTCGGTGTCCCGCATTCGTGAAGCGCCGCGCGTAACCAAACCCTACACGCCGCAGCAATGGATCGAAATTGAAGCCCTCGGACACAAAATAGACCGGGAGCTGGAAGCTGGAGACATTCGCCTAACAATGGGCGGCGAACCGACTTTTGTTTCGATCGACAATATGGATGGGCCCGAGTGGAACACTTTAGCGCAAGGCCCCGATAAACGCCGCTATGCTTCAGAACTGCTTCGGCGTCTGTGGCGTCGTTTCGCGCCTGGCGGTCTATTGTTCTACGGTCAAGGAAAGTGGTATCCGGGCGAATCTCTCCCGCGTTGGGCGATGCACGTTTACTGGCGCCGCGATGGAGACGCTTTGTGGGCCAACGCCGATCTCTTGGCGGATGAAAGCCGCGACTACGGCTTCACATCGAACGACGCCGAAACATTCTTATCACATTTGGCGACTCGCCTGGGAATTCCGTCGTCTTTGGTGTGCGCCGCATACGAGGATCCATGGCATTACATTCATCGCGAAGGATTGCTTCCGGTTAACGTCGACCCGCTCGATTCAAAGTTGGAAGACCCTGAAGAACGCGCGCGTTTAAATCGCATCTTTGAGCGCGGCCTCAAAGAGCCGATCGGCTTCACCATTCCGATCAGTCGTCGCCATGAAGATTCCGGCCCGGTGTGGTTGTCCAGCGTATGGCCGTTGCGCCAAGATCGATTGTATCTTGTTCCCGGAGACAGCCCCATTGGTCTGCGCTTGCCTTTAGACGCGCTGCCTTGGGTGGCGCCGCAAGACGCTCACGCGGTTTGCGAGCGCGATCCCTTCGAACCCAGACAACCATTGCCGCCGCATCAAACACCGCTCCGCGCCCAAGCCGGAACAGAGCAGAAGATGCAAGAGGATAGTTTCCGACGCAAAGCCATCTCACAACAAACTCGCATGGCCGAAGTGCGCACGGAGATTCCGGAGAAAAATGAATCGGCATGGTGGGTGGTGCGCACCGCTTTGTGTGTGGAGGCCCGCAAAGGCCGCATTTATATTTTCTTGCCGCCGGTTGAATTGCTGGAAGACTTTGTCGAATTATTGGCCGCTATTGAAACCACCGCAGTTGAACTCAATATGCCGGTGGTGATCGAAGGTTATACGCCGCCGCGCGATCCTCGGTTGAATTCTTTGGCGGTCACGCCAGACCCAGGAGTCATCGAAGTCAATATTCATCCCGCCCACAACTGGGATGAATTAGTAAGAAACACGAATGCTCTCTATGAAGAAGCGCGACTGACGCGACTGGGGACGGAAAAATTCATGCTCGACGGTCGCCATTGCGGCACCGGCGGCGGAAATCACTTGGTTTTGGGAGGCGCAACCCCAAACGACAGTCCTTTCCTACGACGACCGGATCTACTGCGCAGCCTCATCACATACTGGCAGAACCACCCGGCTCTGTCTTACCTGTTCTCAAGTTTGTTCATCGGCCCGACCAGTCAAGCTCCACGCATCGACGAAGCGCGCACCGACACTCTCTACGAAGTTGAAATCGCTTTCGCGCAACTTGATCAGGCCGGGCCAAACTGCCCACCCTGGTTAGTGGATCGTGTGCTGCGCCACTTGTTGACCGATATGCAAGGCAACACTCACCGCGCGGAGTTTTGTATTGATAAGCTCTATTCTCCGGACACAGCGAGCGGTCGCCAAGGTTTGGTTGAATTCAGAGCCTTTGAAATGCCGCCTCACGCCCAGATGAGTTTAACGCAACAACTCCTGTTGCGTGCATTGGTGGCGCGTTTTTGGAAACATCCCTATCGCAACTCTCTAGTGCGCTGGGGGTCGGAATTGGTCGATCGCTTTATGCTCCCCTATTTTGTTATGCAGGACCTTTCCGATATCTTGGATGACTTGCGCGATCACGCCATTCCTATTGACGACGCATGGTTTGCTCCGCATTTCAATTTCCGTTTCCCGCTCTGCGGCGAGATTTCTCAACGAGGAATCACTCTGGAATTGCGACAGGCTCTGGAGCCCTGGCACGTTCTAGGAGAAGAGCCTGGCGGCGGAGGCGTTGTGCGATATGTTGACAGCTCCGTAGAACGCCTCCAAGTGCGCGTCACCGGGATGGTTGGCGCTCGCCATTGGGTTATATGCAATGGGCGACGGACGCCGTTACGACCAACGGGCGTTGAAGGCGAGTTTGTTGCAGGCGTGCGCTATCGCGCATGGCAACCGCCGTCGTGTCTGCATCCGACAATTCCGGTTCATGCGCCTCTGGTGTTTGATTTATTCGATGCTTGGTCGGAACGCTCTATCGGAGGATGCACTTATCATGTCTCGCATCCGGGCGGACGCCACTTCGAGACTTTCCCAGTCAACGCCAATGAAGCGGAAGGACGAAGACTCGCGCGTTTCTTTGCGTTCGGACACACGCCAGGCCCAATGACTCCTCCTTTGGAGGAGCGGAATCCGGAGTTGCCTCTGACCTTGGATTTGCGACGCCCAATTCTTCACTAGAGTTTGAAAGGCAAAAGATTAGAAGGGTCCAGGAACTGAATCCCTGGTCCCTTCTAATCTTTATCAAGAAAAATCAAAGGCCATGTTCTCGCAAACACTCCTTTTCATCATGACCGGAACTTGAACACAAATCACGAATGCTCCGATCTCGATCTCGATGGTGATGCCGCTCGCGACGATCATCATAACGATCGTCGCGACGATCATATCCACCACGTTGCTGTTCTTGATCTGCAATACAACGTTCCATGCAATCTTTGTATTCATGTCCAGGACCGGAGCAGTAACGGTGACAGCGGGATTCCGCCTGCGCTACTCCGGAATATCCGGCAAGAAAAACGAACAAAAGTAGATTCAAGGTTCTCATAAAAGCGTTGCTCATAGAGGACTCCTTTGAGTAAGCAACACGTCGCGTTGGCGTCCATTAAAATTAAACGGACTAAAAGCTGTATTGTCCATCGCTCTGGGCCATAAAGAGGAAGCTCTCTTGTTTGTGGCGCAATCTTCCTCTAAAATCGTTTTCATGTAAAGTTTACGACAGAAAACATCCCAGAATTCCAGAAAAAAATCTCTTGGCGAAACGACGCTCCCAATCCCAGCAACGCCTCATTGAATCAACAAGGTTGGCGTTCGTCAAGTAAATTGTGTGAACGCAGCAACCGATAGAAAGAGACCATCGTTCGCGCCTGTAAAGAACACCCCAGGGACTGTTGCAAAACCAAAATCTTATCGGCAAAAGTCAACTCGTAGCGCGGATGCATTTTGTAGCGCGGATGCATTTCATAAAAACACATTATCATATAAAATGGCGCGTTGGTTTCTGTTTTTGCAACAAGCTCCACGCCGCCGGGGCGCAAAACGGAACCCGAAACAAAAGAAGCCCTCTGGAAAGCAATCAGTGAGCCATGACTTCGTATAAATATGAGGAATATTAAATCTGTTCAAGAATCCAGGCTATGCAACTTGATCGAAAATCGCTCTAGTCCCCAACATCGTCCGGCCCAATCGGATCGAAACAATCCTTGTCTGGTTTATACAAAAACAAAGTCCCAGTCCCAAGATCGAAATACAAACCGCGCAATTTTAAACGTCCGACCGCAACGCCTTCTGCAATGCAAGGAAACGTCATCAAATTATTCAATGAAACCTTCACAACCTCTTTTTCACAAAAACTAGCTTGCTCGTCAACAGGGGCGTCCGGCAAAACCATTAAAGTTTTTCGTCGAGCAGGCTCAGCCAACCGCATCCACCGACTAATAAAAGGATGGGTTTCATCGATATTAGGATCATTCGTCAACAAAGCTCGCACGCCACCACAATGCGCATGCCCCAGCACAATAATATATTCGACCTCCAGAGACGTCACCCCAAATTCCAACGCCGCACTGGTGCTATGATAGTGTGTGTCCGGTTCATAAGGAGGCGTAAGATTGGCGACATTTCGTACAATAAAAAGCTCTCCCGGAGCTGCGCGACTTAAAATCGCCGGGTCGACTCGGGAGTCACAACAACCAATAACCATACACGGAGGTTTCTGCTTCAAAGACAAGCGTGCAAACAACTCAGGATCCGCCGCTTGCGAGTTTTTTTGAAAGGCCAAGAAACCGTTCACAAACTTACGAAATGCGGACATCCACCTTATTTCCTATAAAAAAACACACATTAATCTCTTCTCGCTGACATAACCGACAAGGACTTTATTTTTAAGAAAGACCCAATATCGATCGGTTCAACATCTTTGATTATTTAACTTCAAACTCTAAAACAGCGCGCATGATTTCATAGTCAAAAGGTTCTCCTTTCGCTAAAGACTTGACCTCAGTTCGCACCAACCATACGCCGGAATGAGAAATGCGAATACGCGCTCTTGGATCACCATTCTCATCGGAAGAATAAGTCTGCGTGAAATACGTAAAAGTAGAAGGCGTATCGGCGAAACCATCCCAAGTGGCCACCAAATCAGCCATTGTCGGCTGCCCTCGCAACAAAACACGAACCTCAACATCTTTTCCGACGACAATTTCGGCAAGATTCGTAACAGGAACAATCTCTAACGCATGTCCCAAAGGCGTCGCGAATTCAACGTCGTCTTGATGCGCATTTAACTTTAGCTTAACAAATTTTTCATAACGAGCGCTCCATTCTGAATCCGGCGCTGAAGAACGCCCACCGAGTTTCATTCCTTGCGAAGTTTTTGACCACACCACCCCTTTGCGGTGAGCCACCAACCACGCCGACATCGGCTCAGATAAAGTCAGAACGCCTTGCAATTGGATCGCCGCCTCATTTTCGACCAACGGCAAGGCGAAAGACTTCCCTTTCTGCCACAAAGCCGCCTCAACGAAGCGCTTTGGCTCCAACTCACTGGGCTGAATAAAAACATCGGTTGAAATGACCGAGAACGATAACGGACGCCCAACCTCCACCTCGAAATGCTCTGGCTTAATAAGCAATTCGGTCGCGCGCGCGTTAAACGTCATCAAACACGCACTTACTCCCCCCAGAATGCTGACTCCGAACCACCACAAGCGAAAGACCCGATCCTTCATCTTTTTCTCCCGCTCCGCCAGCTTCGCCACAACCCAACATTTTGCACGCCCGCCGTCTCCATAGATAACCTCCGCAAAAAGCTTCGGAAGACGAGGCGCCCAAACAAAACGCTAGAACACAAAAATCTGCGTCATCGTGCAAAAATCGAACACCGCTTCGACACTAAGAGCAATCAGCATTTCCCAACATCAACAAAAATCACTCCTTTTTGCCCTCTTCGAACAAACGCTCCAAACTACACGGCCCTAAAGGATGATCCGCGTGAGGATAGGGATGATGACTATCGAAATGATGGTGAGAATGGCCATGGCCATGATCATGATCATGATCATGATCATGATCGTGATCGTGATGACAGGATTCTCTTTGCTTTAAATTTATATCTTTCTTTACGCCAACGCCCTCAACATGATGATGATGGCTTTGCTGAGGAAGACCAACTTCTGCCTCGAACCCAAGAACTTGCGATCGATACTTGCACATCTGGCAATTCATCGCCACCTGACCATGCACAATATCGGAAATCCGTTCAATAAACGCCTCGAACACCAGAGGATGATCATTTAAATACAAAGCCTTGACGAACTCGACTTCCGGATGACGAGCAGCCACCATATCGGTGTGATCATAAATCCTCTGGACTAAAACCCCTGTAAACAAAAAATAAGGGAAAACGACAATACGCCGAAACCCTAACCGCACAGCGTGCTCCAACGCAGGCGCCACCAAAGGAAAAGTCACCCCGGAATAGGCAGTTTCTCCCCACCCCAACCCGAGCCCTTCCCAAACCATCCGCGTAACTTTGGCCACGTTAGAATTGGCGTCTGGATCGGATGACCCTCGCCCAACCAACATTAATAAAGTGTCAGCCCGTGAGATGTGCTCTCCCGCCTGAAGCAGCGCCTGTTCTACACGATCCCCCGCAGCACGCATCATCTTCAAATCAATACCCAACTCGCGTCCATAAGAGATTTCCATCTCCGGATGTTGAGCTTGATAGGCATTCAAAACAGAAGGAATATCATTTTTTGCATGCCCAGCGGCAAACAACATACCTGGAATCGCCAAAACACGAGAGACGCCTTTTTGGCGCAACTTATCCAACCCTTCACGCAAAATCGGTCGCGCGAACTCAAGATACCCCCACTCAACCGCGTCATAAGGCAACCGCGCACGGATGACTTGAGCCATAGCGTCAAATTCATCAATTGCTCGCGCATCTCGGCTGCCGTGGCCACAAATCATCACGCCAATATTCTGACTCACAGCCCGACAACTCCACTCACGATGCATTCAGGCACAAAAGCACCCATCCACCACAAACAACAAATAAACAACATCCAAACTAATGTTTTTCTTTTTGCTTATTGTGCGATGAGTTTCCTTGCCCTTCATCTGCACATCTCTTTAGACAGGACTCAATCTGCCTATCACATCCTGCTTTAGCGCCCAAAACAGGACTGCTCACACGATCCCCCCGCCCCGCAGCACCTGACTCGCTACAAACGCTATGATCTCTCTCACAAAGCCGACGACACCCTGCAACAGAAGAATCACCATCCCCTGAGTGCTTTACACAAGCCGAGACCATAAAACAGAAGCCAACAAGAAACACCGCCGAACAAAAAGATTTGACACCCATCACACGCTCCATAACATTATTCATATTAGTTTTTTTCACGCGAACGCGTGTACAACCATAACACCAAACACAAAGCAACAGCCAACAATAACAACCCAATATCTTGAAGAGCTTCTCCCAAAGCGCTTTGAAAAGCGACTCCGGCCAAATACCCGCCTCCTGCGAAAGCTGCGGCCCAAATCCCAGCAGCTATAAAATTTAAGATCGCAAAACGACGCCAAGAAATAGAACTCATTCCAATAGCAAAAGGACTTACATTGCGAATACCATAGGCGAAGCGAAAAGTCAAAATAAACTTCACTGAATGCTTCTCAAGAATGGAAAGCGCCTTTTGAATTCCTGGTTTAAACTTTGGAAATTTAACCAGAAGCTTTGCTCCCCATGTGCGGCCAATAAAAAAATAGATCTGATCGCCACAAAAACCACCTAACCACGCAACGGAAGTCAGAACCCAAATATCGATAATCCCCTGACGGGCGGCAACTCCTGAAAAAATAACGAAAGTCTCTCCTTCTAAAAACGTCCAAGCGAAAACCACGCCGTAGTACAAATTACCGTACTCTTTAATGGTATTTAAAATCGTATCTACATCCATCACAAACCGCTCTCTTGAAAGTTTCCGTTTACACAGAAGAAACGAAAAAGCCCTTCGACCTACATTTACCTTTTTCCGTACCTCCAGGCAAACGAAAGGCCAAACAGCATATCCAACTTAAGACGAAACCAATAGAACGCCCACTCGATAGACAAAAAGATAAATTAAAAATAAAACCTTGACCAACGTCTGTGAATTCAGACCGTTATTGGTTAATTTTTCTGACTGCCATAAAAAAAGGCGCCGTTTTAAAGCGCCCTTTTTTATAAGATTATCAATTTACTTCGTCTTGCTGCCCATCGTTTTGAATCGGGCCGCTGTCTTGTCCCTTAGCGTCCGGATCCCGATCCACCAGCTCAATCATAGCCATTGGAGCCGCATCGCCATAACGAAATCCAGCTTTAAGCACTCGTGTATAACCGCCTTCACGCTTTTGGTAGCGCTCAGCCAAAGTCGAAAACAACTTACGGACGATAACTTCATCCCGAAGAATCGACAAAGCACGACGACGATTATGAAGACCGCCCTTTTTCCCGAGAGTAATCAATTTATCGGCAATTGGACGTAAAGATTTTGCTTTAGGCAAAGTCGTCTTAATCTGCTCATGCTTCAACAAGGAAACCGCCATGTTTGCAAACATAGCCTTACGATGGCTACTGGTTTTACCAAGCTTTCTTCCACAGACGCCATGACGCATAGACTGTATCCCTTTCTATGACGGCCTCGCCTCGCGACGCGAAGCGGATTACACATCTTACCGCCTGCCGAACAGCGTTTGACAGCACGAGAAGTGGGAGCCAGGACAGCTCCAAATAATTTCCGCACAACAAGCGGCAAGAGACCTACGCTCAACGCAAGACCACGCCACACGGAAACGTCACATCAATACGGCTCTTCCAAACGTTTGGCCAGCTCTTCGATATTTTCTGGAGGCCAATTGGGAATCTCCATCCCCAGATGCAATCCCATTTGAGACAGAACTTCTTTGATTTCATTCAAAGACTTCCGCCCAAAATTCGGCGTGCGCAACATTTCGGCTTCAGTCTTCTGAACCAAATCACCGATATAGACAATGTTGTCATTTTTAAGGCAGTTCGCAGAACGAACCGACAACTCAAGCTCATCAACTTTACGCAAGAGATTTTTATTGAAGGGAGGCTCTTCACCACGCTCTTCATGCACAGCGTGAGTAGGTTCTTCGAAGTTGATGAATAACCGGAGTTGATCTTGCAGAATCCGAGCAGCCAAAGCTACGGCGTCTTCCGGAGGAACAGCGCCATTTGTTTCAACAATCATGGAGAGCTTATCGTAATCGGTGACCTGCCCAACGCGACTGTTATCAACTTTGTATGAGACTTTCCGAACGGGACTAAACAGAGCATCAATTGGGATCAACCCAATCGGCGCATCTTCCGGACGATTCTGGCTTGCGGGGACATACCCTTTGCCATTTTCGACCGTCAACTCCATATTGAGACGCGCCCCGGTATCGAGAGTGCAAATAACGATATCAGGATCCATCACGGCAATGTCGGAACCGGTTTCAATCATTCCAGCCGTGACTTCTCCAGGACCGTCAGCACGCAGCCTCATATGCCTCGGGCCATCGCCATACATGCGAAGCCCCATGGCCTTAATATTCAGCACAATATCGGTCACATCTTCCCGAACGCCGGGAATTGACGAGAACTCGTGCAACACGCCGTCGATCTGAATGGAAGTGACCGCCGCCCCCTGTAACGAAGACAACAGCACACGCCGAAGGGCGTTGCCCAAAGTTAACCCGAAACCGCGCTCCAACGGCTCGGCGACGATCGTAGCGGACCGCCCCGGATCATCGCCCGGGTGGATGTCAAGCTTATTCGGCTTGATCAGTTCCTGCCAGTTTTTTTGTATCACGGGAGCGACCTCTTGCCAACCTGATGATGCGATCGAGTATGACCGCCTTCCCCACCCCTGCTCGCTTGATTGGCCCCAAAAGAAACCAACCACGCGAACCAGCAAGGAAGTTGTATTCGGAAGCACTCACACTCTGCGCTTCTTGGGGGGACGGACGCCGTTGTGGGGAATCGGCGTCACATCACGAATAGATGAGATGGAAAAACCGATAGATTGAAGCGCCCGCAACGCAGATTCACGACCGGAACCTGGCCCTTTGACCTCGACTTCCAAGGTCTTCATGCCATGTTCCATCGCCTTACGCCCTGCGTCTTCAGCTGCAATCTGCGCGGCGTAAGGAGTGGATTTCCTCGATCCTTTAAATCCTTGGCTACCTGACGACGACCAAGCAATTGTGTTCCCTTGGGCGTCAGTGATCGTGATCATTGTATTATTAAACGACGCATTTACATGCGCGACGCCGGCGGTAATATTCTTACGCTCGCGTCGCCGCAGGCGCTGCGCAGCTGCACTCGGCTTAGCCATCGATCAACCCTTATCCTTGTGCTTACTTCTTCTTACCGGCAATCGGCTTAGCCGGCCCTTTACGGGTCCGAGCGTTTGTATGCGTCCGTTGCCCATGAACTGGCAACCCTTTACGATGACGCAAACCGCGATAGCAACCCAAATCCATTAGTCGCTTGATATTCATCGCGACTTCACGGCGAAGGTCACCCTCAACTCGATAATCACTATCGATGAGCTCGCGAATACGCAATATCTCATCATCGGTTAGTTGATTGACCCGTCTCTCGGATGGAATACCGACCCGAGAGCAGATATCTTTCGCCTTTCGCGGGCCGATGCCGTGAATATAGGTCAAACCGATTTCAACCCGCTTTTGCGCGGGAATGTTGACGCCAGCAATACGCGCCACGCCTCGTCTCCTCGCTTCTGTCAAGGCCCTTAAGGCCGGACTATTCCCAACACACCGAATACAAGCCCTTGAATTCTGACCAGCCCCTGCAATGTAACCAGAACCCCTGATTCACCGCCTTACGACTCGCTGCTTTTCAAACACTTGCTCTACTTTCTCTCGACCCCAGTTTATGCGCGAACAAAGAGGGCGGGAGTATAGGCTGGTCCCCGCCTCTGTCAACCGAACTCGCGACATTGTTACTCTAAGAACCGAAGTTAGATGCAAAAAAAAGCCTACCCCTGACTTTCATCACGAACATTGACGGGATACAAGAATCTGTTCCTTCTTCGTTCTCGTCAAACAGATACTCATGAGCACGTCAGGCCCTTGTTAACTCACTCCAGAGAACCTAAGCCTACCGACTCGCAAACACAACCGGGTTACCGAGCGGCCTTCAATGCTTCCTGAATTTGACGTGTAACCTCATCAATTTCAGCCATTCCATCAACAGACCTTAAAACACCACGATCTCGATAGTAAGGCAGAATCGGAGCAGTCTGCGCATGGTATTGCATTAAGCGAGTGCGAACGGTCTCCGCATTGTCATCGGCGCGGCGCTTAAAATCACCAGAGCCACACTGATCACAAACACCATCAACCTTTGGCCGACGATACTTGTCATGGTACCCTGCGTTACACTTGGAACAAGTATAACGTCCAGTGATACGCTCAATAAGCACGCCGTCATCGACTTTCATCTCGATAACAAGGCCGAGCTTCAACCCTTTGTCAAGAAGCATTTTGTCAAGGGCTTCGGCCTGAGGAACCGTGCGAGGAAAACCATCCAGAAGAAAACCATTGCAGCAATCCGGACGTTCAATACGATCGGAGATCAACTTGACCACCAACTCATCCGGAACCAGCTTGCCAGCCTCCATGATCGCCTTGGCTTGAAGCCCCAAAGCGCTTCCCTCGACAACAGCGGCGCGCAACATATCGCCGGTAGAAAGCTGAACCACACCCGTTTGCGCTTCTATTAACTGCGCTTGAGTGCCTTTACCCGCGCCTGGCGGCCCTAATAAGATCAGATTCATCATTTCCTCCCACGCAACTTCGCCTTTTTAATCAGCCCTTCATACTGATGGGCCAACAGATGCGAATGAATTTGCGCCACTGTCTCCATGGTTACCGAAACCACGATCAACAGACTGGTTCCGCCAAAATAAAACGGCACCGCATTCTGAGAAATCAACAACTCCGGCAAAAGACACACAGCGGTCAAATAACCTGCGCCAACGACCGTCAATCGCGTCAAAACAAAATCCAGATAATCAGCGGTGTTCTTGCCGGGACGAATACCCGGAATGAAACCGCCATACTTCTTCAAATTATCTGCCGTCTCGACTGGATTAAACACAATTGCTGTATAGAAGAAGCAGAAAAACACAATCAGACTTGAATACATCAGCATGTACAGAAACGAACCATGCGAAAGAAACGACGTAATCATCTGAAGCCAATCGGGCCCCTGGCCTCCCGTAAACCCGACGACAGTCAAGGGAAGAAGAAGCAAAGAACTCGCGAAAATCGGAGGTATAACACCCGAAGTGTTCAACTTAAGCGGAAGGTGAGACGACTCGCCACCAAACATCTTGCGCCCAACCTGACGCTTTGGATACTGAACAATCAACCGACGCTGAGCGCGCTCAAAAAACACGATAAAATAAACCACTCCGACAGACGCAAGAAGTAAAACGATGATAAAGAGAGGGGATAACGCGCCTGTGCGGCCCATTTCCAAGGTATTGACCAACGCACGAGGAATATTGGCGACAATGCCAGCAAAAATGATTAAAGAGATTCCATTGCCAACTCCACGAGAAGTAATTTGCTCTCCTAACCACATCAAAAACATAGTCCCGCCAGCCAACGTAATGACTGTGCTCACGCGAAAGAACAAACCCGGCTCGATGACCGCAGAACCACTACCGCCCGTCATCCCTTCAAGTCCGACCGCCAACCCATACGATTGCACCGCCGCCAACAACACCGTCAAATAGCGGGTGTACTGATTGAGCTTTTTACGACCGCTCTCACCTTCTTTTTTTAACGCTTCCAACGTTGGAGATGTGGCTGTTAGAAGCTGAACAATAATTGAAGCCGAGATATAAGGCATAATATTCATGGCAAAAATAGTCATCCGGCTAAGCGCGCCACCGGCAAACATATCGAACATATCAAGAATCCCACCGCCATGTTGCCGGAACACATCCCGCATAATTTGCGGATCAATTCCCGGCAGTGGAATATAGGACCCAAGCCGATACACGACCAGCGCTCCCAGCGTAAACCATAGCCTTTTCTGCAATTCCGTCGCCTTGGCGAAGGCTCCAAAATTGATATTGGCGGCAAGCTGCTCAGCGGCTGATGCCATTGTTTTTTGTCCTTGACCCAATTCCATGTGGCGAACTGAGGCGGGCTCCCCCCACCCCACGACTGAATTTTCCCTATTCAGCACAAAAAAGCGCTAAACAGACGACCGAACTTGCCCTTACGAACATCTACCGTTGGCAGGGTTATAATCGGCCTCATCAATAACAATTATTTACCATAACGCATAACCGCGCCAAATAGACTCAACGCACCAACACGCCACCGCTAATTCGGCGCAGCCGCAGGCTATGAAAACATCAACCTTCCGTGGTCACACTCCCACCGGCCTTTTCGACGAGCAAGATCGCGTTCTTTGAAGCGCCGGAGACCATAAAAGCAAGCTTCGCTTTTAAATTCTCCCCAGCTTTCGCAAGAAGACGCACGCCATCTTTTACATCATCAACCAAGCCAGCCGCACGCAACGCCTCGGTCGTCACCGGCTGAGACACATCCAAACGCCCAGCATCCACAGCCTGCTGAATACGCCCTAAATTGACAATCGCAAATTCTTTACTGGTCGGATTTTGGAAGCCCCGCTTCGGCAGACGCCGATGCAGAGGCATCTGACCACCTTCAAAGCCTTTTATAGCAACACCAGTACGCGACGTCTGCCCTTTCACGCCTCGTCCCGCTGTTTTGCCCTTACCGGAGCCGATGCCGCGCCCGACCCGCATCCGAGCTTTTCGAGCCCCTTCCCGGTCGCGAATTTCATTTAATTTCATCACGGTCACCTTTTATCTCATCCGCGACTGTCACCACGCAACACACAGCCCTCAATTAGCCCGAGGTTTCTCTAGTGCTCGCGCGCTTACTGTCTGCTTTTTCTATCTACACATCATCACGCCGTCCGCGTATTGCGGAAGGCAACCCAACGACAAACCCTTGCGTCGTCATGACTTAACGCCATGACGACGCTCGTCGATGCTTACTCGCTTTTTTCCACACGCACCAAGTGATGGACTTTGGCGATCATTCCACGCACCGATGGCGTGTCTTCCAACTCACGCGTCCGATGACGTTTATTCAACCCCAGACCAATTAAAGTCGCCCTCTGATCATTCCTACGACCAATCGGGCTTCCCACTTGAGTAACAATGACCGTTCTTTTCTCAGGCATTTGTGACCTCCTTGGTCGTCTCTTGCGAGTCGCGACGGCCAAGTATATCACTAACGCGCCGTCCTCGACGCGCAGCAACCAAACGCGGGCTGACCACTTGGCCCAAAGCGTCAAAAGTTGCTTTGATCATATTGTGTGGATTGGAAGTTCCAATCGACTTCGTAACAACGTCCTGAACGCCCAATGCTTCAAAGATCGCGCGCATTGGACCGCCTGCGATAATCCCAGTGCCCGCAGGAGCTGCTCGCAACACCACTCGCCCAGCTCCATAATGACCAATCACGTCATGATGAAGCGTGCGCGCTTCGCGTAGCGGAACGCGAATCATAGTCCGCTTTGCCTGATCAGTCGCCTTGCGAATAGCTTCCGGAACTTCACGCGCCTTTCCTGAGCCTACGCCGACTCGACCTTTGCTGTCGCCAACAACGACCAAAGCCGCAAATCCGAATCGTCTACCACCCTTAACCACCTTTGCGACGCGGTTGATGCTGACGAGCTTTTCAACCAGTTCGCTTTCTTCTCTTTCACGATCCCGCGGCTGCCGCTCCCGGTCGCCCCGCTCGCCTTTATCCCGTGCCATGTTCGGGCTCTCCTCAGAACGACAAACCGGCTTCGCGCGCGGCGTCCGCCAACGCCTTAACTCGGCCGTGGAACATATACCCGCCACGATCGAAAACGACCTTGGCGACGCCAGCGGCCACAGCACGTTCGGCAATCAATTTGCCGACCTGCTTTGCCGCTTCAACATCTGCGCCGGTTTTAAGAACGTCTTTCAGCGACTTATCGAGGCTTGACGCCGCAGCGACAGTCACACCTTGGACATCATCGATAACTTGTGCGTAAATGTTCTTACTGGACCGGAAAACCGACAGCCGCAAGCGACCATGGGCGCGCCGGGCAATTCGAGCCCGCACCCGCTGGGTGCGGCGCGCGTGCAGCTTTTTCGCCTTGTTCATGACCGACGCCCCTACTTCTTCTTGCCTTCCTTACGGAGCAGCGTCTCGGTTTCGTACTTGATCCCCTTGCCTTTATAGGGCTCAGGCTTACGAAAACCGCGAATCTCTGCAGCGACTTGTCCTACTTTTTGCCGATCGCAACCACTGATTGAGATCGAGGTCGGCTTTTCAGTCTTGATGCTAATCCCAGGAGGAATCGGGTACTTGATTTCGTGACTGTAACCGAGCTGCATCACCAGATACGAACCCTGCACCGCCGCGCGATAACCGACGCCATTAATTTCAAGATTAACAGTAAACCCTTTGCTGACGCCGATCACCATATTGTTGACCAACGTCCGCGCCGTCGCCCACATCATACGAGAGCGACGATTTTCACTACGCTTGGCAATTACAACCTTCTCGCCGTCGATCCGCGCCAAAACGTCATCGACCAACACTGTGCTGAGTTGCCCCAGCTTTCCTTTTGCGGTTACACTTTGACCGCTGACTTGCACTTCGACCCCGGCAGGCACCGGAACCGGATGTTTTCCAATTCGCGACATGAGGGGGCCCCTTTAGAACACGCGGCACAGCACCTCGCCGCCGACATTGGCGGCGCGGGCCTCGTTGTCAGACATCACTCCACGCGATGTCGACAAGATAGCGATGCCAAGGCCATTATAGACCCGTGGCAGATCGGTGATTTTTGAATACACGCGCCGTCCTGGACGGGACACGCGCGATATCTGTTTAATCACCGGCTCACCCTCATGATATTTCAGTTCGATGCGAATGCGCAAAATCCCTGCCCTCCCCTTTTTTTGGCTGTAGCCGCGAATATCCCCTCCCCGCCGCAACACTTCCAACACATTGACGCGCAATTTCGACGCCGGAGATTCAACCGCTGCCATTCGGGCCTGTTGGCCATTGCGAATGCGGGTTAACATATCGCCGAGAGGATCACTCAACGCCATAATTCAGACCCTCCCTTACCAGCTCGATTTAACCATTCCGGGTATCTGGCCTGTAGACGCCAGTTCCCGGAGCGCAATACGCGACAATTTAAATTTCCGATAGAAACCTCTCGGTCGACCGGATAGTTCGCAACGGTTGCGAACGCGCGTCCGGCTAGAGTTACGCGGCATTTCCGCTAGTTTCAAACGAGCCTGGAATTGCTCCTCAGGCGACAAAGACTTATCACGCGCGATGGCTTTCAACCGCGCCCGTTTTGGGGCGTACTGTTTCGCCAACCGCTCTCGCCGCTTATTTTTCTCGACGGCGCTGACTTTAGCCATGTCCGAAATCCCTCCTGCGGCGGTCAGTTGATGAACGGCAAGTCGAAGCCGCGCAACAACGCCTTGGCTTCTTTGTCAGTCTTCGCGGTGGTGACGATGATAATGTCCATCCCCCGAATCTGATCGATTTTATCGTAGTCAATTTCCGGAAAAACAATCTGCTCTTTCAAGCCCATGGCGTAGTTGCCACGACCATCGAAACTATTGCCGGACACTCCCCGAAAATCACGGACGCGCGGCAAAGCGATGGAGATCAAACGATCCAAAAACTCATACATCCGATCGCACCGCAAAGTTACTTTGCAACCGATCGCCATGTTTTCACGCAGCTTGAACTGCGCAATAGATTTGCGAGACCGCGTCACCACCGGTTTTTGACCCGCAATTGAGGTCAAATCGGTCACGGCGCACGCTATCTTTTTGCTGTCGCCCGTCGCCTCGCCGACGCCCATATTAATGATGATCTTTTCCAAGCGAGGAACTTGCAGATCATTCGAATACTTAAACTCTGTCTTCAAGGCGGGTTTTATCACCGTCTCGTAGCGCTGCTTCAAACGGGTCATGGCCGCCCCACTCACAGATCAATCGTCTCACCGGAGCGCTTGGCCACACGAACCTTACGGCCGTCTTCCAATATCCGGTATCCAACGCGCGTCGGCTTGTTTGTCTTCGGGTCGATGTGGGCGACGTTTGAAATATGAATCGACGCCTCTATTTCGATGATTCCGCCTTGCACTTTCATGCTGGGCGCTTGGTGTTTTTTAACCAAGTTGACACCCTGCACAACGACACGGCTTTCTTTCGGCAAAACCTTTACAACTTCCCCAGTCTTGCCTTTATCTCGACCGGAAATGACCACCACCCGGTCCTTGGCCTTGATTCGTAACTTAATGGCCATTTACAGAACCTCCGGCGCGAGCGAAATGATCTTCATAAACTTCTTTGCCCGTAGCTCGCGCGTCACCGGCCCAAAAATACGTGTGCCGATCGGCTCGCCCTGCTTGTTGATCAGAACCGCAGCATTACGATCGAAGCGAATTGCGCTGCCATCGCCACGCCGAACTTCCTTCGAAGTCCTCACGATCACGGCCCTGTGAACATCGCCCTTTTTTACTCGGCCACGCGGAATCGCCTCTTTGACTGAAACGACAATCACATCACCAATTGTCGCGACTTTGCGCTTTGATCCACCAAGGACCTTGATGCACTGCACCCGGCGCGCACCGCTATTATCGGCGACTTCCAGGTTGGTTTGCATCTGAATCATGTTTTGCCTTTCCTATACTCTGGCTCATGCTCCAGCAGAAACGCCGCTCCCGACGCCTTCACCGGACGAAGCTGCATCTACGACGACAGCCCACCGTTTCCGCTTGGAAATCGGACGGCACTCCTCAATCGACACCCAATCGCCGGTTTTGAAGAGATTTGTCTCATCGTGAGCCGCATACTTCTTCGACTTACGAATAAACTTCTTATACACCGGGTGCATAACACGGCGCTCGACCAGCACGATCACTGTCTTGTCACCCTTGTCGCTCACCACCGTGCCTTGCAGAATGCGCCGGGGCATACACTCTTCTCCTGAGACTAACTGTTGGAAGTCTGCGCAACGGATTGACGTTCACCCAGGATCGTTTTGATCCGAGCGATATCCCGTCTCACCGCCCGCACCCGCGCCGTGTTCTCCAGCTGCCCTGACGCCCGCTGAAAACGCAGGTTGAACTGCTCTTTCTTCAGGGTCAAAAGCTGGTCATTCAGTTCGTCTTTCGTCCGGCTACGAAAATCTTGCACCTTCATGCCCCGGCCTCCTCGCCGATGCGGCTGATGATCCGAGTTTTGATCGGCAATTTAGCGGCCGCAAGCTCAAACGCCCGATGCGCAATATCACTCGGCACCCCATCCAGTTCGAACATAACCCGCCCGGGATGGATACGACACGCCCAATATTCCGGCGAGCCTTTTCCTGAACCCATGCGGACTTCGGCTGGCTTGGTCGACACAGGAACGTCCGGAAACACCCGAATCCACACACGGCCCTGGCGGCGAATATGACGCGTGATGGCGCGTCGCGCTGCTTCGATTTGCCGTGCTGTAATCCGCGCCGGCTCCACTGCTTTCAGGCCGAACGACCCGAAATTCAGCTGGAACCCTCCCTTGGCGGCCCCATGAATTCGCCCTTTATGCGCCTTTCGAAATTTCGTTCGCTTCGGACTAAGCATGATCCTTGCCTCTGCCGGAATTACCGCCTTCGCCGCGATCACCACGATCACCACGATCGTGACGATCACCGCGCTCATGACGATCACCGCGACCGCTCGGGCTCGGTCCTTGGCTTTCTGTCACGCGCCGCTCTTGGGCCATTGGATCATGCGCCATGATCTCGCCCTTAAAAACCCACACCTTCACACCGCAGGTGCCATAGGTGGTCTTTGCTGTCGCCACACCGTAGTCAATATCAGCGCGGAGCGTATGCAACGGCACACGCCCTTCACGATACCACTCCATCCGGGCGATTTCAGCGCCACCCAAACGTCCGCCACAATTAATACGAATACCCAACGCACCCAACCGCATCGCCGACTGCACCGCGCGTTTCATGGCGCGACGGAACGCCACACGACGCTCCAACTGGTTGGCAATGTTCTCGGCAATCAAACGCGCATCAATTTCCGGCTTCCGAATTTCGACGATGTTCAAGTGAACTTCGCCACCGGTCATTTTTGCGAGTTCGGTGCGCAGCTTCTCGATATCGGCGCCTTTTTTGCCGATCACAACACCCGGTCGAGCGGTCTGAATAGTCACGCGGGCCTTTTTCGCAGGCCGCTCGATCACCACACGCGAACATCCCGCCGCCTGTAGGCGATTCAACAAATAGCCTCGCAACCGAAGGTCTTGGTGCAACAGCGTGGCGTAATCACGATACGCAAACCAGCGGCTGTCCCAAGTCCGGTTGATGCCGAGACGAAGCCCGATCGGATTGACTTTCTGACCCATCTTACGCGGCCTCTTGTTCGGCTTCGGGGGCGCGCTCTCGCACGATGACAGTGAGATTGCTGAACGGCTTTTCGATCCGCGCACCACGCCCACGGGCGCGGGCGTGGAACCGCTTCATGACCAAAGCGCGGCCAACCGTCGCTTCCGCGACATAGAGTCGATCGACATCGAGCTGATGGTTGTTCTCGGCATTGGCGATTGCCGCCTGCAACACCTTGCGAACCTCACCCGCAACCCGACGCGGCGAAAAGACCAACTCCGCCATAGCTTGAGAGGCTTTCTTGCCGCGAATTAATTGCGCCACGAGATTCAGCTTGCGCGGGCTGCTTCGTATCATTTTCGCAAAGGCCATCGCCTCGTCGTCACTGAGGCGTCGTTCCGCCGCTGGCTTGCCCATGACTATTTCCTCTTCGCCTTCTTGTCGGCGGCGTGTCCGTAAAAGGTACGGGTCGGTGCAAACTCGCCGAACTTATGGCCAATCATATTTTCCGTGACCAGCACCGGCAGGTACTTCTGACCATTATAGACGCCGAACGTCAAACCGACGAACTGCGGTAAAATGGTCGAACGTCGAGACCAAATCTTGATGATCTCGTTACGTCCTGATCCCCGCGCCTTATCCGCCTTCTTCAGCAGATAGCCGTCCACGAACGGCCCCTTCCAAACCGAACGCGCCAAGCTCCGGCCTCCTTACTTCTGGTGACGGCGGCGTAGAATAAGCCGATCCGTCTTCTTGTTGTTGCGTGTCTTCTTACCCTTAGTCGGCTTGCCCCACGGCGTCACTGGGTGACGTCCGCCCGAGCTACGACCTTCGCCGCCGCCGTGCGGGTGATCAATGGGGTTCATCGCGACGCCACGGACGGATGGGCGTCGCCCTAACCACCGATTGCGTCCCGCTTTGCCGATATTCACGTTGGCCTGGTCGGGATTGGAGACCGCGCCGATCGTCGCCAAACACTCGCCCCGCACCAACCGCAGCTCGCCGGAACTCAGTTTTAACTGAGCATACCCTGCGTCGCGGCCGACAATTTGAACATAAGTTCCCGCAGCGCGGGCCAGCTGACCACCCCGACCCGGCTTCATTTCCACATTGTGGACAATGGTGCCGACGGGAATGTTCTTCAACGGCATAGCGTTGCCTGGCTTAACGTCCACGCGCTCGCCCGACACGACCTGGTCGCCAACCTTCAAACGCTGCGGCGCCAGGATATACGATAACGCACCGTCTTCATAGCGAATCAATGCGATGAAGCCCGTGCGATTCGGATCATACTCCAACCGCTCAACAGTGGCGGCTTGGTCAAAGCGACGTCGTTTGAAATCAACCAAACGGTAACGTCTCTTGTGACCGCCACCCATCCGCCGTGCGGTGATTCGCCCGGTGTTATTGCGACCGCCCGAACCGGTCAGACCGACCGTCAGCGATTTAACCGGCTTTCCTCGCCACAGCTCCGACCGATCGACCTGCACCAATTGGCGCAGGGACGGCGTCACTGGATTAAATTGCCTTAACGGCATATTCGCCCTCCCTTCCTTAAACGCCTGTGG
Organism: Azospirillaceae bacterium; assembly: GCA_963575675.1. Taxonomy (GTDB): domain Bacteria; phylum Pseudomonadota; class Alphaproteobacteria; order Azospirillales; family Azospirillaceae; genus CAUYUA01. Next base: position 61,008 of record CAUYUA010000022.1, read on the forward strand.
TCACGTCGATCCGATGGCCTTCCGCCAAAGTGACCACCGCTTTCTTGACATCCGAACGGCGACCGAGTTGTCCTCTGAACCGTTTGGTTTTGCCCTTCTGCACGATGGTGTTGACGGCTGTCACTTTTACCTTAAACAGAGCCTCGACAGCCACTTTAATCTCAGGTTTGCTTGCCTCTAAGGGCACCCGAAAGATTACCTGAGAATGATCGGAAACTTGAGTCGATTTTTCGGTAATCACCGGACTCAAGATAAGGTCGTACATCTGCTCCCGAGTGAGCGAGACATCCTTCACGCTTTTTAACGCACGACTCATTTCAGGCGGGCCTCCAATTGCTCGACCGCATTCCGGGTCAAGATCAACGTATCCCGGCGCAAAATGTCATACACATTCGCCCCTTGCTCCGGCAGCACATCGATCAACGGCAGATTGCCCGCCGCACGCATGAAGTTTTCGTTCACTTGAGCGCCGTCAATCACCAAAGCCGACTCGATGCAAAAGCTTTTCAGCTTTTCCGCAAGAGCCTTGGTTTTATGCGATTCGACCTGAACCGAATCGATTACGATCAGTTTGCCTTCGGCTTGCTTGGACGCCAGAGCGCAGCGCAACGCAGCCTTACGAACTTTCTTATTCAGCGAGTGCTCGTGACTGCGGACCACCGGCCCGAAAATCACAGCGCCACCACGAAACTGCGGAGAACGCAACGAGCCCTGACGCGCCCGACCGGTGCCTTTTTGCCGATAGGGCTTCTTCGTCGTGCCGCTAATATCGCCGATTTGCTTTGTCTTATGGCACCCCGAGCGCCGCTTGGCAAGCTGCCAACGAACCACCCGCGCCAACAAATCATCCCGAACTTCCACGCCGAAGACGGCGTCGTCCAGTTCGATTTCACCGGCCTCTTGGTTGTCAAGCGTGCGAACGACCGCCTTCATGACGCTGCTCCTTCTGTCGAAGCCTCAGCCGTCACGCTTCTCACCGCGCCTGGAAACGGCAGACCCGCAGGAGCAACGCGCTTCACGGCGTCACGAACCAAGACATAGCCGCCTTCACTTCCAGGAACAGCGCCGCGAACCAGAATCAGGCCTCGGCCTTCATCCACCGACACCACCTTCAGATTTAAGACGGTTACGCGCTCGTCACCGAGATGGCCAGCCATCTTTTTGTTTTTAAAGGTTTTTCCGGGATCTTGACGATTACCCGTCGAACCATGGCTGCGGTGCGAAATCGACACGCCGTGCGAAGCCCGCAAGCCACCAAAATTCCACCGTTTCATCGCGCCGGCAAAGCCTTTGCCGATCGATGTCCCTGTGACGTCTACAAATTGTCCCGAGACAAAATGCGCCACCGACAACTCCGCGCCAACTGGAAGCAACGCCTCCTGAGGCACGCGGAACTCCACCAAACGCCGCTTCGGCTCCACTTTCGCTTTTGCGAAGTGGCCACGCATTGCTTTGGTAACATTCTTTACTTTGGCGGCGCCGACGCCGAGCTGAACCGCCGTATAGCCGTCGGTCTCGCTGGTGCGCACGGCCACGACCTGGCAGTTGTCTACTTTCAGCACAGTCACCGGCACATGTTCACCCTCGTCTGTAAAAACGCGGGTCATGCCGACTTTCTGTGCGATCAAACCGGATCGCATGGTCCTATACCCCTTACGGCTCGCACGGCCTTATAACTTGATTTCGACGTCGACGCCAGCCGCTAAATCCAGCTTCATCAAAGCATCGACTGTCTGCGGCGTCGGATCGACGATATCGAGCAGACGCTTATGCGTGCGTATCTCGAATTGCTCTCGCGACTTCTTATCAATATGCGGACTCCGATTGACCGTAAATTTTTCGATCAGGGTCGGCAGCGGGATCGGCCCCCGCACCCGTGCCCCGGTCCGCTTGGCCGTATTGACGATCTCGCTGGTCGATTGATCGAGCACGCGGTGATCGAACGCCTTGAGGCGGATGCGGATGTTCTGGCTTTCCATACGTATAAACCCACTGTTCGCCCGGCCTTTATCGACCGGAATCCCGTCTCGTCTCTTTTGAACCGAAACAACGCCCTCCCGGCCGCGCCTCGACGAATCGGTCGCACCGGCTCAAGAGCGATGTCACGCTTTAGTTTCGCATGCCGCCGGCCACCCGGCCCGCCCGCGTCCGCACCCGTACTGAGTCCGGCATCCTTTTCTTCTCGGCGCGATCCGAGAGCCTTTCCCCAATTGCCTTTTTTATTCCGGCAACGTGGAAAGACTCCCACGCGATCGATTCAGATGTTTTATTTAGGCAATAATCTTTGCAACCACGCCAGCGCCAACCGTCCGACCACCCTCGCGAATAGCGAAGCGCAATCCTTCGTCCATAGCAATCGGCGCAATCAACTCAACCGTCATGGTCACGTTGTCTCCAGGCATCACCATTTCCGTGCCTTCCGGCAGAATGACTTGGCCCGTGACATCGGTGGTGCGGAAGTAGAACTGCGGACGATAATTCGTGAAGAACGGAGTGTGACGACCGCCTTCTTCCTTGGTCAAAATATACGCTTCGGCCATGAACTTAGTGTGCGGAGTGATTGAACCCGGCTTCGCCAACACTTGACCACGCTCGACGTCTTCACGCTTCGTGCCGCGCAACAAGCAACCCACGTTATCGCCCGCTTCACCCTGATCGAGCAACTTACGGAACATTTCAACGCCGGTCACCGTGGTTTTCACGGTCGACTTCAAACCGATGATTTCAACTTCTTCACCGACCTTAACGATACCACGCTCGACGCGGCCCGTCACCACAGTTCCGCGACCCGAGATCGAGAACACGTCTTCGATCGGCATCAGGAATGGGCGATCCTTTGGCCGCTCCGGCTGCGGAATATACTTATCGACTTCCCGCATCAAAGCCAAAATCGCCTCGCGCCCCATCTCCGGGTTGCGGTCTTCCAACGCACACAACGCCGACCCTTTGATGATCGGAATGTCGTCGCCGGGGAACTGATAAGACGTCAGAAGCTCGCGCACTTCCAACTCAACCAGCTCCAACAGTTCCGGATCATCGACCATGTCCACTTTATTCATGAACACAACGATTGCAGGAACGCCGACCTGACGCGCCAAGAGAATATGCTCGCGAGTCTGAGGCATTGGACCGTCGGCGGCGGAAACCACCAAGATCGCGCCATCCATCTGCGCCGCGCCGGTGATCATGTTCTTCACATAATCGGCGTGGCCGGGGCAATCCACATGCGCATAGTGGCGATTTGCGGTCTGATATTCGACGTGAGCCGTCGAAATGGTGATGCCGCGCGCTTTTTCTTCCGGGGCCTTATCAATTTGATCGTAAGCCGTATAGGTCGCGCCGCCGGTTTCCGCCAAAACCTTGGTAATCGCGGCCGTCAAAGAAGTCTTGCCGTGGTCGACGTGCCCAATCGTTCCGACGTTGCAATGCGGTTTGTTCCGCTCAAATTTTGCCTTGGCCATTGCTCAAATCTCCATCCGTCAATTGTTTTCCAGCCCTATCGCCTTACGATAACTTTGCTCGAACTTCCTCGGCAATCGCGTGCGGCACCGGCTCGTAATGGTGGAACTGCATTGTGTATTGCGCGCGACCTTGGCTCATCGAACGCAATGTGTTGACATACCCAAACATCATCGCCAGAGGCGTCATTGCCGAAATAACGCGCGCATTGCCGCGTTGATCCATTCCGGTGATTTGGCCGCGACGGCTGTTCAAGTCACCGATAACATCGCCCATGTAGTCTTCCGGGGTCACGACCTCGACCGACATGATCGGCTCCAGCAGACTGGGGCCAGCCTTTGCCAAACCTTCCTTGAAAGCAGCGCGCGCCGCAATTTCGAAGGCCAGCGCGGAAGAGTCCACGTCGTGATAAGCGCCGTCAACCAACTGAACTTTGAAATCGATAACCGGGAAACCTGCAATAACGCCTGTGTCCTTTGACGATTCCAAACCTTTCTGCACGCCCGGCACATATTCCTTCGGAACAGAGCCGCCAACCACCTTGTTTTCGAACAAGAAGCCGAACCCGCGCTCTTGCGGCTCGAACACCAGCTTGATTCGCGCAAACTGCCCCGAACCACCTGTCTGCTTCTTGTGCGTGTAGTCGATTTCCGACCGTTTGGTGATCGTCTCTCGATACGCCACTTGCGGCGCGCCCACATTGGCCTCGACCTTGAATTCCCGCTTCATGCGGTCAACCAAGATCTCCAAATGCAGCTCGCCCATTCCGGCGATCACCGTCTGCCCGCTTTCATGGTTGACGGTAACTCGGAATGAAGGATCTTCTTGCGCCAGCCGCTGCAACGCAGTCGACATACGCTCCTGGTCCGCCTTTGACTTCGGCTCTACGGCGACTTCGATCACAGGCTCCGGGAACTCCATGCGCTCCAAGATAATCGCCTTGGTCGGATCGCACAAAGTATCACCAGTTGTGGTGCTCTTTAAGGCCGTCAACGCAACGATGTCGCCAGCATTGGCTTCTTTAATTTCTTCTCGGCTGTTGGCATGCATCAACAGCATGCGCCCTACCCGTTCACGCACGTCCTTAACGGAATTCAGGACGTAAGAGCCCGCGTTCAATGTGCCGGAATAGATGCGCACGAAGGTCAAAGAACCGACAAACGGGTCGGTCATGATCTTGAACGCCAAACCGGAGAACGGCGCACTGTCTTCGGATGGACGCTCGTCCGGCGTCTCGCCGTCGAGCTTCACGCCTCTGACGTTTTCGATGTCTGTCGGCGCCGGGAGGAAATCCACCACAGCGTCAAGCATCGGCTGCACGCCTTTATTCTTAAACGCCGACCCACACAGCACCGGCACGAACTTGATTCCGACCGTGCCCTTGCGGATGCACGCTTTTAAGACCTCAACCGAGGGCTCTTCGCCGCCGAGATAGGCCTCAAGCGCGACGTCGTCTTGTTCAACCGCCAGCTCGACCATTTTGTGACGATACTCGTCAGCCATTTCCTGCATGTTGGCTGGAATATCGGTCTCGTAGAACTCAGCGCCCAGACTTTCGTCTTTCCAGACGACGGCCTTCATTTTCACCAAATCGACCAGTCCGACGAATTCGGATTCAGACCCGATCGGCAGTTGCAGCACCAGAGGTATCGTTCCGAGACGATCGACCATCATGTCGACGCAACGATAAAAATTCGCTCCGATGCGATCCATCTTATTGACGAAACACATGCGCGGCACGCCGTATTTATCGGCCTGACGCCACACGGTTTCAGATTGAGGCTCAACGCCCGCCACGCTGTCGAACACAGTCACCGCGCCATCGAGCACCCGCAGTGAACGCTCGACTTCAATCGTGAAGTCGACGTGACCAGGCGTATCGATGATGTTAATGCGGTGATCACGCCAGAAGCACGTTGTGGCTGCCGACGTGATGGTGATTCCGCGCTCCTGCTCCTGCTCCATCCAGTCCATGACCGCGGTGCCATCATGCACTTCGCCGATCTTGTACGACTTGCCGGTATAGTAGAGGATACGCTCGGTCGTCGTTGTTTTACCGGCGTCAATGTGGGCCATGATGCCGATATTGCGGTAACAATGGAGAGGGGTAGTCCGTGCCATGGTTTTATCCGGGACGCCGAAAGGCTGTTACCAGCGATAATGCGAGAAGGCCTTGTTGGCCTCCGCCATGCGATGTGTGTCTTCGCGCTTTTTCACGGCGGAGCCACGCTGATTTGCGGCGTCGAGCAATTCTGCCGACAGCCGCTCCATCATTGTGTTTTCCGAACGCGAGCGCGCGCTGTTGATCAGCCAACGAATGGCCAACGCCTGAGCGCGATCCGCACGAACTTCCACTGGAACCTGATAGGTGGCGCCGCCGACTCGCCGCGAGCGCACTTCCAAGTGCGGGCGAACATTCGACAGGGCGTCATGAAACACCTGGACGGGATCGCTCTTAGCCTTACCTTCGATGCGGGTCAGAGCGCCATAGACGATCCGTTCCGCCACCGATTTCTTGCCGTCGAGCATCAAACAATTCATAAACTTGGTAATGACTCGATCGCCGTATTTGGCGTCGGTCAGCACTTCGCGCTTTTCTGCGCGGCGACGACGCGACATCGCATCTACTCCTTAACCCCTGGTGACTCGATCTTCCGTCGGAGGAAGGGCCTATGCGGCCCGCCCTCTTCGGCTTACTTCGGCCGCTTGGCGCCGTATTTCGAACGCCGCTGACGACGGTCTTTGACACCCTGAGTGTCTAGCGAGCCGCGAATAATATGGTAACGCACACCCGGCAAGTCCTTAACGCGCCCGCCTCGGATCATCACCACCGAGTGCTCCTGAAGGTTATGCCCCTCGCCGGGAATATAACTCGTCACTTCGTAGCCATTGGTCAGGCGCACGCGCGCCACTTTACGCAAGGCCGAGTTAGGCTTCTTCGGCGTGGTCGTGTAGACGCGCGTACAAACGCCCCGCTTTTGCGGGCACTCCTCCAGCGCCGGTACCTTGTTGCGGGCCGCGAGCGGCGCCCGCGGCTTGCGGATCAATTGATTGATCGTCGGCATCGAAAGCCCTTCTTCCTCACGCGACCTATTTACGTCTTTTGTCTCTGATCCCGAAGCCGATCTTTCGGCTTCTTACGAGTGCAGCGCTTTTCATTCGTCACCAAACCTCTGTTCATATGCGAACCGATGCAAAAGCCCGCCGACGAAGCGTCAATTCTTCGCCTCGTGCGGGGATGAGCCTTCAGCGCCGAATGTCGTTTTCACGTCCGGCTATGATCTTTCGTCGCACCGACCAGAACAGGTTTGGGCTCCGTCTGTTGCCGCCAGCCCCCTTATTCAAGACGGCGCGGATACTAGCTGCACCTTATCGTCCCGTCAAGCACAGTTGTGACAGTTTTTTATCATCTTTTCCTCTTTCTGCGCGTTTTCCCCGAGACGGCTTTTTCGAAGGGCGGAAAGCCCCCCGAAAAAGCGGCCGCGCGGCTCTGAGAGAACCGCCGCCTCAACGCAAAAAAGGTCGGCGCTCCGACAATGACGAACACGATTCGCGCCAAATGATGCGCCGTTACAAATGCAGGGTCTTCTCCCAGCGCCCACGCCGCCATCGACATCTCCGCCAATCCCCCGGGCGCCAACGCCAAAACCAACAAAGGCTCGGAAATCCCGGTCCAACGGCTTAATCCCGCAGCCATCGCCACAACAGCGATCAACATGAGCGCGGTCAACCCTATGGCCGGCCCCACCGACAGCAACACGGATCGACGCTCAAGCCCCGAAAAGCGGCACCCGATCGCCGCGCCGACTCCCACCTGCGCCATCATCACCAACAACAAAGGCGGACTATGCGTGGTCAGCTCCAGAGCGTGAACGACGATGGACAGAGCCATCGGCCCCAGCAACGACGACGCCGGAACCTTCAACAGCGTCGCCACAGGCCCGCCGATCAGACACCCCGCCAGCCACGCTCCATCGAGCGGCGTCAGATCGCCCGTCGTCCACACCGCTTGCCAACTTGGGAAGCCGCGCGCCGCTCCGAGCCCCACCCCCGCCGCCCCCACCGTGAGCTGCACCCACAGCGGCGTCGCGAACACCACCATCATCAAACGCAGAGCGTGGCTCATCGAGATCAAACGCTCGTTCCCGCCCATGGCGCCGCCGATTATGGTCATTTCGCTGAGCCCACCCGGCGTCGCGGCGAAGAACGCCGTCACCGAGTCGTAGCCGATCACGCGCCGTAAGAAGCATCCTCCGAGTCCCGCCGCGACGATCGTATAGACCGCCACGCCGCCCAGAGTTCCGACCCGGTCCTGAAGCGCGGGCGAGAACGAGCCGCCCAAGGCCACTCCGAGAACCATCATCATGACGCTGCGCGTTGATTTGGGCACGATCAACCGCGCTCCCGCCAGACTACAAGCCGTTGTCGACGTCATGGCCCCCAGCATCCACGCCAAGGGCCAGTGGAGCCAGGCGAACAAACATCCTCCCAAACCGCCGATGGCCAAAGAGAGGAGAATTCTTCGACAAGGCGTCATCGCCG
>CAUYUA010000023.1:0-7714 GCA_963575675.1 Azospirillaceae bacterium
CTTCCTCGACGCCCAGGTGATCGACGACGATTTTCTTAACGCGCTCGGCAATGTCACTCATTTCATGAACCTTCTCGATGTGTTCGACTCGACATAGCTGGCATAGCGAGACGCCCGGCATAGCAGGACGTAATGCGTCCGACAGTTCCTTTGCGGTCGCGAAAGCTCTGCCAGATAACACAGTTTTTAGCGGTTGACCAGTTCCATCTGACCTGCGCCCACCATTGATTCGTTCACATCCGAAATTTCCGGAAGAAAACGATCGGCGCAAAGAAAACGCACAACAAAAGAAACACCGAAATCTGACCGCCCCCTTATTCCGAGCGATTCTTGCTCCGGCGCAACATCGCTTTGCTTCGGTCAGATCATCGCCATTCCGCCGTTGACGTGCAAGGTCTGTCCGGTGACGTAGGACGCTTCCTCGGAGGCGAGGTATGTCACCGCAGCGGCGATGTCGTCAACCGACCCTAAGCGTCCGGTCGGTATCCCGCCGAGAAGCCGAGTCCGCTGTTCTTCGTTCAAGGCGTCGGTCATGGGGGTGGCGATGAAACCGGGCGCGACGCAGTTTACGGTAATCCCGCGCGCGGCGACTTCCGCCGCCAACGCTTTGGACATGCCGATCATTCCGGCCTTTGACGCCGCATAATTGGCTTGCCCGGCGTTTCCCGTCACGCCGACGATCGAAGTGATGCCGATGATTCGCCCCCAACGCCGCTTCATCATGCCGCGCAGCACGGCGCGAGACAAACGAAAGCCGGATGTCAGATTGACTTCAATCACGGTCTGCCAATCTTCATCCTTCATGCGCATGGAGAGGCCATCGCGCGTAAGGCCGGCGTTGTTGACGAGGATATCGATTCGCCCGAGCGCTTTTTCCGCATTCTTGGCCAAAGCTTCAACCGAAGCGGCGTTGCCCAGATCGGCGGGCTCGACGACCACGCGGTCATTTCCCAGTTTCTCGGCGAGTTTTTCCAACGCATCCACGCGAGTTCCGGAGAGAGCAACGGTCGCGCCGCGTTGATGCAGGACTGTGGCGATGGCGCCGCCGATTCCACCAGAAGCTCCGGTCACCAATGCGCACTTTCCACCGAGGTCAAACATTCCTTACAGTTCCTTTCATAAAGCCATGTCTAAAATCATGGTGGGGGCGAATCGGGCGCGCAAACGACGGTTCGTCAAACGGTGAAGCCTCGGCGTTGGCGAAATCAGCCGATTTTCTTTAACAACTCCTCGATTTCAGCCGGAGTCTGCACAGACAGCGCGACCAGATCACGATCAATGCGTTTGGTCAATCCGCCGAGGACTTTTCCGGCGCCGATCTCGATCAGAGTCTCCACGCCTTGCCCCCGCATAAAAAGAACGCTTTCGCGCCACCGCACCATATCCGTGACCTGCTCAATCAGCAACTCGCGAATGATGTCGGCGTTGGTCACGGTCGCCGCCGTGACGTTGGCGACCAAAGGAACCACAGGAGCGTTCATCGCAACCTGAGCCAACGCTTCCGCCATGGCCTCGGCGGCGGGCGCCATCAAGGGGCAATGGAAAGGCGCGCTGACCGGCAATTTGACGGCGCGTTTATATCCACGCTCCGCAGCGATTTTAATCGCGCGCCCGACGGCGTCCACATTGCCGCTGAGCACAACTTGTCCCGGCGCGTTATCGTTGGCGACGGTGCAGATTTCTCCATGAGCGGCGGCTTCGGCAATGTCTTGAGCGACGGGCAGTTCGGCTCCGAGCAAAGCGGCCATGGCGCCTTGACCAACAGGCACGGCGCGTTGCATGGCTTGACCGCGTCGTTTCAACAAACGGGCGGCGTCGGCCAGAGAGAAGGTTCCGGCGGCGCATAAGGCGGAATACTCACCCAACGAGTGTCCCGCGACCATGGAGGCGGTCTTTTTCAGATCGATCCCGCCCTGTTGCGTCAGAACGCGCATCACCGCCATGCTGACCGCCATCAACGCGGGCTGAGCGTTCTCGGTCAGAATCAGTTCGTTTTCCGGCCCTTCGAACATCAAGCGGGAGCGAGCTTGTCCGCGAGCGTCGTCAACTTCCTCGAAGGTTTGTCGCGCAATGGCGAACGCCTCCGCCAACTCACGCCCCATTCCGACGGCTTGACTTCCTTGTCCCGGAAACACCAACGCCCGACTCATGCCATTCCCCTCATTCGTTCGTAGAACCGATGGAAATCGGGCCCAGTCATAGCGTCTGCCCTCGACAAGTCAAGATCAGACAGTATCATTGCCCTTCGTTGCATCGGCGTTTTCGCCGCAAGCCAAGGAATCCATCACGTCTTGAGACTTTTCGGCTTTTTTGGAAAGAATCTTTTTACGCGCTTTCTCTGGAGCCCCCGCGCGCCGCTTCTATTGTGCAAGTTTTCGGCCGCCTCAACCCGGCGCCCACCCCGAATCGAACTCCGCGCTCAGAAACTTACGCGAAATTACGCGCGGCGTGTTTTACGTTGTTTGCGCGGCGGACGCGGCGGCAGGTTCGGCCATGGACGATGTCCCAGAATCGCCAACACCAACAAAAGGCCGATTGCCGGAATAAACACCAACAACGCATACCAAGGGCGAAAACCGGCTCGCCGTAAGATTCGCGCGAAAGGCCACGCCGACAACACGTTGAACAACATAATTCCAAACAAAGGATTGTGCGCGAGCTTTTCCATATCCTTTGATCGCCTTTTCTGATGTGACGGCTCGTGTTTTGTGCTCCGGCGCGAACGTATAGAGACGGCCGGGGCGTCGTGCATTCTGACTAAAAATCAGATGAAACTCAGCCACAAAACCTCGGCGGCGAAACACAACCTTTGATCTTTAAAACTTATGCAGGTTTTGAAGAGCATATGCCAATCGTTGAGCGCCATTGTCCTAAATTTTTATTCAGAAACGTAAAAACGCCCCTCTAAAATAATTTATTATATTTGCGTATGTCCAGCCACCGATATTCGGCAAAAAAATACGAATTTTCTCGAAAATTTGCTTCTTTTTTTGAATAGTTTTTCCAATGTAAACGGTACAATGGCGTCATGAGGCAATATCATCAAATTAAGAATCGTCAATCGACAAAAAATTCCCTTCTCCTCAATATATCGCAAGCTCCAAACCATGGCGCCCATGAAGAATCGATCAACCTTATAGCGAAATCAAATCAAAGTTCTCGTCGGCAAAGTCTTTCAAGACCTTAGGCATGCCTCAACTTAAGGCTGTCGAGCTATGCATGTAGGGCTCTTGCGCGATGTGTTTGTGGATGATGTATTGTATTTCGATCAGAGAGAAAACAGGTTAAATTCCTGATGCGCTCTCCCGGATTCATCGCCGCCAAGCGCTGCTTTCTGCAAAGCGAAAATAAAAAGTTGTCAAACAAATGATAGTCCAATTTATTCTGAAACAAAAAACAGAAATACAAAAAAATACAAAGACGCTTCTCTAGACCGGCCAAGCCCGACCAGAAAGAAAGCATTACTTTAAAGAATATAATCTGAATGCCGACGTCACACAAAAAATCATCACCGCTATAGCGCCATAAATACACAGAAGAAAAAACGCCGAAAGCTTTCTTAGAGCTTCGATCAAACAGAGTATATAAAAAACTGTAAAATAGAAAGTCAGACTGAAACGCTCTGATTGGGGGATCGAATGAAATTTTCCGGCGACGCCGTGTTCGTTCGCCTACGGCGTGAGCTTCTGGTCATCGCCGCAATTGTGGTCGCCGGCATGGGGTTTCTCGCCGGAATCGACACTTGGCTGCATTATCAAAACGAACTGGAAGAAATTGAAACACATACGACGAATCTTGGACGTTCTTTAAGCGACCACGCCGAACGACTGTTCCGTCTTGCGGATTTAGCGCTGCAAACCACCATACAAAACCTGAACGCGCACTCAGCCGCCATCAACTTGGAAACCAACGCCCCGATGCTTGCAATGGTGTTGCGGCGTCAAGTGGAAGCGTTCAAAGAGCTTCAATCCGTAGCCATCGCCGACGAACATGGACGCCTCCTCACTTCCACTCCGGAAAACGGCTCTTTCATCCACATCGATGATCGCGATTATTTTCAAACCCACCACAATCAGCCAGACGCCGGACTGGTGATTTCAGGGCCATATGTCAGCCGCGTCAATCAAAAGCCGATCCTTGTCCTTTCTCGACGCCTGAACCACCCGGACGGACAATTTGCGGGAGTTGTTCTGGCGCTTGTTCAAGTCGAAGTCTTTGAAGCTCTTTATCACGACATTCAAATCGGAACCTCTGGTCTGGTTTCTCTATGGAGAGACGACGGCGTCTTATTGGCGGAAAATTTTTCGTCTTTAAAACTTGATCGCGCCGCCACGCTTCAGGAAATCTGCGCTATTGTTTCAGCCGAAATCGCTCAGGGCAAACGCCAAGGCCTGTTGCGGATCAAAACTCAAAAAGAAAATTTCTCCCGCTCTGTCGGGTTTCGTCGGCTGTCGTTCCTGCCGGTTCATTTGATCGTCGCCGTCGCCGATTGCGATTACCTTGAGCAGTGGCGCAGTTTCGCCATTATTCGCCTTTTCACCTTCAGCGCCGTCCTTTGCGTTATTCTCTTTTTGGTGGCGCTCTTGAACCGACACACGCGCCACGTGCAAGAAATCGCCAAACTTCTACGTCAAAATGAACAGAAATTCCGCGCTATTTTTAATAGTTCTCTTCAATTCACCGGCCTTCTGTCGCCCGAAGGCGTTTTATTGGAAATCAACCAAACCTTGTGCGTCTTCGCCGGAATTGCTCCTGAGGACGCCGTCGGACGTTTTTTATGGGACGCTCCGTGGTGGCCGCGTCGCGCCGACGCCCTTGACGAGGCGTTTCGCGACCACCTCCAAGACTTGACGCGCCGCGCCGCCGCCGGCGCCTTCGTCCGGAAAGAATTAAACGCCGTGGGCGTCAACGGCGTCGCAATCATAGATTTCTCGTTGAAGCCGGTCCACGACGAACATGGACACGTCGTGACGCTGATCCCGGAAGGCAGAGACATCACCGAACGCAAACGCGCCGAAGAAACATTGCGCCAAAGCGAAGAACGATTGCGGCGAATGGTCGAACATCTTCCGGCAGGCGCCGTTCATGTTTCCGGAGATGTTTTGCGGCTCAATCGCGCCGCCGAACAAATCACCGGCTACGCTCGCGAAGAGTTGCCGACATTGAACGCTTGGTTTCTCGCCCTACACGGCGCCGAGGCCGAAAAAGCCCACCAAGACTACCTCTCCGACCACGCCGACGCTTTTCCTCGACCAAGAATGATTTCAGTGCGCCGCAAAGACGGCCGAACGCGCATGATCGAACGCACGGCCTATGGCGTCGCAGAAGAAACCATATGGCTTCTCACCGACTGCACCGATCGTCTTTACGCCAAACAAGCGTTGCGCAACATGGCGGCGCGACTCGGAACGCTGATCGCCGTGCTGCCCGATATGGCGTTCATCATTGACCATCAGGGACGTTGCCAAGAAATTCTGCGGAAAGAAGACGCTCTGTTGGTGGTCCCAGAGACCGAAATGATCGGCGCCCATATACAAGATTTTATGCCGTGGCCGATCGGCGCCGAGCTGTTGGCGTTAATCATGCAGTCTTTGACGACCAAGCAGCGCCAATCCATGGAGTATGCGCTCGACGTGCCTGCGGGCGCCGTGTGGTTTGAGACGTTGGTCGCGCCTCTGCCCGACGACTTTGGACCTCAACCCTCAACATTGATGCTGATTCGTGACGTCACCAGCCGAAAGCGCGCAGAACAAGCCTTATTGGAAAGCGAACGACGCTATGCTCTGGCGATTCAGGGCGCACGAGACGGCATATGGGATTGGGACTTGGAAACCGGAACGATTTATTTCTCGCCCGGCTGGTTTCAGATGTTGGGATATGTCGAAAACGAACTGCCGCCCTCTTGGGAAAGCTGGAATCGCGTCATCCTGCCCGAAGATTTCTCCACCGTGCGCAACGTCTTCGAAAACAGCATCTCCGGCGCCGCCAACGATATGGAGATCGCTTTCCGTTGCCTCACCCGCAACGGCGCTCTGCGTTATGTCCACGCGCGAGGCCAAATTTCTCGTTCTGCGGACGGAATCGCATATCGCGTCACCGGCACTCTGGCCGATGAAACCGCAATGCGGCAAACTGAAGATTACCTGCGACAAGCCAAATTTATGGCCGAAGCCGCAAACCAAGCAAAAAGCCAGTTTCTAGCCAACATGAGCCATGAATTACGCACTCCGCTCAACGCAGTGATCGGTTTTTCCGAAATCCTGGCGGCTCAAGCCTTTGGGCCTCTTGGTTCCGAACGCTATACCGATTACGCTCACGACATTCACGCCAGCGGCTTGCATCTTCTGGCGTTGATTAATAATCTGTTGGATATGTCGAAAATCGACGCCGGACTCTATCTTCTGCAAAAAGAGCCCATCAATCTATTGGAGATGATTGGAAATTGCGTCAGCTTGGCGATCGTTGACGCTCATAAAGCCGAGCTGGACCTCATTTGGTCGCCGCCTCAAACGCTTCCGGTCATCCATGCGGATCATTGGGCGTTACAACAAATTTTTATGAATATCCTTTCCAACGCCATTAAATTCACACCATCCGGTGGGCGCGTTCTTCTTGAGGCCGGCATCACGGATGATAAATTCCTCACGATCAAGATTGCCGACACTGGAATTGGAATCGAGCCAACCGCATTGACTCATGTCCTGGAACCTTTCCAACAAGCCGATATGACCATCAGTCGCCCTTATGGCGGAACTGGTCTAGGACTCCCCATTAGTTATAATTTACTGCGACTTCATGAAGGGCATCTGGATATTGAGAGCACCGTAGGAGTTGGAACGATTGTTACGATCCATTTGCCTCTGGACGATTCACGCAATAACCTCTGAGAGGCGAACCTACAGGCAAACTTGGGCACCCTCGTGAATAGAATATAAACTCAAATGCGGAAATTCCAATACCCCAGCCATTCCACCCGCCCAGCCGTCATCCATCGGATGCCGCTGGAAACAGAGATGTTCTTTCCGAACAGGCTCTTACATAAAAAACGATTCCAGAGGAAGATCGCTTCGCGAACAAGAGGGGTTTTCGCTCCCCCTCCCCTTATAATCCCAGACGACCAGGAACTTAGTCCCTGGACCCGTTTAATTCTTATTCAAAAGAATTGAAGATCATGAGTAATCCTTCCGCTCATTGCTATAACATTCATTACATCCATGACATTTCAACAACGCGCGTTATATGCCTAGAGACAAAATATCCTCGGCAATCATTTCAGAACGAATCGATACATATCCCACAACAAGGCGTTTTTGTCCCTGAACACGGTAAAAATTACCCTCGCCAATCACAGCACAAAAACAAAAATAGGTCACTAACCCTATGATATATCACGAAAAACTAAAAAAGCGAAAATAGACGAAAAATCGGTCTTTCCTGGCATGAGCTTTGCTCCTATGTTCGCCAACTGAACGCTTTCCTTCGTTTGTCTCTTTGTTGTAACTTTTTTCCTCAATTGTCCGGTGGTCTGTTAAAGACGCACACCCCCCTATGGAGTGAGAACAATGGCCGTCAATGATGTTGCCCTGACCTCCGCAATGCGGACCAATCTTTTACTGTTGCAGGGCGTTTCCGACAAGCTGGCCAAAACACAGAATAATCTGGCCACCGGCAACAAAATCAACAGCGCCTTGGATGGCCCCACCGCCTATTTCGC
>CAUYUA010000024.1:0-7610 GCA_963575675.1 Azospirillaceae bacterium
AGCAAAGCTTCCACAAGACGAAGCTGCTGAGGACGATCGGATGAAAATTCAGGCATCACAAACCTAAGAGAAGCGCTTTCTGGAACGCCAAAAGTCGTCGTCAATAACAAAACAGGGCGTCGCGAACGACGCCCTGTCCGTTTGTCACGAGATGCGTAGAAATATCAGTGAGAAACATTCCGCCACAGATGACGCTTGGTGGCGTACATCAAAATGCCGAACACGACGAAGAACATGAGCACTTTCATTCCCAACTGGCGCCGCGCGTCGAGCATCGGCTCTGCGGCGTAGGTCAGGAAGGTCGATACGTCATGAGCCATTTGCTCAACGGTGGCCTTGGTCTTGTCTTCATAGGTCACGGCGCCTTCGCTCAACGGCGGCGGCATCTTGATCTGATGACCAGGGAAATAAGGATTGTAGAACATTCCGTCGGTAAGCTTGAAATCCGCCGGAGCGTCGCTAAATCCCGTCAAGAGAGCATAAATGTAGTGTTCGCCGTCGTGGCGAGCTTTTGCAATCAACGACAAATCCGGCGGCAACGCCCCATTGTTGGCTGCTGCTGCGGCTTTGGTGTTCGGGAACGGCTTGGGGAAACGATCTGACGGCAAGCCGGGGCGATCGAACATTTCGCCCTGATCGTTGGGGCCGTCCTTCACGACGTAAGAGGCCGCGATCTCTTTGATTTTGGCCTCATCATAGCCGATTCCGGCCAGATGGCGGATCGATAGCAGGCTCAAGCTGTGACAGTTGGAGCAAACCTGTTTATAGACCTCGAACCCGCGTTGAGCGGCGGCCTTATCAATCGGTCCGAACACACTGTCATGCTGGAATTGGTGATCGGGCAGTTTCGGCGCGCCGCCGTGCCCTTCACTGGCCTGCGCCGCCCCAGAGGCCAACCCCAATCCGACGACTGCGGAAAGAAGGAAGGTTTTTAACATACGCATTATGCCTTCTCCTTGCGACTAAGGCGACTAAGCGGCGGCGCCAGCGTGATTGGAGCCCTTCTTGTTCTTCTTGCTCAAGACGGCTTCGCTGATGCTGTTGGGCAATGTCGGAACCGGCTCGATTTTCCCGAGCAAAGGCAACAGAATCAAGAAGTGGAAGAAGTAGTAGGCGGTTCCGATTTGTCCCAAGATCACCCAAGAGCCGTCGGGCAGGTTGGCACCGCAGAAGACCAGAAGAATAACGTCGGCGACCAGAATCCAGAAGAACTGACGATAGATTGGCCGGAAGACGGCGCTGCGGACTTTGGAGGTGTCGATCCAAGGGAGGAACAACAGCACAACGACCGCGCCGAACATCGCGCAAACGCCGCCCAGCTTGTCCGGGATGGCGCGCAAGATGGCGTATAACGGCAGGAAGTACCATTCCGGGACGATGTGTGGCGGCGTCACCATGGGATTCGCCGGGATGTAGTTGTCCGGATGGCCGAGGTAGTTGGGATCAAAGAAGACGAATGTCGCGTAGATCGCCAAGAAGACCGTGACGGCGAACAAATCCTTGACGGTGGCGTAGGGATGGAAGGGAACGCTGTCCTGCGGTCCTTTCACCTCGATGCCCAAAGGATTGTTGGAGCCGACGACATGGAAAGCGGCGGTGTGGAGCAAAACCAAGCCGAACAAAACGAACGGCAACAGATAGTGCAACGCGAAGAAACGGTTGAGGGTGGGGTTGTCAACCGAGAAACCGCCCCACAACCAAGTGACGATCGGGTCTCCGACAATGGGGAAGGCGGAGAAGAGGTTGGTGATGACGGTGGCGCCCCACAGGCTCATCTGGCCCCACGGCAACACATATCCCATGAAGGCGGTGGCCATCATTGCAAGGATGATGAAGATGCCGAGCAGCCACACGATTTCGCGCGGGTACTTATAGGAGCCGTAATAAAGGCCCCGGAAGAAGTGGATGTAGACGGCGATGAAGAAGAAAGATGCGCCGTTCGCGTGCATGTAGCGCAAAAGCCAACCGTAGTTGACATCGCGCATGATGCGCTCAACGCTGTCGAACGCCAATTGCGTGTTGGGAACATACTGCATGGCCAGCAGAATGCCCGTGAGGATCATGGTGATTAACATGATCATCGCAATAGCGCCGAAGGCCCAAAGGTAGTTGACGTTTTTGGGCACAGGATATTCGACGTATTCGTGATGCATGAGGGTCACGATCGGCAAACGACTGTCGATCCACTTGACCACCGGATTTTTAAACTTAGACGTATGAAGCATCTATCGCAACTCCCAACCTGGTGGGGGATCGATTAGCCGATCTTTACTTTTGTATCGGATAGGAACGCGTACTTTGGCACCTCCAGGTTTTTCGGCGCTGGGCCTTTGCGGATGCGACCGGAGGTGTCATAGGTCGAACCGTGACATGGACAGAACCAGCCGTTGTAATCACCTTTCACATCCGCCGGATTTTGTCCCAGGGGGACGCAACCCAAGTGGGTGCAGATGCCGACCATAATCAACCATTCCGGCTTGGGAGCGCGGGTGGCGTCGGCTTGGGGATCACGAAGCGAGCTTACATCGACTTTTTGCGCTTGAGCGATTTCCTCGGCG
This sequence comes from Azospirillaceae bacterium, assembly GCA_963575675.1. Taxonomy (GTDB): domain Bacteria; phylum Pseudomonadota; class Alphaproteobacteria; order Azospirillales; family Azospirillaceae; genus CAUYUA01. The sequence goes on from CAUYUA010000024.1 coordinate 2,559, forward strand.
GTGCGTCGACGGATGAACACCGGCTTGCCGCGCCAAGTGACTGTGATTGATTGACCGACGGTGATCGGCGACAGGTCGACTTCGATCGACGCCAACGCCAAGGTGTCGGCGGCCGGGTTCATGCTGTGGATGAACGGCCAGGCGACAGAAGCGGCGCCGGCTGCGCCGACGGCTGCGGTCGCAATGTATAAAAAATCGCGCCGACTGGCTTCTTCGCGAGCCGTGTCTCCGGAGGCGCCCGCACCGGACGGATGCGTGGTTTCCGACATGAGTTCTCCATCTCGTTGACATTTATCAGCGCCCAACCCGACGCTGACGATATGGCGCGGAACTATAGACAGGACTTTGCAATCTGTCCAAAGAGGACGTTGCATCCTATCCATTATTTCATTCACAGTGTCCTCAGCGTCCCTACGGAGGACGCATAACGCTACTGACGTCCTGGAAAGGGCCGCCTCTTGTCGAAACAAAACCTTATTTGCCGTGATGAAAAAAGGAAGCAAACAGAACTGCGTCGAATCAGAGGAAAATCAAACCCATGATGGCGAGCGAAGTTTATCATATGCTCGTTAATTGAACCGCTCCGCCTGGTCGAGCGTCTCGTTCGACGGCGGCGGCATGAATGCCACATTATAATGGTTCTTGTCTATGCGTTTAGTGTTATTCCAGCCCGACATTCCGCAGAACGCCGGAGCTATGATGCGTTTGGCCGTGTGTATGGGAGCGGCGGTTGATGTGATCGGCCCTTGCGGCTTCATTCTTGACGACCGCAGGTTGCGGCGTGCTGGAATGGACTACCTGGAAGGGATCGATATGACGGTCTTTCGATCTTGGGAGGAGTACCGAGCGTCTCGAATCGATGGACGGTTGGCGTTGCTCACCACGAAGGGAGCAATACCTTACACGGATTTTGCTTTTCGGTCCGACGATAGAATTATGGTCGGCCAAGAGAGCGCGGGCGTTCCCGACTCGGTTCATGAGGTTGTTGACGCTCGCCTGGTGATTCCCATTAAGCCGCCGGCGCGGTCTTTGAATGTGGCGCTTGCCGCCGCGATTGTTTTAGGGGAGGCGATGCGGCAAATTACACTGGCGAGCCGAATGATTGACTCAGGCTCCACGCTTTTTGCATGAAAATCAAAAGGGCTGAGGACGCAGTTCTCGGCCCTTTGGTTTTTATGAAAAACATTCGCTTTCTGGATATGGCGACCTGAAAAATGTTGCTTGCTCCTATTTTAACAAATATCAATATATTTTATTTAATTTATATGGATCGCGTTGATCTAAAAAAATGGTTTGATATCATAATTATAGAATTTGTGGTAAATATTAAATGAGGATTAAATCTTTTATTAATTATTATATGTCTATCATTAACCCTCTTGTTTCTGTAACCTGAATCTGACCATGTTTGGAAGTTGATTTGCTTTGTGGATTTGTTCAAGAGCCTGTCCGGAAAGAATATCAATGTTTTCGGACGGGCGTCTTGAATGCGTTGTTTGCTGTGAAAGGCGCAAAAAATAAAAGGCGCTCTTTGATCTTATTTTTTTAACGAGGAGACGCTTGGCGTCCATCGAAGGAAAATGCAGAGAGAAAATCATGCTCATAAATCACGTAGAAAATATGAATGTGGGTGGAAACGCTCCTCGTTTCCCGAAACGTCTGGTGTCGACCGTCGTCGTTTTAACGCTTGGAGTTGCATTGTGGTTGTTTTGGGTCGTCATCTCAACAACCGACGCTCAGGATCATCAATTTGGAATCGGCGTGGAGATTAAAAACGTCAGCGCCGAAGTTGTTTATTTGGATGAGGTTCTTACAATGTCTGCTCTCATGGCGAGCGCCACGGGCGATATGGCCTGGAAACGCCGTTATGACGATCACGTCGATAAGCTCGATAAGGTGATTGCGCGGGCTATGGAGCTGGCTGCGCCTGAAATGCGTTCTCGGTTCGACGCCAAGACCAAAACGTCGAATGATCGTTTGGTGGCGTTGGAAACCGACGCTCTTAAGTTGGTCGAAACAGGCAAAACCTCCGAGGCCCTGCGTCTTCTGATGGGCGAGGAGTATCGGCAACACAAGAAGATATACAGCGACGGCGTTCGAGTTTTGCTTCGCGACTTCGATGTCGAGATTGAAACGCAGCACGTCGCTTTGGATCGTAGTCAGAAATGGGCGCTTGGCGGAGCGCTGGCGGGCGTGTGTGTTTTATTGCTCGGTTGGGTTCGCTTGATTCAAACGCTTCAGTCATGGCGTCGCAATATCATTCTTGGAAATGAAGAGCGGGAAACCATGGCGCGCGCGCAAGGCGAGAATATGGCGGCGTTGCAAAAACGCCAAATTGAAGAGAAAGAGGTGGAGCGGCGCGCGACGTTGCGGCGTCTATCGCAAGAGCTGGAAAATGGCTTGTCTGGTTTGAGCCGATCGGTTTCGGCGGCGGCGAGCGCCATGGATCAAGATGTTCGGTCCTTGTTGTCGAGCCTTGACGTCGCCGGTCGTCAGTCGTCTGAGGTGGCGCGCGCTGCGGGCGATGCTTCGTCGTCTGTGGGCTCCGTCACTCACGCCGCAGAGCAATTGTCGGGCGCGATTGATGAAATCGGGCGGCAAGTGGAGCAATCTTCGAAAATCGCCAATGCGGCGGCGGAGGAAGCGCGTCGCACCAACACTACGGTTGAAGGGTTGGTGCAGGCGGGACAAAAAATCGGCGAAGTGGTGAAGCTGATTAACGATATTGCCTCGCAAACCAATTTGCTCGCCCTGAACGCCACCATCGAGGCGGCGCGAGCGGGTGAGGCGGGCAAAGGCTTCGCCGTGGTCGCCTCAGAGGTCAAGAATTTGGCCAGTCAAACCGCTAAGGCCACTGAAGAAATCGCCAAGCAAATTACGGAAATGCAAAACGCCGCCAGAGGCGCCGCAGAGGCTATTCGCGGCGCGGGTGGTTCAATTGAGAAGATCAATGAGATTGTCACTATGATCGCCTCTGCCGTGACCGAGCAAAACGCCGCCGCCGCCGAGATGACGCGCGGCATTCAGCATGCGGCTTCTGCGACTCAGCAAGTGACGGAGCGTATTTCCACGACGGCGCAAGCGACGATCGATAGTCGTCGGGTGGCGGATAAACTGCTACTGGGTGCGGATGAATTATTGTCTCATGCTCAGAAATTCAACCGCGCTTTCGAGCAAGCGCTTGCATCGATGAGTGCGGCTGCGCAATAAAAAAACATGGAATTCGATATCTTTTGTTGTTTTGCTTTTTCCGAATAGGAAGTAAATGGGTCTAGGGACTGCGTTTCTGGTTGTGGGGGGCGCTAAGGAGGGCATCCTTGGGTTTCTACGACTGGGAACGCAGTCTCGGACCCATTTACTTTTTGTTCAAGTTTTCATTCAAGAGCGATGAGAGCGCCGTTCAACTAAAACACTATAGAGGAAAATGTTCTGAGAATGTCTATTGCTGAAACTTTTAGCCGAACGGCGTGTTCCTATGATGGACTTCGCCGCATTCTAATCCCCTGTTTCGACGCCTTTTACGGCGCGGCTTTGGAGTGTGTGAATCTACCGCCGTCGGCGGCTCTGAAAATCTTGGACCTCGGCGCAGGAACCGGCTTGCTCGGCGCTTTTTTCCGCGATCGCTTTCCTCAAGCGGACATCACCTTGATGGACATCGCCGACGGCATGATGGCGCAAGCGCGTTTGCGCTTTTCCGATGCGACGAATGCGGACTCCGTTCGCTTTGTAATGGCCGACTATACGACCGCGTCGTTGGGTGGTCCTTACGACGTTGTGGCTTCGGCGCTTTCGATTCATCATCTGGAAGCCGATCAGAAGCGCGATCTGTTCAACCGTATTTTCAAATCATTGCGTCCCGGCGGTCGATTCATTAACGCCGATCAAGTCGAAGGCGAAACGCCCTCTATCGATGCTCGTTATCGTGAAATTTGGGTGAAACAAATCCACGCGCTCGGCGTGACGCCAGAAGATTATGCGGCTGCGTGTGACCGTATGCGTTATGATCGCATGTCTTCCTTGGCGGACCAGTTGCAATGGTTGAAGAACTCAGGATTTCGCGACGTGGATTGTGTTTATAAAAGCTGGAATTTTGTCGTTTATACGGGTATTCGGTAAGTTAAATCGAATATACGACGATTTTACAAAATCTGGATGATCTTATGGCCCGTTGGAAACTGTGTCTGGAATATGACGGGGCGCCCTTTGTTGGTTGGCAACGGCAAGGCAACGGGGTTTCGGTTCAGCAAATCCTGGAAGATGCGGTTCTGCGTCTTTCGGGAGAATCTGTTCGTGTTTATGGTTCCGGACGCACCGATGCGGGAGTTCATGCTTTGGGCCAAATGGCTCATGTGGATTTGCAACGCTCTTATCGTTCTGATGTGATTCGCGACGCATTGAATTATCATATGCGTCCTTGGCCGGTTGCAGTCTTGAGCGCTGAATTGGTTGGCGATGATTTTCATGCTCGACTATCGGCGACTGAACGTCGTTATCTTTATCGGATCGTCAATCGGCGGGCGCCTTTGACTATAGAGGTTGGACGCGCTTGGCAGATTATTCGGCCTTTGAATGAAAGAGCCATGCTTGAAGCGGCTCAAGTTTTGATCGGACGGCATAATTTCTCCACCTTTCGTGCTTCGGAGTGTCAGGCCAAATCGCCGATCAAAACTTTGGATCGTTTTGATGTGATGCGTGTGGGCGACGAGATTCGGATAGAAGTGGCTGCGCGTTCTTTTCTGCACCATCAGGTTCGTAATATGGTGGGAACTTTGGAATGGGTTGGTGCGGGAAAATGGACGGCGCAGAATGTGAAGCTTGCGTTAGAGGCATGTGATCGCGCGCGCGGCGGTCCTACGGCCCCGGCTGAAGGATTGTATTTTGTTGGCGTGTCTTATTCGGGAAGACCTTAAATTACTGAAATCAAAAGGGTCTAGGAACACAGTTTCTGGACCCTTTTACGGTCTATACCCTGTTCGATTGAGAAACTGAGAATCATGCGGCTTTCCCGAATTGAAACGGCCCACTCTCGTCCGGTCGTCATAAACTCCAAGA
>CAUYUA010000025.1:0-7417 GCA_963575675.1 Azospirillaceae bacterium
TGATATCCGCCTGGTCTGCGCTTCGTCGCATGGCGGTTTTTTGTGCGGCAAAGTCCGCCTGTTGCTTGTCGAACGCGGCTTTCTCGGCCAGAAAGGCTTCGTAAGAAGGATCGTTGATTTGCGCGGACATGGTCACGATTTGGCCTCCATTGGGCGTAAAGGAAAACGAGAAGATTTCGGAATCGTCGCCGCTGGTAAACGAGACGGGTTTCAATCCTCTGACGGCTGGGGCGGCGGCTCCGAGAAAACCGATGTGGCGAAGGTAAAAACCTTCCGGTTTCGGATTGTTTCGGGCTTTGGGAGTAAAGAAAGAGCCGGAAACTTTGCGATATCGACCGGCTTTGACGATTTCGGCGAAGGCCGGATCGACTTGTCGCGGGGTTGCGCGAAGCACGCCGTCCGAGTAACTCAGGCGCTCGACCCAACCATAAGCCGGGTTATTGACTTCGGGATGACCGACGACAAGCGGCGCGTCGAAAGTATCCGGATTATAATTTGCGGCGCAAAGGGCAAGGTCTTTTTCGGTGAAGGTGGTTTCTTGGCCGTTTGACGCTGTATAGGTTCCTGTTTTGATGACTTCGATTTGTTGGCTCATGTTTTTGTTCTCTTAGGCTGGATTTTGAATGAGGAAACCGGCGGAAATTCCGGTCAGAACTGGAATGCGTCGGTATGTCACGCCACAGACCCAACTTCTTTTATTATGGTCAAAAATAGGCTTATGAACAAAGGGATGATCTTTGTAATAGTAAGTATAACCAAAGCTTGGTTGTTCGACGCCGATAGTTACTCCTTGCGTGGGTATTGGAGAATACGAGAGAATAACGTTATTTCCCCAGACATCGACAAAATCATCTTTGTCGTCTGCGTAAACTGCTTCTCCGATAACGACCTTTTCAAGACGCAATAGAGATGCAACGATATCCGTTGTTATGACCGGACTTGATTGTTTAAAACGATCAATAACCGATACATTCTCTTCGAATGCGGCAAAGGCGCTTGCAGAGAACATCGCGACATTCGGCCGAATTCCGATTGACCGACGCACAACTTCGATGCTGTCTCGCAATTGAACGATTGGTTTTGAGGCTGGATCGCTCCATTTGTCAGAACCGCTCACAGAGGTCTTGTGATCGGAGTTGTAGGCGTAAGGGTCAGTTGCAATTTCCGCTTGCTCAATCTCCAAAGCAAGCGTCATAGAAGACATTACAATGTTTGTGCCTCGCAATAGGGTATCCACTTTAATATGCGTACAATCAATTTCAAATTCTTCTGGAATAGACACATCCAATGCATGATCAATCAACTGATAAGACTTACCGAACATTCCGAATTCAATTTTCTTAACATCTGATCCAGGAGCATGACGAGAGTTATAGCGTCGGAATGCTTCTTTTCCGAACTCGATGACCTTTCCTTGACTTGTTGGAACCGGAGCCAAAGGAAATAAAGTTGATCCGACGTGGTTCGATTGAACGTATCCTCTTGCATATTGGGATAACGTCGGGTCTACGACGCGATTAACCATCAAATTGCATCCTTCTGGCTGGCTATCGCCTTTTTCTCCATGGCGCGCAATCGAAACACATAGGTTACATGACAACCCGCGCGGCGTGCGGTTTCGCTTGCTCCAGTTTTACTTTCTAAAATAATCTTTTTGACTCCCAAACGACGACTACATAAAGGAATGCAAATAGTTTTTCCACCATGAGTGTTTGACAAGAAATTGACGGCGTCGACGCCAATAACCTTCGCCAGTTTTGATTTATTCACATTTTCCTTTTTAGGAACTCTTACTTTAATTCCTCCACGTTCCGTCACGAGCTTTCGCGCCATTTCTTTGTGACCTGCACGGCACATTTCTGCAATCGCGCCAACAGGATAAAAAGAAACGCCATTTTCTTGAAGTGGTTCGGAATACGCTTTTCTCATAATCCTTCCTCATTCGTTTTTCATGAGAGATCGATATCTTCGTAGTAAGTTAGAGACATGAAACCATTTCCGACAATATGCATAGATTAATTCACAAGTCAATGCCGAGCTGTCTACCATTTTTCAGAAAAATTATCAGATAAAGCGCAACACTAATTTTTGCAGTTTTTTAAAAACGCTATTCTAGATTCTGCCGTTTTTTAAAAACGCTATTCTAGATTCTGCCGTTTTTTAAAAACGCTATTCTAGATTCTGCCGTTTTTCTAAAACACTACACCGCCTTTTGCCGTGCTTCTAAAACACTACGACAGCTTTGCCGTAACCAATAACCATTTGTTTTTTCTGAAATTTAACCTGAAACTTTCCATCTTCCATTTCGGAGTTCGGTCAGAGTTCGGCCTATCCAGCATCCGAGTTTGAAGGGTTTTGGCTTGGATCATTTCCGGCGAGAGATTGCGGGTTAACAGCGTTTGCGCCATGATTGAGGCGTCCTCACCGCAAAGGAGCCCTTCCATGGCCGTCGTCGCATTCGACACTTTGAAGCTCGCCGACAGGCTGCAATCGGGCGGATTCACGGCAGAGCAGGCGCGAACGGCTGCTCTGGCCTTCGCCGACGCCATGAGCGGTTCGGAGTTGGCCACCAAAAGCGATTTGAACGCCGTCAAATCCGAACTAAAGGCCGATATTGCAGAAGTTCGGAATGAGTTGCAGGCGACAAAATCCGACGTTGCTTTGCTTTCGGCAAAGATGGATCAACAGAATTCGGCTCTATTGGCGCGAATGGACCAACAGAACTCGGCTCATATTGAGCGTTTGGAGTGGAATTTCTCGGCGTTGAGCGAACAGATCAAACGGAGTTCGGCGGAAACCGACGCCAAAATGATGCGTTTGATTGTCCGAACCGGGGTTGCGTCGGTTCTGGCCATTGTCGGAATGGTTATCGCTTTGGCTCGGTATATGCCGCTCAAATGAAGGCCGAAGGCGAGGCCTTTGGTTTAACGGTTCAAGCTGATATTCAAGCCAGCGCCGCATTGAGTGGCCGAGAAACCGCGCGTTGAGTTGGTCGGCGGCGCGGATCGGCGCGCTTGCGGCTTTCCTTGTATAATATTTTGATATTTTTTGTTTGAAAGAAATCCTAACGGGCAACTTCGCTGATTTTTCGGGAAAAACCGCGTTCCTGGGGTTGAAGTTCATATTATACTATAAACTCGTTGATTTAATTGAACTCTGTATTTTCCATAATGACAATTCGACGACCACAGTGTGTTATGACGGCCCAAAAGGCCCTTTTAAATTCAAAAAAGCAATATCCCTCAACATCCAGACCTAATCCCACAATATCCCGGCTTATCCCGACATATCCCGCTCTTCTTATGCGATTTCTCTCGGTTTTCAGCCGTTTTCAAGCCTTTTTTCACTGCAAACCCAAATCCGAGACGCACAAACCCGAATGAACGCAAAATTAATACGTTAATAAATAAATTATCCAATTAATACAGGGATAAAACAGATTTATTGCGCGATGCAGCACGGATTTTGAACCGTATTTTTCGCAGATTATTGTGCGGCGCAATAAGTCTCCAGTGTGCGTTGCGAAAGGAAATAGGCGCACAATCCCATGACTCCCACGTTAAGCGCGAATGAATGATACGATCGCACCGTTCTTCGCCGCGTGGTTTGTTTACGGAATGCGCCCATTCAGGATACGACACAGGGCAAAGCGCTTCAAAGGCGCATCGACGGAAAGGCCGTTTTTCTGGCCGTGGGCGCGGCGAAACGATTTTGACAAACAACAACCCGCAAAAACCCGCTTCAGAAGTGATCCAACGGCCTTAAAGCCGTCCATACCCCAATTTATATTCACCCCCTTTACCTTTCCACATGCACACTCAATCGCCTGTATTTATCGCGGATGGTGAGGGGAGATGCGGGGCATAGCTCCGCCTTTTACGGCGAAGCTTGCTTACTTAATCGCGAAGCTTGCTTACTTAATCATCGCGGACGGAGCCGGGTCGACGACGTAAGCACAGCCGAACGAACAGGGCCCAGCTTGGGCAGGCCGGGGTCACGCTGTCGGCCTTTATCCTTGCTCACAGTGACGCAGGAAACTCCACTCTCGTTCGGCGAAGTGGAGCCCTTCCGGGGCGGGTGCGGACGGAGCCCGGTCCTGAGTTGATCGAAATCACGGAGTAAACCGACCAACATCTTAATGCCTGCCCGGCGACCTCAGATGATTCAACATGCTGGGAATGACGCCACCCAATTGAATGGGCCTCGATGGGCTATGTTTTGCGGCGCTACAGTAGCGCAAATTCATACGTGGGGAAAAGAACTATCGAAACGGAAACTCGCTTCAGAAGCGTTCCTAGCGCCGTTAAAGCCCATACCGTCCAGCCTTCCCCCCTGGATGCACTACGGTCGTTGAGCTTCCGCCTTCGTGGCAAGCATTCGGCATACGACATGCGCCCATTCGGGCTACGAGCCACGGGATACGACACAGGGCAAAGCGCTTCAAAGGCGCATCGACGGAAAGGCCGTTTTTCTGGCCGTGGATGCGGCAAAAAAGGTTTGACTGGGTTTTGATGCTCTCGAAGATAAAACCCGCTTCAGAAGCGTTCCTAGCGCCGTTAAAGCCCATACCGTCCAGCCTTCCCCCCTGGATGCACTACGGTCGTTGAGCTTCCGCCTTCGGAGGTGGGCTTTGGAATTTCCATGCGCTTTGCGCCGGCTCATAATCGCCGCTTCGCGTCGATGGTCGCGCCCTCTTGATTATAAATGGATTAGAAGAGGATTAGCGTTTTTTCTCATTGCAGCTAAGCATTTTTTTTTAAAGGTTACACCTTGTGGATAACTTTTATCCCCATGCCTCGTATCCCGAATGCCCATGCCTCGTATCCCGAATGCCCATGCCTCGTATCCCGAATGCCCATGCCTCGTATCCCGAATGCCCATGCCTCGTATCCCGAATGCCCATGCCTCGTATCCCGAATGATCACCAGCTATATTAGGCGTTTCTGTGGATAAAATGTGGATAACTGCAAAAGTTATCCACAGAAAAACACCATTGTTCGCATGACGAATGATCGCTAGCCAGATTCCAAACAACCATCGCTCGTATGCCGAATGCCCATCGCTCGTATCCCGAATGATCTTTAAGCAAACAGGAACATAAGAAGACTAAATAACAAACATAGGCAAAACATGTCCGTGTTGTGGACTTACGCATTCGGGATACGAGGCATGGTCATTCCTGTCTCGACTTATCGAGGAGCCTTTTCTGACTGGCGGTCACGGCCGCGCCCCTGTCCACGGTCACAAGGTCGGTCTTCGCGTCGATCTTCCACGAATCAAGCGCGCCGATGGCCACGAGTTCGTCTAGAGCTCCTTTGAGCTTCCGGCGGAATCCGAAGATATCTTTCGTTTCGCTCCCACTCAATTCCCGCAAGGTTGCAACCTTCACCGGAAACGGCGCGGCGTGACTGCTGAAATAACCATGGAGCCAGAGCGCCAACGGCTTGCCGCGCAGTGATTGCCGCTGTTCCCACTCAATCCCGGTCCAAGTGTTGGCGCTATAGAGAACAATCATCTTTGGATCGAGCGTTAGTTCGTACTCTCCAGTCTTCACGTTTTTGACACAGCTTGACAACAAGCTTCCGGTAAAAACCTTGCTGCCGTTGCGTATCTCTATGGCGCATCCGACAAGGCGAGTAATCGAGTCATCAAGCCAATTATAATCATTCTTTCCGTTGCTTCGTCCTATGCCCTTTAAGAACGCATTTGCTCTGAATTTGCAAATATTTCCCAATGGCTGGCTTCTCGCCAGATGAACCGCTTGCTCCCAGACATCGAGGTCTGCTTGATCCAATGTCATGCCATAGTATTTTATAACTATGCCTCCGATAGAGGCTATTTCCTCTTTGTCTATGAACCGCCGCGTTTTTCCTTGAATTGCCGAGAACAACGCGGAGCGCAGAATATCGTTCGGAACCGCGCGCACAGGCTCCGACCAGATCGGCAACTTAACGATCTGGGCCGGTTCTTGCGGCGATTCCCACAGTCCTTCGGCGCGCATTTCCTCTCGAACGAGGTCAAGCCACGGCATGACGGCCGCGGCGGTCGCCCCGGTCCTCAGCTTCTCAGCCGGAAACCCGAGTTCCACGGCTCGCTTTCCCCACCGTTGCCGCTCTTCGTCGGGCGCCTGAAGCAAGTATCGAAAAGCGCTGTCGGCGGGTTTTGGTTTGGCGTCTTCTTCGGGCGTTGTCATTTCTGGGTTCATCCTCATAAGGGTAGACGCCTAAACCGAGCGCGCTAGACGATATCGCCGCATCGAGCTTCGGCTATTCTTCGGAGTTCCGGATATACGGCGAAACAGTCTTCGAGCAGGCCAACGCAATACGGATATTTTTGTTTTAATTCTTTAAAATAAATTGCCGCGCCGTGACAATCATTGTGCGCTGATTGTGTTGCTTGTGTAATCGTTAAATATGTTTTTATTGCAAAACCGATTGCCGTCTTTGCTTTGATAGACGCAATCCTATTGAATCTATTCTCCATTTTATTAAAACTCTTGTTTATTTTTTCTTCGTCGTTCGATGCGCGGCTTCGATCGAAAGCGTTCGCCGCGTCGAGGTAACGACGAAACGCGGTCAAGATTTCGTGGTCGGAATCAGACGGCTGACCCGCCGCTCCGGAAAAGGTCACGGAGACGCTGACCGTTGCGGCGGGGCCACAAGCGTTGCGATGAGTGGTGGAAAAATCAAAATTTGGGATATGGGCGCGCGACGACGCGCTAAATTCGGCGTTAGCCATGGCCTCGCTTCCTTCGAAAGCGGCTGCGGTTAGTCGCGGTCGGGCATTTGCGGTGCCTGTCCGCGACGCTCCGAAGTGAAGCACGACGAAAGAGCATGAGTCAAGAAGCCCGACCATGGCTTGGCCGTCACCGCCGCAACAACGCTTCGATCTTGGCTCCGGCTCTGGAGGAAGCTTCCAGAGCGTCGGCGAAGACGAACTCCGCGCCGGTCGCCGTGATTGCCCGGCCTTGAGCGTCGCTGGTCAGAGCATCGCCGACGGCGAAGGCCGCGCCAGATTCAACCGTCGCCGTGCCGCTCACAACGACGGCTAAGTCGTCTTCGACGTCGGCGCTTGTCGAGGCCACGCCAAGCGTCTTCGCCCCCTGAACGGAGGCTTGAGCGCCGCTAAACGTAACGCAGCGGCCAGCGGCGATGATTCCGGACGCGGTTTTGGTCAAGGTGAGAATAGGGTTGCATTGAGGCATTACCGTTGCCCTTGCGCAGAGACGGCGCGAACGGCTTCGTCAAACGGAACTTTGTAAGCCCGTTGGTAAGCCATGGCTTTTTGACGCAAGATTTCGCTGGCTTTGTCGATGGGAAAGCCTTCGGGCGCAGAGAAATTCATGCTGTTTGGAGCAAAGAAATCGTCGCCGGTTCCGGTGACGATTTCTCCGGGCGGCGGCAATCGCGACTTTTGC
>CAUYUA010000026.1:0-7400 GCA_963575675.1 Azospirillaceae bacterium
TCGTGATCGCCGCCAGCGCCAATTTCCCCATTTTGGTGATGTCGATGTTCTGGGGCAAGATGACCACGCGAGGCGCTTTGTTGGGCGGTTGGCTTGGCTTGATCAGTTCTGTGGTTATGTTGGTTCTGGGACCGACCGTGTGGAAAGACGTTATGGGCAACCCCGCCCCGATCTTTCCTTACGCCAATCCCGGATTGTTCTCGATCTCCTTGTCCTTCTTAGGAATTTGGTTCTTCTCGATCACCGACAACAGCGAAGCTGCTAAAAAGGTGAGAGAGTCCTATCTTGCGCAGTACGTCCGTTCTCAGACCGGATTGGGCGCTGAAGGAGCAAGCAAGCACTAATTCGGTATAAAAGGATTGAGCCTCGGGATAGATATTGTCTCGGCGTTTCACTCCTCTCTGTGAATAAAGGTCGTACAAAGATTTAAGGCGCTTTCCAATGCAGATTGATTGGGAAGCGCCTTACCCCCTCCGCAACTATCCCACGGCGCCGACTCCAATCGCCTTTAGGGCTTCTGAGAAGGGAAATCAAAAATCCCTTTTCGGTTGGGGGAAGCTAAAGTATCCTCAGGCCTCGGCATGGAAAATACATGCCGAGGTTTTTTGTATCGCTTTTTCTCTTAGAGCAGAACGCGATCGAAGGCGTGGGGCCAAGGGAGACAGACCGTGTCGGATGCTTTCAGTTTCGCCGTTCCGCCTTTTGATCGGCTGACTTCCCGACAAAGAGAGCGTTTTTCTGCATCGCTCGATATCGGGTTTTATCCCAAAGGCAGCACCATTATAAACGGTTCCGCCGCCGCTGAAACGCTCTATGTTATTCTGAAGGGAACCGTGGAGGAGCTGCGTGATGGCGAGATTGTCGCCATATATGGTCCTCGCGATAGTTTCGACACAAAGGCGTTGTTTGGGACAGTGGAAGGAAAGACTTTCACCGCAGCCGAGGATGTAATTTGTCATTTGGCGTCACGTCAGATTTTGATTGATTTAGCTCAAGAAAATCAGCCTTTCGGCGATTATTATTCTCAAGATATTGCCGAAAAATTACGTTTGTTGTCCAGAGATCACGCCAACCGCGAAATGGCCGCTCTGACCATGACGCCGGTGGGGCGCACTATGATTCGAACGCCTCTGTTCGTTGAAGCCTCGATCTCTGTGCGGTACGCGGCTGTTTTGATGAAAACGCATCGTGTCACCTCGTTGTTGGTGCGCGACGGTGATCGAGTCGGCATTCTTACCGGTACGGATATGCGGGAGGCGGTGATTCTCGCGGATTGCCGATGACGTCTCGGTGGGGGCCATTGCCACTATGATCTGATCTCGCTCGATCAGAACGATCTTTGTTCGATGCTTTGGTTTTAATGACCAAGCATACGATTCGACGTGTGGTGGTTCGTGATGGAGATCATATTACCGGTATTTTGGAACAAGGGATTTGTTGGGGTTTTTGTCAAATCACTCGCAAGTGATTGTTATGCGCAAGGCGAGAGCCTCCGCGACCGGAAGAAGCGGCCAAAAATTTGGCGGCGACATGCTTGATTTAATTCGTTCTCTTCATGACACAGGGATTCGTGTCGGTATATTGCCGAGTTGGTTACGGAGTTGAACAGAAAAATCTTCCGGCGCTTGTTTGAGTTGTTGGCGCCGTCAGGTGAAGTCGCCAATTCTTGCTTGATCGTGATGGGCAGCGAGGGTCGCGCTGAGCAGATTTGAACCGACCAGGATAATGCTTTGATTATTCGTGATGATTATGATCATCCGGATTTGCCGCGCATCGCTGAAGAGTTCAGTCGGTGGTTGTTGGAGTTTGGTTATCCGTCTTGTCCAGGTAATATTATGATTAATAACTCTGAATGGCGTCGGCCTTTGCGAGGATTTCGTGATATGATCTGGCGCTGGATTCGCGGAACGGACGAGGCCGCCTATTTGAATTTGGCGATTTTCTATGACGCCGCTCCGGTGGCGGGGGATCACACTCTATTGGCGGACGCCAAACAGTATTTACATGAGCGCATGGGAGATAACGGTTCTTTTTTTGCTTATTTTGCGCGTCCAACTTTAAATTTCGACACTCCAACTGGTTTGTTGTCGTCGTGGTTCGGCGAGCGTGGTGGACGTCATCAACTCGACGTTAAAAAAGCCGGGATTTTTCCGCTGGTCCATGGAGTGCGTAGTTTAGCGCTCGAAAATCGTATGATAAAAACCAATACTCTTGATCGTTTGTGGGGGCTTTGCGACGCCAAGGTTTTGGATCGCGATTTTACTACAGAATTGGCTGCGGCGTTCACGGCGATGCAATCATTGCGGTTGAAAGCGTGGATCGATGGAAATGGAATTCAATCCGACAACGTGTTGCGTTTGGATGATTTCTCAAAGGCCGATCGTGATTTATTGCGTGAATCGTTGTTGACAGTCAAGCAATTCAAAGAATTGATCACCTATCATTTTCGGTTAACCCTCTTTTGAGCTGTCTGTCGGCCTTGTGTGCCGAGAGGGGAGAAACGCAAATGTTGTCTGATATTAGCAAGTCCATCAAACGCTATCGGTGGACAAATCCGGCGTTTGAGTTTCTCTTAGGAGAAGAAAATCTTGAAGAACAAGTCAGTCTGCATTGTAAGGCCAGTTCTTTCGACTCTGAAAAGGCTGATTTACGTTCTGCCGTAGCCATTCGCATTCGAGATCAACGGATATTGACCAGCAGCGCTTGTCTTTAAAGCTTTGCGCCGGGAGAGCCGGTTGAATCGGGGTTGGAAACATTATTGACTTTTATTGGTTCTAGGCCTTTGGTGGGGTATTATTTAGATTTCTCGGTATCGATGATTGATAAATATGTTTCAATATGTTGGGAATCTCTCTGCCAAATCGTAGAATCAAGTGTCGTTTACTATGATCAAAAATTGGCCATTTTTTCAAATAAAAATGTTGATCTTCGTTTGAACGCCATTGTCAAGACTTAGGATTGCCGGAACGCTCAACCTCCGACGCTTTATGGATTATTGGCTGTGACCGGCGCCATGATCTATTTGAAACTCCGGAAATATAGATCGTCATGACCTACGCCGACAGCGGCGACAAATCTGGCGGCGATGAGGCCGAGCGTCATTGCGGATTGAGCGTTTTCAGCGAAATCGAGCGATTGGAAGCCTTTCGTCTGCTTATCGTTGAGAAAAAGCCGTTGTGGGCGGTGGCGTATTTGCCGGATGCTTATGGCTTTCTCAGCGGCGAAGACCCGTTGCGTTTGTTGCAGCAAGTTCCCGATCTTTGCGCTTTAAAAATTGAGGGGCCGCTTTTTGTGTCGGATGGAAAGACCGATGGTTGTGGCGAAAGAAGCATGTTGTGTTTTCGTTTGCTCACGACAGCGACGAGAAACGCTTGAGCGTGTTTTATCTCTGTCGCGTCGCGTGTGGCGTTGCTTCGGTTCGAGCGGAAGACTTGATTTGCTTGGGCCGGAACCGAACGTTTTGTTGACTGATCCGGCTGCTTTAGAGGCCGCTCGGCAGTGAGGAGATGACGCGAGAGTATGTCGCGATTGCTCGCGAGCGCTGGAGAAGTTGTGATCGCGAGATGTTGCGGCAAATGACACGTACTTTTTTGGTTGCGTTGGAGCCTAATCAATGGGCCGCCGGAGTTGTGCGTTGGTTGGCTGCAACATTGGAGTCTGCTGATCCCGCTGAATATTTGGTGCAGGAGTTGTTGGATGGGTTGGCGAGTGGGCGGGCGCCGTTTGGACAAAAAACGGCGCCCTTGTCTTTGCCGCCGACGTTGGATTCACGAAGCGGTCAACCTGACCAGCCTGATGAAGAAGAGTTTGTTGACGTTAGGGTGCTTCCATGTTTTGCCGAGAGCGAATCTCCGCCGAAGAACCAGATTCGTGATCTTGTGTCGGTTTCTCAGGTTTTTCAGCGTTTTCCAAGACTGGTGCGGGATTGGTCGCAATCGCTCGGAAAGTCGGTTGAGCTGATTGTCGAAGGGACAGAGACGCAGGTCAAAATTCACGAGATCGAGGCGTTGTCTGTTGCTTTGCTGCACATTGTGCGAAACAGCCTCGAACACGGTGTTGAGCGGTTGGAATCGCGTAAAGTGGCGAACAAACCGGACGTCGGGCGTCTATGGTTGCGGGCGTTTCGAGATGGTGAGGGAATCACGGTTGAGGTGGTTGATGCTGGGCAAGGGGTGGACGTCGATCTGATCAAGCAGAGGGCGCTGGACAAAGGCTTGATCGATGTCGTGACGGCCGATGCGCTCAGTGATTCGGAAGCCGCGTCTTTGGTGTTTTTGCCGGGTTTTGCGTGGGAGAGGCGGCAGAGTGATTTATTGTGGCGTGGCGGGGGGTTGGGGATTGCGCGCGCCGCAGTGGAGAAAGAGGGTGGACGTCTTTCTTTGGTCTCGCGTCGGGGAGAGGGGACAATTCTGCGTGTATTTTTTCCGTGCGCTCTATGGACAAACATTGTTTGCTCTTGACTTTGATAAACTCTTGCTAAGAGCTCTCTGAGCTGAAATTAAAAGGATCAAAGAATATAATCTCTGGACCCTTTTAATTTATAATTCTCTTATTTAAAGGCATGTCAATTAAAGACCGCGCAACAGTTCGGGGCGTAAGGCTCGGTAACCGGACAAAGCTTGGTCGATTTGAGTCAACAATTTATTGCGATCCTTCGGTAGAGTTCCCGCCAAAGGCAGAGCGTTGCTGGCGTGATTGGAACGAAAAATTACCGGAGAGGGTGGTGCAAGATTTTCAATCATAACCCGCAATTCTTCCAAAACCGCCCTATCGTTTTGCGGGTGAAATGGTTCTCCATAGCGTTCCAAAAATCGATCGATTAAAGCAGGGTCTAAAACCAGTTGCAGCGTCGAAAGATAGGTTGGAGGTTGACGATTAACCAAAGAGGCCGTTTCTTCGGCGTGAGCGCGCCAATGCATTGTTCCGCCAAGGCCGAGTATCACTGTTGCAGAGACTTTTAAAGCGGTCTCTCTGGCGTGTCTGAGCGCCGCTTCCATTTGCTTGGACGAACCTTTAACGATTTTCTTCAGTATCACATCAGAGCCGCTTTCCAACCCCAGATAAACCAATGTCAATCGGGCATTTTTTAATGCGGTGATTTCATCGGCGCTTTTGTGCAGAATATTGAATGGCGTGGCGTAGGCGGAAACTCGTTGCAGCGGGAAAACGGGCGCGTAGCCTCTCGCAAATAGCGAGCAATGTTTCGTAGGCAAACCATAGGCGTCTCCATCCGCCAAAACGCGATGAGCTTCCGGCCACGCGCGTGCAGCGATATCTATGTCGGCAAGCACGAGTCCAGAGATCTGGCCTGATAATTTTTCTCTTTATACATCAGCAAAAAGAACACTGGTTGTATCGGCAACCCAGCGTCGCTGATGATGAGATTATCGCCCTCGGAGGGGACGCCAGAGCGAAGTCATAGTATGTCATGGGGCTGACGCTTTGATCAAAAGAGGGAAGAACATCATGGCGCGTCGTTGTTTTCGACTTCTGGACAACAGCTCGTGAAACGCCTCAGACAGAGATTCATCCGGTCTCCATCGTGACTTCGGCGGTAGCATTGGCGAAGACTTGCTCTGTTGAACGAATCCAGACCAGCTGACGGCGGTGTCGGCCAAAGTGCGCCATCTCCCGTTTCGGCAATAGTCACTGCCAAGCGCACGCTTTATCTTGTAGATCGTCGTCAATTTGCGCGCGCAGTCCGGGCGTAGGTTTGTCTAAGCGCACCGAATATCGAGAAATGGCCACAACGTCGGGGATGATTTCGTTTCGGCGTTTGGCAACCTCGAAGCGCCTCTCTGGCCGCTCTGGATTCAAACCACTCGGTTGCAGAGGGTAACCGTAGAATATCGGTTGCGCGGGGAATTAAAAGCGCCTCGCTGTGCGCCAAACGACCCTCGGCGAATTCAATCAACACGATTTGATGGGGATAATCGCTTTCATCAAGCGATAATGGAATTGGCGAACCGCTATAGCGCAAAGGCGGCGCAACTCCGATGGTTTGTGGTCGGTGCAAATGTCCTAGAGCGACGTAAGAGGCTTCGGTGGGAAAAATATCTGATGGCAGCGCATGAAGCGATCCGCCGAGGATGCGACGTTCGCTGAGGTCGGAGATGCAGCCGCCTTGAATATAGCAGTGTCCCGTAAATACTATTGCTTGTCCGGGGGTTCGACGATGAACGGCTTCGGTCGCAATGGCGGCGTAGAGATGACGCAGGGTTTCGGCCTGAGAATCTGTTTCATGGCGCGACACATCTTCCGAAGACTCGCCAAAGGAAGATTCTGGAAGAACTTTTGGGGATTTTGAGAAATCACCAAGAGCGGATGGGCGTAGAAAGGGAGTGGCGACGCAGAGCGCGCCGGGCTGCGAGTTTTGACCGGGAAGAGAAATCAGTAATTTATCATAATCGAGTTCGCCTGTTTGGTTCTGCGGCAATACTCCGCGCGCTTCAACTCTAATTCCCTTAGCAACGGCGCTAAGGCCTCTAGCCGTCCTGCGCTATCGTGATTTCCTGCAAGAATGACGATTCTGCAACGGGGACAACGACGGCATGCCGCGAGAAAGTCGAATAGAGATTTTTGTGCGGCAATCGGTGGTTCTGTCCGTCGAAAACGTCTCCGGCAATGATGAGTGCGTCTACCTCATAAGAAACAATCTGTTCCAGAAGCCAACGGAAAAAAGAAAGATGCTCGGCTTCGCGACTCTGCTGATGAAGAGTCTGCCCAAGATGCCAATCTGCGGTATGAAAAAGGCGCACGGCTTTTGGTTCGCCCTGGTTTGTGTCAAAGTGCGAAGCGGGCAGACGGCAACGGACAAAAAACCCCTTTTGAGGGAGGAGCTTCTCTTCCGCAGGAGTAAAAATCTATGCGTTCTATATTCATAAAACCTTAGGAGTTCGTGCGGGACAGCCAAGGCAGACGATGAAAAGTGACGCCTTCTTCTTGTAGAGCTTCGGTCTCTGTGGGGGTGGCTTCGCCGTAGATGTCGCGAGGATCGGATTCCCCGTAATGAATTTTTCTCGCTTCTTCTGCGAATCGATCGCCCACATAATCGCAGTTTTGCTCGATCTTGTCCCTTAGCTCACCGAGTCGTTGAATGATGTCGGCCTGAAGCTTTTGTTGTTTTTTATGCCGATCATCTTCGTTATGTTTTCGATTGATGCGGGGCGCCATTGGGGCTTTTTCGATGTTGTTGTCTCCGCACATCGGACACTGAATGGTTCCCGCAGCTTTTTGGTTTCCAAAGGACGTTCCATCACGGAACCACGCCTCAAAGCGGTGATCTGCCGTGCATTTCAACTCGAACAGAATCATTGCGCATCACCCGCCGATTCCAAACTCTGAAAAATTTAATCTTCAAACTAAATTCCAAAGTGGAACGGCGTATAGACAGTTCAAGA
>CAUYUA010000027.1:0-7297 GCA_963575675.1 Azospirillaceae bacterium
CTTTCGCTCCCCCCTTATAATCCCCTGCGACCAGGAACACAGTCCCTGGACCCTTCAATTTTTAAGGACTACAAATCTCGGATCTGCATTTGGATCGGCCCTTCCGCGCGGCCATTGATGAATTGATCGACATAAGGGTTTCCCGAACGATCAATCTCTTCAACCGGCCCGTGCCAAATAATCCTTCCCCGATAGATCATCGCCACATGATCCGCAATCTTTCGAGCGCTGGCCATATCATGCGTAATCGATAACGCCGTCGCGCCCAAATCCTTAACGCACTTGACGATCAGTTCATTGATGACGTCAGCCATGATCGGATCAAGTCCGGTAGTCGGCTCGTCAAAGAAGATGATCTCAGGTTCGGCGGCAACGGCCCGCGCCAAAGCAACACGCTTCTGCATGCCGCCTGAAAGCTCAGCCGGAAACAAATCGGCGACATCGGGACTTAACCCCACGGCGCCCAGTTTATCCAACGCAATGTCTTTGGCTTGATGACGCGGCATCCGTCGCCCTTGGATCAAACCAAAAGCTACATTCTCCCACACGGTCATGCTGTCGAACAAGGCGGCGCCCTGGAACAACATCCCGAACTGACGCATCATGCGTTCGCGCTCACGGGCCGGCAAACAAGCGGCGTCGACGCCATCGATCATCACAGAACCCGAGTCCGGCGACATCAGCCCGAGGATGCATTTCAGCATCACCGACTTCCCAGTGCCCGAGCCACCGATAACCACAAGAGATTCCGCGCGTCCAACATCCAAGTCTATGCCGTTGAGCACGACCTTAGAGCCAAATTGCTTGCGCACGCCGCGTAAAGCGATTTTGGGAACCTCGTTTCCATAGGAAACTCCATTGGAATCCGGGTAAGTCTGAAAATACGGTTCGCTCATTTGAGAAAGAAGAGGCCGGTGATAAGGTAATTGGCGATTAGGATCAGAATTGAAGAAGAAACCACAGCGTTTGTTGTGGCGCTGCCGACTCCCTCTGCTCCTCCTCGTGAGTGGTAGCCGTGATAGCAGCCCATAAGGGCGACGATAAAACCAAACACGGCGGCCTTCACCAAGCCTGAAACCACATCAAGAGTCTGAAGATACTCCCAAGTTTTGGCGAGGTAGGTGGCGGGATTGAAATTGAGTCGATAAACGCCGACTGGAACCCGGCGAACACGCCGATAATGTCTGCGACCAACACCAACATGGGCAAAGTGGTCAGCCCGGCGATCAGACGCGGCGCCACAAGATATTTGTAGGGGTTGGTGGAGAGCGTGCGCAAGGCGTCGATTTGTTCGGTGACGCGCATGGTCCCGATTTCGGCGGCCATGGCGGCGCCGATTCGTCCGGCGACCATCAACCCGGCGAGGACCGGCCCCAATTCACGGGTGATGGAGAGCACCACCACGGTGGCGACGGCGCTTTCAGCTTGAAAACGACTGAACCCGGTGTAGCTCTGCAAAGCGAGCACCATGCCGGTGAACAGAGCGGTCAACCCAACCACCGGCAGCGAGTAGTAGCCGACATCGATCATCTGACGTCCAACCAGATGAAAATAGATCGGCGGTCGAACACAGTGGGATAGACTGCGGAAGGTGAACATCGCCACCCGTCCAGTCGCCTCCAGGAAGATCAGAAATGTCCGGCCGATCTTGGCGGGAAAATCCAGAAAACCCATCGGCGCCCCTCAAGCGGCTTCCACATAAATGCGATGACTGCGCGCACCCAAGCCGGTTAAGATTTCATAACCGATCGTTCCGGCTTCTTGCGCGAGCTGATCAACCGAGTGATGCGATCCGATCAGCTCAACCAGCATTCCGGGGCGCACCGCGCCTTCCGGCAAATCTGACACATCGATTGTGGTGAGGTCCATTGAAATTCGCCCAACCACCGGAGCAACGATCGCCTCCAAACCGTTCTCTCCATAAACATAGACGCTCGCGCGTTCACTTAGGGCGCGAGGATATCCGTCGGCGTATCCGACGGCAATCGTCGCAAGCCGCCCTGGTCGCGAGACAGGGTAGGCGGCGCCGTATCCGACGGTCATTGGCGCATCAACCGAGCGCACTTGCAACACGCGCGCTTGCCACCGCACGACCGGACGCATGGGATTGTCGGTCTCTGGAGTGGGGTTGACGCCGTACAAGGCGCATCCGGGACGAACCATATCGAAATGGAACGGGCGCCCGCGAAAAACGCCCGAGGAATTGGCCAAAGAGGCGGGCGCAGGCGGAAGACCGCCGAGCGCAAGACGGAATCGTCCAAGTTGGGTGGGCGTAAGACCGTCTCCGGCGTCGTCGGCGCACGCCAAATGGCTGAGCCAAGCGCGAATCGTCACGCCGGACAAGGAATCGGGATCATCGGCCAACATTCGCCGCTCATCTGCGGACAAGCCTAAGCGGTTCATGCCGGTATCGATGTGGATGATCGCGGACAGGGGGCTGTGCAATTGGCGCGCGCGCGCGCGCCACTCAATGATCTCGTCTAGCTGGTTAAGAACCGGGGTGATGCGATGACGCACAAAATCAGGCGCGACGCCGGGAAGCAATCCGTTCAGGCAGAAGATTTCAACCTGTGGCGACAACGCGCGCAACATCAACGCCTCGTCGGGAGTCGCGACGAAGAAAGCGTCGCATCCCGCAGCGATCAAAGCAGGAGCTACGCGCGCGACGCCCAATCCATAAGCGTTGGCTTTGACCACAGCGGCGCATTGCGCCGTCGTCGCCACATCGTGCAAGGTCCGCCAATTTGCGACGATCGCCGACACATCGATGGTCAGCACCGTCGGAGCGCTATGTTCATCAGACATCGGCATCCATCAGGCGTGATTTTCCTGGGTGTTTTTATAGCTCAATCTGTGATTGGGATCGAGATTGGAGAAGCGGGTCATCTCGCCTTCGAAATGGAGATTCACTGTTCCGACGGGTCCGTGACGCTGTTTGGCGATGATGACTTCGGCGATGCTGTGAACCTGATTGCAACGTTCGACCCATCGTTCGTGACGATCTTTATGTTTCTCGGGAGGTTCATCGGGACGCATCTGCGGTTCGGAGCGTTCCAGATAATATTGTTCGCGATACACGAACATTACGACGTCGGCGTCTTGTTCGATCGACCCGGATTCGCGCAAGTCGGAGAGCTGAGGACGTTTGTCTTCGCGCGATTCAACGGCGCGGCTCAACTGAGACAACGCCAGCACCGGCACATGCAGCTCTTTGGCCACCGCCTTCAGACCGCGCGTGATTTCTGAAATTTCCTGCACGCGGTTTTCATTCGCCCTCCGCGCCCCCGACGCCGCGCATAAGTTGCAGATAGTCCACCACGATCATGCCCAAACCGTGCAGTCGTTTCAATCGACGCGCGCGCGTGCGGAGCATGGGGATCGTCAACCAGGCCGTGTCATCGATGTAGAAGGGCAATCTCTCCAGAGTCTGGCAGGCGTCGATAAATCGAGGGAAATCGTTTTCCTTCAGGTCTCCGCGTCGGATGCGATCGCCGCTGACTCCGACGTAATCGGCCAACACGCGAGTCGCAAGCTGCTCCACCGACATTTCCAAAGAGAAAAAACCCGCCACTGCGCCGTCTCTGCCGCCGCTGGCGGTGTATTCTCGGGCTGCGTTGAAGGCGATGTTTGTGGCCAGCGCGGTTTTTCCCATCGAGGGGCGTCCGGCCAAGATGATCAAATCCGATGGATGAAAGCCGCCCATTTTTCGGTCGAGGTCAACCAATCCGGTGGTGACTCCGGTGATTTGGGTTGCTCGGCGAAAGGCGGCTTCGGCGCTGGCGATGGCTGACCGCAGAGCGCCGCAGAAATGCACAAACCCGCCGGAGGCGTCTCCGACTGTCGCCAAGTCGTACAGAGACTTTTCCGCCACCTCGATTTGCGTCGTCGCGGGGTTGTCGAGGTTTGGTTGGTAGGTAGAATTTACGACGGTTTCGCCGATTTCGATCAACTTCCGGCGCATATAAAGATCGTGGATTACTCGTCCATAATCGAAGACATTGATGATTGTAATGACGTTGCTGGCCAATTCGGCCAAGTAGGCTCCGCCGCCGGATTCTTGCAGGTCTTCGTCCGCGTCGAAAACGGCGCGCAGCGTTATTGGAGAAGCGTCTTGTCCTCGTTCGATCAATTTAGAGATGGCCGCGAAAATTCGTCCATGAGCCGGGTTAAAAAAATGTTCTGTACGAAGAAACTCCGCCACCTTCTCCAACGTATTATTGTTGGTCAGCAGCGCTCCGAGAAGCGCTTGTTCCGCCTCCAGGTTATGTGGCATAACTCGAAACAGCGGCGTCTCCGCGTTATCGGCGCTACTGAAGGAATCGGAAAGCATCCCACCTTCCACACGAGAGGGGAGTTTGGTTGTCATGGATGCATGATATCGGACTTTTCTTGGCAACGCTTCTGGTTTTGCAACTGCGCTTCCTGAATTTCAAGGGAGAAGGGCGGTTTTTTTGTAGGGTCTCGATCTGACGGAATGAACACGGTTCTTGTGCGGAGTGATGTGTCGAGCGACATATCTGCGCGCAATATTTTAATAAGTTTAAGGGGTCCAGGGACTGTGTTCCTGGTCGTTGGGGATCATAAGGGGGGGAGCGAAAGCCCCCCTTATTCGCGAAGCGATCCTCCTGTCGTTTTCGGGCGGAAGTTGGATCGGAATAAAATTTTCGAAATTTAGGAAGGTTTACAATAATCGGATTGATAATGACCGGACTTATATAATCGAATGGCGCAATTTGATCGGAAACCGCTCTAACGCCCAGGATGGTCTATAGCGCATTGCAAACAAACGGTTCCAGCAAACAATTCCAGGGGAAGATCGCTTCGCGAATAAGGGGTGCTTTCGCTCCCCCCTTATGATCCCCGGCGACCAGGAACATAGTCCCTGGCCCCCTTTGACTTAATGTCTTTTTTCGCTGCGGGTTCTTGCTGTGGGGTGATGCGTCGTTTTTGGTTTGGACAGAAAGACAGAACCCTCATATAATCGGCTCATGACGCTGTCATTCACCAAAATGCATGGGCTCGGCAACGATTTTGTCGTTCTCGACGCTCGCCGCGACGTGTTTTCGCTGACCGAGACCGCCGTTCGCGCCCTAGCCGAACGCCGCACTGGCGTGGGGTGCGACCAGGTGATCGTCATCGAGCCGCCACGTTCTCCCGAAGCAACCGCTTATATGCGCATTCGCAACGCGGATGGAGGCGAAGTCGGCGCTTGCGGCAACGCCACGCGCTGTGTTGCGGCTTTGCTGATGAAGGAAACCGGGTTGGAGCGCGTGGTTATCGAGACCCGCGCCGGATTGCTTTCGGCGCAACCGGCCGGGGGAACTCATCCTTTGACGGATGGCGTCACCGTCGATATGGGCGCCGCCGGAATTGATTGGCGCGAGATTCCTCTGGCCGTTCCAGCCGACACGCTCCACCTCGACCTTTCTTTCGGCGGCCTTTCCGATCCCGTCGCCGTCAGCATGGGCAATCCTCACGCCGTGTTCTTTGTCGATGACGTCGCCGCCGTTCCTCTTGAAGAGGTCGGTTCGGCGCTTGAACATCATTCCGTGTTTCCGGAGCGCGCCAATATTGAGGTTGCGCAAATCCTGTCTCATGATCGGATTCGCATGCGGGTTTGGGAGCGCGGCGCAGGAATCACGCGCGCTTGCGGAACCGGCGCTTGCGCGGTTTTGGTTGCGGCTGTGCGGCGCGGTTTGACGGGGCGTAAGGCCGAGGTGATTCTTGACGGCGGCTCGTTGATGATTGAGTGGCGTCCGGATCGTCATGTTTTGATGACCGGGCCGGTCGCCGTCAGCTTTACCGGACGCTTGGCGGAGTCGTGGACGCGCTGATTTTAACGCCAAAAGTTCTCGCAAAACTCCAAATCATGGTTTCCAAGGGCCTCTCGGCCTTTGGTGAGGCCAGAGCAAGGCCCTGGTTCGCGAAGCAACCAATTCGCTTCTTGTTTAGGAGGGAGTGTGTCCGATCCCTTGGAGATCGAGTCAGCCGAAACATCTTCAGACCTTGGAATTGAAGGCGACGACATTGCCCTCATAACATTCGGTTGCCGACTCAACGCCTATGAATCCGAAGTCATGCGCGACCAAGCTCGCAAAGCCGGGTTGTCGGACGCCGTGATCATCAACACTTGCGCCGTCACCGCCGAGGCTGAACGTCAAGCTCGCCAAGCGATTCGTCGGGCTCGCCGCGAGCGGCCCAACGCTCGAATCGTTGTGACCGGCTGCGCGGCGCAGCTCGCCCCGGAACGCTTCGCCGCAATGCCGGAGGTCGATCAAGTTCTCGGCAATCAAAATAAACTCCATGCCGAGAACTATGCTTCCGATCACCTCTCCACTGATCGCGTTCAAGTCGACGACGTCATGGCCGCGCGCGAAACCGATGAATTCTTCGCCAAACACTTGATCGAAGGGTTCGATGGGCGATCCCGCGCCTTCGTGCAAGTCCAACAAGGCTGTGATCATCGTTGCACCTTCTGCGTGATTCCGTTTAGTCGAGGCCCGTCGCGCTCCGCCCCGTTCGACGCCGTTGTTGACCAGGTTCGCGCTCTGGTTGAAGGTGGGCGCCCTGAAATCGTGTTGAGCGGAGTCGACATCGCCGCTTACGGCGCCGATCTTCCCGACCAGCCGAGTCTCGGGACCATTGCTCGCCGTTTGCTTGCTTTGGTTCCGGAGCTGTCGCGCCTGCGCTTGTCTTCGTTGGATCCGGCGGTTCTCGCGAACGACCCCGATCTGTGGAGGCTCTTGGCGGAAGAACCCCGGTTCATGCCGCATCTCCACCTGAGCCTACAAGCCGGCGACGATATGGTTCTGAAGCGGATGAAACGCCGCCACGCGCGAGCGCAAGCCGTTGCGTTGTGCGCTCGCGCCCGCGACGCTCGGCCAGGTTTGGCTCTGGGGGCCGACCTGATCGCTGGTTTTCCTACCGAAACCGAAGAGCAGTGTCAAAACCAGACCGGGTCCAGGAACTGTGTTCCTGGACCCGGTTCAACCCTACAGCTCCATTAAAACTTCACAACCCCATCAGAGAATGTGAGAAATGCGTCGGATCAAAGGGACGGAGGTCTTCAACGCTTTCACCGACTCCAATCGCATGAACCGGCAACTTAAACTTCTCGGCAAGCGCAACCAACACACCGCCACGCGCCGAACCATCAAGCTTGGTCAAGATCAGACCATCGACTCCGATCATGTTTTGGAAGATTTCCACCTGCGCGTGCGCGTTCTGCCCCGTGGTGGCGTCGAGCGTCAAAAGCGTCGAGTGCGGCGCAGAGGGATCTATTTTGCGCAAAACACGC
>CAUYUA010000028.1:2500-7296 GCA_963575675.1 Azospirillaceae bacterium
TCATGTTGATCGGAGCGCAACAAGGGTTGTCGGAGGTTCGTCAGAACCTCGTCAAGTTCGCAAAGCGCAAGCTTGATGCGGACGGGATCATGGACAAAGTGAAGAGAGAGAAGACATGACCGAGGGGTTCGCCCGCTTCGTCGTGGCTTGAATGTTTCGAAAGAGATGTTTAAGCCGACGGTGAGTGGCGCGGACCAAAAGCGCATCTTTAAACGGAAATGTCCACGAGCTGCGGGCTTGCCCCTGCGCGTGGCGTAGACATTTAAGATTGAGTGAATGAAGGGCATCTGGTGAATGCCTTGGCGCTGAGAGGCGAAGAAGGACGTAGCACGTTGCGAAAAGGTTCGGGGAGCCGCGAGCAGGCATTGATCCGAACATCTCCGAATGGGGAAACCCGCCCTGTAAAGGGAATCGCCGTCTGAATCCATAGGACGGCGAGGCAAACCTGGGGAACTGAAACATCTAAGTACCCAGAGGAAAGGACATCAACCGAGACTCCGTTAGTAGTGGCGAGCGAACGCGGACCAGGCCAGTGGTCGTTTAAAAACAACTGGAACCGTCTGGAAAGTCGGGCCAAAGCGGGTGATAGCCCCGTACAGGTAAGATATAAACGATCCTTGAGTAAGGCGGGACACGTGAAATCCTGTCTGAAGATGGGGGGCCCACCCTCCAAGCCTAAGTACTCCTCAGCGACCGATAGTGAACCAGTACCGTGAGGGAAAGGTGAAAAGCACCCCAATAAGGGGAGTGAAAGAGCACCTGAAACCGGATGCCTACAAGCAGTGGGAGCCCCCTTGAGGGGTGACCGCGTACCTTTTGTATAATGGGTCAGCGACTTACAGTATGCAGCAAGCTTAAGCCGATAGGCGAAGGCGGAGCGAAAGCGAGTCTGAATAGGGCGACTAAGTTGCATGCTGTAGACCCGAAACCTGATGATCTAGCCATGGGCAGGTTGAAGGTGCGGTAACGCGCACTGGAGGACCGAACTCACGCCTGTTGAAAAAGTCGGAGATGACCTGTGGTTAGGGGTGAAAGGCCAATCAAATCAGGAAATAGCTGGTTCTCCGCGAAAGCTATTTAGGTAGCGCGTCGGATGATGACCTGCGGGGGTAGAGCACTGGATGGGCTAGGGGGGCGCGAGTCCTACCAAACCTAACCAAACTCCGAATACCGTAGAGTTTAATCCGGCAGACAGACGGCGGGTGCTAAGGTCCGTCGTCAAGAGGGAAAGAACCCAGACCGCCAGCTAAGGTCCCAAAATAACGGCTAAGTGGTTAAGGATGTGGGAAGGCCATGACAACCAGGAGGTTGGCTTAGAAGCAGCCATCCTTTAAAGAAAGCGTAATAGCTCACTGGTCTAGTTAAGCCGGCCTGCGCCGAAAATGTAACGGGGCTCAAGCCGTTTACCGAAGCTGCGGATGCATCGCAAGATGCGTGGTAGCGGAGCGTTCTGTAAGTCTGCGAAGGGCAAGCCGTGAGGTTGCCTGGAGATATCAGAAGTGAGAATGCTGACATGAGTAGCGATAAAGAGTGTGAGAAACACTCTCGCCGAAAGTCCAAGGGTTCCTGCGCAAGGTTAATCCGCGCAGGGTTAGCCGGCCCCTAAGGCGAGGCCGAAAGGCGTAGTCGATGGGAACGAGGTTAATATTCCTCGGCCTGCCGAAAGTGACGAAGTTTCAAGTCTGTGCTTTCTTATTGGATTGAAAGCGCTGGTGCGACGCTTCCAGGAAATAACTTCGGCATACAGACCGTACCCGAAACCGACACAGGTGGACAGGTAGAGTATACCAAGGCGCTTGAGAGAACGATGTTGAAGGAACTCGGCAAATTCCCCCCGTAACTTCGGGAGAAGGGGGCCCTGCCATTGGGCAACCAAAGGTGGGGGGCACAGACCAGGGGGTGGCGACTGTTTACTAAAAACACAGGGCTCTGCGAAGTCTGACATGACGACGTATAGGGTCTGACGCCTGCCCGGTGCCGGAAGGTTAAGAGGAGGGGTGCAAGCTCTGAATCGAAGCCCCGGTAAACGGCGGCCGTAACTATAACGGTCCTAAGGTAGCGAAATTCCTTGTCGGGTAAGTTCCGACCTGCACGAATGGCGTAACGACTTCCCCGCTGTCTCCAACATCGGCTCAGCGAAATTGAATTCTCCGTGAAGATGCGGAGTTCCTGCGGTCAGACGGAAAGACCCCGTGCACCTTTACTATAGCTTTGCAGTGGTGTTAGGGATTGCATGTGTAGGATAGGTGGGAGGCTTTGAAGCTCAAGCGCCAGCTTGGGTGGAGCCACCCTTGAAATACCACCCTTGCGATCTCTGACATCTAACCGCGCTCTCTTATCGAGAGCCGGGACCCTGCATGGTGGGTAGTTTGACTGGGGCGGTCGTCTCCCAAAGAGTAACGGAGGCGCGCGAAGGTTGGCTCAATCTGGTCGGAAATCAGATGACGAGTGCAATGGCATAAGCCAGCCTGACTGCGAGACTGACAAGTCGAGCAGAGACGAAAGTCGGCCATAGTGATCCGGTGGTCCCGCGTGGAAGGGCCATCGCTCAACGGATAAAAGGTACGCCGGGGATAACAGGCTGATGACTCCCAAGAGTCCATATCGACGGAGTCGTTTGGCACCTCGATGTCGGCTCATCACATCCTGGGGCTGGAGCAGGTCCCAAGGGTTCGGCTGTTCGCCGATTAAAGTGGTACGTGAGCTGGGTTTAGAACGTCGTGAGACAGTTCGGTCCCTATCTGCCGTAGGTGTTGGAGTGTTGAGAGGAGCTGTCCCTAGTACGAGAGGACCGGGATGGACGCACCTCTGGTGTACCGGTTGTCGCGCCAGCGGCATCGCCGGGTAGCTAAGTGCGGACAAGATAACCGCTGAAAGCATCTAAGCGGGAAACTTACCTCAAAACAAGCACTCCCTGAAGAGCCGTGATAGACCATCACGTTGATAGGCCGGGTGTGGAAGCGTAGTAATACGTGAAGCTAACCGGTACTAATCGCTCGATAGCGCTCAATCTGAAAATATTTAGTCTACGTCGTGCGTAGCGGTAAGCCCGCTCAAAATTACACGATAAATTAAAGCGCGCTTGAACTCAATTTACGTCATGTCTTCTTCGGTTTCGACAGTGTGTCTGGCCGATCTGGTGGTCATAGCGAAGGGCAATGCACCCGATCCCATCCCGAACTCGGCCGTGAAAACCTTCCGCGCCAATGGTACTGCGTCTTAAGACGTGGGAGAGTAGGTCGCCGCCAGGTCCGCCAGACACATTGATAATTGAAATTATCTCTTCCTTTATCCTCTCCTCCTTACATCCGCCCTCGCGGGGTGGAGCAGCCCGGTAGCTCGTCAGGCTCATAACCTGAAGGCCGCAGGTTCAAATCCTGCCCCCGCAACCAGTTATACATACTAAAACTCTCTCAAGCCCGGAAAACTAAGGCAAAAAGCCCTTGTTTTCCGGGCCTTTTTGCGTGACCTGCGCACTGCCCCACCCCCGAAAAACCCCAAAAACCGCCTCTGTTCGCTCTCTTTCTCCGAAACCTGCGCACTTCCCAAATTCACTGCGCAGGCTACGCACTATAATAATACCAAAGGCCCTTTGAAGCGACTCTTCATGGATTCCAAAAGTGTACTAGATATGGTATAAAGGATGGGAGCATAGGAGAAGAAAGAGATGGCCGGAATAAACGTTCGACGCGATATAACCTCAACAGTGCTAAAGAAGAAAGCCCGAGAAGAAAAGGATGGCAGTCTCTCTATAAGAATGTTGGGAATTGCTCATGTTCTGGACGGAATGGATCGTCAAACAGCAGCAAAAACTGTAGGTGTCAGCAGACAAACACTCCGTGATTGGATTATTCGTTACAACGCCAAAGGAATTGATGGCTTAAGAGATATTCCAAAAGGTCATCCAAAACGAGAATTATCCGTCGAGCAAGAAAAAGAACTTTCAGATATTATTCTAAACGGTCCTCCCAAAGAAGGAAATTTGGTTCGGTGGCGTCGAATCGATTTGAAACGACTAATTGAAGAGAAATTTGGAGTAAGTTATCACGAACGAACCATCGGAAAGATTTTGCATCGTCTTGGTTTTTCACATATTTCCGTTCGCTCGATACATCCCAAAACAAATATAAAATCTCAGGAAGAATTTAAAGATAATTTTTTTTCGTATATTAAGTAAATCCATTCCTGAACATGCTAAATCGAAAACAATTGAGATATGGTTTCAAGATGAAGCGCGCGTCGGTCAAAAAGGAACTATAACACGGATTTGGGCTAAACGTGGAACTCGCCCCAGAATGCGTCGCGACCATCGTTATCTGAACGCTTATATTTTCGGTGCAATTTGCCCATCACGTGATATTAGTGTTTCTCTTGTTATGCCATATGTTAATACTGAAGCTATGAATCTCCACCTGATTGAAATTAGCCGAGCTGTAGATGCCAATGCACACGCTATAGTGATTATTGACGGAGCGCGTTGGCACACATCTCATGATTTAAATATTCCTGATAATATATCAACTCTAATTCTTCCGCCGTATAGCCCAGAATTAAATCCTCAAGAAAACATTTGGCAATATATAAGACAGAATTACTTGGCTGGACGCGTTTATAATACCTACGAAGATATTGTTGAAGCTTGCTGCAATGCATGGAACGCTCTCTCCTCACAGATCGGGCGCATCGCATCTATTGCTTCCTATGGTCAAACGCAATGTAAAGTTTCATAGGGCCTTTGGTATTACATCTACGCGAAATATCCCGAAATGTTGCTTCCAATGCACACGCAATAGTTC
>CAUYUA010000029.1:0-7137 GCA_963575675.1 Azospirillaceae bacterium
AAAGAATCGGGGCTCCGCCCTCGACCCGCCAAAGGCCGGGAGGCCTTTGGAAACCGTGACTTGGAGTTTGCAACAACCGGATGAGAGTGGACCGTTTCAATTCGGGAAAGCCGCCTCCCCTTATTCGCGAAGCAACCTTGCTTCTGGAATCGTTTGTTTTTCTGGGAACACAGTCCCTCGCCCCGTTTAATTTTCTATAAAGCCCTCCCCGAAGCCCCTCTCGGGACGGAACTCCAACATGAGACCGAACTTACCGACCACAACGGCAAATTTTGCCCAATTGCCGATCGTTCCTCCCCCGTGTAAAATCATCTCTGATCGCCGCAGTTCTTAAAAAAAAGGATACCGCGCTTGAGCATAAAAATTGAAGGGCCGGGAGGACGGATACAAAGCGGCGCCGTTCGTCGATCTGGGCGAACCGAAGGCGGCGGCGGCGCGTTCTCCAAACAAGTAACCGCCGACAACACCGTCTCCAACACCGGAAGCATCAACGCCGCAGCAGCCATCTCCGGAGTCGACAGCTTGTTGGCGCTGCAAGAAGTCGATGACGCCACCGCACGCGCCTCACGCGGAAAAAAGCGCGCTGAAGAACTTTTGGACCGCATGGACGATCTTCGCCACGCTTTGTTGGCGGGCGTCTTGCCGCAAGAGAAACTTGTCGAGCTTTCGCGCCAAACGCAAAGCCGGCGCGTGCAAGTCGATGATCCCAAACTCGCGGCGATTCTCGATGAAATCGATCTACGCGCACAGGTCGAACTCGCGAAACTTCAGAGATAAAGAAAACCAACGCGCCGCCTTAAAAAAAAGCAAGAGAGCAAAACGCCCTCTTGCTTTTTTTACGTTTCACCTAGAGCCTGCCTGAAGAAAACGTAAGCCTGTCTGAAGAAAACGTCAAAGGCCGATCCCTTAAAAAAAAGAGCGCCTGACTTAGAGCCCGCTCGAAAAGAACATCAATGCTCCCAGCGTCCCCGAAGACTATCCCACCGGATACCGCCGGAAACGATTTATTGCGGCGTATAGGTCACTTTGTCCGAACGAACATGAATGCCGCGGTTATTGCAAAAGTCGTGAGTATACTCGAAGGAATTGCCGTCTTCGGTTTCAACCCGCATCACACGCCGACAATCCCCACTATTGCTTTTAAAGTTCATACCGGTGGACTGCCCTCCCCGCAACGGTTGACGCAACCAGTTGTCGCTATATGAACCATTTGAGCTTTTAATATAAAACCCGACAACAGCCGGACGTGCGTCATTATAAAGCGTAAAATCCGCAGCCGACGCAACGCCGCCGCTCAGCAAGACGACGACGCCGATAATCGCCGCGAAAACACGCACACGAAGAGAAGACGCCGCTCGATTTTTCATGCCCCAATGCCCCATGACCCAATCTCTCCTTACACCAAACGACCAGCAGCCAAACGACAGGACACTTCGCTATCCCGCGCAAAAATAAAACGGTTGCAGCTTAGCCGATTTTTTTTCATCAAGCAATTCTCAGATTGCGCTCTCCGCCGAACAATTCTCTGAATTTTAAAGAGAAAATTCGCAAGGCCAAGAACTCCTCCTTCTCCGGCCCCGGAAAAGAGCGCGTCTTTAAGAAGCTCCTCAAAGAGAAGATCAATGTTTTCCAATGGTTCCGAAAATCAATCCCCCAAGATCAAAGCCCACAAGATCAGAAACCACCACCTATCCATTCGTAAAAACGCTCAAGGTTCGACTCCTCCGTATATTCGGCCAACAAACAATCATTTGCCTTTTGTCAACGCCTCATTTTTTTTCGCCTTTAACCCAAGGTCGCTCTTAACAGAATTTTTACCGCTCTTGACTTATGAATTGAAATCGCCGTTTTTCGGCGTAGAATCTCACGAGACCGACCACTTGGTGATTTGACCCGACGTCATTTGGTTGACCCGCACCCAATGCGCGACTAAAGTGCAGCGAGGAAAATAGGCTCTAAAAAAAGCGATCCATCAAGAAAGCTCGCCCCAAAAAACAGGAGAAAAAAACGCAGATAGAGAAACATTCAACTCCAGCGGTCACTTCTTGCCGAACCGCCGCAGTCTTGTGTTCTCGTCGGCTTTGTCTTCTCCCCCTTGCGCTTCGCGGATTATTCAGACTGGCCCGGCTCGAAAACAGCCCGAGGAACTTTATGGCCGACATCAAAAAAGACGACGACGCCGTCAACCTTGTCCCTTCGCATCGGACGAACATCGCCGATGACGAATGGCAAACCTTCAGTTTCGCCGGACGGCTGACCATTCGCGAAATCGAAGAGCAACGAAACGCCCTCGTTGACCTTCTGACTCATGCAGATAAGATTATTCTCGACATGAGAGCTATTGAAACCATCGACGCCGCCGGATTACAGCTCTTGGCGTCCTTGCGGTACAGTGTGGAACGACAACAAAAACGACTTCGTTTTGCGTCGCCGCCGGAAGGCGCTTTTCTTGAAGCCCTCACCGCCGCCGGTTTTTGTGAAATCGATAAAAGCCGAAACCAACCCGTCTTTCGCGATTCTTTCTGGCTTAACGACAAGCCGTAACACGATTCAATAAAACGACAAGTTTTTCCGTAGTAGCGGTAAAGGACCAACGGCCACATGAGCAAAAAACGAATATTAAGCGTAGACGACTCCGCCAGCGTTCGCCAGATGGTGACGTTTACTCTGGAAAGCGCGGGATATGAAGTCTTTGCAGCCACAGACGGCATGGACGCCCTTGAACGGTTGAAGACCACCGAAGTCGATTTGGTCATCACAGACCTCAACATGCCGAGACTCACCGGCATCGAACTGATCAAAAAACTACGCGCCATGCCCGCCTTTAAGTTTATGCCCGTCGTGATGCTGACCACAGAATCCGAAGAAGGCATGAAAGCGCAAGGCCGCGCCGCCGGAGCCACCGGATGGATCGTGAAGCCTTTTAAACAAGACCAGCTTCTAGCGGTGGTTAAAAAACTGCTGTCTTAAGACGCCCCGTTCCACAACAGCAATCATGAGAGAGGGAAGAGATGATCAAGACATCCCCTCCCTCTTTATTTCTCATAAGAAGATCAAAGCCCTGTCCAAGAAAACAAAAGCAACAACGCGCAGAAAATGCGTTTTTACCTTACGCGGCGAATTCTTCATCGCCACAGGAACTTCACCACCACGAAAAACCGATCTCCGGACTAGATCACCGGATTAGATTGTAAAACGACGCAAGCATGGGAGCGGCATATGGCGGGCAGCGTGGATCCGGCGGAAACCTTCAGACAAGAAGCGGTCGAACTGCTGGCCCAACTCGAAGGCGCCCTGCTGGACATGGAATCAACCCCGGACGATCGTTCTCTGATCGACACCGTGTTCCGCTCGCTCCACACCCTCAAGGGATCGGGCGCGATGTTCGGCTGGGATTCAATGGCGGCGTTCACGCACCATATCGAGAACATCTTCGACCTGGTGCGCAAAGACGAAATGTCGGTGTCTCAAGAGCTGGTGACGCTCACATTAGCGGCCACGGATCATATTCGCTCCTTGCTGAGCGCCCCCGATGAAACCGATGTTGTGCGCGGCAACGCATTGCTGGCGTCTTTTCGCGATCTCGCGCCCCGGAAAGACGCAAAGACCGTGGCCGACAAAACAGGACGCGACAAAACCAACACGCTCCATAAATCAGGCGAACATAAACCAGACGACAACAAATCCGGCGCACACAAACCCTCCGCCCAAGAAAGCCATGTCTACCGCATCCGCTTGCGTCCCGGTCGCGACGTGATGTGCTTGGGAACCAACCTGTTGCGCCTGCTCGACGAACTGCGCGAGCTGGGATATTGTGCGGTGGCGCCGATCACCGACCAAGTCCCGCTTCTCGAAGAGCTAGATCCGACGGCGTGTTTTATGGCGTGGGATATTCTCTTGACCACGGAATCGCCGCGCACGGCGATCGATGACGTGTTCATCTTTATCGCCGACCAATCAGACATCGAAATCGACGAATTTTCAGTGGAGGACGCCGAAGCGTCCCAACGCAAGCTCGGCGAAATCCTGGTGGCGCGAGGCGACATCGCCGCACGCGACATCGAAGAAACCCTACAAAAACAAGAGCGTCTTGGAACGCTCCTGGTCAAGTCGGGCAAGGTCTCGAAAGACCGAGTCGCCTCGGCGTTGGTCGAGCAGCGCCATGTTCGCGAAGCCGGAAAAAACCGCGAAACCAGTTTTTCCACCGGCACCATTCGCGTTCCCGCTGAACGCTTGGACAGCCTGATGGATCAAGTCGGCGAGCTGGTGATCGCTCAGGCCAGACTAATGCAAGAGGCGGTCTCCAACGACAGCGCAGTGCTGAAATCAATCTCTGAAGAAATCGAACGCCTGGCCTCGGCCCTGCGCGACACCACCATGAGCATCCGCATGCTGCCGATCGGCACCTTGTTCGGAAAGTTTCGCCGCGTGGTGCATGATCTGTCGCACGAAGTCGGCAAACAAATAGATCTGGTCACCGAAGGCGAAGAAACAGAACTTGATAAAACGGTGATCGAGAACCTCAACGATCCGCTGGTTCACTTGATTCGCAACGCCATAGATCACGGCGTTGAACCTCAAAACATCCGCGTCGCGCAAGGCAAGCCCCCAACCGGACGCCTATTGCTGTCGGCGGTCCACTCCGGGGCTCAAGTCCTGATCACCATCGAAGACGATGGACGCGGCATAGATTGCAACGCCATTCGCGCCAAAGCGGAAGAAAAGGGCTTGCTTACCCCCGGCCAAGACGCCACCGAAGCCGAACTCTATTCCTTTATCTTCCATCCCGGCTTTTCCACCGCCAACGCCGTCACCAACATCTCCGGTCGCGGCGTGGGCATGGATGTCGTCAAGAAAACCATTGATGGCCTGCGCGGCGTCATCGAAGTGGTCAGCGTTGTCGGCGAAGGAACCGCCATTACACTAAAACTCCCCCTCACCCTAGCGATTATTGATGGGTTGTTGGTCCGTTTGGGCTCAGAACGCTATGTCGTGCCGCTGTCGGCGGTCGAAGAATGCGTGGAGCTGTCCCGCCAAGAAGATCAGCGCTCCGATGGCCGCAGCTTCTTGAACATTCGCGACGAGATCGTCGCCTTCATCCGTCTGCGCTCTCTTCTACACGTCGAAGGGCCGCCCGAACCGATCCAGAAAGTAGTGATCGTCTCCGCTGGAGATGCTCGAATCGGATTGGTGGTCGATCAAGTCATCGGCCAACATCAAACTGTCATCAAGTCTCTCAGTCGTTTGCACCGCGATATGGAAGGCTTTTCAGGCGCAACGATTCTCGGAGACGGCAGCGTTGCCCTGATCCTCGACATCCCGCACTTGATTCGTTTCGCCCGAGAGCGCGAAACCTCACTGCGCGGATAAACAGAACGACACCTTCGAAGCCCGGAAGCATCATAAATTAAAGTGGCCCAGGGACTGTGTTCCTGGTCGCCGAGAATCATAAGGAGGGGAGGAACGAAAGCCTCCCTTGTTCGCCCAACAGGCAAACGTCTCGCAGCTTGCCCGAGTTTTGCCTTACGGCGCATAAGAGGGGCTTTCGCTCCCCTCTTATGCACCCCGGCGACGAGGAACATAGCCCAGACTCATTATGGATTTTATTCAGACAAAGAGAAGATCACTTAAAGACCACGCATCAATCATTCCGTCCGCCGGCGCAACATACGAATCAACTCCCTCCTCCCGACAAAGTCCCGTAACAGAGCATCCATGGAGAAAAAGGCATGAGATTGGCAATTAGGGGACGCTTGGCTTTTGCCTTTTCAGTTGTCCTTATCTTGGCGTCTATTTCGGGTTATATGGGAATCAATGGCGTCACAGTTATAAACGCCCATCTCGACGAAATACTTGACGGCCCGGTGACACGCCAAAAATTAGTTATAGGCCTTACGCATAAACTCTCTGCTCTGGGAGGAACCGAAAAAAACATCATCCTCGAAACCATCCCCGAAAAAACGACTCAGCACATCGAAAGCCTAAAACAACAAAGAGCAGACATCAAAAACGACCTCGACGCTTGGCATAAACAAGCCACCGCCGCCGGACGGGAGACTCTGGCTAAGGTTAGGACGCTTTTCGACGATTTGCTTAAGTCTCAAGACGAAGTGCTTCGCTTGTCTCTATTGAGATCAACCGATCGCGCCTTCCACCTCTCCATCGGACGCGCCGAAGACGCCTTTCAAACGACGTTGCTCATCCTTAAGAACATGGAGGCTGCGGTTCCCGCCGGAGCGGATGCGCAAACCAGCATCGCTCTCTCCCGCATCGCGTTCGAACTATCCCGCATTCAGCGCACGGAGGGCACGATTATCCTGCTCGACGACCGCACAAAAATGCAAGAGCAGGAACAAGTCGACGACGCGCATATCCGCACGCTTCACACATACCTTTCAACCCTACGCGACGCGCCGATTGCGGGCCTAAAAGGAGAAACACAGCGGCTTAACACGGCGATCGACGCCTATCTGTCGCTTCATCGCCAAATCCGCGAAATCGCCATTGAAGACGGGCAAGCCCAAGCCGTTGCTCTTTCCATAAACAAAAACAGCGCGTTGTTCGAGAAAATCGATGCTTTGTTCGAGGAATCCATCGAGCGAAACAATCGCGCCATGCACACCGCCGAACGCGAAGCCGAATCGCTTTTTGCAACCACATGGCAAGCTTTGATCATCGCCACCAGCTTGGCGCTGCTGATCGGCGTCAGCGTGGCGACGTGGATTTCCATCAGCATCGGGCGCGTCGCATCCCAAATCAACACTGTGGCTGAAAATGTCGCCGCCGGCAGCGAACAACTCAGCGCGGGCGCGGAAACTCTGTCGCAAGGCGTCTCAGAACAAGCCGCCTCCACCGAACAAGCCTCCTCCTCGATGGAGCAAATGGCGGCAAACATTCGCCAAAACGCCGACAACGCCTCTGAAACCGAGAAAATCGCCCGCCAAGCCGCTCAAGACGCAGAAAAAAGCGCAGACGCCGTGCAAAAAGCGGTGACTGCAATGAAACCCATCGCCGAAAAAATCTCGATCGTCCAAGAAATCGCCCGCCAGACCGATCTTCTCGCCCTCAACGCCGCCATAGAAGCCGCCCGAGCCGGCGAGCATGGAAAAGGTTTCGCCGTCGTCGCCTCCGAAGTTC
>CAUYUA010000030.1:0-7112 GCA_963575675.1 Azospirillaceae bacterium
GCGGAGCCCCGATTCTTTCGGAGTTTTTTTCGGGTTCTCAATTGGACAGAGTATAGAGTTAAAAAATAAAAAGGGTCCAGGAACACAGTCCCTGGACCCGTCGGATTTTTATTTATTTCTCTTATTTATGATTTTTTTTATTCACGTTCATACTCTTTTATTCGCGAGGGAAGTAATTTCTCCCCCCCACCCCGAGCAGACCGACATCCACTCTCATCGACTTAAGTCAATGAGAGCATTTCTCTGATCTCTCTTTCTGCGGCGAGCCAATGTTCCTGCGCGCGATCACAGGGGCGCCCTTCGGCTTCCCATATTTGATAGGCGCGTTCTTGAATCAGTTTCGACTGTTGTCCATGGAGCAAACCTTCGGCGATATGATAGTTGATCTTCGCCAAGGATTGCACCTTTGTGGTGTCGAGCGGGACTTTTCCGGCAGAAAGCGTAATTGCGGCGACATACTGAGACAGGTTTCTCAGATTGTCTTTAATTTCTTGCGGCAGAGTATTGGCGTCGTCGGAGACAACGGCTCGGATCGCCACCCACAACCGAAGGTTGTGGTCGAGCGCTTCGATCAACTGCGTGTCGGAGGTCGCGTCGTTGAGCATGTTGGCGGCTTGCAGCAAGGCGGAAACGTCTTGCTGGATTAAGGAAAAAGCCGAAATCAGCGCCGGATCGGAACTGGCGCTGAGAACGGCCTCAACATAGTTGGTTCCCGATTTTTCGGCCGATCCGTTGTCCGTCATTCCGCACTCTCCTTAAAAGTTCGCAAGGAGCGCATCGGCGCTCCGCGATTAAGCAAGGTTGGCCTCTAAGAATTATAGAGGTGTAATATGTTATTTTTTCCACAGCCAGTCGGCGGGTAAATGATAATAGACCGAAAGGATGTTGCTGCCGGGGTTGGTTTGAGAGAGGCCCCCGTTGGAGATATGGCTGTATCCCATAGTGAAGCGGGATTGATTTTCGAATCTATACCCCAGCTCAACCATGGAGCGGAACTCCAACACGGAGCCGAGTTTCTTGCCGTCTCCGGGGGTGTACAGTCCGGCGCCGAAACTGGGGGTGAAAACGAAAGGTCCAAGAGGAACATCGATCAAGACGCCGCCCAGGCCGTAAATCGCGCCGTCGGAGGTGGCTTCGGCGCCGACCCAAGGCTTTAATTTAGCGTAGGGCTCAATCGCAGAAACCAAGGATTTTCCAAACCGATACTCTAATCGAAAATCGGCGGCCTGGTTGTGTTTGTCTTTTTTGGAAACATTCAGGAAGCCGACGCCTGGATTGATCCAGGTTTGATCATACAGTCCCGCGCCGATGCTGACCAAGGACGCATCATCGGCGGCGAAGCTCGGCGTCGCGGCGAAAGCAATTCCCGCCGTCGCAGCGCCCGCAAGGATAAGTGTTTTGACGCCCTTGTTTTTCACTGTTGTCACTCCATGAACTCAGGGCGCGAAACGTCTCCGGCGCCGTCTATAATCCTCATTGATCCATTGATCGGCTCATCGATGATCAAAGCTGCGCACAAAAAACATTTCTTACCCAATTTCTGTGGCGTCTTATTTTGGCTCTCTTTTTGAAGAGAGGCAAAGAATTTTTCTTCGATCGACGATCGTCCCTAATTTTCAATCTTGGGCGGACGTTAACGAAGGCTGAATCAGGCGCGATTCGGCCATCTTCTTAAGAACCTTTTTCAATCTGGCGATCCGGAGACCGCGACGCAAGTCTTCAATCTGTCTCTGGGTGAGAAAACGGGGAAACAGTGTGAAATGGAACACAGGGGCAAGAAGAGTAGTGGGGATATCGTGGGGAGGATATGGCTAAACGCTCTAGGGATGGTAGAGTGGTTTGGTTTCCTTTTTATACGGAAGCTTCCGACGCAGTGACCATTGCTTTCTTTTTCGTTGGTTATGT
Source organism: Azospirillaceae bacterium (assembly GCA_963575675.1). Classification (GTDB taxonomy): domain Bacteria; phylum Pseudomonadota; class Alphaproteobacteria; order Azospirillales; family Azospirillaceae; genus CAUYUA01. Next base: position 1,906 of record CAUYUA010000030.1, read on the forward strand.
TGGATGGTCGTCACTTTTTTACGCATACAATTTTTTATATCATTGATCAGGCGCTCCGGTTCCGTCTTCGAACGGCCCGGTCTTCAAACATCCCGGCAACGGTGAGGATTCCGTGACCTATAGGACGATACTGGCTCCGCTGTGTGGCTCTGAGACCGATAGATCCGCTCTGGCGATGGCTTTTTCCGTCGCTCAGACCTTCAGCGGCCATGTCGACGCTCTGTTTTTGCGAACCGATCCCAGCGAATCCATCCTGATGTTGGGCGATGGTTTTCCCGCAAGCATTATAGACGCTCTGTTGCGCACAACGGCTGCGGCGATTAGGGTGCGAGCGACTCAGGCGCGCGCCGCGTTTGACGCAGCGGCGAGTTCTGCGCACGCCGTTATTGTGGATTCGCCTACGCCGCCCGGACGTCTGACCGCTCGGTGGCGTGAGCGAGTCGGGGTTCCCAGCGAGACCGTGATCGAGGAGGCGCGAGTCGTCGATTTATTGGTCTTTGATCGCTCCATAATGACGGATGATAGTCTCGACCATCATATTGTGGAAATGGCGCTGTTATACGGCACGCGCCCCGTGTTGATTGCGCCGGGGCCTCTGGAGAGCGCGGCGGGGGGGCGGTTGGGAACGCATGTCGCCATTGCGTGGAATGGGCGTTCGGAATCTGCGCGAGCGGTGGCGGCGGCGATGCCGTTTTTGATGAAAGCTCAAAGCGTGCGTGTGTTGACGGCCGAAACCGCCAAGACTCGTTTGACCGAAGCCGGGCGATTGGTGGAATATTTGGCGTGGTGCGGCGTTCGCGCCGAGGCGATGGTGGTTGGTCCGGACGATGAAGGCGTCGGCGCGGCCTTGGCGCATCATGCGGAAATAAGCGGGGGCGATCTTTTGGTGATGGGCGGCTACGGATCAAACCGGATGCGGGAGATGTTTTTGGGCAGTGTGACGCGGCAAGTGATCGAGCGCGCGCGGCTGCCGGTTTTGATCGCGCATTAGAGCCCCGCATATGCAACTATCGAGCAGGCCATTGAGCGAGCAGGCCATTGAACGAAAAGGAAAAAGCGGTCCATGCCGACGCGAAGGGAATATCCAGACCGGCCATTGGTCGGCGTGGGGGTGGTGGTTTGGCGAGACAAGGATCAAGTGTTGTTGATACGGCGTGGACAGCCTCCCGGAGAAAGACAATGGGGATTGCCGGGCGGCGCTCAGGCTCTGGGAGAAACCTTGTTCGACGCTGCTGAGCGGGAAGTTCGGGAAGAGACGGGCTTGGAGGTGCGTCCGATAGAAGTGGTGACGGCTCTGGACGGCATTAGTCGAGATGAAGAGGCGCGCGTTCGGTTCCACTACACCTTGGTGGTGGTTGCCGCAGAAAGTCATGGAGGTGAGCCCGTCGCCGCAGATGACGCTTTGGATGCGCGATGGGCGTCTTTAGATGATGTGGGCGCTTTTGTAACGTGGGATGAGACGCTTCGGGTTGTGATGTTGGCCGCCGAGCAACGGCGTAAGCGACTTGCGCGCGAGAAGCAGTCGTGAAACAGGAGAGTTGCGTCGCATAAAAAAGCGAGGCGTCGTCGAGAGCGTTGAAAGTTATCGATTCGCAAACGTCGTCGATCCTCTGGATTTTGTGGCGTAGAACGGGTTGCTTTTTGCGTTGCGCGCGGTTTGACGCCGTCGCGCTTATTTGACCCATCCTTGACCCATCCTATGCGACGGTGTGTTTCGCCGCGACTGCGTGTGGTGTGTTTCGCCGCGATTGCGGCGGCGTGCGTTCATGCGCGCGGTCGAGTGTGTTAAATATTCGATCCGATGGCGTGAGTTTGCTTTTGAATTTGCTTTCCGCGCCGAGAGGGGCTTTTTCTTGGCTGATGATGAGGGCTTGCCTTGGTCTAGAGGGCGGGGCGAGGTCTGATAAAGAAGTTAAGGGGGGGCTTTGCGATGAAGGTGGTTGTTCTTCTCATCTTGGGGTTGCTGTTGCTGGGAGGCGCGGGCGCCGGTTCGTGGGTTCTTTACAACCGTTATTTCGCGCCTCCGGTGGAAGAGGAAGAGCATAAAGAAGAGCCTCCGCCGAAGATTGCTTATGTTTTCGCCCGAGTTCCTCCGGTCACCTTCTCGGTGATAGGGGTGACGCGCACCGAACAACACATCACCGTGGTGGCCTCGATTCAAGTCACCGATGATGACGCCGCACAGAAGGTCAAAGAGAACGCTCCGGTGATGACCAACGCTTTCATTACGGCGTTGTACAACGCCGTGGGGAAGGGGGTGATCGTGACCGGCGATAAAGTGAATTTGATGGAGATGAAGCGAGTGTTGTTGGACGCTTGTCGACGCAACCCGACGGTTCTTCGCGTCTTGGGCGAGGGCGTGGTCTTGGATGTGCTGATTCAATCCATCAACCAGCGCAAATTATAATGCCGGCAAGAAGCATAGAGTGGAGCGCCTCTTTCGAATAAGAATTGCAAGGGTCCAGGAGCATAGTTTCTGGGCCCATTTAATTTTTGTAATAATTCATTTGGGTAAGTTCGAAACGAGAGTGTTCCGAGAGCGCTCCGAGTGAGCGGGAGTCCAGTATTGCGTTGCACAAATCGCAAGGGCCAGAGATCGCTTCGGAGGTCGTGAGTGACAAAAAAAATCGGAATCCAGAAAAAAAACTTGTGACGAGCGTTGTAATAGTGCAAATGGTTCTTCATTCTCTGAACCCTTAATTCCCGCTGCATCCAACTTTCGGCGTCGGGCGTTTGTCGAGGGCGGACGTCAAGCCGCAAATGTCGCAACAGGCCCAGGGTCGCAACACCCGTGACGGCGTCAGGTGCGGCGTTTGTTGAGGCGTCTTAATGTAACGCCGATGAATATAACGCCGAGTGTGTTTGGGCGGCGCGCGTTTCAATGTTTCGAAACGCGTTCCGCGTAGTTCGGGAATTGTGTGTTTGACCTTATCTGGGGGAACTGATGATCGTCGGATTGTTTCTGCTCGTCATCTTCTGCGGCTTGCTGGCGCTTGCTTATGGCGTTCATGCGGGGCGGCAGGTGATGGCGGCCAGCACCGGCACCGCCCGCATGCAGGAGATTTCTGCGGCGGTTCAGGAAGGCGCCCGTGCTTATCTTAATCGTCAATACACCACCATCGCCATTGTCGGCGTTGGCGTCATGGTCTTGTTGGCGGTCGTTTTGGGCCTTCACGTTGCGTTGGGCTTCGTGATCGGCGCGGTGCTTTCGGGCGCCGCCGGCTACGTCGGCATGAACGTGTCCGTGCGTTCCAACGTCCGGGTGGCCGATGCGGCGACTCGCGGCTTGGCCGACGCTTTGGGCATCGCCTTCAAGGCGGGCGCAATCACCGGCTTGCTGGTGGTGGGTCTGGGCCTTTTGGGCGTGACGACCTACTTCATGATCCTGCGGTCGAGCGGCTTCGAGACCCGCGCTATCCTTGAGGCTCTGGTGGCCTTGAGCTTCGGCGCGTCGTTGATCTCGATCTTTGCGCGTCTGGGCGGCGGCATCTTCACCAAAGGCGCCGATGTGGGCGCGGACTTGGTGGGCAAGGTCGAAGCCGGGATTCCGGAAGATGATCCTCGCAACCCGGCGGTGATCGCGGACAACGTCGGCGACAACGTCGGCGACTGCGCGGGCATGGCGGCGGACCTGTTCGAGACCTACGTCGTGACCATTGTCGCCACGATGCTTTTGGCGGCGATCTTCTTTGCGCCGGGCCTGACCCAAGACAAGCTGATGCTGTACCCGCTGGTGATCGCCGGCGTGTGCGTCGTGGCTTCCGTCGGCGGCACTTACTTCGTGAAATTGGGCCCCAAGAACAACATCATGGGCGCTCTTTATCGCGGTCTGATCGCCACCGCCGGCATTTCCGCCGTTCTGATTCTGGTGGTGACTTTCGCGCTGTTCGGCATTTCCACGCCGATTCCGTTGATCGCCGGCAGTTTTGTCACCGGGGGTAAATTGCTCGGCTGCGCCATGGTCGGCTTGGGCGTGACCGCGTTGATGGTGTGGATCACCGAATACTACACTTCCACTGCGTACCGTCCGGTGCGTTCGATCGCGAAGTCCTCTCAGACGGGCCACGGCACCAACATTATTCAGGGCTTGGCGGTGTCGATGGAAGCCACGGCTCTGCCTGTGGTCGTGATCTGCGCCGGCATCATCATCGCCTTTATGTGGGCGGGCGTGTTCGGCGTGGGCGTTGCGGCCACCACGATGTTGGCTTTGGCGGGTATGATCGTCGCTCTTGACGCTTATGGCCCTGTCACCGACAACGCGGGCGGTATTGCTGAAATGTCGCATATGCCGAAAGAGATCCGCGTCACCACGGACGCTCTTGATGCGGTCGGCAACACCACGAAGGCTGTGACCAAAGGCTACGCCATTGGTTCGGCGGCTTTGGCGGCGTTGGTGCTGTTCTCGGCGTACATCCAGGATCTTAAGCACTACTTCCCCGATCTGACGGTGAAGTTCGAGCTGAACGACCCCTATGTCGTGGTTGGTTTGCTGTTCGGCGGCATGTTGCCGTATTTGTTCGGCTCCATGGGCATGACGGCGGTTGGTCGCGCGGCTGGATCTGTGGTCGTCGAGGTTCGGCGGCAGTTTCGTGAGATCCCCGGCATTATGGAAGGCACTGCTAAGCCGGACTATGCCAGAGCGGTCGATTTGTTGACCAAAGCGGCGATCAAGGAAATGATCGTTCCTTCGCTGTTGCCGGTGTTGGCTCCGGTCCTTCTGTATGTCGTTTTGGCGGCTACGGTTGGAAGAGCTGAGGCCTTCAGCGCGCTTGGCGCGATGCTGCTTGGCACGATTGTCACGGGTCTGTTTGTCGCTATTTCGATGACTGTTGGCGGCGGCGCTTGGGACAACGCCAAGAAGTACATCGAAGAAGGTCATTACGGCGGTAAGGGGTCTGAAACCCATAAAGCCGCAGTTACGGGTGACACTGTCGGCGATCCGTACAAGGACACTGCTGGTCCGGCCGTCAATCCGATGATCAAAATCTCTAATATTGTTGCTCTGTTGTTGTTGGCGATCTTGGCCGCAGCCGCCAAGTAAGACTTCGCTTCAGTGTGATTTTGCGGTTGAAACGGCCTCGACGTTTTTGCGTTGGGGCCGTTTTTTTATGTGGATGGAGCGAATATTTTGTCATAAAAATAATTTAAATAAAAAGGGTCCAGGGACTGTGTTCCTGGTCGCAGGGGATTATAAGGGGGGAGCGAAA
>CAUYUA010000031.1:0-7050 GCA_963575675.1 Azospirillaceae bacterium
GGAAGAAAATATCCGGCCTTTCCGACCAAGAGACGCCTTTGGAATGCGCTTTTTGTGGTTTCTGGATACTTACTTTTAGGCTTTAAACCTCATGTCAAAACCTCACGATCATGATATTTTTATTGGCGCAACATATTCCATGGTGATTTTCTATGCCTAGAGAAACGCGCCAGGTCGTCTTCATGGAGCACGAAATTAAGGCCGCTTTGCGTGACTATCGACAACGCAAACCGGAACTTCCGGCATTCGACAAAATTGTTAGCGTCGATTTTAATCAAGACCGCACTCCCGCATTGGTGGCGGTGTGTAGCGTCAACATGCAGACTCTCCAATTCGAAATGTCTCTGGCGGAAGTCGGAGCAGCAATGATGCTTTATTGCCAAAAGAATCACGTTCCACTTCCTCGAAAAGGAAAAAAGTCATTGATTAGCGTTGATGGCGCTCCAGCATTTGTTGTTTCTTACATATGGCATAATTTTTCAAACATACGCATCATGCTGGTTGATGAAAATGAAGCTGTGCGCACTGTAATCAAAAAATTGATGAAACAACGAGACATCGAATCCATCATAGAAGTAGATAGTGGGTTAAAGGCTCTAAGCATTCTCAACAACAGCAAGACATTCCCCAATGTCATCATCTCTAATTGTCATGTCGGAAACATTAGCGGAATAGAATTAATGATAAGGATGCGAGAAAACATCAACAGCAATATTAACCAGATTCCGTTTGTGATGCTTCAGAGAGAGCGCAATCCGTATGAAATGAACGAAGCGTTGCGAATGGGAGCAGAAAAGGTTTTACTGCAACCCGTATCGTGCGATGATTTAGTCGGCGCAGTGCTTGACGCCTGCTCGATGAATACGGCTTCGCATTAAGTTTAACACCACAAGTTTAAACACTAATTCAAACACTATTGAGTTGTGTTTTTCGTTCACCCGGAAAACAGGCGAAGAAAAACAAGGACCAGGGCTCTGCCCTGGCCCCGCCAAAGGCCGAGAAGCCTTTGGAAACCAAGTTTCGGAGACTGAGATCAACGAAGGCGCGAAGGCTGTTTTAATCCAATGAAGCCGCTGGTTCTTTTTGGATATTGATCGAACAGGGCAAATATCGTTCTTTTTCGGCAACGCAGCCGGGGTCAAAACCCCGGCCAACGTTAATCATTCGCGCAACAAAAAAGATTAGGCGGCTTTTTTCACGGTAATGGATTCAGCAAAGCCTTTCAGCATCTGCTCGACAAACCCCGGCAAAGCGTCAAGTCCCTGAGCCGTCAGCAAAGGACCATCCACAACCATGGTTTGGTCTTCTTGCCAGACAGCGCCGGCAGCTTCGAGTTTAGCGCGAATTGCCGGCGCTCCCGTCAGCATCCGGCCTTTCAGCTTGCGAGCAATGGCCAACAGCTCCACGCCATGATCCATCGCGGCAATCGGTTTCCCGGCGTCCAAGAAATGGCCGACAATGCGTGTGGTGTGCGGGTTCTGCAACAATTTTGTAGTGCTTCGCTCGCCGCCAGGTAAAAGCAGCATGTTGAAATCCGCGCCCAAGACATCGGAAATCTGCTTATCGACCGGGAAGTAGTGCCCCCAGCCCTTGCCATGCCAGCCATTGACCAGACGCTGTTCAACGGAGATAGTTTTTAAAGTCGCGCCAGCCTTCAACAAAGCCCGTTGGGGCTCCGTCATTTCGGTTTCTTCGAAGCCGTTGGCGACCATAATGGCGACAATGTTTCCTGCGAGCGGTTTATCATCCATCCTAAGATGTTCCTTTCTGATTGATCCGAGATTGGGGAATGTTAAAGAGAAAAAACAAGAAACGGGTGGTTTGAAATCCATTAACAATTAACGACGTCTGTAAACAACTCGCGTTTGGTTCGCGGACAAAGACAAGCACATGCAAATATATACATAGAAAATATATTGCGCGGGTTCGGCGTTTTCAGAATCAACCGAAAAGAGTTTCCTGTATAGATCAAATCAATGGCTCTTCTTCAAACTGGCAAAAAGTCAAGAAACGACGGGAGTTTTGCGCATCATGAAACCCAATCGCCGATATCCGAGACCGGATATCCCTCCGTGACGGCCAACGCACAGCGTAGCCCTCCAGAACACAGCGACGATTTTAGCGGCGCTCCGGAAAACGGCGCCGTGTTTATACGAAAGCGCAAATGATGAATCCTGATTAATTCAGCTTCCCAAAATGCCGTATTTTTGAATATTCGTCAACCCTGTTTTGCGACGCAAAATGACTCAATTTTCGAAATTGACCCTTTTTTCAGAGAATGTTAGTATTTCGCCGCAGCGTCAAAGGGAGAAAACGTCCCTCTTTCCAACTTTGGCCTTCGCCCGGCGAATCGAGTTTCGTATGATTCTGCTCGGATCACGACCGGCGAGACGTCTTTGCCGAATGTTCAGGGGCCGACGCCGGAGGCGTCAGAAGATAGCCGACGCCGGAGGCGTTCAGAGGATGGCCGACGCCGGAGGCGTCAGAGGATGGCCGACGCCGGAGGCGCAGAGGATGGCCGACGCCAAGGGAGAGAAGTAATGAATCATCACGTCAAACCGCCTTTCCTCGATCAATTTTTTTCTGTTTTTGAGCGAATCGGAAAGTTCTTTCTAACTCCATCGGCTTATTATTCTCTCGGAGCTATTTTGCTCTATGGGTTCATTGCCGGAGTTGTTTTTTGGGGTGGATTTCACTGGGCAATTGAATTCACCAATACAGAAAAATTTTGCCTTTCCTGTCATGAACACCAACAATTTGTTTATCCCGAATATCAAGCAACAAAACACTACATCAACGCGACCGGCATTCGCGCCATTTGCACGGATTGCCATGTCCCTCGCGATTGGGCGCATAAAGTTCTCCGAAAAATTTACGTCACAAATGAGCTGGTGAATCATTGGACGGGATCAATCAGCACCAAAGAAAAATTTGAAAACAAACGCCTCGAAATGGCCCAACACGTCTGGGCTACGATGAAAGACAGCGACTCGCGAGAGTGTCGCAACTGCCACCAATTCGAATATATGGACATTAGAAAGCAAGAAAGTGTCGCTTCGCGACAGCATAAACTTGCCGGAGAACGCGGCGCCACTTGCATCGATTGCCATAAAGGAGTCACGCATCGCCTGCCGATTGGCGCCCCCGAACGTGAACTTCTCTCGGTTTCGCCTTAAATAAACAGAGACCCTCAATAAACAGAGATTAAGGACCAACCAGAATCCCTTATTGCCTGAAGGCGAAATATTGCGTAGATCATGCCTCGCAGACAATAAGGGAGACGTCCTTCCTCCCCTCAATCAGGAACTCAGCCCCTAGACGCATTTGTTTTTTTATGAGCGTGAGCGACGGCTTTGCGCATCAGAGTGGGAAGACCTTGATCGTCAATTTCCTCCGGAGAAATCCACACTCCGTCGGGAAAATTTTGCGTCACCTGCTGTAGCCCGGCAACCGTGCTCAGGTGACCGACGCAACCCGTCAATTCCAAGTGAAAATGCGTGAAACTATGGCGAACGACACCAGACAGACTTCGCCACGCAACCATCCAAGCCGCAGCTTCAAAGCCTACAGGCTCCGGTGGAATATCCGGCAACGCATCACCGCCCAGACTCGAACGCCAAGCGCTCGAAGGCAACCCGATCATGCCGCCCAACAAACCTCGCGCCGGACGACGGAACAACAAAATCGTCCCGTTGGGAGCGCTGAGCCAATATGCTCTTCCACAACGAGTTGGCCGCTCCGGTTTCTGTGCGCGACGAGGCAAAGTCTCAGCAATTTTAAGAGCGAATCCCAAACAACTTTCCCGCCACGGACACAGAAGGCATTGCGGCCGACGTGGCGTGCAAATCGTTGCGCCCAAATCCATCAGAGCCTGGGCGTAGTCGCCCGGACGCGCAATCGCCGCCGAATCGGAAGCATGTTTTCCCGCAAGCTTTCGGAGATTCGCGCCGCCATCCGGCAGAGGCTCTTCAAAGGCGTAGATTCGCGCCATCACACGCTCGACATTGCCATCCACCACATTGGCGGGACGTTGGAAGGCAATCGCCATAATCGCCGCAGCCGTATAGACTCCGACGCCAGGCAGAGTTCGCAAATCCTCTTCCGACTCAGGAAATCGCGCATCGAATTGCTCAACGAGAATTTTTGCGCACCGATGCATATTGCGAGCCCGCGCATAGTATCCCAAACCGGCCCACGCCGATAAAATCTCAGACTCCGACGCAGAGGCGAAGGCGCGTAAATTAGGCCATCGGGTAAGGAAGTTGTGATAGTATGGGATCGTTGCCGCAACAGTCGTTTGTTGCAACATTACTTCAGAAAGCCACACACGATAAGGATCGTTGCGACTTCCGGAAGCCGAACGCCAAGGAAGGTCGCGTCCACAGCGATCATACCAGGACAAAAGCTGCGTCGGAGACGCTGTAGGGATGTTCTGTTCGCTGATTTTCACTGCGCCTGCGCCTTTGGATGAATGTTCGAAGAAAAGAAAGCTGGAAAAGGCTAATAAAGAGAGTGTCATGTCTAATGAAAATGTTTCAGACAAAGATACGATCAGAAAAGAGTGTGCGTTTCAAACGAAAAGCGATGCGGACGCTTTGCTCGACAACACATCCGATGATCTTGATGATGCGTCCTCTGAAAAGAAAAAATCCGCAAAAAAGGTGAAGACCGCGAAAAAGCCCAAAATTGACGGCTCTTCAGAAGACGACAAAGACGAAACAAAAAAGGACAAAGAGTGTAAAAAAGAGAAAAAACGTGTGGAAATTCCTTCGCAGTTCATTCGCCTAAATCGCTCCGAGCCAATTTCTCGGGCCATTGTGGCCATTTCCACCAGAATTTTCGGCAAAAAAAGCAAGATGTTTGGAACTTTCTTGGCAGAATGGTCCAGCATCATGGGACCGTTGCTGGCAGACAAGACTTCTCTAGAGCAGGTTGTTTTCCCACGGGGTCGAGACGCGCCGGCGACTTTGAAAGTTCGTGTGTCCATGGGGTTTGCAACGGACTTCTTGCATTATACCCCGGTTATTATCGAGCGCATTAACGGGTTCTTTGGTTATTGTTTTGTAAATAAAATAACGATTTTACAAAATATACCGGAAGCTCCTCAACGTCGCTATTCTAGGGCTGAGCCGGTTTTAGAAAAAGAGACGATGAAGCTTGCCTCATCTCTTACCGGGATTCAATCCCCGGAGTTGCGAGAAGCTTTGGCGCGGTTTGGAGTTGCGCTTAAAAAGCCAGTATCAAATTCACGTTGGACTTCGTCGGATAAAACAGACAAGGGAGATAAAAAGGCTCCATAATTAAAAAAAGGGCCCAGAGACTGTGTTCCTGGGCCCTTTTAATTTGCCGTCACTGTTCTTTTATGCGCGATATTGTGTCAATCGTTCAGCTCATCGGCGTTACAGCCCGAGAACATCACGCATGCCATAAGCCCCCGGCGGACGCCCCTTCACCCACTGCGCTGCTCGCACTGCGCCGCGAGCGTATATTTGGCGATTCCCCGCGCGATGCGCCAATTCAATGCGCTCACCTTCTCCAGCAAAAGTCACAACATGATCACCGATCACATCTCCGCCGCGCAACGTAGCAAAACCGATATCGCCAAGCTTCCGTGGACCTGTAACGCCATCACGAACACGCACCGAGACTTCATCAAGATTGGCCTGACGGCCGACCGCAGCGGCGCGGCCAAGAGCCAACGCCGTGCCAGAGGGCGCATCGACCTTATGACGATGATGCATTTCAAGAATTTCGATGTCATAATCGATATCAAGCACACCGGCGACGCGCTCGACCAGGCCGATCAACAAGTTAACGCCAAGGCTCATATTGGGAGAGCGAACAATCGAGATGTCGGCGACGGCGTCGGAGATCGCTTGTTCTTGTGACGCCCCAAGGCCGGTCGTTCCAATAACCAATGAGCAATTATGTGCTCGCGCCGCCGCGATTAAGGCTTCAGTACCGTGAGGAGATGAAAAATCGATCACAACGTCACTGGCGCCACATAGCTTCGCCGGGTCGGAAATAACAACTGCGCCCACGCGCTCCAACCCCACCAAATCGCCCAAGTCGCGCCCTTGATGCGCCGAAGCTTCGGGTTCAAGACCATAAGACAGAGAGCATCCCGAGGTGGCGATTACTTGACGAATCAGCATTTGCCCCATTCGTCCCGCACAACCTGCTAGTCCAATCTTCATGTTTGTCTCCATTTAACACCGAAGAACGCCGCAATAATAAATTAGATACAGGGACTGTAAACCCCGCCTCGTTTTTCAGCTTATCCCACGCCCGCAGGAGCCGGAATTTCTCGCCCTGTGATTACCAACGCCTTAAACAACCGCCCCATCGTCGTTTCTTCAGAATCATCAATTAAACGACGCAAGGCTTTGGCGATCATGTCCGCTTGCTTCGGCACAGAGCGTTGCAATTGCGCCGCACGAACCTCAATTCCCAACGCGCGCAGGAACACGCCCTGTTCTACAGGCCCCCAGACCCACGCCTCGCCTTCCGCCGCCGCAGCCGCCAACGCCATAAAATCCACATGCGCGGTCAAGTCCGCCTCACCTGGAGACTCCAAAACCGGCGCGAAACCATGCTTCCGAACCGCCTGAACCGTATCGATCGACATCGACGCCAAATCAACCGCAGAAAGGTCATATCCATAATCAATGATTAAAGCCGCTCCACCACAAAGCGCAAGCCGATCGCCGATCGCGCGCGCCAAATTTAATCCCAACGGACAAAGCTCAAAAGAAACGCCAGGACGCGCTTGATCTCGAATCGATGGCGGCAACAAAATCTCTCCCGCTTTTCCCATCGGCGCAGAGACAAACCGCAATCCGGACCCCTCGGGATCTAGATCAACTCGTTTTTCCGCCCACCCCGTCGGAGTTCGATGAAACTGCCGCACAGGCAGAGCGTCAAAGAATTCATTAGCAACAACCAAGGTGAAATCGCCGCCGGAATCAAAACAATCATCAAATGTTGTCCGCCACGTCGCTGTAACGCCGACGGTCGCCAAAGCTTCCGCCTGTCGTTTTTGTAACGCCG
>CAUYUA010000032.1:0-7022 GCA_963575675.1 Azospirillaceae bacterium
TTCGCTCCCCCCTTATGATCCCCGGCGACCAGGAACACAGTCCCTGGACCCGTCTCATCAACTATTTTCTTGGCTCATCGATGGTTATTGCGGCCCTAGGAGAAGCGGTTTTTCCTGTGGCGCGGAGAGTTCTTTGGACTTGTCGTCTTTATCTTTGTCTAAAGCGTCTTTGTCTGGAGCTTTGTCGAGATTTGCCGGCAAATTGCGGATTCGCAAGCGTTTGATGCGTCGCGGATCGGCGTCGACGACCTCGAACTCTATGCCGGAATCATGACGCAGCAATTCGCCTCGTCCCGGCACTCGACCGGCCAGAGACACCACCAGACCGCCTAAAGTGTCGATGTCGGCGCGTTCGTCCTCGTTCAGGACATCTCCGACTTGGGCTTCAAACTCCTCGATCGACAATCGAGCGTCGGCGAACAACGATCCATCCGGGCGCGTGATCAGGCGAGGATGAATGTTGGCGTCGTGCTCGTCTTCAATCTCGCCGACGATTTCCTCGACCAAATCCTCGATCGTCACCAAACCGTCAATTCCGCCGAACTCATCAACCACCAGCGCCATGTGTTGGCGGGTTTGCCGCATTTGAACCAGCAAGTCCAGAACCGGCATGCTGGGAGCTACAATCTGCATTTCCCGCAAGATTTCTTGCAGGTGAGGTTCTCGATTATGAGCGACGCAACCCATGACGTCTTTGATGTGGATCATGCCGACCACGTCGTCGAGCGTGTCGCGATAGACCGGCAAACGGCTATGGCCGACTTGGACCATGCGTTGGATGAGTTCGGGGATGGTGGTGCCGACGTCTATGGCGATGATGTCGGCGCGCGGAACCATGATGTCGAAAACGGTGCGGTCGTGGAGTTTTAGAATATTGGCCAGTAAAATTCGTTCGCCGGCGGCGATCGAACCTTCGGATTCGTCTTGTTCTTCGATCAATTCTTCGATCGTGTTGCGCAGCGTGGTGTCGCCGAGCCCGCGTAGCACGCCGCGCAGCCAACCGCGAAATTGGTTGGTCAGGCTGGAGGATTCCTCAGCGTTGTCGTCGCGGGTGGATCGGGAAGAGGCTTGGTCGGTCATTGTCGGTGGGAAATGGCGATCGGGGCGGAGAAAAAAGCGGATGACTCGTCGTCGTTGATTGGGGGCGGCGCGTCGGCGGAAGCGAGCGAAGCGGCGTGGTAAGGGTTGCTCACGCCGAGTCTCGCCAAAATGCGGATTTCTTGAGTTTCCATGGTTTCGGCGTCGTCGTCGGTTTCGTGGTCATAACCAAATAGGTGCAACACGCCGTGGACCACCAAATGCGAGAGGTGGTTCATCAGCGTCTTGTTTTGGAGTTTGGTTTCCGTCAGCACGGTTTCATAGGCAAGAATGACGTCTCCTAGCAACAGAGGCGCTCCGGGCTCCGGCGGTTCGTCGTCGGGGGCGCAGAGCGGGAACGAGAGAACATTCGTGGGGCGGTCATGGCCACGGTGTTCGCGGTTGAGCGCGTGAACGACGGCGTCGTCGGCCAGCGTGACGCCGATTTCATAGCAAGCGTTTATCGTCGGAGAGATTGCGGCGAACGCCGCTTGCGCGGCGGCGATGGCTGCGGTTTTGGCCTCGACCGGCCAAGGGCAGTCGTCTTCAACGCTGACGATGATGTCGATGGCGGTCATAAGCGTCCTTTATCCGACGCGGACGAAGTGGAGGGCGCCGGAGAACCGGAGGCTCGACCGGCGTCGCGGCGCGCGCGATCATGGTGATCATAGGCGCGAACGATGCGGGCCACCAGAGTATGGCGCACGACATCGACGTCGGTGAAGCGCACTATGGCTACGCCCGGCACGTCGGCCAAAATTCCGATGGCCTCTTCTAAGCCGGAGCGAACGCCGTGCGCCAAATCGATTTGCGTCAAATCGCCTGTGACCGCCATTCGCCCGCCTTCGCCCAGGCGCGTGAGGAACATTTTCATCTGCATTGGCGTGGTGTTTTGGGCCTCGTCGAGGATGACGAAGGCGTTGGCCAGCGTTCGGCCACGCATGAAGGCCAGCGGCGCGATTTCGATTTCGCCGTTGTTGAGACGACGCGAGACTTGTTCGGCGGGGAGGAGGTCGTATAGCGCGTCGTAAAGAGGGCGTAGATAAGGGTCGACTTTTTCACGCACGTCGCCGGGCAGGAAGCCCAAACGCTCACCGGCCTCGACCGCCGGGCGCGACAGAACGATTCGACCGACTTGGCCCGTCGCCAGCATCGCCACGGCTTGCGCCGCCGCCAAATAGGTTTTGCCGGTTCCGGCCGGGCCCAAGCCGAAGGTGAGGTCGTGGTTTTGCAGCGCTTGCAGGTAAAGGTTCTGCGTTGGGGAGCGAGGCGTGACCGGGCGTCTTCCGATTCGGGGCGTGGCGGATTGGCCGATGGCGTCGGGCCGCCACAGCGCCGAGAGCGCCGCCGCGCGCGCGCCGTTGTCCATCGGGGTGACGACCATGCGCAAGGCGGCGTCGACTTCGGCGTTGCTGACCGGCAGGCCGCGTTTCAGCCGCTCCCACAGCGCGTCGAGCGTGCAACGGGCGGCTTCAGCGTCGGAGGGCGCGCCGGTGATGGTCAAGCGATTGCCGCGCGAAATCAGCGACACGCCCAGCCGACTTTCGATTCGCGCCAGATGCGTGTCGTGTTCGCCATACAGCATCGGCAGAAGGCGATTATCGTCGAACTGAAGATCGACTCGTCGATCCGGTTGTTCGGTCAAGCCGTTCTCCCACCTGCGGCCGTCGCGTCGATTCGCGCGTTTTCATTTACGCTTGCGGTGGAGCCGCAAGGCAAAGGCGCGTTCGAACGGGCGTCGGCGTTGTTGCCGGATATTTTTTGCGCGTCTTCAAAATTTTGCGTCAATTCGAGGTCCGGCGCGGTCAACAGGACGCCGCCCAAGCTGTTGGCGTGGACAGATGTGATCCGAACCGACAGAATTCGCCCCAAACAAGTCGCCGGCGCATCGGCGTGAACGGCCTGAAGATGTGGGCTGCGGCCTAAAAGTTGGCCTTCTCGGCGTCCGGGGCGGTCAAACAGCACGGGAACCACTTGACCGAGGCTGTGCTGATTAAAGGCGCGTTGTTGTTGGTTCAGTCGTTCTTGCAAGGCGGCCAGGCGTTCGACTTTGACCGGCTCCGGGACTTGGGCGGCCATGGCGGCGGCGGGAGTTCCCGGTCGTGGGCTGTATTTGAATGAATAGGCCTGAGCATAGCCGATTTCTTCCACAACGCGCATGGTGTCGGCGAAATCGGCGTCGCTTTCTCCGGGAAAGCCGACAATGAAGTCGGAGGACAGACTCAAATCGGGACGGGCCGCGCGCAGGCGATCAACGATCCGGCGGTAGTCTGCGGCGGTGTGTTTGCGGTTCATCAGCGCCAGAATCCGATCCGAGCCGCTTTGAATCGGCAGGTGGACGTAAGGCGCCAAGATCGGCAGCTCGGCGTGAGCGGCGATCATGTCGTCGTCGACGTCTTTGGGGTGCGAGGTGACGTAGCGCAGACGCTTCAAACCGTTGGTCCGTTCAGCGACGACGCGCAAAAGGCGTCCGAATCGCCAGACCTCGCCGTCGGTTCCTTCGCCGCGCCACGAATTGACGTTTTGCCCCAACAGAGTGATTTCGACGGCGCCGGCGTCCGCCAGGCGCTGGGCTTCGGCGAGGATCGAGGACGCCGGGCGCGAATACTCGGCCCCGCGCGTGTAGGGAACGACGCAATAGGTGCAAAACTTGTCGCAGCCTTCTTGGACGGCGACGAAAGCCGAAAAACCGGGAGGCGCGGATTCTTCCGGCAGGAAGTCGAATTTGGATTCGACCGGGAATTCGGTATTCAGCAGAGGTTCGCCTGCGGCGCGGGCGGCGCGGGCAATCATTTCCGGCAACTGGTGATAGGTTTGCGGGCCGAACACCATGTCTACGTAAGGCGCGCGGGCAAGAATCTCGGCGCCTTCGGCTTGGGCGAGGCATCCGGCCACGGCGATCACCATTCGACCGTTTTGCGCGGCTTTGAGTTTTTGCAGCTCGCGCAGACGCCCCAGCTCGGAGAAGACCTTTTCCGAGGCTTTTTCGCGGATGTGGCAGGTGTTGAAAATGACCATGTCGGCGCCTTCCGGCTGGTCGACAGGTCGATAGCCCAATGGCGCCAAGACATCCGCCATGCGGGCGGAGTCATATGCGTTCATCTGGCAGCCCCAGGTTTTGATGTAGAGAGTCTTGCTCACTCCACCGACTTTCCCAACCGGATGTTGCTTGATCACGTCATCATGTTAACACCATTTGACGGAAGCAAGTCAATCCGGCCAAGTTTCGGGAGATGGAAAAAAATGAGCTTACGCCAACGAGCCGAATGATTGACGCATGTCTCGTCGATTTTGCATAAAAATAAAAGTGACGTGGGTGGATCGCTTCGCGAATTAAGGAGAGCTTG
Source organism: Azospirillaceae bacterium (assembly GCA_963575675.1). Classification (GTDB taxonomy): domain Bacteria; phylum Pseudomonadota; class Alphaproteobacteria; order Azospirillales; family Azospirillaceae; genus CAUYUA01. The sequence continues at coordinate 4,425 of CAUYUA010000032.1, forward strand.
CCTCCTTGGTCGGAGAGACTGGGGGTGGGGTGGTCGGAAAGGCTGGGGGGCGAGCGACTGGGAGCGCAATTTCTGGACCTAGAGCGTTTTCCGATCAAGTTGGATCGGAAAACGCTCTAGAATCCATGTCTGCCGAGCAAATTCACCCGATCGGACGATGCCGTCTGATCGGGATTTGCTCTAATGCGAACGCGACGCGCGTTGATATTTCTTGCCGTAAGGCAAAGCGTCTCGACGTCGTGCGATTATTTGCTCTTCGGGCAAGTAAGAGGGAGCGTCCGGCGCTCCTTGCGATTCCCCGGGTCCAGGAACAAAGCTCTTGGACCCGTCTCGTTTTTTAATGGACTCGTTTGGTGATTTGGCGACATTGACCTTGACGACTCCCCGGCCTTTCCTGTTACAATTTTTGCGCTTAACGCATGGAATGCAGCGATAACGTGTTGCTGATTAAAAAAATCCAACGAAAAGGGAAGCCGAGATTATGGTGCGGATGTTTTTTGCGACTCTCTTAACCCTGTTGACGCTTTTAAGTGGGCAGCCGGCGCGCGCCGTCGAGGTCGGAAGTGAAAGTGAAGCCAAGGCTCTGGTCGACCGCGCTATTGCATATTACAAAGAAGTCGGGCGTGAAGTTGCTTTTGCCGAGATCAGCAACAACAAAGGAAAATTCGTCGATCGCGATCTCTATGTGTTGGTCAGCGACATGAACGGCGTGTTTTTGGCGCACGGAGCCAATAAAGGCTTGATCAACAAAAGCTTGCTTGAATTAAAAGACGTCAACGGAAAATTGATCGTGCGGAGCATGGTCGATGCGGCTAAAGCCGTTCCAAGCGGGTCTTGGGTCGATTATGTTTGGACCAATCCCACCACAAAAAAATTAGAGTCCAAGAAAACTTGGATCAAGGCCGAAGGGGATATCTTTTTCGGCGTCGGCGTCTATGATAAGAAGTAAGAACAACTGATTTCGATCGGTTCTTTAATAAGGTTAGGGGGCCGAGCGGCCGGTTTTGAGGCGTTTGTTCTTAAAACTTTCAGTCGCGGAGTCTACGGACGATTCAAAGGCGGCGCCTTTCTTGCCGATGGGAGGTGAGCGATGCTCTTCTTCCGTCGCGTGATCGCCGGTTTCCGCATCTTGCGGAGACCCGTTGGTTGCGTTTGCAAAGGCGTCTCGCCATGATCATCGAGTGACCATGACCATCGACTTGCTTATTCTGGCGCTGTTGATTTTGCTCAACGGCATGTTTGCGATGTCGGAGTTGGCGATCGTTTCCGCGCGGCGGGCTCGATTGCAGCAGCGCGCCGAGGAGCGACATGTCGGAGCCCGCGTCGCTCTGGAATTGTTGGAAAATCCCGGTCGTTTTCTCTCGACCGTTCAAACCGGCATCACTGTCACCGGAATCGTCGCCGGCGCCTATGGCGGAGCCACTTTATCCGATGGCGTCGGCGAATGGTTGGCGCAATTTTCGTTTCTGGCTTCCTTTGCCCATCAAGTCGGATTCGGTTTGGTGGTGACGGTGATCACGTTTCTTTCTTTGCTGATCGGCGAGCTTGCTCCCAAACGAATCGCTCTGAATTACGCCGAAGAAATCGCTGTGGTCATGGCTCGACCAATGCTGTTCTTCGCGCGCGTCGCCGCGCCTTTGGTGTGGCTGCTGGAGGTTTCCAGCGACGGCGTTTTGCGATTGCTGCGTTTGCAGGCCGTGTCCACTCCCACCGTCACCGAAGAAGAAGTAAAGCTTATGGTGGCCGAGGGAACGCGGCGCGGCGTCTTCGAGCCGGCTGAGCATAAAATGATCGAGGGGGTTTTGCGGCTTTCCGACCGCACCGTGCGTGCGATCATGACGCCGCGTCCTGCTGTGGCTTGGCTTGATATTTCCATGAGCGCCGAGGATTTAAGCCAGGAGCTGCGTAAAGGTGGTCATGCTCGTTATCCCGTGTGTCGAGGCGATGTTGATGACGTGCTCGGCATAGCGCAGGCGCGTGATTTATTTGATCAGCTTCTGGAAGGGCGCTCGCTCGATTTAACCGAATGTCTGGTTAAGCCGCTCATTGTTCATGATCGCACGCAAGTTTTGCGTTTGCTTGATTTGTTTCGCCAAGCGTCTCAGAGGTTGGCGATTGTGGTGGATGAGTATGGAAGCTTTGAAGGCATTGTTTCTGTCACCGATGTCCTTGAAAGCATCGCCGGGGACTTGCCGGAAGAGATGGGGCAGCCCGTTGACGATTCGGTTGTGCGTCGCGAGGATGGTTCTTGGTTGGTGGACGGCATGTTGCCGATTGATGAGGTTGAAGCGCGCTTGGGCGTTCGTGGATTGCGTGACGATGGCGATTATCATACTCTGGCCGGATTTGTCTTGACGCGCTTAGGGCATGTTCCTGTGGCTTCGGAGCATTTTCTGTGGCGTGGCGTGTACTTTGAGGTCATGGATATGGACGGGCGGAGGATTGATAAGGTCTTGGTGCGTTTGGCTCCGTTGAGTTGATTTGTTGTAATTTGTTGTAAAAAGTAAAGATGGGATATCAATATAAAAGATAAAATGAAATAGAGGGTCCAGGGACTGTGTTCCTGGTCGCTCGGGATCATAAGGGGGGAGCGAAAGC
>CAUYUA010000033.1:0-67280 GCA_963575675.1 Azospirillaceae bacterium
AAGTTGGTAAGGTTGGGAGAAAACGGGGCCGTCTTCACTTAAGGCGTTGACGACTTTAATCTTCAACGTGTTGTTGCCGATAAGCGTTTGCTCTGCCAATGACCAAGAGTTCTGGCCGACGGTTGTGGTCGCTAGTGTCCAGGTTGCGCCGTCATCAAGTGAAACGTAAACTGTTTCACCGGTTGACAAGTTGGCGGATAGCGCGCCGCTGATTGTTTGGTTGGCAATCGAGGTAATAAAATCGGTATTCGTTCCGCCATTGACCGCCGTGTCGGCCGAAAAAGCGGCTGAAATGATGGAAGGCGGTAGAGGGATAACAATAATTGTTCGTCTATTGGAGCCGGTTAAGTCATTTCCTTCTCCAAAATTTCCAAAATCGTCGATTGTAATATTGAGTGTGTCGGTTCCATGCCATCCTGTATTATTACGATAGGTGAGCGTCTCAGCCGCTGCTTTTAGTGCCGCAAGCGTTCCTTTAAAGGTCATGGCTCCGTCAGACGAACCATCCCCGGATGTAAAAGTTAGTCCAGTCGTCGAACCTAAAGAGAGTTTTCCGTTACTGACCGATAGAGTAACGCTCCATTCTGCGTTTGGGTTTGTATTGGTGTCTCTGCTATCCGGGTCGGCAAAGGTTATACCGGCCAGACCGATGGTGCTGTCTTCCATACCTTGCGCTGTGGGCAGAGTTGAGCCATAAGAAACGTAACCAATGCCACCTTCGCAGTTGAACTGTTTCTGTGAGAGCTTGAATCCTGAGGCGTTCCATTTAGGTATACCAAAAGATAAGATTTGAATCGTTCGTATTGGGAGCGAAATAGTGTCTTTGTTGATCTGCGCCACTGTGCGTGCGCCCTGCCATAGCTGCACATCATACATGTTTCCGATTAAATAAGATCCTGACCCCAATTGCTTTTTCCCAAATAATTATTTACACGTTCAATCGTCGGCGCTACCGACCATTGAGCGCTTCCGACTAATACGCCATCTTGGTAGAACTTGGCATTGCCGTTATTATCGATTGTCGCTGCGACCCGAACCCATTGATTCAGAGGTAATTGGGTTGATGAGACAATCTTGCCGGGAGAGTTGCCTCCCTGATAGACTTCAAAGAAAAGTTGTCCTGAGCTTCCATATTGACCAACAATAATATTGTTATTGGCTGTGCCGTTGCCGAAATCCCAAATGCGAGACCAGTTCGTATAACGATCAAGCTTAACCCAGGCTTCGAATGTAAAAGCTCCTCCTATTGTCAAGGCCGGACCTTGGAAATATTCTCCGGCGCCGGTAAAAGACGCCACGCCAAGGTTTGAAGAAACTGTTGGAGCATCATTAACCGGATGAACGTCAACCGTTGCCATTTTTTCATCAACGCTGATCGCGCTGCCGATGCCTAGATTACTGAGATTGTTTCCTTGTTGATTTGTTCCACCAAGGTTCTGATCCCATACTCGGAAGTTGAAACTGGCTGTTCCGTTATAGTAATAGCTCGGCTCAAAGCGAATAGGTGTGTCAGCGGATAACAACAAAGCATTGCTGGCGCTGAGAACGCCTGGACGATTGAAATTCCACCAAATCCCATTACCGTCTTGAAATGACCATCCTTCGTCGGCGCCCGTGACAGCTATGCCGATCGTATGTTCCGTTGCGCTTGTGTAATGACCGTTTAGATAATCCGCAACGGTATTTCCTCCGATTGTCGCCGTATGTTCAACATTACTTCCAATCGAAAAACCTGAAGTTAAAATCGGAGCCCCTTCAGTCAAGAGCGAGTTAAAATGACTATTCGACTGCGCTATAATAGCCGAATCCATATTGGTGGAGCCAACTCTGAATTCAATGTCCCAGTTTCCGCCTAAAACCGCATTGCCGGTTGCGTCTGTTGACGCTGCAACGCTTGTATGGGTATAATCGGCAATGCGATGTATTAGTGTTTCACCACTTTCACCTTTTGCAATCGAGCATCCATAAAGGAGAATCTCACCGTCAGACCGGAGACCATTTCCGATTGCTGTCAGCGTGTCACGGTAGATAGAAATATTGTAATTTGTTATTGCTTCATTTCCAAAATAGAAAACACCTTTTTCGCCATGACTAAAGATATGTATGGATTTTACATTTGCCTTATCACGAATATAAGATGCGATTTGATCAAGTCCGTCTTGTCCATAAATGGCGACGACTTCAATCCCGCTTCGAACATCATTAGTCAATAAGTTCCAGTTCGTTATCGACGTATCGATGAAGGCGATTTCCGTCGCGTTTCCGTTCAGTTCTGGATTTCGACGCGCAAAATCTCCGCCCGCTGAGAACCGGATAGGGCTACATCGCCAAGGCTGAGCAATCCATCGTAATTTCTTAAAGAGAAAGGACGTGTCGTTACCTCAGACGATGTCGATGCATCTAAGGCCCATACCCCATTACGCTCTGTTGTTCCGATGAGCTGAGTCGACGCAACCACGATTGCGCCTGTTGTTTCCGCTAGATCCGTAATAAAACGGCGCCCTTCCGTTCCCGACGCAATTTTTGAGCCATAAAGAAGAAGATTGCCACCGGCTTTTAAAGACGAGCCGATTTGAGCCAATTCAGCTTTGGCTGCATCTGTTGAAAGTCTTGAATCAGTAAGTAAATCGGTCCCTAGGACAATTTGTCCTTCTGACCCGGCCGCAAGAATATGGATGGCGTCATAGTCACCATGAATTTGCGCCCATTGAGCAATTTGCGCAAGACCACTTTCTTTGCTGCTGATCAGATCGATTTCTGCTCCAGGGGCGACATCTTTGGCGCCGGCCGCAAGAGCTTGCCAATTAGAAAGAGAAGTGTCGATAAAGACGACTTCGTGCTTGCCCGCATCTTTTGCAGGATCAGCGGCTTGAATTGTAACCGGCGCCGGCGTAATAGGAAGCGCCGCTCTCATTGTCACGTCAGCCGTTTGATTGGCTTCGCGAGAGGTATCGACAGCTACGGCGCCGTCAAACATCATTCGCGGTTCAAGCATCGCAATCATTGACGTCAGACCGGTCTTGTAAGATGGATGCTTCGTCGGACGTAAATTTTGTATAACGGCCATATCACAACACCCTTCTTATGAAACACATCTCGTTGTAAAACCTAACAACCGCTATTCAACTGAGAAGATTGTTAGACATTCTAGTCTGTAGCGCTAAATAGCGCGACGCCATCAAAGTAAAAAATTCTTTTTTGGTTATTATTATGTTATAATTTCAGAAATATCATTATGAATTATTTAAACATTACCTTTTCCATCTTCGTTTTGGTTGAACAACAAGCGTGAGTGACATTGTCGACTTCGTACTGCTTTTAGCGTAACACTGGGAAGTTCACCGAAATGTTCCTTATAATAACATGAGAAAAAAGTTATATTTTGAAAGCCAGCATCTAATTTATTTTTTTTTATACTCCTTTCTTCATGTGCCTTTTCTAGAAGATCTCTTTCAAGCTCTCTTCTTCGTTGTCCCCCTTGCATTTTTTTTAAAATTTCTTTCATAAAACAATACTGCAAACTTCTCCTAGACAAACCACTCACTTTCTCAAGTTCCGTTAATGTTAGGGGTTCTGTTAAATTTTCACGTATAAATTCTTTACACCTATCTAATTTGCTTCGATTCGCTACTTTCCGATCAACGGATACATCATTAAGAAACAATTCAGGCTTCATCATAAAGCAAGTTGTTCTATAAATCATATCGTCAATACCGGAACAATCAAGCCCTTGTTGAGTTGATAAAAGTGTATCAACAAGAGAACAGATGCCATAAAAAAATTTCTTAAAATCAACTCCTCTAAATGACAACGGCAAAAGACGAATATTAGATAACTCAAAATCTATTATTTTGTCTTGATCGTTTCCTAGTATACAGTTTCCGGTTTCAATTAATTTCTCAGGGTCGATGTCATACATTAGAACGGAACGATTATCGCTTATCCCTCCTCTTGGACAGGCAGGAATAAAAATGCCACATTCTTTGGCGTTCCAGACAAATTCTTGCTGTCCCAAGGTCGATCGGCATAAACCAGAGAATGGAATAAGGATTGTCGGCGATTTTGCATCTTCGACTTCCACTCTGATTGGCGTGCATGCCGACGAAACCAGAGTTAGGCATCCGACGGAAACGGCGCATGTCCTAGATAGGAAGTTATTTTTATTTCCAATTGGTTCATATAAAGAGACCCAAGAAAGCTTCTTTGATAGCTTTTCCCCCATTTCATAGTATGACCGTTCTATATCAGCTATATTTTGTCCAAATGGCAAAGGATAGCCGAGTTGTTTGTTACTTTTTTTGCCTTTATCTATTGTGTCTTTCATCATTTTTTTTGCCATTGCGCCGAGGCCCCATGTTGATACATTGAGCTATAACCTCATGCTAATACTTTTCATACCTTGTATTGATCTTGCGACGAGTTGCACAACAAGAAAAACGCAAATCAGTCTATAAAAAACGAAAGCTCATCCTGTGTTTCGGGGGGAGGGGGGCAATTTATAAAAAGCACGAAAGTTTGTTTGAATAAGTCGAGCGACTTTATTTATGGTAAGACGCCATTCTAACTGAGAGTAATATCATAAATAGATTGAAGTTTTTTTTATGTATTTAGTGCTGTATGGTCGTAAAGCGATTTAATGAATGTGCATGATAGTTTGTCATGCTTATATTGGCGGCGTTCTTTCGACGTTTCCAACAGGTCTTAATGCGGTAACAGAAACACAACAAAAATTAGATGTATCAACTTAGGACAAATTAAGCCTATAGTTAACGTAGGGTCGTGGATAATTTGGTTCTAGAATACGTTTATACCGAACTCTTCCTCTAGCGGAACTATGAAAATGATCACACCAACAGGCACCCAACAGAAACGTCATTCCGAAAAAGATGCTGAGTTGTACCATCTTATGGAGGCTACTTTCTCCGATTCGCCGATTTCCCTCTTGGACAAACTTGAGGCGTTTCCGCGCTTCGCCTCCAAGCGTAGTATTGCTAGATTTTTAGCCAAGCAAAAAATTTTTGAGAAGATTATCGGTATAAACGGTATTGTCGTCGAGTGTGGCGTATTTAATGCTGGTGGATTATTTACTTGGGCGATGTTATCGGAAATTTATGAACCTACGAACTATAATCGGAAAATTGTTGGATTCGATACCTTTGAGGGCTTTCCTAACGTCCATAAGGAAGACCAAAACGATATAGCAAGCCCATCGGTCGGTGAACTTCGAGGAGACACGTTTGACTCGATAAGTCGTTCGATTTACAAGCATAATCATGAACGTTACTTGTCTCATATTGAAAAGATATCGTTGGTCAGGGGCGACTTTATGGAGACATCCACCTTGTACCTGAATGCTAATCCTCATGTTTTAATTTCTCTATTATACCTTGATTTTGATCTTTACGAGCCTACCTGTCAAGCGCTCGAGACATTTCTGCCGCGTATGCCCAAAGGCGCTATTGTATGTTTTGATGAATTGAATTGTCCAAATTTCCCTGGGGAGACCACAGCCTTACTTGAGAAGGTTAATATCAGGACGCATTGCATTGAGCGCTTGCCAATTGATCCGTGGATATCCTGGTTAGTGCTTTGATATATCCCAACTCGTAATGGTTTGATTTGCCGATGAGGTGATAAAGCCGGACATCCTCTGGATGATAAAGGAGCGGAGCCTCATGAGTACGTAGGCTTCGCCCTAATGTAAATAGAGGGTGTTCGGTCGTTACTGTGTCACAAGTCTGGAGGCTCCTCTGGATTTGTAATTTCCTGAAAGGGCAGATTTTTGGCGGATGAATTATTGATCGTGGGGGCGAAAGTTAACTCCGGTTCCGAGTCGTAAGACATCGCATTCTTTCTCCGGGCTTATTGGAACCATTGATATTCTTTCCGGACAGGCTCTAAGGCAAACAGAAGAAAAAGCTTGCGCCGACGTTCGGAATGGCTTCGGCCCAGATTTCTCCTCCGTGACGATGGATAATCCTTTTAACTGTGGCCAACCCAATTCCGGTTCCTTCGAATTCTTGAGACGAGTGCATGCGCTGAAATGGTTTGAATAAATTCTGACTGTATTCCATGTCGAAGCCGACGCCATTGTCTTTGACAAACAACACGGGTTGACCATTTCTGAATTCTTTTCCAATCCAGATATGCGCTTCTGTACGACGAGATGTGTATTTCCAGGCGTTTTCAATCAGATTATTCATAACGGCCAAAATAAGTCGAGAATCGGCGCGAACTGTTATATCGGGCGCGATTGTTGTTTCTACGATTCTTTCAGGGGAGTTTGTTCGAAGTTCTGTGATAATGGTTTGAGAAATTGCAGTGATATTTACGTTCTCTCGAACGAGGTCGTCGCCTTTGCTGTTTCGAGATAGTTTGAGCATGGCTTCGATAAGCGTCGCCATGCTTTTGCAACCATTCTCAATGTGCTCAATATACGACATGGCCTCTGGAGGAAGAGAATCTTGATAATCCTCAGTTAACGCTTGGCTAAAGCCTCCAATGGCCCGTAATGGCGCGCGCAAGTCATGAGAGATGGAATAGGTGAAGGCCTCCATTTCTTCGTGAGCTGCGCGGAGTTCGGCGGTTCGATCTATTACTCTCTGTTCCAATTCTTCTTTTAGTTGTTGAATCTCTTTCTCCGCCATTTTGCGCTTGGTGATGTCCAAGAGGCTGGCGCGGAGGAGGCGATTCGTTGATGACGGTAAGCGCAATAAGCGTATTTCGGCGAAAATAATTTTTCCTGTGCCGCTTCGCAATCTCCTTTCAAATAATAGGTTTTCTCCGGCCAAGGCTCGCGCGTTGTTATCTTTCATTGATGTTTCGATAGATTGGCCGTTCGGCTGTTCCGAATCAAGAAAGAGCGTCGGATTACTTTTTAACAAGGTCTCTCGACTATATTCGAGCAAACGTTCTGTTTGCGGATTGACGTCGATAAAGTGTCCCAGATCGATGTCGTAAGTGACGATGGCGTCGGGAGCGCCTTCAAATAGCGCTCGAAATCGGTTCTCGGCCAAAGATTTTTCAATGTAGAGTTGTTCATGGATCATTAAAGAGAACGAAAAGGTCCACCCGACGATAAAGAAAATCAGTTCAAAAATGACAATTTGATTGATGCTGTTAACCGTAAGGATGTCTTTTCCGCTCTGTCCGGAAGCCGTTGCTACGGCGCATAGGTAAAACATAGTGGAAAGAAAGAATAAAAAGCATAAAGAGATCAAATAAGATTTCTGACGTTGTTTCGCGTGCTCTTTTAAAAGCAATGGAGTGCAGAACAACATCATCGTGCCATAGATTGTTAAGAATAGAATCAGACGTAATTTGAAATTCGGTTCGATGTAATACCAATAACAAAAGAAAACCACGTAGAGTGTCGTTAAGGTGACGCCGATCAATGGCGGAGTGCGTTTATTAAAAAATTTGCGTAACCCGACGACAATCAGAAAAAACCCAATGAATATAAGGCTGTTTGAGATAATAAAAGATAAAAAAGTAGGAAGATAAGATCGAAACGAGATCAATCCGTATCCAATGAAAAAGCAGATGTTTGAACAGCACGTTATCTTTACAAGGGATGTTTTATTGTGAAAATTCAAAAAATACATAAAAACTGCGGATGATAGGCAGAGTAAGGACAGAACGGAGATTAGCGTAGTCATATCTAGAATCACAGTTTGCATTCCTTGTTCAATATGTTAAGGTAAACTATATAATGTTATTCCTACGGCGGAATGGTCGTGCAAAATGTGTTATGTAAGACCTACCTATATTGAGATGGTTCGAATGACAATAAGTCAAGTTTTGTGATGTAAAAATTAAACAGCCCCAAAAACAGTTTTTGGGGCTGTTTAATTTTTTATTTAGAGGCGGTTGGCGCCGGGAGTCCATAACACATCCAGAGTTCCTTGATCATTCACCCATCGACTTAAGACGAATAGATGGTCCGAAAGGCGATTGATGTATTTCAACGCTGGAGGCGAAACTGTTTCATACTCCATGAGTGCGGTGATGCGACGTTCGGCGCGTCTTACAATTGTGCGAGCCAAGTGCAGCGCCGCCGCTGCCGGAGTTCCTCCTGGAAGAATAAAAGAATTCAGGGGAAAAAGAGATGCATTCATCTGGTCAATTTCTCGTTCTAGACGTTCGACTTGTGAGTCGACCATCCTTAGGGGAGGATATTGGGGATTTTCTTTTTCAGGGGTGCAGAGATCGGCGCCAAGGTCGAAGAGATCATTTTGAATTCGCGCCAACATGGCGTCAACGTCGGGCGTTTGAGAGGTCTGTAAGCGCGCTAATCCGATTGTGGCGTTGGCTTCATCTACGGCGCCGTAGGCTTCCACCCGTAAATCGTGTTTTAAGATACGGCGTCCGTCGCCTAAAGAGGTTTGGCCATGGTCTCCGCCGCGCGTGTAAATACGAGTCAATTTCACCATGAACGCGATCCTTGATATTTCGGTTTATTGTGAGAGGAAAGGCGGTAAATAATTAATAAAACAAAAGGGTTCGGACACAAGGAAGTGTGTTCTCAATCGCTTGGTCCAAGGACGCAATTCCTCCTTATGACTCTCCACGACCAGAAACATAGTCCCCGGACTTTTTTTATTTTTATGCAAGAAGCCAAAGTTCGTTTTATCGAATTTGGACCTCGGCGGCGGCGGATCGCCCATCGGCGTCGATGACGGTGATCTTGGCGAAGCCGGGGCCGTCTGGGGTCCATTCGGTTTCGCGTCGGGTGGAGAGGCTGGGCACAGGGCTGCCATCGATGAACCAGGTGAGAGGGCGTTTTCCGCCGTTGGCGACCAAGATCACAGAGGTTATCGCTCCATCTGGCTGGAGCGCGTCGATCGTCATGCCGGGAGAAGGGAAAACCAAGCGCAATCGATTGGGATCAGGCAAAGCGATCGGGTGAGCCAAGGGGTTTCCCGCTTCCAATCGCCGCAATGATTGCGGGAGAGCAATGCTCTCGATAGGAGGGCGGAATGGCGTTTTTCGGCGTATTTGCTCCAAAGAACCGGCCATGGATTCCGTTGGTAAGAGATCGAATATTTTATACAAGAGCGGCGCAGCGGTGTTGCGGCCATAGCGGTCAGGGCTTGGGACGCCGTCAGGGCGACCAACCCACACGCCAACGGTGTAGCGCGTGGTCGAGCCGAAGCTCCAGGCGTCGCGGAATCCATAACTGGTTCCGGTTTTTAAGGCGATCGGCGGGCGCTGTGTGGCCTCCACGGCTTGGATCAATCCAGGAGGCGGGGGAGCGCCTTCTAGGATGCGGGTTACTTGCCATGCGGCGTCGGGAGACAGCACGCGAACGCCAGTGAGCGCCTCGGCGGCGTTTTCGATTTGCAGAGCTTTTTCGGCTTCGTCGGCGTTGGTCAGCAGGGGGGCGACTCGTCCCTCTCGGCGTAGGCCGGTGTAGAGCATGGTCATATCCCATAAGGTGGTGGAGACGCCGCCTAAGACAATCGGCAGCCCCGGGGCTGTGTCGGGAGGAAAGGCCAAGCGGACTCCGGCGCGACGCAAGGCGTCGACGAAACGGGTTGGGCCGACGCGGTCGAAAACGATCACCGCCGGAACGTTCAAGGACTGTTGCAGCGCCTCGCGCGCGGTGAGTTCGCCGTGGAAGCCTTTGTCGAAGTTTCCGGGGGAGTAGCTTCCGAATCGGGTTGAGACATCGGCGATTAAGGTTTCCGGATGAATGATGCGGTCGTCGAAGGCGACGCCATAGACAAATGGCTTCAGAGTCGAACCGGGAGATCGCAGCGCCATTGTCATATCGATCGGGCCGTTGCGGGTTTCGTTGAGTGGTTCGGGGGCTCCGATGGCGGCGCGAACGGCGCGGACATGATGATCGACCACGAGAATCGCCAATCCGGCGCGCTCGTTGAGAGTTTGGATATCTTGGCGGGCTAGGGCTTCGATGGCGTGTTGTAGGGGAGCGTCGATCGTCGTTCGAATGATGGTCTGGCCGGGGCGCTGACGGCGGAGGCGGTCGGCTAGGTGGGCGGCGGAGAACGGGGTGGCGCGACGATGGGTGGGAACGGGTTCTTCGGCGGCCTCGCGGGCGGCTTGAGGGCTGAGCAGATCGGCTTCGACGGCTCGGGCGAGCGCGCGGTCACGGGCGGCTTGGGCGGCTTTGGGCGCTCGGTCGGGGCGTAGGCGAGAGGGCGCTTGGGGCAATGCCGCGAGAAGAGCGGCTTCTGCGGGAGCGAGACGGGCGGGGGATTTGTCGAAGAGAAAAAGCGCTGCGGCTTTTATGCCGTCAACGGGGCCTCCGAACGGCGCCAGCGTCATGTACATTTCGAGCAGAGTTTGTTTGTCGTAGCGTAATTCAAGTTGAAGAGCGCGAAAGAGTTCCAAGAACTTGCTTGGCCAGGAGCGTCGATGAGGTTCGAGCAGGCGGGCGGTTTGCATGGTGAGCGTCGAGGCTCCGGAAGCGATTCGTCCGGCGCGCAGGTTTTGCAGTGCGGCGCGACCAATGGCGAGGATATCTATGCCGGGGTGTGAAAAGAAGCGTCGGTCTTCTGTGGCGAGCAGCAAATCACGATAGAGGGGGGAGACTTCAGCGATGGAGATCGGCAGGCGCCATCGTCCTTCGCTGTTGGCGAATAAGCGCAGTGGGGCGCCGTTGCGGTCGGAAACCAAGGTGGAGACGTCGCGCAGGCGATCGAGCGGTGGTGGAAAGCACTGGTCCAGAATAAAGATTGCGGTGAAGAGAAGAACGGAAGAAAATGTGACCTTTATCGCGCGTCTTTGTGTCATGAAACCGAGCCGTAAATAGAGTCGTCAGATAAAAGGGAAAAAATGAATAATTGGACGGGGCCAGGGACACAGTCCCTGGCCTCTCTTATTTAACCGATCGTGTTCAACGTGGTCGTGTTTAACGTGAACGCCTAACGCTCGTGGAAAGCGCTGGAGGTTGTGGCGTAAATCGGTTTCAGAAGATACTCGAAGACGGTTTTGCGGCCAGTGACAATATCCGCCTGCACAGTCATTCCCGGCAACAGCAAATAGCGAATGTCTTTGCGCTGCACGTAATTTCGGGAGAGGCGCATTCTTACCTTGTAGTATGGTTGACGTTGTTCATCAAGAAAGGTTGTCGGAGAAATCGAGATTACTTTGGCCGAGATGGTTCCGAAACGAGTAAAGTCGAAAGTCGAGACTTTAATGTTCGCAGCTTGATTGCTCGCGATAAAACCGATGTCACGGGTTGTAATGCGAGTTTCTGCAATTAGATCCTCTTCGACGGGGACTACTTCAGCAATCATGCCGCCGGGTTGCACCACAGCGCCGCGTGTTTTGATTGGGATGTTCTGAACGACGCCGCGAACCGGAGATGAAACGGAGAGTCGTTTCATTCGGTCATCCATTCCCTTCAGAGTTTCAGAGGCTTGAGACATATCATTGACCGCTTGCCCCAGGCGATCGGAGTACTCGCGTCGAATTTGAGCGATCAGGTCTGCTTGACGCTCAACAAGCGCGGCGATGTCGCGTCGAATGATTTCTTCTGATCCAATCAGCTTCTTCAGATCAGCCTGCGTCGTGCTTAATTGCAGTCGAGAGCTGAGCAAAGTCATTCTGGGATTCAATTGCTTTCGATAAAGCTTCTCACGGACATCCAATTCTTCTTGAAGGAGAGTAATTTGCTGCCTGAGCGGTATTTGATTGGCGATTGCCGCTTGTAGTTCAGATTGCTTTGATTCAATCTGACGCTGCAACACGCCGGTCTGGGTGCGCCGAGCTTCTTCTTCGGCTTTAAATAGATTTATTTGCTCCTGTAAGATTGAGCTTGCTCCGGATTGTTCTTGTAATGATTGCTCTTGTAGAATCGAGGCTTGATCAAAGGGCGCCGCTGGCCATGAAGGACGCCTGTTTTCAAGATGAGCTTTCAGGCGTTCGATTTGTAATTGAAGAGCGTATTTTTGAATCTGCAATCGGCTTTTTTCGGCGATGGCGCTTGCGGCGTCGAATTGCACCAGCGGCGTGCCGACTTCAACGAACTGCCCGTCGACCACGAAAATATTGGTTACGATTCCCCCCTCCAGATGCTGAACGGTCTGTATTGCGCCGGAGGGAACGATTTCTCCTTGACTGGTTGTAATCTCGTTGACGAACGTCATAACGGCCCACACCACAAAAGAGGTGAGAGAAAGCGCCGTAAGAATAATCGTTCCGTGAACTAACGAGCGCATTCCTTTGTCGCCAACGGAGGTCTCTGCGGCCAGAAACCGCTGACGACGCACGATCGGCATGGATGATGAAGGCGTGGGAGCGGCGGGTGGAGAAGAGGCTACAGGTTTGCTGTCGAGAGTGGGAGGCTGGGCTTTTTTCGAGGCGTCGTTGGTTGCCGGCGTGTCAGGCGTTGTGGGGGGGAGGAATGGTGGCGGCGTTAGAGGGGGGAGTTCGATGATGGGTGAAACTTGGGCGTCTTGTGCTTCCTGAGCGTTTTTCTCTGTGCTTTCGATAGGTTTTGTGTTTTCGGTGGGTTTTACTGTGTCCAGAGCTGGTTGTTCTTTGTTTTGGATGGGCGGCGCAGGGTCAAGAGGGGGGCTCGGAAGGGGGGGCGCGGCGGTTTTTTGGGGCGCTGGAGCCGAGGGTTTCGCCGAGGGTTTCGCCGTCATGTGTTGTGAGGGGGCGGCGGTGAGTGTGGTTTTGGGACGAGCTGGAACTGCGGCGGAATTGGTGGTTGAATTTGATGGAGCGCGCGCAGTCTGGAGAGTGGTGGTGGGGAGAGAGCCCGCCAACAAGTGACCAATGGTTTTGGCTTTTGTCGGAGCGCCGGATGGCCGAACGGCGCTGGTTTCGCCAGAAGGCGTCTTGCTTGAAGGAGGTGTGGGGGTGGGAGAAGGCGGGGGGATGACCGGAGGCGTTGTTTTATGCTCAACTTGACGTTCGACCGCGATGGTCGGCGTTTCAGTGGGCGAGAGCATTTTATTTTCGTCTGCGTTTGGAGCGCTATTTGGGGAGAGAGGGGCTGCCATCAGATTGACTCCCGAATAACGCGATCCGGAACTTCAGAGACGGGGCCGAAATATCGGCTCATGCCGTTTTGTAGTATCAACAATTTATCACACATCCGAACATGGCTGGGGCGGTGTGTAACCATCAAGACGGTGGCGTTGCCGCGAAGCTGGTCGAATACTTTCAAAAATTGAGATTCGGCGGCTTGGTCCAAATCGTTGACCGGGTCATCCATCAAGAATATCCGAGGGTTTTTGGCAAAAGCGCGGGCCAAACCGATTTTAGCGGCGAAGCTGGGGTTGATTGTATGGCTGGACTGGTTGTTGATGGGAGTGTTTAGACCTTCCGGCATATCGATCAATTCGGTTAACGCTCCGGCGGTGACAAAGGCGTCATGGACCTGTTCGTCGGTCGCCAAGGGAGCGGCCATGCGAATGTTTTCGGCCAGGGTTCCATGAAAGATGTGCGTTTTTTGTGGTATATAACCTATGATGTGGCGCAGCTCGGTGGGATCGTATTGACGGAGGTTGCGGTCGTCGATGCGAACCGAGCCGATTTGGGTTTGGTATAATCCCATGATCAGTTTTAGGATGGTTGATTTTCCGGAGCTGCTGGGGCCGATCACGGCCACCAGTTCTCCGTGTGAAATATCGAAACTTAAATTGCCGAGGACGGGTTCGGTCTCGCGTCCATAGCGGAAGGTGACGCGGCTGACGCTGATCTGGCCTTTGACGCGGGCGATCGGGGGAGAGACCGAACCATCGGGGCGTTCCGGAGCGAAATTGCTGAAATTGTTAATTTGATTAATGGAGGATCGAAGTTGCCGCATTCGGCTGAAGGCGACCAGAGCGCCCTGGACCGGTCCCAATATCCGCCAAGTCAATAAAGTTGATGCAATGAGACCGCCGGGAGTCAGGGTGTTCGAAAACACTAAAAGGATGCCGTACACCACGGCGCCTAAGCCCGCGCTCATAGAGAGCACGTAGCCGATCGAGCTGATGGTGGCGGTAAGTAGGGTGCTGGTGAAATTGGTGTGGATATTTGTGTGAGTATGGGCTTCGAAGCGTTGGCGCCAGATCTCGGCGCCGCCGGAGACGCGCACCAACCGCATTCGTTCGATCATTTCGAGCACAAGTTCTTGGCGACGAGCGGCGGCTTTGGCGGCTTCGGCCACGCGGCTGTCGATGGCGCCGGAGAACAGCAAACCAATGCCCACCAGGAGAATAATCGCCAATATCGGCACAAACACTAATCGTCCGCCAATGACGCCGACGCACACCAAGAACACCAACACGAACGGCAAATCAAGAGCCGCTTGCGCCACAGGGCCGGTTAACAATTCCCGCACGCGCTCCACATCTTTCAGGCGGGCGATTTGGGCGTTGACGCTGGCGCGTTCGGTCAATTGCGCCGGAAGATTCAGCAGACGCTGGAAGATATGAGCGCCCACCAGGTAAGACAAACGGATGCTGCCGTACACTAAGGCGCGAGTTCGCATGCGTCGAGCCATGAATTCAAGAAGAATGGCGGTGACGGCGCCGGCGGAGATCATGGCCAGACTCACCATGTCTCCGGAAGGAACGATGGTGTCATAGGCGGTCATCACGAACAGAGAACTGGCTAATCCGGCAATGTTGGCGAAAACAGTCAGAGCTAAGGTCAGAACGAAAGAGATTTGAAATGGCTTAAACAAACGTCCCAACCAAGTGTCGGGGCCTGTGGCGGAGCGTTCCGGAGAGGTTTCGTCGGTGTTTTGTTGGGTGAAGCAATAAATTTTTCCGTTCATTTTGTGTTGAGGAATCCACTCGACGCCGATCTTGCCGGGAGTGTGGATCATCATCTTTTGGTCTTGCACCGCCAAAACCACCATTGCGGGATGTCGGCGGGGGACGATCAGGCACGGAGTGTCTTCGTCGGCAATTTTTTGTGGGCCAAATGGAGCTTCAATGGTCTCGAATCCGAAATGTCCCATAAGGTTGATGAGTTCGGTGATGTCAAGGGGGACGGGTTCGGTCGGCAGAGCTTCGGCCAGCACGCGCGGCCCACCGGGCCAACCCAGCGCCACCAGAAGGGGAGGAAGGCACGCGGCCAAATCGCCTCTTGCGTGAAGGTTGGCGAGAATGCCGATATTGAAGGCGTTCAGTTTTTGCAGGTTGAGTCGCGCGCCTGCAAAAATTTCCGGTTTATGAATTTCGGGAGTTGGAGGCATGGCGACGACTGTAGCTCTTATCTTATGGAAGGAGCTTATGGAAGGAGGACGACGGCGATAAAAAACGACGGACTTCTTGTCTGTAATGAATTATTAATTTTGGGAAGGCCGCTTTGATTGTCATCGTGTTTGTGAGTGGTTTATGGTGGGAGCGGTTTATGGTGGAGGGCGGACGGCGGTCGTCAAGGGGTTGTCCATGTATTTTGGAACCAACGATCCTTTCGTCAACTCGAAAACACGAGAACCGAGGCGTAAAAGGGACGGGCGTTGGCTGATCAGGATCACGGTGGCGTTGTTTTTAACTTTGGCCATAAATTCTTTTAAGGCGCGATCGGCGGCGTCGTCGAGAGCGCTGTTGGCTTCGTCGAACAAAATGATGCGTGGGCCAGCCGCGAGAGCGCGCACAATCGAGATTTGTTGCACCATGCCGCGCGTCAGGAACTCTTGAGCGCCGTCGCCGACCAAAGTGCGGTAGCCGTTGGGCAAACCGCTGACCGCATCGGCCAGGCCTAAGGCGCGAGCGACTCCTGCGGCCCCGTCGCGCGTTTCATCGCGGAACAACGAGATGTTTTCCATGATTGTGCCGCGAAACAAGCCTTCGCGCTGAGGAATGTAGGCGATTTGTTTGCCGAGAATCTCTTCGGGATAGGACGTGGCGGGAAGGTCGTCGATCAAGACCTCGCCGCTGGTCGGATGGTGCAGGCCGGCGATCAGCTTGATGAGAACGCTTTTTCCGCATCCGTTCGAGCCCGTGATGGCGATGAATTCATTGGGCTCGATTTTCAAAGAAATGTTTTCTAACAGCGTTGTGTCGGAATCTGGGAAACGGAACGTGACATTGCGTATGGCGATGGAGCCGCGCAGACGTTCTTCTCCGGACAAGATTGTGGGCGAGACTGTGCTTTCCGTGGCGTCGTGTCGGCGTTCGAGCTGTGTTTCAAAGAGTTGGATCAGATTTTTACGGGCGGTTAACATGCTTTGATAACGCGACCAGAAAGACACGAGGTTTTGAAATGGCTGCATGGTGCGACCAGCCAAGAGAATGCTGGCCGATAGAGCGCCGTTGGTGAGGGTTCCTTGCATCACCATCATGGACCCCCATCCCGCGAGGGTAATGGTGGTCAATTGGGTGAGGCTTGCGCCGAAATCGACCAGCAAAGACGATCGCAGGTCCACCTTTAGAGATGCTTTGGCGCGTTGCTCTTGAAGCCGGATATAGCTTCGTCCCAAACGCCGTTCCAGCGCCAGACCTTTTACGGTGTGAATGCCTTGGACGCAGCTTATCATAAAGCTGCTTCGGTGATCTTCGGTGCGGGTCAGCTCTTCGGTGTCGCTGTGCAGATGAGTCGCCAAAAGAAGAGATGCGCACAAGAAGAAGACCAGAAGACACGCCGGAGCCCATACAAGAGGCCCCGATATAAAGTAAATCATCGTCAGAGAAAGGAGAGCAAAAGGTAAGTCGATAAGCGTTAATATTGATTGACCGGAATAATAATCACGCAATTGGTTTATGGCGTTGAAGCGCTCCATATGAACGCCAACGCCGATTTGTTCGAATTTTTCTAGGTCTGAGCATAGAAGATAATCAACTGCCGCTGTTGAGGCTCGTGAATCGAACCGCATTCCGACAATGCTCATTACAAACGAGCGGGCAAATCTCATAATTGCTTCGGCGATTAGAGCGCTCGCCACGCCGATTACCAGAAGGCTGATTGTAGCGTAACCTTGATTTGGAATAACTCTATCATAAACCTGAAGCAGCGCCAGAGGCAGCGCTAGCCCGAGGATGTTAATCAATAAGGAAATAATGGCTCCTTCAATTTTAAGAAGGGGATAGGCGGCGAATTGTCTCAGTATTTTTTTCGTGCTCATTATCAAGAGGCCATTGTAAATGGTTTACGCTCGGTTGTATGTTGAGTGTTGATTTATTGACGCTTTACTAACAGAGCTTAATTTCAACCGGTTTCGAATTTGTTTCAGATGTTGACTATCATGCGATTTAACATTTGCGCAATCAACCTTCTTTCATTTTCATAGTGTTTCTATAAAATTTTTTCGGTCTGTGTTGCGTCTCGTTTTATAGCGAGGTATGCGCCTTTTGAGTTTCCGACTGGACGGAGTTATATCATAGAATGGTTGTTCGTTTTTAGGGGAAATCAAGGTTTGGCGGTTTTATGTGTTTAGGAGATCGAAGGAGGAAGGCTTGACGGCGAAAACCATTCCGCCTTACGATACTCGACGTCGTTTGGCGTCAGGCCGGAGGAAATATCAATGTTTACAATGCCTCCGGTGGTCGTCTTGTGGATGTATGGGGAGGATGGGTTGTGAGTCGCTTAAAGGAAGAACCGCATCGGTTGGCGGCTCAGAATCGCCGCGCTCGATTTGACTATTTTATTTCGGAGACCTTGGAAGCGGGAATTATGTTGGCTGGAACCGAGGTTAAATCGTTGCGTTCTGGCCGAGCGAGCATCAATGAATCGTTCGCGGGAGAGCGGCAAGGAGAGTTGTATTTATTTAATGCCTATATTCCGGAATATCAGCAGGCGGCGCAGTTTTTTCAGCATGAGGTGCGAAGACCAAGGAAATTATTGGTTCGGCGTCGCGAATTGAATAAATTATTAGGGTCTATCCGACGTGATGGCGTGACGTTGGTTCCTATTTCGGTTTATTTCAATGATCGTGGGTTTGCTAAGGTCCAAATTGGTCTGGCGCGAGGAAAACGCAAGGCTGATAAGCGCGATGCAGAAAAGCAGCGTGATTGGCAGCGTGACAAAGCGCGTCTGATGCGAAACAAAAGCGTTCGGGATCGTGACGACTGAATTAGAAGGGTCCAGGGACTGTGTTCCTGGTCGCTCGGGATTATAAGGGGGGAGCGAAAGCCCCCCTTATTCGCGAAGCGATCTTCCTCTGGAATTGTTTTTCTGTATAGAGACGTCGCCATAAACCTATGATAGACTTGTCGGATGGGGCCATCATAGTTTTATGTAGCTTTATGTAGATTTGTGATGGCGGTCGCGATTTTTTTTATGGCTCTTTGTTATCGCCATCATAAAATCATACATAAAGATTGATGATTCTAGGGGAGAATCTCTTCGCGAATAAGGGGGGGGCTTCCCCCCCCTTATAATCCCGAGCGACCAGGAACACAGTTCCTGGCCCCTTCCAATTTATGTTTCCAAGGCGTTAGCGGAAGGCGACGATCGAGCCATTATCGGTCAAAACGTAAAGTGTGCCATTGGCGACGATCGGCGCTTGATAGGCTGCGTCAGGAAGACGCATCCGAACCAAAATGTCTCCGGTTTCCGCCGCAAGCCCTACGAGTTCGCTTGTCGAGCTGGTCAGCCATAATTTTCCTCCCGCCAGCGTCGGCCCCGCCCAAACAATCGGGTCTTGACGCTTTTGAGGATTCTCATAGCGCGGCAGAGAAGCCACCCAACGAATATGACCGCTGTCGCGCAGCAACGCAGCAACTTCGTTCTCGTTGCTGAGGACAAAAAGATACTCTCCGGCGACCCACGGCATATCGACCCCGCCAAGCTCTTGCTCCCATACGCGAGCGCCGGAACGAAGGTCAATGGCGATCATCCGTCCGCTGTGGCTGACGGCGAAAGCGCGTCCTCGGTCAATGACGGGCAAGCCGCGAATGTCGGCCAAACCGCTCAGAGCGCCGCCGCGTCGTAAGCCGGCCATGCTGTCTTGCCAAAGCGGGCGACCATTTTCCACACGCAGAGCATAAAGTTCTCCGGAGGAATAAGGAACAATGACGACGGCGCCGTCGGTCGCGGCGCTTACGGTCCCCAATAATCCGGCGCTTTCGATGATTCCGGTGTGGCTCCAGATCGGGGTTCCGTCCTGAGCGGAGAAGGCTGCGGTCTGGTTGTCGAGCGTGGTGACGATGACGCGGTTGTTGGCCAGCGTGGGAGCGCCGCGCGCGGGGCTGTTAAGTTTTTTCTTCCACTGAACGGCGCCGTTGGCGGGGGAGAGCGCCAAGATTTCAGCGAATCCGGTGGAAACGAAAAGCACGCCGTCGCCGACGATGACGCCGCCGCCGAAAGCGTCGCCTCTGGCCGCTTCAGGGCGGAGATCGACTTGCCAGAGCCTGGAGCCGGTTTGAGCGTCCAGAGCGGTCAAGCGCGTGTCTGCGTCGAGGGCGTAGAGGCGTCCTCCGGCGACGACGGGCCTGGCGATTAATCGCACGGTTCCATCGGATCCGGATCCGATGCTGCTGCGCCAGACCTCGCGGGGAGCCGCCGCCAGTTCGATGTGGCCGGGGGCGTGATCGGGCGTTCCGCCGGGTTGCGGCCAATGCTCAAGCCGCTGCGGAGGCGGAATCGTCACCGGGCGACCGGAGATTCGATTGTCGGGCTCCAGCTTGCGATCAACCATCAAGATGGACAAACGCTCGCCGGGAAGAGGCTTCTTGTCCGAGTCGCCCCACCAGTCGCTGCACCCGCCAAGCAGCAGGCCGCCGACGATTGCAGGCAACAAAGCGCGCCAGGCGCAAAAAGGGCGGTTTTGGGCGTTGGTCATGGAGTTCATCCGCTTTTTCCATATAGAGCGGCCAACTCTCCCGCGCGCGCGCGCACACCGGAGGGGGCCGCTTGGTCATCCGCCAATTGTTGCAGCAAGGTGTGGGCGCGCGCCTTATCGCCGCGCCGGGCGGCGACGATTGCCGTCATTTCGCGCGCGGAGAAACGCCAAGGACTGGAGTCTAGGGTGAGGGGCGCGAGTTTGGTTTCGAGCTGCATCGGGTCGGCATCGTCCAAGCGATGCATGGCGCTCAGCAGCAAGGCGAGATCGCGCAAGACCGGATCGGCGTTGGGGTCCGTGGCGATTTGGTCGTAGATTGCGACGGCTGCGGCGCGCTCGGACACAGGGTCTGACGCGGATTTGTCTTCCGCAGCTTTTGAGTCGGCAAGTTTTGAATCCGTCGCCGTTGCTTTGGCCGGTTTGTCGGGCGCGTCGTCGTCGCGAATATGGAGACCGGCTTGGAACAACAGCGCCAAGGTTGCGCGCGATCCGCCGAGTTCTTTCGCCAAAGACGCCATGGCTTTTTCAGCTTGACGGCGACCATTGCCGTCTTGAGTAGCCGAAACGTCCAACGCCGAGACCAAGCGGGAGGTTTCTTTTTCTCGTTGCGCCTCGCTCCAGTTGTTCCAACCGACGTGGACGGCGGTGGCGGCGACGATCAAGAGAGCGGCGCCGACCACCCATCCGCCATATTGTCGGGCGAGTTGTATAAATCGGTCGCGTCGAATTTCTTCTTCGACTTCCCGGAAGATTTCGTCCTGATTCATGAGTTGTTTGCCGCTGCCCGAAAGATCAAGAACGCGCGATACCAGACCTCGGCGGTTTGGTCAAGTCCCGTGATCGGGGGGCATAAAAGACTTTCGCTTGCCAACCGAGACGGGATCTCTCATCTGTAAGCATTGGGTTAGAGAGCGTTTCGAGCAAAGCGTTTCGGGTGAAGCATGTCAGCAATCATCTTGCCGCCGACGCCTGTTGCGTTGGCGCGCGCGGCGTCGTTGTTGCGAGAGGGCGCTCTTGTGGCGTTTCCGACGGAGACCGTCTATGGGTTGGGGGTCGATGCCGCGTCTGATCGCGCGACCGCCGCGTTGTTCGCCGCGAAAGGGCGGCCGCAGTTCAATCCGTTGATTGTTCATGTGGCAAGTTCGGCTCAGGCCGAAGAGATCGCTCTTTTTGATGATCGCGCTCGGATACTTGCGTCGGCTTTTTGGCCCGGCCCTCTGACTCTGGTTTTGCCGCGCCGCTCGAATGCGGCGGTGTCTCTGCTGGTGAGCGCCGGACTTGACACTGTGGCGATTCGCATGCCGGATCATCCCGTCGCGCGGCGTTTGTTGGAGGCTTTCGGGCGCCCCATCGCCGCGCCCAGCGCCAATCGCTCAGGATCCGTCAGCCCCACTACGCCAGCGCATGTCGCCGATAGCTTGGGGGATCGCATTTCTATGATTTTGGCTGCGGGGCGATGCGCCGTCGGCGTGGAGTCGACTATTCTTGATCTTACCGGGCCTATTCCGCATTTATTGCGTTTCGGCGCCGTGATCGCCGAGCAGATGCAAGCGGCTTTGGGAGGCGCGTTGATTGCGTCTCCGTCTTCTCTTGTAACCGCCGATCGATCGGATTTTCGTCCGATTGCTCCTGGGCAATTGTCTCGGCATTATGCGCCTTCGACGCCGGTGCGTCTCAATGCGGAGTTCGCCGGGCCCGATGAGGCTTTGCTGACTTTTGGGCCCGATCACTTTGTGCGCGGAGGCGTTGAGCGTTTGAATCTCAGTTCCGGCGGAGACTTGCATGAAGCCGCCGCCAATTTGTTTGCGATGTTGCGGGCTTTGGATGTTCCGGGGCGCGCTTCCATTGCTGTTGTTCCGATTCCGGAGGTGGGATTGGGACTCGCCATAAACGATCGTTTGCGCCGCGCCGCTGCGCCCCCTGACGAGGTTTGATCATGATTGCCTCTCCGTCGTCTTCAACAACCGCTGTTCTTTCGATTTCGGAGTCGTTGGAGCGGATCAAGTCCGTTGTCGGCCCCAAAGGCTGGATCGATGATCCTGCTGACATGGCTCCCTATTTAGTGGAGTGGCGTGGTCGCTTCCAGGGCAAGAGTCCGCTGATTGTGCGTCCGGCGCAAACCGAAGAGGTTGCTCAGGTGGTGCGGATTTGCGCCGCCGCCGGGATCCCCATTGTGCCTCAGGGCGGCAACACCAGCTTGGTCGGCGGTTCGATTCCGTTCGAAGATGGTCGAGAAGTGGTGTTGAGTTTGTCTCGGATGAATCGGATTCGCGACGTCGACCCGTTGAATTTCACCATTGTTGTTGAGGCCGGATGCGTCTTGAAGACTGTGCAGGACGCGGCGGCTGAGGTTGATCGGTTGTTTCCTTTGTCGTTGGGCGCCGAGGGGACGTGTCAGATTGGCGGGTGTCTCGCCAGCAACGCCGGAGGCATGTCCACCGTGCGTTACGGCAATGCGCGCGACTTGGCGTTGGGTTTGGAGGTGGTGTTGCCTGATGGTCAGGTGTTGAATGCTTTGCGCCGTTTACGCAAGGACAACACCGGGTTCGACTTGAAGAACCTATTTATTGGTTCGGAAGGCGCGTTGGGCGTGATCACTGCGGCGGTTCTAAAACTGTTTCCACGTCCGAGGCAGGTGGAGACCGCTTATCTTGCGGTGAGGAATCCGGCGGCGGCGATTGAATTGTTGTCGCGCTTCCGGGCTCAGAGCGGAGATGGGGTGTCGGCGTTCGAGCTGATGCCGCGTATGGGGATTGATTTTGCGTTGCGTCACGTCGAGGGAGTGACGGACCCTCTGCCTCAATCTTATGACTGGTATGTGATCGTTGAGGCGTCGTCGGGAAGCGCGTCGGAGGGATTTCGAGAGGCGTTTGAAGCGACTTTGGATCAGGCGATTCAGGATGAATTGGTGTTGGATGGGACTATGGCGTGCAGCATCAAAGATGCTCGGATGTTTTGGTTGATGCGTGAAGCGATCGTCGAGGCGCAGAAATATGAAGGAGGGTCTTTAAAGAACGATGTGGCGGTTCCGGTGTCGCGGGTTGCGGCGTTTATTGAGCGGGCGACGGCGGCGGTTAACGAGCGGATTCCGGGAATTCGGCCTGTGGCGTTTGGGCATGTTGGGGATGGAAACATTCACTTCAATTTGTCGCAGCCGGTGGGGGCAAACACGGCGGAGTATATGGCGCGCTGGGATGAAATTCAGACGGCGGTAAATGATATTGTGTTGGATTTGGATGGCTCTATCAGCGCCGAGCACGGGATTGGAAGAATTAAGGTTGAAGAGCTGGCGCGGGTGAAGAGCGAGGTGGAGTTGACCTTGATGAAGCAGATCAAGCGCATGATCGATCCTCGGAACTTGTTTAATCCCGGAAAAGTCATTTCGTTGGGGTAAATCAAACGGGTCCAGGAACACGGTCCCTGGACCCGTCTAATTTTTACGCATCAATTCTATTGGCGCCGTGACGGTTAAGTATATTTCCGAATCAGGCCGATTAAGCGTCCTTGGATGCGGACACGATCCGAACTGAAAATTCTGGTCTCATAATTGGGGTTCGCTGGTTCTAGAGCGATGGAGTGGCCCTTTTTGCGCAATCTTTTGAGAGTGACTTCTATGTCATCGACCAACGCGACAACAATCGCGCCGTTTTCGGCAGAATCGCAGCGTTGGATGATGACGGTGTCGCTCTCTAGAATACCGGCGTCGACCATCGAATCGCCGGAAATGGTCAGAGCATAATGATCTCCCGGAGTTAACAGCATGCCGGGAACATCGATTGTGGTTGTTTGGTCGCGCAGAGCCTCGATGGGGGTTCCCGCCGCAATTTTTCCGTAGAGCGGCAAAGTGACGGCGTCAGCCTCTTCGGTGATGATGCGACCGGGAAGAGCGCTGGAAAAATCACCGCGAATAACATTGGGTTGAAAGCGTCCCCGAGTAGGGAGGGGAGACTGAGTGTTTGGTGCGCGGGTTAGGTTGACGGGAACGGTGTTTTCCGCTGGTTGTAGGTCAGGCAGTCGGATGACCTCTAAGGCGCGTGCGCGATGAGGCAAACGGCGAATGAAGCCGCGTTCTTCTAGGCCTGTGATCAAGCGGTGAATGCCTGATTTCGATTTCAATCCGAGAGCGTCTTTCATTTCGTCGAACGATGGTGACACTCCTCCCTGACTGAGGCGACTATGAATGAATATTAGGAGTTCGTGCTGTTTCCGAGTCAGCATGGACTTCTCCTTACGGAAAATTCCCCACAAGATTTTCCACTTTCGGTCCCGGAAGGATCAAAGAGCGTCTCAAAGAACGGCAACAAGCTAACAGATTGTGTCTTGTCGTCGTTTTCTTCAGCAGGCCGACGTTGGAATGTCCTGCCTGTATGATAAGGCTCTATGATTTCTTTCGGTTGCCGTTGAGGTGAGTTTTGGAACAATCGGGTTGGGAACAAAGGTAAAACCAGTCTGTACGTTCTATTTTGGTTCGCCGCGATCGTCAAGCATTGGTTAATGGAAAGGCGGAAATTGTCAACGGATTGGCGTGTTTTGTGGTTTAGCGATAGCGGACGTCGTTTTCCATTTGGTCTCTGTTTGTATGAGAAAGAGGTTTTTTTTCGCATAGAGATTATTTAGAAACAATTCAGAAACATTAAAATAAATAAAGGAATTAAAAGATGCAGCTTTTTACATTTTGTTAATCGACTCGGAGGGTGTTTTTCAACGTATAAGAAACAGTGATGAGTAGAAAAAGTGATAAAACAGATGAGGCCAGGGACTGTGTTCCCAGTCGCTTGGGCCCCAGTCGCTTGGGCCCCAGTCGCTTGGGCCAAGGACGAAAGCCTTCCTTATTTGCGAAGCGATCATCCTTTGGAGTTCTCTTCGTGTTTGTTGGCGATCAAAGCGACTGGGAACACAGTTCCTGGACCTGTTTAATTTTTTGTTTGGGTTTGAAGATGTAGGAAGAAGCTCAGATGCGCAGATTGAGATTTTCAAACGGCAAAATCGGAACGGATTCTCCGGCCGCCGCCGCCGGCGCGTGCGGAGGACGAATCACCAAGCAATCCGCCGTCGCCAAAAGAGCAAGCGCTGCGCTGTCTTGTTGCGTGAAGGGCGTAACCGTCATCTCGCCTTCGGTGGAGCGAGAAAGCGTGGCGCGAAGATAGGTTTGGCGTTCATCATTGGAAGGAATATCGATACGCAAGCGCGCTGACATCAAGTGAAGTTCTTCTGTGGACTGCCCCAGAAGTTGTTGAATCGCCGGACGTAGAAACAGCAGAGCGCAAACGAAGGCCGAGACGGGATTGCCGGGCAACCCCAAAGCGGGAACGGCGCCGAATCGACCGAACAGCAAGGGTTTTCCGGGACGCATGGCGACTTTCCAGAAGTCGAGAGCGACTCCTTGGCGTTGCAGCACGTCGCGCACAAGATCGTGTCGTCCGACGGAGGCTCCGCCGGATGTGACCAATAGGTCGGCGCCTTCCGCCCCGGCGGCGAAGGCGGCGAGAGCGTTGGGTTGATCGGGAGCGACGCCGAGATTGATGGGAACGCCGCCGCAGGCTGTGACCAGTGCGGCGAGGATTGGCGCGTTGCTGCCGATGATTTGGTGCGGGCCGAGCGGGTCGCCGATTTGGACGATTTCGTTTCCGGTGGAAAGCAAGGCGATTCTGGGGCGGCGTCGGACGCGCACCCAAGGCGTATTCATGGCGGCGGCGAGACCGATGTCGCGGGCGGTGATTTGTTTGCCGACCGGAATCCCGATTTGGCCGGTTTGGAAGTCGGCGCCGGTTTGTCGCACATTGTGTCCGGGAGAGATGGTCTTATGGAAGACGGTTGCGCCGCGAGAATCGATGGTGACGTCTTCTTGCATAACGACGGCGTTGGCGCCGCTTGGCAAAGAGGCTCCGGTGTAGATTCGCACGGTTTCGCCGGACGCCATGGAGCCGCGAAAGCCGCTTCCGGCGGGAATTTCGCCGATGCAGCGTAAGGCGCGAGGCAACGCGCAAGAAAGGTCTTGAGCGCGAACGGCGTAGCCGTCCATAGCGGAGCAGGGGCCTGGAGGTTGGCTGACGCGCGCAATCACGGGCTCGGCCAAGATGCGACCGAAGGCGTCGTGGAGCGATATCGTTTCGGCAGGCAAGGGGTTAAGCGCGGAGAGAATGCGGCTCTGCGCTTCGGCAACCGAAATCATGGCCAAACGTCCTTCATGCATGAAACCAAGAAGCGAAAAGAATGACGAAAACGAATCAGCTCCAGTGAATGCGCTTTTGCTTCCCCGCAACCAGGAACGCAATTTTTGGATTTATTCGGTCTGCATTTGAAAGGTTTATTGGGCCAACAGCGTTTTTACGGCTGCGGCGACGTCTGGTTGGCGCATAAATGATTCGCCTATCAGGAAACAGCGGGCGCCGACTTTCGCCATGCGCGCCAAGTCGTCTGACGTGCGCAATCCGCTTTCGCTGACCAGAAGTCGATTTGGCGGCGCAAACGGCGCTAAAGTCTCTGTGGTGTGCAAATCCACATGAAGCGTTTTTAAATTACGGTTATTTATGCCGATCAAATTTGATGGCAGCTCCAAAGCCCGATCCAGTTCCGGCCGGTCGTGAACTTCGATTAAAACGTCCATGCCGTAGCTGTGCGCGGCGTCAAGAAGCTCCTGTGCTTGAGAGTCGTCCAAAGCCGCCATAATCAACAGAACGCAATCAGCTCCTAAAGCGCGCGCCTCGGCGATTTGGTACGGTCTTAGCATGAAATCCTTGCGCAACACAGGCAGAGCGCATGCTGCGCGCGCATTTATTAGGTCGATGTCTTGGCCTTTGAAGTATGGCTGATCGGTGAGGACAGAGAGACACGCGGCGCCGCCGTCTTGATAAGCGCGAGCCAGAGCGGGCGGGTCGAAATCGGGACGGATTTCACCCTGACTGGGCGAGGCGCGTTTGATTTCGGCGATTAGGCCGTAGCGCTGTTGCTTAACGGCTTTGCGCAGCGCGTTTTCGAAGCCGCGAACAGGTGAGGCGGCTCGTGCGGCGCGGTCGACGTCGGCAAACGGAGCAACTGCTTTGCGTGCGGCGATATGGGCGCGTTTGTCGGCGCAGATGCGGGCAAGAACTTCGCTCATGAGATTGTCTTGGGAGCTGACTTGGTGATTCGAACAACGTCTTCAAGAACGCGCCGAGCGGCGCCGTCATCAATTGCGTGGCGCGCGGCTTCGATTCCGGCGGACAAATGTTCGACGCGGTCGGCGACGAGTAGAGCGGCGGCGCTGTTGATTAAGACGATGTCGCGGTAAGGGGTGTGCGCTCCGTTGAGCAAAGCGCGTAAAGCGACGGCGTTCTCTTCGGCTGTTCCGCCTTTCAGGTCGCGGGGATGGGCTCGGAACAGACCGGCTTCTTCGGGGCGAATGTCGAAGCTGGTGACGACGCCGTTTTTGAGTTGAGCGACGTGAGTGGGGCCCGTGGTGGTGATTTCGTCCAGCCCGTCGGAGCCATGGACCACCCAGGCGGCTTCAGACCCGAGTCGGTGGAGCGTTAGGGCGAGCGGTTCGACCCATTGTCGAGAGAATACGCCAAGCAATTGGCGTTTGGCTTTGGCGGGGTTGGAGAGCGGGCCCATAAGATTAAAAATGGTGCGGGTTCCCAGCTCCATGCGGGCGGGACCGACGTTGCGCATGGCGGTGTGGTGTCGGGGAGCCATAAGGAAACAGAATCCGGTTTTCCAGAGGCATTCCTGCACCAAAGCCATGTCGCATTCGATATTGACGCCCAGTGCGGCGAGGACGTCGGCCGCTCCGGAGCGCGACGACATGGCTCGATTGCCGTGTTTGGCCACCGGCACGCCGCACGCAGCCACCACCAGAGCGGCGGCGGTCGAAATATTGTAGGTGCCGGAGCCGTCTCCGCCGGTGCCGCAAGTGTCGATGGCGCCTGGTGGAGCCTCGATGGTCACGGCTTTGGAGCGCATGACGCGAGCAGCTCCGCTGAGTTCATCGATTGTTTCACCGCGCACGCGGAGCGCCATAAGAAACCCGCCGATCTGCGCGGGCGTGGCGTTTCCCGACATCAGAATGTCGAAGGCGACTCCGGCTTCACTCTCGTTTAGACTGTCGCCACCTGCGACTCGGGCGAGAATCGCTTTCATTTCGGTGAGAGCGTGGCTCATGCCGCAGCAGCCTCCGAAGCGTGGGTGAGATCAAGGAAGTTTTTCAACAGAGCGTGACCGTGTTGGGACGCAATGCTTTCCGGGTGGAATTGCACGCCGTGGATCGGCAACGTGCGATGCCGCAGCGCCATGATCAAGCCGTCGTCGGTTTCGGCGATCGAGAGTAGGCAATTCGGCAGAGTGGCGCGTTCAACGATCAGAGAATGGTAGCGTGTGGCCATAAAAGGCGTGGGAAGACCGCGCGCGACGCCTTCTCCGTGGTGATGAATGGCGCTGATTTTTCCGTGCATCGGCGTGGGAGCGCGCAGAACTCGACCTCCGAAAGCCTGGCCGATGGCTTGATGGCCAAGGCAGACTCCGAACAAAGGGAGCTTTTGCGCGGCGGCGGCGGCGATCAGATCTAGGCAGATTCCGGCGCGATCCGGGTCGCAAGGGCCCGGAGACAGGACGATTCCATCCGGTTTCAGAGCCATGGCTTCAGCGACAGTCAAGACGTCGTTGCGTCGCACTACGATGTCCGCCCCGAGTTCGCCTAAAAAATGGACCAAATTGTAAGTAAAACTGTCGTAGTTATCGATGAGCAAAATCATGGCGGCCGCATCGTGAAAGAATCGCATCTTCCGGCCATCCTACAGTGCGAAGGCGCAAAACTCCAGAGCCAAGCACAAAAAAAACGGGGTCTCTAGGACCCCGATGATCGCACTCGGAATTCGTCCGGCGACGTGGAAAATATAATCAGACGGGATTAAAGGTTGAACGGATTGCCGGGAACAACGTTTCCGACGCCGTCGTTTTCACCTTGGTCATTCACCCAGGTTACGGTCGATCCGTTCAGGATGACTTGCCAGCAGTGCATCTCGCCGTCGGCAATGGTGCAGAGGCGATTGTTCTGGAACGACCACGCGCCTTTGACCGTTCCTTCGGTGGACATCTCAACATAGCGTCCGTCTGGCGCAAAGAACTCGGTGTAGAGTTGTCCGCCCATATTGGCGGTGACGGTGTTGCCAATCATCGCCGCGCGGATTTGAGCTTCTGTGGCCGGCGTGGCCGCAGGAGCGGAGACGGTTGGAGCCGCCGCCGTCGGAGCGGACGTGGCCGCAGGAGCGGAGACGGTTGGAGCCGCCGCCGTCGGAGCGGACGTGGCCGCAGGAGCGGAGACGGTTGGAGCCGCCGCCGTCGGAGCGGACGTGGCCGCAGGAGCGGAGACGGTTGGAGCCGCCGCCGTCGGAGCGGACGTGGCCGCAGGAGCGGAGACGGTTGGAGCCGCCGCCGTCGGAGCGGACGTGGCCGCAGGAGCGGAGATGGTTGGAGCCGCCGCCGTCGGAGCGGACGTGGTCGCAGGAGCGGAGACGGTTGGAGCCGCCGCTGTCGGAGCGGACGTGGCCGCAGGAGCGGAGATCGTCGGCGTCTCCGTCGTCGGAGCGGATGTCGTGGCTGCTGCGGAAGAGGATGCCGTCGGGGCGGCGCTCTGAGTCGTTGTAGCGTTCGGAGTCGCCGCGTTCGGCGCTGGGTCGGCGGCGAACGTCAAAGCCGGGGCCAAGAGCAAAGCGCAGGCGGAAACGAAGGCAAACATTTTATTCATATGGACAGACTCCGTAGTAAAATGACGCATGTTTGTGTGGAATAACACCGTGAGCAGAAGAGGTTTGTTTTTCTCGGCGTCTTTCTCGTTATTCTTTTAACAGGTTGTTTTCATGGTTTTTCATAGGAAAGGCGCAGATACTTCGGCTTTTGAAAGAAGCGCCTCACCACGCGATCTTCAGCGTGAGCGCGGCCGCTTCAGCATTATAGATAAGGAGGATAGACCCCGTTCGCCAGAGGCAACGGAAATTATTCTGATTGAGATGTTGGTTTCCTTCATTTTTCTGATCTGGCGTTTTTCTGATTTGTTTTTTTGTGCGGCGTCAGTCAGACGTTTTGAGAGTAACTCTGGCTATGTTGGAAAGAATCCTGTATGGGAAACCAACAAGAGACGCTTTTGGGAAATGTTCCTCGTTAGGGAAATGTTCCGGCGGGGCGCCGTCGAGCGCTTTCCAAGAGCTGGTCGTTGTAGCGTCGTCAAGCGTTGTGGATCAAACGTTGTGGGTCGCAGAAACTATGGATAAGTTTACGGTGCTGACGGGTGTCGCCGCCCCTCTGAGAATGATCAACGTCGATACCGATATGATTATTCCAAAACAATTTCTGAAAACAATCAAGCGAACCGGTCTGGGCCGTAATCTCTTCGACGAATTGCGTTACGAGCCTGATGGTCGTGAGCGTCCGGATTTTGTTCTTAATCGGCCCCCCTATCGCAACGCGAGTGTTTTGATCGCCGGTGATAACTTCGGTTGCGGGTCGTCGCGTGAGCACGCTCCGTGGGCTTTGTTGGATTTTGGCGTTCGCGCCATTATTGCGCCTTCATTCGCCGACATCTTCTTTAATAATTGTTTCAAAAATGGAATTTTGCCGATCGTTCTTCCGCAGGATCAAGTTGATCTCTTGATGAAGGATGCAGAGAACGGAGCAAACGCCGTTTTCTCAATCGATTTGGAAAAACAAGAAATTTCTCGACCCGACGGTGGGAAGGTTGCTTTCAATGTTGATCCCTTCCGCAAACATTGTTTGTTGTGCGGATTGGACGACATAGGTCTCACCTTGCAGCATGTCGCGAAGATTGATGCGTTCGAAACGTCGCAGAAGTCTACGCAGCCGTGGTTGTGGGCGTGATTGTCAGGCTTCGCTCGAACTTTCTTCGTTGTGGATTTTAGATTTTTGGAGAGTGTTTCTTATGTCCGCCAATAAAAAGCTGTTGCTGTTGCCGGGAGACGGGATTGGGCCGGAGGTGATGCGCCAAGTGCGGCGTGTGATCGATTGGATGGCGCGTCGACGTGGAATTGTCTTCGAGGTGCGGGAAGGTTTGGTCGGCGGCGCCTCGATTGACGCCAACGGCGTTCCGTTAACGGACGCCGTTTTGGCCGAAGCCAAAGATTCGGATGCCGTTATGTTGGGCGCCGTTGGCGGGCCCAAATGGGACAATGTCCCTTTCGAGATACGTCCAGAGGCCGGGTTGTTGCGTTTGCGAAAAGATTTGGAGTTGTTCGCAAATTTGCGTCCGGCGGTTGTCTTAGATCCGTTGATTGATGCTTCTACGCTGAAGGCCGATGTTGTGCGCGGTCTCGACATCATGATCGTTCGCGAGTTGACCGGCGGCGTTTACTTCGGCGAGCCGCGCGGCATTAAAGAAATCTCCAAAGACGTTCGGCAGGGGCTCAACACTCAAGTTTACACCACGCCGGAAATCCGTCGCGTCGCCAAGGTGGCGTTCGAGTTGGCTCGCAAGCGCGGCAAGCGGCTTTGTTCGGTGGAGAAAGCCAACGTCATGGAATCCGGTCGCTTGTGGCGGGAGGAAGTGACTAAGCTCCATCAGGAAGAGTTCACCGATATTGAATTGTCGCATATGTACGCCGATAATTGTGCGATGCAGCTTGTCCGTAATCCGCGTCAATTCGATGTGGTGGTGACGGATAATTTGTTTGGCGACATTTTGTCGGATGAGGCGGCGATGTTGACCGGCTCGTTGGGGATGTTGCCGTCGGCGTCGTTGGGTGAGCAGGATAGTGAAGGGCGGCGCCGTGCGTTGTATGAGCCGGTGCATGGTTCGGCGCCGGATATTGCGGGCAAGGATATTGCCAATCCGATTGCGACGTTGAGCAGCTTCACGATGATGTTGCGGTATTCGTTTGATTTGGAGGTTGAGGCGGAGCGGATTGATAAGGCGATTTTGGCGGTTTTGAATGGCGGAATGCGCACCGCTGATATTATGGCGACTGGAATGGCGCGTTGCTCGACGACGGTCATGGGCGATTCGATCTTACGGGCGTTGGACAAATCTCTTGCGTAAGATGATTATGTAAAATCGAGAGGGTCCAGGGGTTGTGTTGCTGGACCCTTATTAATGGAGTTTGCGTGTTTTTTCTAGTGCGGCCCTAAGCGCACGCCACTCTGTCCATCGAACAAATGGATCAATTCCGACGGAAACATTACATAAATCGTGTCGTTTTCTTGAACTCTCGTCGCCTCCTGCGTCCGAATCAGCAAAGTTTCTCCATGCGCCGCCGGTAATCGCGCATGAACCAGGCTTTCAACTCCCAAACGCTCAATCCACTCCACCTTCAGCGTCAACGCAGGCGGCTCAGGGCTTTCAACCAAACGCACATGCTCAGGTCGAATTCCTAAAATCAATGCTCGTTCCGCCAACGTCGACATCGGCGAAGCAAGCGCCGTCATCTGTCCTCCCGCCAGCTCCACAAGAATCCCGGCGTTATCCATTCGGATCGTGAAGAAATTCATCGTCGGAAATCCTACGGCCTTTGCGACGTTCAATGTCGCCGGACGTCGGTAAATCTCCAACGGCGGAGCGATCTGTTCGATTGCGCCGTTGCGTAGCACCGCCAAACGATTCGCCAGCGCCATTGCTTCTTCGACGTCGTTTGTCGCGTAAAGAGTTGCTGATCCTAGACGACTCCATAAATTCCGAATCATCGATCGAAGTTCGCTGCGCTCGTGCTGCGATAACCCTGTCAGCGGGCGGTCCAAAAGATAAACCGCTGGGTCTCGGACAACAGCGCGCGCAATTGCCGCTCTCTGTCGAAGCGCCGGAGTCAACGTCGTCGCGCGTTCACGCAATGCGCCTTCCAATTTCAAGAACTCAGCGGTTAGGCTGATTCGATCATCGATCTCCGCACGTGGAACGTGACGGAGCTTTAAGCCATACGAGAGATTCTCTTGCACCGTCATTTGAGGATAAAGCGCGCCGGAGGCGAAAACCATGGCGAGGTCTCGGGCGGCTGGAGGGCGTCGGATCACCGATTCTCCTTCGATCAAAACATCGCCTTTGGTGGGCTCCAGACCGGCGATCAGGCGTAGAACGGTTGGCCCTTCGTCGCCCATCAGCGCGACGAATTCGCCTTCATCGACGGCTAGATTCAGCTCTTGAACGATTCCATGCCCCGCGCCGGGCTGCGAATTGGATGAGGGGCGGCGGCGGCGGGAAACGGAGCTGAGGCGCCGCAGTTCAAGAACGGTCATTGCAGTTCTCTCCGGCAAGACGAGCCCAAGGGGGCGTGAGGAGGCGCGTAAGCAAGCGCAGAGCGGGCCGTTGGACGCAGAGCCACATCAAGACCGGCGGAATCAGGGACAATAGGGCGGCCATAAAAATTAGAGGCCAGCTTCCCGAGGTGACGGAGAGAGCCCCGGCGTGATGGGCGGCGGCGGTGAGCGCGGGCAAGGCGGCGACGGCGGTGGTTTGGGACGGCGCGAGCAGAATTGGCCAAAGATATTGGTTCCATGCGCAGACGAAATGGACGGCGAAAAGAACGCCGATGGCTCCTTGGCTGGTGGGTAGGAGAATTTCGCGCCAAATGCACAGAGGCCCGGCGCCGTCTAGTTGTGCGGCGAGGAAAGTTTCTGATGTGCGCTCTATGAATAATCTGCGCAAAATCAAGAGCGTTGCGGCGGACTCTATCAGGGGAGCGATCAAGGCGATGGTTCCGCCTCCGAGGTCGACGAGTCCGATTTGAAGAAACCAGGCGCGCGAGGGCGCCAAACGGGTTTCGATCGGCAGAATCAGCGGAAGCGTCAATGTGACGGCGATGATTGGCCGAAAGGGAAAACGAAAACAGGTGAGGGCGAAGACCGCGAGCGTCGCCAAGAGAGTCCGGCAGACGGCGATGGCTAGGGCTGCGGCGAGGCCGACGACGTAGAGGCGATTGATGGACGCCTGGGTCATGTTGGCGAGCAAAGAGATAAGAGTGCGCCAGAAAATCGTAGTGTTGAGCAGCAGCGTTTGAGGAAGAGGCGAGAGGTCTGCCCCGTTGGGAGGCCAGGCGCGTAGAGTGGCGATGTCTGGCCAGGGAAGGGGGTGTAGGGGTTCGGCAAGGCTGGGAGCTGCGCCGATTGCCGCGATGAGTGCAGACGCCCAGAATGGAGAGGTCATGATCAGAGCGGCCAAGGCCAGAGCGACATGGCGAAACACTGTCATGGCGGAGAGTCCTTTGTGGCGGGCGGCGAGGCGACGTCTATTTTTTAGAGGATTTGTTTCGTGCGTCAAAGGTCTGTTTCAAAGAGGCGTTGCATTATAAAAATTAAACGGGTCCAGGAACTGTGTTCCTGGCCCGATCTCATTGCGGTTGTCTCATTGCGGTTGGTTTGCGGTTGGTCGAGTTGGGGGCGGCTCGCTTGCTGTGGTGTTGTTATTTTATCACTAAAACCAACGGATGTGTCTTTTGTGTTGTTTGCGTGTCTTTTTGATGGTGCGCAAGGCGGATAGAAATTGTATGCTCCTTCTTAGATATTGAAGGTGTGGCTGCGGCCTGCCTGGTTCGAGTCATCAAGAATTTTCTGTGAATTGGAGCGGCGTGTCATGAGAAGTTCTAATAAAATTGCGGTTTGCAATCCGAATAAAGGCGTTGTTTCTGGCGGTGTTTTGTTTTGTGGCGTTTCCGTTTTTTCTGTTCTTGCAATGTTTGGCGTGTCTGTTGCGGTAACTCCTGCATTGGCTGCATCTGTTCTTCCCAATGATTCTTATTATTCATACGAAGGCGAAGATACCGGCTTAAAGAACAAAATGGGTCAGGAAATCTCGCGTGGCGTCGTTGGTCAGACGACGCGCGCGATTGGCAATCGTGTCTCTACTGCATTGACCGGTCGCGGCAATAGAGGAGGCGCTTCCCAGTCCTCCGAGCATGTTGCTCACGTCGAAAGCTCCGGCGTTTCCGGTGGTGGTGGTCTTGGCAAGTTCGGCGTGTGGGGGAATGTTTCCTATTTACAGCTCTCGAACAGCAACGCGACCGTTGGATACGCGGGGCATTCGGTGAACGGTTTGGTTGGCGGCGACTTCCTCTATAACGATATGTTTATGGGGGGCGTGGCTTTCGGTTATGAGAATGTAAACCTGACCCCATATCTCTCCAGCTTGTCCGACACGGATGGTTTCACCATTTCTCCATATGTCGGCGCCAAGTTCTTCGGCGGTCGAGTTGTGGTTGATGCTTTGTTTGGTTATACTTGGCTTGATGGGCGTGGCTCCGCTAATCGTGACGTTCCTTTAGCAAGCGGCAGCTACACCTCGAAGGGAAGTCGTGTTTCTGCCGCCACCAACGTCACCTATAACCAGTTTTTTAGCGATTGGACATTGAGTCCCAGCGTTGGCGTAACGTTTGCTCATCAGAACGTCGATGGTTATACTTACAGGAATTCTCTTAATGTTCCTGTTTCTATCACAAGAGGTCTTTCTTATGTTTTAGACCTGAAAGCTGGCGCGCGTTTGGCCTATAACTATAAAGATATCGAGCTGTACACCTCGCATTACTACCTGTATGATCTGGTGCCGTTGTTTGCCAAAAGCGGCAAAACCACCACCGGTCTTGGAATCAGCTCTATTGATCGCGATGAGTTCTTAAGCACTCTTGGCGTCAGTTATTTCTACAACGACAATGTTTCTGGTTCTCTTGAGGCCTCCAGCAGTTTTGGGCGTAGAGAGGTCGGTAATAATGTGTTGCTAGGGTCTGTGCGCGTCACGTTCTAATTTTGTTGGTGTGATGAGATTGGGGTGAGTGCGAACGGATTCTTCTAAGAAAAAGCCCGGCTATTCTTACGAATAGCCGGATTTTTTCGTTGAAGTTTTTTCTTTGGCTTTGACGGGGACGCTCCCCTTATTTATGTGAGGATCAAATGATGAGGATTCTATCCTCTTTTGTGGTCGCCGTCGGTCTTTTAGCGGCAGCGACGACGCCCAGCATGGCGGGGTCGTCTTCAAACTCGACGCCGTTTTCGGAAGTGAAAGCGGGCATCTA
This sequence comes from Azospirillaceae bacterium, assembly GCA_963575675.1. Classification (GTDB taxonomy): domain Bacteria; phylum Pseudomonadota; class Alphaproteobacteria; order Azospirillales; family Azospirillaceae; genus CAUYUA01. The sequence goes on from CAUYUA010000033.1 coordinate 35,671, forward strand.
CGCCCATGACACTTTCCGCGCCAATCGCACCAAAAACCGAGAAGAAAATTCTCTGGATTTCAGCGGCGAGATTCTTTTTAAGCCGATCCAGTTTGGCGTGGCGGAAAGCAAAGCCCTTAATGTTTTGTTGAATCCACGTCCTCACGCCGGATTCGCTATTAACGATAGTGGTTTTACACACCACTTTTATGGTGGTTTGACCTGGGACTATCGTTTTGAAAACAATTTGTTCGTTGAATTCGGATTCGGCATGGGGGGGCATACGGGAAAATTGCAAGCTCGCCGCACTCCGGATGGTCGTCCCAGCATGGGATCGCCGGTTGTCTTTCGGGAAGGGCTTGATTTGGGCTACCGTTTCCAAAGCGGCCATTCCCTGGCGATTCATGGTTCTCACTTATCCCATGGCGGTTTCTTCGCTAAGGAAAATGACGGCATGAATTTCGCCGGCCTGCGTTACGGCTATCGATTCGACTAAGGCGCGCGACAAAACAAAAAAGACGGAAAAAGCCGATTGAAATGAATTGGCTTTTTCCGTCTTTTGCGTTTGGCGCTGATGAGGTGAAAAAAAACGGAGGAAATGCGTTTGTCTGTATTCCCTCGGCGAATTACATTTTCTCAGCGCAGAGGTTATTTCCGAAGCCCTTTGACCAATTCTAAGTAGTCGGCCTCGTCAGGGGTGAGAACTCCATGGCGGATCATAAAATCAATAATAACAAGATTGCAATTGAATTTGAATTGATCTGTTTCTCGCACGACTTCCGCGATCTTGTTGATCGACCACCGTTCAAAAGTTTCGACTTCTCCATCAAGATTCTTTGGAATAAATGCTTCGGGAAGTTCAAGATCATAGATGAACATTGTGTCCGGCTTCAGGCCGATTTCAGTTTCCATAACATAAGAAACTGCGCCGGTGGAAAGAGCGCGGGCGGCCTGAGAGGATTCGATTCCGGCTTCTTCTTTGGCTTCTTTCAGTAAATTTTCAAACAAGGATAAGCCGATTGGTTGGCCGCCAGCGACCAGGTTGTCCAATTTTCCTGGAGCAATAATGCGGTCGTGGGCGCGTTTGGCGACCCACATTTCAATTGAGCCGTCCGGCAAACGCACATAGCCATTCATATGAACGCCGAAGGCATGAACGCCAAAGGCGGGAACGGCGGCGCGATCCAATGCAAACAGAGGAGCTGCTCCCCATTGCGTTAGGATGGGGTAATTTTCTCGCCGCAACTTGGGAATAAGTCCCTCATTGGCCAATGCTCGGGCGACGTTGGCCATGGCTTGCGAGCGTTTGTCGAAACTATCCAACTCGGGAGTCAGAGAGACGGCGGCAGGAGACACGATAAAATTGGTTTCAAATTCGCCGAGTCGCTCGGCCAAACCGTGACGAACCCAGCCGATGCGCCGTCCCGCAGTGAGGAATGGTCGGAAGCCGGAAAGATCATGGGTATTGCATACCCGGATGTGGTCAAGATAAGCCATGCCGAAGGGTTTAACGCGACTGTTCTCAGAACGCAATTGGGAAAGCAAAAAACCGGAAAGAAAGCGAGAGAATGGGTTCTGCGGTGCATACGGAGAAATGGCGGATCAGACGAACTCGGAACTGTGTTTTGGAATGCGTCTTTTTTTATGGGACATTTCGTTGAGCATGTCGCCGTAGGAATATGTGGGGGTCGCGCCAACCATGATTTTCGGTCTTCCACCAAGAGACGCTGATATAACCGCACAACCATGATGTGGGTTTGTAAACTTGCTCCCAGCCTTGAGAGGTTCGAACGCGAGCGGTGATCTGTTGCGAATCGGCGCGTAGCACGGTTGCGCGTCGCATCATGCTTTTGTAGCGCAGGTCAATTACGTCCCCTGGGCGTGGAGGGCAAAGATAAGGGCCTTCATGGACGCCGAAGTGCAGATGTGCGCCGTACCCTCCGTTTTCCTAAGTGTGCGCGCGTCCAACGGAGCCGATTTTTTGGCCGCATTTCACGACCTCTCCAGCCCGAACGGCGACGAACGGCGATAAATGGGCGTACAGCGAACAAAACGCCATTGGCGATCCCCAGGAGCGCTCGGCGATTCGGTGCTCGATGATGATCATGGTTCCCCAAGTGGCGACGCAAGAGACCAAACGCACGCGACCTGCGCCGATGGCGACGACGTCGGCGTGAGGGTGTTCCCATGCGACGTCGACGCCGATATGGACCAGTCCATTAAACCCCTCGACAGCGCTTTCTTCGACTTCTCGACCAAAATTTCCCGGATTCTCATAAAAGTCTCTTGTCGGCGCCATAAGTCGATCGGCTTGTGGAATCGTGCAATCTTCGCGCGATTCGTAGGGCGCTTCGCGACCGGGAATCGCAAACAGGCGCGCTTGAAGCTGTAGGCGGAATTCGCGGGCGGCGATGAAAGAAGACTGAGGCTCGCGACCGCGATAAGCCCAATGCGGCTCCATCGGCTCGGCGCAGCGGTAGAGCATCCAAGCGTCGCGCCATGAGGCGAAGAAGTCCGTTCCGTCGGCGGAATTAAGCGCGTGTTGCGCCGAGCCATATGCCGATGAAAGAGCGTCCTCGTTGGCGAACTTGCGTGAAATCGAATCGGATGCGGCGAGAGACTCGGAGAAAGGTGGTCGCGGTGGTGATTCTTGTCGACGGGAGATCGCAATCTCTGCGGTTTCAATCGCGGCAATCGCCCAAGGGTCTCGTTCGCAGTGGCGCGACTCGCGTAGAAATTCGGATTCTTCCGCTGTTCCGTGCCAAGTAAGATATTCAGCGGCCATGGATCGAACTTCGGGCGCGGCGTGACGCAGGTGGTGGGTGGCTATGGAGCGGGTTTGAGGTCGATCGTCGTTGATGTGAATCAGCGCCGCCAATCCGGCGGCGGCTAAGGTGGGATCGGAAAAAGAACGGGACGAATCGGCGAGAGCTGAAACTGAATCCGCCAAAATCGGAGCCTGATAGCGAGGAAGATGGCGCGCAAGGACGGGGTGAAGGGCTGGTTGTTGCAGTAAAGTTTGTGTGCGAGCCATATCTGGGTTTTCAGATTCAATGTGGTCAAGAGCGAAAGCGACGACTTCTGGGCGAGTATCCGTCAACCATGGGCGGCAAAGATCGGAAAATCGTTCGTAACCCTCTCCCTTCACCAGGACGATTGCGGCCATACGACGCAATTCAGGGTCGTCGCTGCCTAAAAAAGGCGCGATCGTCTCAATTGCGGTCGATTTCCAGCAAAATTGCAGGCTGTAAAAGATCAAAGTGCGGCGGGCTCGGTCTGTGTCGGCAAAATGGCGCAGCAACGGAGCGACTGCGGAGGCGCCCAGGCGTTTGAGTCGTTCTGTGTGTCGCGCAATGTCGCGCCGTTGTTGAAAGGCGTCGAGAATCGCATGGATTTCTTGATCGAGACGATGATCGGCGAATTGATCGTGGTTCTGCATGGGAACGCCGTTTGTGAAGTCGAGGACGGAGCCGTGCGGGGGAGGGGAGACATCGATTCGGATTTTGAGCGTTTTGAAAACCGAAAATTGGTTCGGGCTAAACGCGCAGATTTTGAAGAATTCTTACGATCTAATTGTAAATAAATGAAAATTTTGTTTAGGCGTAGGATTTTCACTCAAAGGAGAAAGGGAAAGAAGAAAAGTCGTCCGAATGAAAAATCTTGAAACGCAGCTTCCGGATTGGGCGATCGCTTTTCGAAAATGTCATAAACGCCCCCGTTTGTGAAAGGTAAAGCCGGAAAGATGACAAAACCGCAATAAATGCGTCAGGACGTGTTGCACGCATGGCCTCCCTGTGTTATCTGACCGTCGGCGGCGCGGGGAAACACGCGAGCCAACGCGAGGACATCGCGGGAGACGTTTTAGGCGCGGGGATATGATGCGGGGCCGTCATTTTTCCGACAACGATATCCCGGTAACGATAACTCCTTGGTTTATCTTGTCGTTCACGGACTCGATCGAGGAATCAGGTGGCATCCAGGGACACAGGCGCATTCGGGCTGGCGGCGCGGTACGCGACCGCGCTGTTCGAACTTGCCAAAGATCAGGCGGCATTGGATGACATTGCCCGCGATCTCACCGAGTTAAAACGTTTATTGGCGGAAAGCAGCGATTTGCAGCGTGTGATTTCTAGTCCGGTGCTGAGTCGCGGGGATCAAGCGCGCGCGGTTAATGCTGTGCTCGACGCCGCGAATGTGTCGGACCTCACACGGCGGTTTGTCGGGCTGACGGTCAAGAATCGGCGCGCAAATGTCTTGAGACAAATGGCCGATGCGTTTCTTGCTCGGTTGGCGACTGAGCGAGGCGAAACTACAGCTGAAATCGTCGCCGCCCAGCCACTTACGGAAGCACAAATCGCTGGCGTCACCGAATCGCTGCGCCAAACGGCAGGCGCGATGGTGAATGTCAGAGTTGCCGTCGATCCGGGATTGATCGGCGGAATGATCGTAAAAGTCGGTTCGCGCCTTATCGATAATTCGCTGCGGACCAAGTTGAATAAATTACAAATCGCCATGAAAGCGCCAGAGGGAGCAGTTTGATGGATATCCGCGCCGCGGAAATCTCCGCGATCCTCAAGCAACAGATCGCGAATTTCGGGACCGAGGCGGATGTCGCCGAGGTGGGGCAAGTGTTGTCGGTCGGTGACGGCGTCGCCCGCGTTCATGGGTTGGACAATGTTCAAGCCGGTGAAATGGTGGAGTTTCCGGGGAATCTGCGCGGTATGGCGCTCAACCTGGAAAGCGACAACGTCGGCATCGTGATCTTCGGTGACGACCGCTGCATTAAAGAGGGCGACATTGTTAAGCGCACCGGCTCCATTGTGGACGTGCCGGTGGGTGAGGGCTTGCTGGGCCGGGTGGTCGATGCGCTCGGCAATCCGATCGACGGCAAAGGGCCGTTGGTGAATGTTACCCGCAAACAGGTCGATGTCAAAGCGCCCGGCATCATTCCGCGTCGCTCTGTGCATGAGCCGATGCAGACGGGCTTGAAAGCGATCGATGCTTTGGTGCCGATCGGACGTGGCCAGCGCGAGCTGATCATCGGCGATCGTCAAACCGGTAAAACGGCTGTCGCTATCGACGCTATTCTGAATCAGCGCGCCGTCAACGAAGGCGACGACGAGAAGAAGAAGCTCTATTGCGTTTATGTGGCGATCGGGCAAAAGCGCTCGACCGTCGCCCAGATCGTGAAGACTCTGGAAGACGCCGGGGCGATGAAGTACTCGATCGTGGTGGCCGCAACCGCGTCGGAGCCCGCTCCGTTGCAATTCCTGGCGCCTTACGCCGGTTGCACGATGGGCGAGTATTTCCGCGACAATGGTCGTCATGCATTGATCGTTTATGATGATTTGTCGAAGCAAGCAGTTGCCTATCGTCAGATGTCGTTGTTGCTGCGTCGCCCGCCCGGACGTGAAGCCTATCCCGGCGACGTGTTCTATCTCCATTCACGCCTCTTGGAGCGTGCGGCGAAACTGAACGACGCTAATGGCGGCGGTTCTCTGACGGCTTTGCCTGTTATTGAAACGCAAGCTGGCGACGTGTCCGCCTATATTCCGACCAACGTGATTTCGATCACCGACGGTCAGATTTTCTTAGAAACCACCTTGTTCTATCGCGGCATTCGTCCGGCGATCAGCGTTGGTCTCTCGGTTAGCCGCGTTGGCTCCGCCGCGCAGATCAAAGCGATGAAGCAGGTTTCCGGCAGCGTGAAGCTGGAGCTGGCCCAATATCGCGAAATGGCGGCCTTTGCTCAGTTCGCCTCCGATCTTGACGCCTCGACGCAACGTCTGTTGTCGCGCGGCGCTCGTTTGACCGAACTGCTGAAGCAAGGGCAATACGTGCCGCTGCCGGTCGAAGAGCAAGTGGTCTCTATCTTCGCGGGCGTGCGTGGTTATCTTGACGATGTCGCGGTCGAAGATATTACGCGTTATGAGAGGAAACTGCTGGAGGAGATTCGCGTGAAAGGCGCGGATATCTTGGAAGCAATCCGCAATGAGAAGCAACTGACAAAGGATATCGAGAGCAAGTTGAAACTCTTCCTCGACACCTTCGCCAAACTGTTCGTCTAAGGCGAATTGTTTCGCGAAAATGGATAGCCCTTTGGCAAATTGGCGAGATGAAGGCCCGGCATGCCTAGCCTGAAAGACCTGAAGAACCGGATCGCAAGCGTCAAAGCGACGCAGAAGATTACCTCGGCGATGAAAATGGTGGCTGCGTCCAAGCTTCGGCGGGCGCAGCAGCAGGCGGAAGACGCACGCCCCTATGCGGATCGCATGGCGCGCATGATCAATTCGCTGGCTCCATCTTTGTTCCATGCCGTGGGTGGCGCATCCAAATTGGTGGTGGGGACTGGTTCAGACCAAGTCCAACTCCTGGTGGTGGTGACGTCGGATCGTGGCCTCTGCGGCGCGTTCAACTCTTCGATCGTTCGCGAGGCCAGAAAGCGCATCAATACTTGGATGCGTGAAGGAAAAACCGTAAAAGTGATTTGCGTTGGCCGTAAGGGACGCGATCAACTGAGACGTGATTTTCCCGACGCCATCGTCCACACTTATGAAGAAATCGGAAGGAAGAAACTTAAGTTCTCCGACGCAGACATCATAACACAGCATGTGTTGACGATGTTCGAAGCCGAAGAATTTGATGTCTGTTCTGTGATCTTCAATAAGTTCAAGTCGGTCATCTGTCAAGAGGTGACCGTCAGTCAGCTTTTGCCGCTTCCAAAACCAGCGGATTTGGAGTTGCCGTCGAAGGATAAAACCGGAGGCGTGGAAGAGGTTCCCAGTTACGCTGAATACGATTTTGAACCAGATCAGGAAACGATTCTTAAGGAAATCCTGCCGCGCAATCTGTCGGTTCAAATCTATGGAACGTTGTTGGAAAGCGCCGCCAGCGAACAGGGCGCGCGGATGTCTGCAATGGACAACGCCACTCGTAACGCTGGCGATATGATCAATAGGTTAACATTGACCTATAACCGCACGCGGCAAGCCTACATCACCAAGGAGTTGATCGAAATCATCTCCGGCGCCGAGGCCATCTAAATACGGCCGCTATCTTTAAGACAGTGATAGACAGGCGACTCATTCACGATAGTTCAGGTTCCGAGGGAGCTTTACCCCATGGCTGCTAGCACGACTAAGACGACGGGCGCCGTCGGTAGAATTACCCAGGTGTTGGGCGCCGTTGTCGACGTCCAGTTTGACAATCACCTGCCATCCATTCTCAACGCCCTGCATCTTCAGAACCAAGGGCGGTTGCTCGTTCTCGAAGTCGCGCAGCACCTTGGAGAGGGTGTGGTGCGGACGGTGGCCATGGACACCACCGACGGTCTGGTTCGGGGCGCAGAGGTCGTTGACACCGGCAATCCGATCATGGTGCCGGTGGGCCCCGAAACTCTGGGACGCATCATTAATGTCATCGGCGATCCCGTCGATGAGCGTGGCCCGGTCAATACGAAGAAAACTTCGCCGATCCATCGTTCCGCTCCTGAATTCGTTGAGCAATCAACCGAAGCTCAGGTTCTGGTCACCGGCATTAAAGTCGTCGATCTTTTGGCGCCGTATGCGCGCGGTGGTAAGATCGGTTTGTTCGGCGGCGCCGGCGTGGGCAAGACTGTGTTGATCATGGAGTTGATCAACAACGTTGCGAAAGCCCATGGTGGTTTCTCCGTGTTCGCCGGCGTTGGCGAACGCACGCGCGAAGGAAACGACCTCTATCATGAAATGATGGAGTCGGGTGTTATTCGGACCGATGGCGCGCCTTCCAAAGCAGCGCTCGTGTATGGTCAGATGAACGAGCCGCCAGGCGCGCGTGCGCGCGTCGCTCTGACGGGGTTGACCTTGGCCGAGTACTTCCGCGATGAGGAAGGTCAGGACGTGTTGTTGTTTATCGACAACATTTTCCGCTTTACTCAGGCGGGTTCCGAGGTGTCCGCGTTGCTTGGGCGTATTCCTTCCGCCGTGGGGTATCAACCGACCCTCGCCACTGAAATGGGAACTCTGCAAGAGCGCATCACCACCACCAAAAAAGGTTCGATCACGTCAGTGCAGGCCATCTATGTGCCTGCCGACGATTTGACCGATCCGGCGCCCGCCACCTCCTTTGCTCACTTGGACGCCACTACCGTGTTGAGCCGTCAGATTGCCGAGTTGGGCATCTATCCGGCGGTGGACCCGTTAGACTCTACAAGCCGCATTCTTGATCCTCGCGTCGTCGGTGAAGAACACTACGAAGTTGCTCGCGGCGTTCAGAAGGTGTTGCAGACCTATAAGTCTTTACAAGACATTATCGCCATTCTCGGTATGGACGAGTTGTCTGAAGAAGATAAATTGGTTGTGGCTCGCGCGCGTAAAATTCAACGCTTCTTGTCTCAGCCTTTCCAAGTCGCCGAAGTCTTTACTGGAACTCCAGGCGTCCTTGTCAGCTTGGAAGACACCATCAAAGGTTTCAAAGGCATTTTGAGTGGCGCTTACGATCACTTGCCTGAAGCTGCCTTCTACATGGTCGGAACCATCGAAGAAGTTGTGGCCAAAGCGAAGAAAATGGCTGCTGAGGTCGCGTAAATCTTCGTTCGGCAATTGATGGTCCGGTTGTCCGAGATGACCGGGGTTCCGGTTCTCAACCTGTGACGCCGCTGTGTGGTAAGGAGTGCCCATGCACTATAAAGTCGAATTCGAGCTGGTCTCGCCGGAAAAGATACTGATCTCGGAGCCGGTCGATATGGTCGTGGTGCCGGGTGGAGAAGGGAATTTCGGTGTCTTGGCAGGCCATATTCCCGCTATCGCCACCGTGCGTTCCGGCGTTATCGAGATGCATGACGACAACATGCTGTATGATCGTATCTTCGTCGATGGAGGCTTTGCTGAAGTCTTCACGATCGGGGAAGAGACGCGATGCACTGTGTTGGTTGAATCGGCAATTAAGGTCGAAGATCTCGTTCTCGCTGATATAGAGAAAGACCTTAAGAATCTGAAGGAAGATCTCGAAGACGCAAAAGAAGAAGGCGAAAAAGCGTTGATCGAAGCGCGTTTGTCCGTGGTGCGCGCTAAGTTCGTCGCTGCGACAGGCGAATACCCTGTTATTTAAAGCCTTGAGAAAAGATGAGGGCGTTTTTCGTTTCATGAGATGCGCTGGGTGATGGGTGCTGTTTAGGTTGTTTCCTAGCAGACTCTGAATATATAGTGGGTCGATCATTTTGATCGAGACAAGATTGTAGCGCAGGGCAAGCGTTTCTTTTGATAAGCCCGTTGTGGTGTTTCAAAGGATGCGGGTGCTTTGCGCTTTTTCTTTTTTTATGACCCGTTGGATGAAAGAATAATGACGGATCGGCGCTCCGATGATGAAAATGATCATGAGAATATGGCAGCAAACCACGGCGGTTTCTGTTAAATTTCTAATTCTATTAATTCCTGTTTTGACTCTTTCGACGATTTTGTTTTCTTCGACTTATTTTTATACGAAATCCACAAAGCTCCAGAGGCTGTTGACGACAAAGATTCAGAATGTTGCTGAAATTAATGCGGCGACTTTGGCAAATGCATTGTGGTCCTTTGATCTTACGGGAGTTTCCGGGATTATTCAGGCGATGCTGGTTAATCAGACGCTTGAGTGTGTGGTTGTGACCGATGCTTTATCGGGGCATGAATATATTTGGCCTGAACCAGCTTGTGTTGATATACCGGAACGTCCTTTGGTTCGTCATTCAATTATTCTGAACGGGCGCCATCTTGGGGATTTGACGTTATTTTATAGTTTTCAATCAATTCAAACTCAGATTCGAGAGGAGATTTTAAATAGTTTTTGGTTATTGATTTTGTCTTTATTGACAACGGTGATTACTGCTCTTATGGCGCACCGAATTACGATTGGCGCGCCGTTGCGTCGTCTGATTGAATCAATTCGTTTGGCGGATCAAAAACATGTTCGGCAGCCTGTCAAATGGAAGTCGTCTGACGAGTTGGGGCAAGTAATAGAAGCATATAACCAGATGCTGTGTCGGTTGACGGCCGAAGAGGAGGCTTTGAGGCGGAGTGAAGAACGTTTGACTTTAGCGATTCAGGCAACTCGTTCTTCCGTTTGGGATCTCGATCTTTGTAATGGTCAGTATTGGTGGTCAAAAGAGTTTCCATTAATGTTGGGATACGAGGCTTCAGAATTGCCGATGTCGGCAGAGACATGGGAAAATCTGATCCATCCCGATGAAGTCAGCACCGTGATTGCAGAAACGCTTCGTCATATTTCTGGAGAAACCACAACTTTTCGTCAGATTTATCGCACGCGTCGTAAAGGGGGAGAATGGGCGTGGGTAGAGGATCGCGCCACAGCAATTCGTGATGAAAACGGCGTCGCCATTCGTTTGACTGGAATTATGGCGGATGTGACCGAACGAGTTCAAGCAGAATTGAATTTGGCGCGGGAGCGTTCTATTCTTCAGGCGACTTTGGAGAATGTCGATCAGGGCATTGTAATGTTCGACGTAGGTCTTCGTTTGGTGATGTTTAATCGACGTGCGGCTGATCTTTTGAATGTTCCATTAAAGTATTTAACACAGAGACCTCACTATAAAGATATTGCCGCTTGTCAATTAGATCGCGGAGAGTTTCGTGAGTATGGCGATGATCCTGGTCGTCATTTGCAGTATTGGGATACTTTGCCGAGTGATTATTATACATATAAGCGCCGACGTCCTGATGGAATTGTGGTGGAAGTGCGCAGCAATCCCTTGTTTCAAGGTGGTTTTGTTTGCACTTATACGGATATAACCGCAGAAGCGCGCGCGGCCGAAGAAATTTTCCTGGCAATGCAGGAGACCGAAAAAACTTTGGCGGAGTTGCGAGCAACGCAAGCGAATTTGGTTCAAGCAGAAAAGATGGCGTCTTTGGCTTTGTTGGTTGCAGGAATTGCGCACGAAATTAATACGCCGGTTGGTATTGCCTATGGTTGCGCTAGTCATTTGGTAAATCGAACGCAGCATTTGGTTGAATGTTTCGACGCCGGAGCCATGAAAAAATCCGACTTGAAAAACTATGTTGCGGTTGCGGTGGAATCTAGTCGGTTGATGGCGGCCAATTTGACGCGCGCTGCTGAATTAATTCAGAGCTTTAAACGAGTGGCTGTAGATCAGACCAGCGCTGAACGTCGGAATTTTGATTTGCGCACTTATATTGATGAAGTTATCACTAGTCTTGGTCCGCGTTTGCGTTCGACTCCGCATCAGGTTCAGGTTGTTTGTTCTCATTCTATTGAGATGAATAGCTATCCAGGAGCATTGTCTCAAGTTCTGACCAATTTGGTAATGAATAGTTTAGTACATGCATTTGATGTTTCTGTTGGGGGGGGGGGCTGTTGCAGGGAGGATCATTTTAACAGTAGAACTCCAATCGTCTACAGAGGTGTTTTTACGGTTTACGGATAACGGCAAAGGGATTCCTAAAGCCAATTTGTCTCAAATTTTCGAGCCATTCTTTACCACACGGCGAGGTTCTGGAGGAAGTGGTTTGGGTCTCCATATTGTGTTTAATCTCGTTACTCAATCTTTAGGAGGAGCTATTTCGGTAGAAAGCGCAGAAGGTGAGGGAACTACTTTCTTAATTCGCATTCCGCGTGTGGCTCCGATAAAACCGGAACGGCCGTCAAAAAAAGAAACGTCCGAGATTCGAGCAAAGAGCGAGGTCGTGTCTACAGCGGTGCTTGAAGATGAGCTTGATTCCCGTAATTAATATGGATAAGTAGAATAAGCGGAAATCTCTTTTATGAGGTTTTCTTGGTAGAGATACGCGGCGTGTATGCGCGCCTTGGTTGTCTCTCTGCACGCAAGAGGCGGTTTGCGGTCGCGCAAAGAGTGCGGGATGCTTCCGAGTCGCTGTGGGGCGAGACATTGATTTCGGAAAGTTATATGTCGTTTGCCTGTGCGGCAGCTCAATAGGGGGGCGTCGCGCCACAAGGGGAGTTAAACGCCTCTGCGGCGTTCCGTATAAAAACGTCTTCCGAACAAATCTCTTCGTTCGGAAGAACGGGGTATTCCCCCATCGACGATCTATATGGTAAAGAAATAGATTAAGAGAAAACCAAGTCGGGTCGGACGCCAAAGCCGGACGCTAAACCACAGGGCGACATGACGCGCAACACACAAGCACACTGTGCCGCAAATCCATCGGATTTTTCCGGGTGGAGGCGTGCGCGCGCAGTGTGCGCGCCGTTGTTTGCTCTGCTAATTATCGCTTCAGGAACCTTTGCGCGCGCCGAACTGCCGCCGGATCAAGCGCTGCGGCAAATCGAACGTGGTTTGGCCACCGGCAAAACACGCCAGCAAGAGCTGGATGAACAAACCGCCAAACTCAACGCCGAACTAGAACCGTTGCGGACGCAATTAGTCGCCGCCGCCGACGCTGCGGCGCGTCATGAGTTGTTGCTCAGCACACTTGAGGCCTCGTTAGCCACCCTGAGCGCCGAAGAACAAGATCAACTTCGACGCCTTACCGCCGATCGACGACGAATCGCCGAACTCCTCGCTGCTCTGCAACGGCTATCGCGAATTCCGCCCGAAGCGCTGATTGCTCGCCCTGAAACTCCGGTTAACGCCCTACGCTCGGCGTTTTTGTTGCGCGCCATTCTTCCCCCACTGACGACACGATCCCAAGCTCTGAATGAAGCCGTCGGACGTTTGCAGGATATTCGACAAACCCTTAACGCCCGGCGTCAAGAAGCAGAATCCGTGCGCAAAAGACTTGAAGCTCAACAAGGCGAGGTCGCCGCTTTGGTGGAAAAACGCGAAGCGTTGCGTCGTCAAACCAACGAAGAACGCGATCGAATCGCACGAAATATGGCAAGTTTTGCGGCTCAAGCTTCCGATCTACGGCAGCTTATCGAAAAAGTTGAGGCCGATCGTCGCGTCGAAGAGATGAAGCGGCGAACAGAAGAAGAGAGACGACGTCAAGAAGAAGAAAAACGACGGGTTGAAGAAGAAACTCGGCGCCGAGTCGATGAGGCAACGCGTATGCGCGCCGAAGAAGAGAGGTTGGCTGCTCAACGACGCGCCGAAGCCGAACTTTCGGCCCAAAAACAACGCGCCGAAGCCGAACGCCGCCTTAGCGAAGCCGAACAGAACGGTGATCATCAGAAGGCTGAAGCCGAGCGTCTGAAACTGGAAGAAGAACGACGCGCCGATCTGCTTCGCGCTCAAGAACGGCGTGCGCAAGAGCGACGCGCACAAGACAATCGTCGTGCGCTGGAAGAAATACGCCAACGCGCGCAAGAAGAAGCTCGTCGCGCATTGGCCGAACGACGTGATGCAGAACAACGCAAAGCCGAATCTTCGGAAGAGTCCGAAGTCGCCGAAATTGAATCTCCGTTTGGTCCGCGTCATCAGGTCGACTCCCCGCACGAAGAGCCCTCACGCCAAGACGCTCCTTCACGCCCGGATTCACGTCCGGAGTCGCCGTTCTCCGCCGCAAATGAAGCCTCCGAAACCGCGCCGCGCGCCGCTCCACCGAAACCGCGCGCCGCAAACGATGAGACACCGCGTCCTTTGCGCGCGCCGCACATTGCAGAACAAGGACGCCTTCCCGCGACCGGCCCGATTACCGTCGGCTATGGAGAGCGCGATCAGTATGGAGCCGTAAGTCGCGGTGTGCATATCGCCGCGCGCCCCGGCGCCTCGGTCGTTTCTCCCTTCAGCGGAGCCATTAAGTTCTCCGGCCCATTCCGAAACTACGGGCAAATCTTGATCGTCGAACACAGCAATGGATATCATAGTCTTATTGCCGGGCTCGGTCGAATTGACGCCGCCGTTGGACAACCGGTTTCAGCCGGAGAACCGATCGGAAGCGTCGTATCGACCAATGATGCGGCGGACATCTATTTCGAATTGCGACGCAACGGCCAGCCCATCAATCCCCGGCGCAGCCTAAGCGCCCCAGATGGGAAAGGACAAGGTTCATAATGATGAAGATCATGACGGCGTCCGCACTTGCGGCTCTGTTGTTCCTCTCTCCCGCCTGCGCAACGGCGGAATCCAATACATCTGAGACATATCGCCAATTAAATCTTTTCGGCGACGTCTTTGAGCGCGTCCGCTCCGAATACGTTGAGAAAGTCTCCGACGAACAATTAGTCGAAGCCGCCATCAACGGCATGCTCACGTCGCTTGATCCGCATTCCAGCTACCTGAACCGCAAAAGCTACCAAGACATGCAGGTTCAGACCAAAGGCGAATTCGGGGGCTTGGGCATAGAAGTCACTATGGAGAACGGCCTCGTCAAAGTGGTCTCTCCCATAGACGACACTCCGGCCTTCCGCGCCGGGTTGCAAACCGGCGATTACATCACCCATCTTAATGGGGAAGCTGTTCTCGGCCTTACTCTCAGCGATGCGGTCGAGAAGATGCGCGGCCCGGCGGGCTCCGACATCCGCCTTACTATTCGGCGCGGAGAGATTACTGAGCCTTTTGACGTCACCCTCACTCGCGCCGTGATTCGAATCCAGTCGGTTCGTTCCCGCGTGGAAAACGACATCGGCTATTTGCGAATCACCACCTTCAACGAGCAAACCCAATCCGGCCTGGAAAAAGCCATCGAGAAAATCAAGGAAGAATTGGGGCCGAAACTGAAGGGATACGTGCTCGATCTACGCAACAATCCCGGTGGTCTATTGGATCAAGCCATTGCCGTCGCAGATGACTTTCTTAATCAAGGCGAAGTCGTCTCCACACGCGGACGGCGTCCGGAAGACGGGCAACGATACAACGCCAAACCAGGAGATTTGGCCAACAATCTCCCCATTGTCGTTCTGATTAACGGTGGGTCGGCTTCCGCCTCGGAAATTGTCGCCGGCGCCCTTCAAGATCACCGTCGCGCCATTATTATGGGAACACAGTCCTTCGGCAAAGGCTCCGTCCAAACCATTATTCCTCTGCAAGGCCACGGAGCCATGCGATTGACCACCGCTCGTTACTATACTCCGTCAGGGCGCTCGATTCAGCAACTCGGAATCACCCCCGACATCATTGTTGCGCAAGCGCGTCTAGAAGAAATCGATCAGGCCGGACGTCGTCGCGAAGCCGATCTTCGAGGCGCATTGAAAAACGACAATCAAGGCGCTTCTGGAAAATCCGGGAAGGCAAACCGCGACAAAGACAAAAACGATAAAGCAACGCCGCCCACCGTCGTCAAGCCGACTCCGAACACGACTCCTACAAACGGCGATAACAATAAGCCCTCTACGCCTACGTCGACGGATACGCCGCACTCCAACGAAACCGATAAAGACAACGCCAAACCAGCGCAACCCACTCCGGAAGAAAAAAACACGCCTGACGCAAAGCCCGCTCCCGACAGCAAAAATACGTCGCCAGACGCAGCAAAGCCTTCGTCGGACGGTAAAAACACGCCGAATGGTTCCGGCGCGAAACCCGCGCCGACGCGCGAAAACGCTGAAAACACAGCTTCGCCACAAAACGACTACCAACTGGCGCGAGCACTGGATTTACTACGCGGCATTGCCCTATACAATGCCCGAAGCACGATAAACTAATCCGGTTATCTCCTGTGGCGAACGCTTTTGTGAGTCAGCTCGCGGAAAAGCTGAAGGAAAGGATAGCGGCCGTTTCCGGTCGCTACTCTTTCTCCCTACCGTCGATTCATCCCGGTTGGGCGGCGCTGATAGCAGCGGCGACGCTTGTTGCTGGCGTTCTGACCGGGTTGGTCGTTTGGCTTTCCGCCAACGCAGACATCACCCTTGAAGAACGGCATGCCGCCATTCCCACGGTTACGACCGCCATTTCAGGCGGAGTTAGGCCGATTCCTTCCATCATCACGGCCTCTTCTTCACAGGAGATGAGGGCGCCTGAAGCTTCTGCGGCGGCAACTGGAAACAGTGCGCCGCCTCTGGATGCTCCGGTTACGCTTGTCGCAGCTCCCGCTCCCGGAATGACGGAAGAAAGTCGCTTCGGTCTCTTGCCTCGTTTAGGGCCGGACAACAAAGCCCCTTGGAAAGTCTATGCTCGCCCGTTTCCGGCCAATGATCGACGTCCGCGAATCGCTATTGTGATTTCCAACCTCGGTCTTTCAGGAGCCGCCACCGCCACCGCCCAACATTTGCCTGGCGGCGTGACTTTCTCTTTCGCCCCGGTTGCGGAACGACTTGACATGTGGGTTGAACGCGCCCGCGCCGATGGTCACGAAGTGATGATTTCTCTGCCTATGGAGCCGATCAATTATCCTCAAAACGATCCGGGCCCTCAAACTCTGCTGACCTTTCTTGATTCCGCCCGCAACACGGAACGACTGGAATGGGCGCTCGCGCGCTTTCCAGGATATGTCGGCGTCATGAACATTCATGGATTCCGCTTTCTGAACGATCCGGTTCATATGCGTCCGGTTTTGGAAAACATCAAAAGGCGTGGGCTTATGTTTCTCGACAACCGCTCGCGTTCCGGAAGCGTTGCAACGCCGTTGGCTTCGCAAATGGGAGTCCCATGGGCGTTTATCGATCGCGTCATTGATCGGGATCCAGCCAGAAAGCCGATTGACATTCAGCTCGAAGAGCTGGAGCAAATCGCCAAACGCAACGGAGCAGCCATCGGCGCCGGTCTTCCTTATCTAACCACCATAGAACGCCTGATGGAGTGGCTTCCTCTATTGGCCGACAGAGGCATTGCTTTGGCCCCGGTAAGCGCAGTCGCCTATCTACAAAAGCCAGAAGAACCGCCGCCGCCGCCTATAGACGAAACGAGCGGCGCAGACAAAGACAAAAAAGGTGGCGCTAATAGTAAGGAAAAAAGCGGTGGCCAAGGAGGAGGACACTAGATGATAGACCGTCGCGCCCTGCCATATCGGCCATGCGTTGGAATTATGCTCATCAACCGGCACGGAAAGGTCTGGGTTGGGCGTCGAATCGATGCGCCCGACGCATGGCAAATGCCTCAAGGCGGCATAGATCCTGGTGAAACGCCAGCTATGGCTGCACTACGTGAAATGCGCGAAGAAATCGGCACTGGCGCAGCTGAAATCATTGCAGAGACGGATGGGTGGTTGCGTTACGATCTTCCAGACCATCTTCTGGGTAAAGTGTGGCAAGGGCGTTATCGCGGCCAAGAACAACGTTGGATTGCAGCGCGATTCTTGGGCCGTGATCTTGATATTAACCTCGCCACCAATCATCCGGAGTTCGATGCCTGGCGATGGGCGGAAATCGGCTCTTTGTTGGGCATGGTGGTTCCTTTCAAGCGTCAGGTGTATGAAACCGTTATCCAGGAATTCATGCCGACGCTCACACGCCATTGGCCTCATATTGGGCCGTGTGCTTCGGAGTCATCCGACAGTGGTGGCAAGAGCATTTGACGCCAAAATTTTAATCAAATAAGAATTCAAAGGGTCCAGGGACTGTGTTCCTGGTCGCTCGGGATTATAAGGGGGGAGCGAAAGCCCCCCTTATTCGCGAAGCGATCTTCTTCTGGAATTGTTTATCTGTATAAAAATTGAGGCTATTGAGGCTGATGTTAACGCAATCAGCACTAACTTTAACTTTCTCTTAATATTTTTTAATGTCTTTTCTTAACCTTCAAAGATAAACAGTCCAAAGGAAGGTCGCTTCGCGAATAAGGGGGGCTTTCGCTCCCCCCTTATGATTCCGAGCGACCAGGAACGCAGTCCCTGGACCCTTTGAATTTTATCCTTATATTTACAACCCTAAAACGAAAACACGGATATTCTCAACTTTACCTTCTAATTCTCGATCTCCTCGTCACTTTCCGGCGGAGCCCCATCGACAATATAGAAATCGTAAGGGGGACGCGCGCTTCCGGAAACGTCGTAGTGACGAATTTGATCGATGTGATTGCCGGGCCGGAAAGTAAGAATACGCGGCTTCAATCGATATAACTCAGCAGGCGTTGTCAGCTCGGAAGCTGCAACGATCAGAATATCACCGATCTGACACAACCGCGCTGCCGCGCCATTCAGCACGCAACAGCGTGACCCCGGAGCGCCGAGAATAATATATGTGGAAAACCGCGCGCCGTTGGTGCGGTTCCAAATATCGACGAACTCCAAAGGATAGAGTCCCACCGCCGCACAATGCTCGGGATCCAAAGTAATGGACCCCTGATAATCCAGATTGGCGTCGGTCACGGAGATACCGTGTAATTTGCCCCGTAAAACTTTAATCATCGAAAAGAACCCTGTCGCAGCCGCCCTTGTCGCAGAAACGGCGCCAGCCAGAACCAGATCAGGGCGACGATCTGAAACCCGACCGTCAGCGCCAACGCCACCCGATGCCCGCTTACAGCAAAGTGTCCGGGCGTCTGCGTTGGCCACCACCCGACCACCACACCGATGCCATACTGGAACAGAAAGGCGCAAGCAATCAATGTCATGTTGATTGCAGTATTAACTCGTCCGGCGAGAGGCGCCGGAAAACTCTGGGTAAGCGCAGCGTAACACACGACGCTGAAGCCGCCAGTCAGCCCGAACAAAAACCACACGCTCAACAGCGGAGCCCCGGAAGGCAGAGCCGCGCCCAAACTGATGATAAGTATTTGAATAACAATGAAACAAACCATTCCGACCACGGCGGTGGTCTGGGGAGACACGCCTTTTCGGCTAAGGCGTTCGGCCAAAAAACCGGACCCGGCATAACTTATTGCCATGGCAACGCTCAGAATCGCCATATAATCAGCAACGGAAACGCGCGTTAATCCAGCGACGTCTTGTAGCCACACACCCGCCCAAAGTCCTTGAACCGCCAAGTAGGTTCCTTGCGAGGTCATGGTGAGAGGCGCTAAACGCCAGAATCGGTAGTCGGACAAGATTTGTCGCAATCCGCGAATCAACGCGGAGGGCGACTCCGGCGCGACGACGGATTTCGGCTCGGGAACCAGCGCCATTAACATCATCGCCAGGGCAACCGCCATCCCGACGAGGCCAAAAAATATGCCGCGCCAATCGACGTATTGCAGAGCAAACTGCACCGGGGGGCCTGCAAAAACGGCTCCACACGCGCCCAACCCGAGCAGCATCCCATTGACCAGCGGCAAGCGCTGGGATGGAAACCACAGTGTCAGAGCCTTAAATCCGGCCATGAGGCAAGCGGAAACTCCCAAGCCGATGAGCGCTCGCCCAAGAACCAAATCACCGAAACCATCCGCCGTGGCGAAACGCAAAGCTCCGAGCGCTGCGATCAACAGTAGAACGGCTTCCACTCTACGTGCGCCGAAACGATCGAGAAGCAATCCAAGAGGCAACTGAAACAAACCAAAACCAACAAAATAAACGCCCGTCAACAGACCGAGTCCGCCGGCGTCGAGGGAAAAGTCACGAATCAAATCCGGAGCAAGCGCGGCGTTGATGGTGCGCAGCAGGTAAGAAAAAAAATACCCGGCGGAAAAAACCAAAAGAACGCGCCAGCCAACAGCGCTTTTGGGAACGTCGGGATGTCCTCGTGTTAAAGAGATGACACACCTTCCTTAAGGAAAACTAGGGATAAAAGTTTCAGAACTATGTCTTTTAACCTGGTCTTGTTACTTTATTTTTTGTTCAATTCTGATCAGACATTCAGAAGTAAGTTCTCACGCTCCCAGGAACTGATTACGCGTTGGTAGGCTTCATACTCGGCTTGTTTGACGTAGGTGAAGGCGGAAATGAATTTCTCACCGAAGACTTCGCGCAAGGGTTTACAAGCATTCAGCTTATTCAGAGCGTCAGATTGATGACGCGGCAAGGTGAAAGCCAAACGATGAGCTGTGCCCTTTATCGGGTCTCCTGGCTCCATATCATTCATCATTCCGATATAACCACAGGCCAAAGAAGCCGCCATAGCTAAATAGGGGTTTGCATCGGCGCCGGGCACGCGGTTTTCGACTCGGCGACTGTCAGGTGGCGACAAC
Source organism: Azospirillaceae bacterium (assembly GCA_963575675.1). Taxonomy (GTDB): domain Bacteria; phylum Pseudomonadota; class Alphaproteobacteria; order Azospirillales; family Azospirillaceae; genus CAUYUA01. The sequence continues at coordinate 55,532 of CAUYUA010000033.1, forward strand.
GGCACGCGAAATCCGGTGGTGCGGTTATCCCGTCCCCAATGCACGTTGATCGGAGCGTCAGATCCCGTGATCAGGCGACGGTAAGAGTTGACGTTGGGGGCAAACAACGGCATGGCCGAAGGCAGAAATTTTTGCAGTCCTGCGATGAAGGACAAAAACAATCGAGAATCATTGCCTTGAACATCGGAGAATAGATTAACCCCAGTGTTTTTATCAACGACGCTTTGATGAATATGCATGGCGCTGCCGGGTTCGTTTTGCATCGGCTTGGCCATGAAAGTGGCGTAGACTTGGTGACGAATCGCAGTTTCCCGCACGGTGCGCTTGAACAAGAAGGTCTGGTCGGCCAATTCCATCGCATCGCCGTGATTGAAATTGATCTCGATCTGCGCTGCTCCGGCTTCGTGAGTCAGCGTGTCAATATCGATGTTCTGCGCCTCGCAATAGTCGTAAACGTCTTCAAAGATGGGGTCGAATTCGTTGACGGCGTCAATGCCGTAAGCCTGCCTTCCACTTTCGGTGCGTCCCGATCGTCCGACTGGCGGCGTCAACGGATAGTCTGGGTCTTTGTTAATCTGAACTAGAAAGAACTCCAGTTCCGGAGCCACAATCGGCCGCCATCCTTGAGCGTCGTACAGCTCCAACACCCGCCGCAACAACCAGCGTGGAGAAATATCCACAGGCTGTCCGTTCGCATGTACGCAATCACTGATTACTTGCGCTGTCGGCTCTTGGTACCATGGCACCATCCGGATGGTGTTTTCATCCGGAACCATATAAATATCGGCGTTCTCGGGGCTCGTGACATCTTCGTCCTCCGGGTATTCTCCGGTGACGGTCTGCACAAAAATCGCTTCCGGCAAGCGCAAACCGCGATCTCGCAGGATTCGCAAGAATTTGTCCGCCGGAACGATCTTTCCGCGAGCAACTCCCGACATATCCGGCACCAGACATTCCACTTCGGTGATGTGATGCTGCTGGATGAAGTCTTGAAGACAGCCCATGCGCCTTCTTCCTTCGAAAACCTCGACTCCTTCAAAGCCTATGGCATTCCTGCTCTCGTTTCAATGGCCTTGATCGGCCTTCATCAGAAGTTATCTTTTGTCTTTGCGTTTTTCGGATAAGGGGGGGCTTTAGCTCTTTCCCCCCCTTATGATCCCGAGCGATCAAGAACACAGTCTCCGGATATTTTTATGTGGAGTTGAGACGCATGGGCCGATCGTTTGGCTCGTCGGCGTTACATGTCTTTTTGCAGCTCTAAAAACAAGAATCCCAAAGGCGGCAGCGTTAAAACAATAGACCATGCGCGACCATGGCAAGGAATTTTTTCCGCCGTCACCACGCCGCCATTTTCAACGTCGCAACCACCGTAACACGAAGCGTCCGTGTTGAGACGTTCGACATAATCTCCAGATTCAGGAACCCCGATTCGATAATTATGACGTGGTTCCGGTGTGAAATTACCGATCGCAATCACGGGACGCGCACGGTCTTTGCCGCGTCGGATAAAGGAAATTACGCTATTCTCATAGTCATTTGGCTCGATCCATTCGAATCCGGCGGACTCGCAATCAAGCTCCCATAAAGCGGGCGTCGCCTGATAATAGTGATTGAGATCGCGAATTAAGCTCTGAATTCCTTGATGCGCAGGATCGGCCAGTAAATCCCAGTCTAGGCCGGCGTCATGATTCCACTCGCGTTCTTGAGCGAATTCACCGCCCATGAACAACAGCTTTTTGCCGGGGTGAGCATAGAGAAAACCGTAATAAGCGCGGAGATTGGCGAATTTCTGCCAACGATCTCCCGGCATTTTTCCCAACAGCGAGCCTTTGCCGTGAACGACTTCGTCATGACTGAGCGGCAAGACGAAATTCTCACTGTATTGATAAAGCTGAGCAAAAGTAAGATCGTTATGATGATGGCGACGATGAATCGGGTCTTTGGAGAAATAGCGTAAGGTGTCATGCATCCACCCCATATTCCATTTGAACCCAAAACCAAGCCCTCCCTCCCACGTTGGGCGTGAGACTCCAGGCCACGCGGTAGACTCTTCCGCAACAGTCATCGCCCCAGAATGCTGACCATAAGCAAGTTCATTAAGTTTCTTTAAAAACGAAATGGCTTCAAGATTTTCCTTGCCGCCATAGCGATTGGGGATCCATTCGCCGTCTTTTCGACTGTAGTCGAGGTAGAGCATCGAGGCGACGGCATCGACCCTCAGTCCATCCATATGGAAAGAATCAAGCCAGTACAACGCATTGCCCAGAAGGAAATTATTCACCTCACGGCGACCATAGTTATAGACCAATGTGTTCCAATCCGGATGATAACCTTGACGCGGATCGGCGTGCTCGTAGAGGCACGTTCCGTCGAAACACGCGAGTCCATGTTGGTCTGAAGGGAAATGGCCGGGCACCCAATCGAGCAACACGCCAATGTTATGGGCATGACAAACGTCTATGAAGGCGCGGAAATCGTCTGGGGCGCCATGGCGGCTTGTGGGAGCGTAGAGGCCGATCGGTTGGTATCCCCAAGAGCCGTCGAAGGGGAATTCAGTAATAGGCAGCAGCTCGATATGAGTGAAACCCATGGTTTTGACGTAAGAAACCAACTCTTCCGCCAGTTCTTGGTAACTAAGGTAGCGGTTGTTTTCTTCGGCCCGACGTTTCCAAGATCCTAAATGAACTTCATATATAGAGATCGGCGCTTCTCGATGATTGGCGGAATGGCGTTGTTGTTCCATCCACTCTTTGTCGGTCCAGACAAAACGGTTGGTTGGCGCGACAACAGAGGCGGTGCGTGGTGGATGTTCTGCGGCGAAAGCGACGGGATCGGCTTTTAGGGGTTGAACAACGCCGTCGGCGCCGCGAATTTCGAATTTATAGCAAGCGCCGGGGCCAATGCCCGGCACAAAAATTTCCCACACGCCGCAATCGTGGCGATGACGCATTGGAAGACGTCTGCCGTCCCATGCGCAAAAGTCGCCAACGACGCTGACGCGCCGGGCGTTGGGAGCCCAAACAGCAAAGGCTGTTCCCGCCACGCCTTCAAGGGTGAGCTGGTGGGCGCCGAGTCGTTCGAAGGCGCGCAGATGAGAGCCTTCAGCCAGAAGGTGGACGTCGAGTTCGCCAAGAATCGGGGGAAAGCTGTAAGCATCGTCAAAAATGACGGTTTGATCGCCGAATTGAATGCGCAGGCGATAGGGAAAGCGAGAGTGACGGTTGGAAGGAAGAGAAGCGTAGAAAAATCCATCTGGATGAATCAGACTGAGATCGGCAATGTCGGCCCCGGTTTGGGCGTCGAGAAGGCAAACAGCGGAAGCTCCTGGAAGGAAGGCGCGAACGGAGAGGCTTTTCCCAGTGGCGTCTTGATGTAGGCCGAGGACGGAGAAAGGATCCCCGTGATCCGCGCGAGCAAGAGCGTCTGCTGCGGCGCGTAAAGCGGCGAGAACCGGCGATTCCAGCGAGTGACGCGCGACGTTTTCGGAGGTGAGGGACATGACCTAAACCCAAAAGAAGCGAACGTCGCACAATATCATCTTGAGGGTTTTATCGCCACAAAACACCGCAGACTCTCGAAACCGAGAGCCTGGTGAATAATTTGTCAAGATATGGTGGAGAAATAATAAATAAAATAAGGTTTGTGACTATATTTTCGATGCTCTCTAATTTTTACTCAGACTCCTTATCGACGAGAACGACGCGAAACCGCAGCTCCAAAAGCGCGAAATATTGGAATCGACGCAGAAGCTTCAGAACACAACCATTCAGGATGCCACTGCACTCCAAGCGCAAAACTCGGCGCCTCCTTAACGCGCACGGCCTCGATCATGCCGTCTTCGGCGGTTGCTTCCACAATCAAATCAGGCGCAAGAGAATCTATTCCTTGGTCATGGAGAGAATTCACCATAATTGTTTCCGTCTGCATCAACGAGCGCAACATTCCTCCAGACGTCAAACGCACCGAATGCGCAACTTCAAATTGCTCTTCTATTGGCAAAGTCTCGTCCGGACTATGTTTAAAGAAACCGGGAACATTATGCACAACCTGATGCAGAGTTCCTCCCAAAGCAACATTTAACTCCTGGTGTCCTCGACAAATCGCCAACACCGGAACTCCAGCGGCAATGGCTTTGCGTAGAAGCGGCAAAGTTGTGGCGTCGCGTTCAGGATCGTGAAGCGTTCCCGGAGCAGAGGGAGGGCCGTTATAGTGGCGCGGCTCAACATTTGACTCACTTCCAGTAATCAGCAGACCATCAAGGTGTCGCAACAAGTCGTCAAGATCAAGTTGAGGGCCGATAGCGGGAATGATCAAAGGCAAAGACAGCGTATATTCGCGAACGGCGCGCACATACTTATCTCCTGCGCCGTGAAACGGAAGAGTGTCGACAGGAAAAGCGCAAGCCGGAATTCCGACGACAGGCGAAAGAGAGCGCATGGAAAAACCACATAAGAAGAGGTTCCCGGCGGCGTTGGTTGATGTGTTGTCCTCCTTCGCCTCCGCTCCGGCAAGGGGCGAGTTACGGCGCCAAAGGCGAGATCGATAGAGGATCAACCTGCGGCGCTCCAGAGTTGCGCCCGCCGAAAATAGCAGTCCCCACACGCACAAGCGTGGCTCCGAATCGAACGGCGATCGGATAATCCTGGCTCATGCCCATACTGATTTCCGGAAGGTTTAACCGATGCGCCAAATCGGCCAGCAAGGCGAAATGCAACGCAGGCTCTTCATCCACCGGCGGAATCGCCATAAGACCGGAAATCGGCAATTGGCAACGATCGCGACAGAAGTCCAAAAACGCCGGAACTTCGATTGGAGCAATTCCCGCCTTTTGCGATTCTTCACCTGTATTGACCTCAATCAAACAACGCGGTCGCCGCTGCGTCCGTGTAAACTCCTCAGCCAAAGCTTCCGCCAAACGCGGTCGATCTACGGTTTGGATGACGTCAAACAACGCCACCGCATCGCGAACCTTATTCGTCTGCAACGCTCCGATCAAATGTAGTTCAATATCGGAGTGTCGCGTCCGCAACTCCGGCCATTTGGTTTTGGCCTCTTGCACCCGGTTTTCGCCGAACACTCTCTGTCCGGCAGCCAGCGCTGCTTCCAGAGCCTCAATCGGCTGCGTCTTGCTGACCGCTACAAGAGACGTCTCGTCCGGTTTTCGACCAACCGCCTTCGCGGCGGCGGCGATCTCACAGCGAACGGTAATGAGGGATGCGGATATAGAGCAGGACGAAACGGGCGCGTCAGTCATCGGTGCGTGTATCTCAGCGTCTCAAAATGGTTTCGAAATCGTTTATTGCGCCTCGGGCGCACTCCAAGCGGGAGCGCACTATAAGCGTCTCATCTACATTCGGCAATCCGGGAATACACACCTCTCTTGTGAATTTTATCGTTTGGACGCATCAGAGGCGGTGGCGTCATCAGCGCGCCATTATCGCACCGGCTTTAAAGTATCGCGATTCTGAAGAATGCAATCAGTCTCTTTCCGTTTTAGATGCCGGCATACAGAACGCAGTTTTTGTTCTTCGCCATCGGCATAAAGACGAAACATGTTTCGACCGTCAGGAAGCGTGACTTGACGAATGACGGGAGTCGTTTCCAATAGATTTGGGTAGTCCTGGATCATCTCGTTCCACTGTTCTTGCGCTTTTGCGGCGGTCTTGAACGAGGCAAGCTGTACGAGAATTGAGCCTGGAGGGGTGGGCTGTTTGGTGGCGATGATTTCTTGAATAGGCGGGGTGATTGTAGGCGAGGCGATGTCTGTCGCAGAGGTTTGAGGTTTGCTCTGTGTCGAGGACTCTTCGTTGATCGGCGGCGATATGGTGGTCTGATCCGGAGCCTTATCTAAAACGGAGGTCTCGTGAGCAGAAGGCGTTTCGATAGCGGAAGGCGTTTCGATAAGAGGGTGTGGCTCTGCGTTAGCAGCGGGCTCCACTGCCGCGTTCGCATTGGCAGCGGGCTTCACTGCCGCGTTGACGGTTGGCGTTGTCGAGGCGGAAGGCGGCTGTGTCGTAATTGCAGTTTGTTTGGCTAAAAGCGGTGAAAAATCGAATTGTCCTTTGTTCCATAGGGCCAGAGCGGCGTCGATTTGTCTTGCCACGAACGCGATATCGTCGGTGGGCATATTCTCAGGCAAAGGGTCAACGCCTAGAGAGATTTGGAGCCCTGCGGCGGCGTTCTGAGCCTCAGCCAGGGCGAGATCGCGACGAATGCTCGAAACCAGACGTCCGGCGTCGCGGCGAATGGTTTCCAGCTCGTTTCCGGTGCGGGCTTTCTCGGCGGCGACGGCGATTTTGTAGAGTTTCTCATCGACGCGCGCCAAATCTTCGGCTGAGTCTACGTCGTCGCGCGCTTCGCGCAGCCGCAGCCAGGCGATGCGCACTTGGGTGAGCACGGTCATATGTAGGGCTTGGCGACGCAGCACGCCGATATACTCTTGAGTTTCTGCTTGGCGAATGGCTGAAGGGCCTGAAAGCAGGTTCATCAAATTCCAAGTCAGCCGCAACCCGGCCTCGGCCCAGACGTTGTTGACGAGGAAACGGTTGCTGTCGAAACTGCCGGAAATATTGAATTCTAGACCGGGCAATAGGCGTAGAATAGCTTTGCGGGTGTCGTCGGCGTTGATTCGAGTTTGGTAGTCTTCTTCACGCAGTTCCGGACGGCTGACCAGAGCAAGGCGCTCCAAGTCTTCGAGGTTGTTTGTTATGTTCGGCAAGGATAAGCGCTCTGGGACAAGGAGAGAAAAATTTTGTCCCGGAGGAAGATTCATCAACGCCGCCAGCTCGATTTTGGCCGAGACCAAATCGCGGTTGAGCTGCTGGAGTTGGTTTTGGAGATCAAGCAAGTTCTTTTGGTAATCGAGCGTGCGTGCGTGCGGGAGATTGAACGCCTTGGTCTTCGATTTTGCGAGAGAGGGCTAAGGCGAAGCGCACATGCTCCATCAAAGGGGTCAGTTCGGTTTGGAGGCGCTCGGCGATTACGACGCGCCAAAAGGCCAATCGTCCTTGTTGAAGGATTGTGTGAACGGCTTTGCGGCGGCGTTCTTCGGCGATCAGAACGCGATCGGATTGTTGCCGAGCGCGCAGATAGCTGACTCCGAAATCAAGAACATTCCAGACCATGCCGAGATTGGCGGTTTGGCGGCGCTGCTCTTGAGAGGTTGAGGGTTCAAGAGATTGCTGGCCGGTGGCTACGGAGAGACTGGTGGATCCGGCGCTGTTGCTGCGACTGGTGTATCCGGCGGAGGAGGTGATTTGGGGTAGGAGTTCAAATGCGCCAAGTTCCGCCATGCCGAGCGCCACCGCCGAATCCATGGCGCGCAGCCGATTTTCAAGGTTATGCTTTATTGCGCGCGCCAAGACCTCGGGTAAAGAAAGTTTGGCGGGCAACGGGTCAAGAACATTGGCGCTGAACAGAGCAATATGATCTGCGGAAGCTCGGATGGCGCGTTCTTGCGGCGTGAGAGGATCGGAGGAAACGGCGCATCCGATCAGGCCGAGCGCAAGCGCGAAAGCTGTTGTGCGCGCTAAGAGTGTGTTCGGAGAATGCGCCGCTGCCTTTTGTGAGTTTTGGCGCGCTCGTTGATCGAAATCAACGTCGGCAGAGCGTAAAGCCTCGGCCAAGGGGTTCAACTTGACGGGGGAGCGCCTCAGCCGTTGGAAATGTTGGCGTATTTCTCGGAAGGAGGGGGATTTTACGCTGAGACGGGATGTCATGATCAACTTGCCTTCGGCGGCCTGGGCGTCTTTGATGTGAGGAGCCTACGTCTTTAAAAGGAGCGTTTCGGCGCGTTTTCCGTCTCGGCGTGTTTGCCGTTTTGTGAGGTTGAGAGTGGTTTCGGTTTGGACATCTGCGGGCGAGGCGGCGGAGGGCGAGACAGCGGAGGGCGAGACAGCGGGCTTTGTTATGAAATCCGAAGGTCTAGAGACGTCGGGCGACTATGTGGAAAGACATATAGGAGTCAGGGAAAAGCGTGTGTTCGATAATTTCGAATCCTATGCTCGTCACATGCTCGGCCAAAGCGTCGGGTTCAGGCTGCCAGAGGTGGTGATGAAGCGATTTGGGGCTCCACATCAAGCACGCTGGGTGTGGAAGATAGAGGTAAAGAATTCCGCCTGATTTTAGCGCTCGTCGCCATTCCAACAGAGCCTCGCGCCAATGGTCGAGGTGCTCCAGGCAGTGGGAAGAGAACACGTAATCCAGAGCGCCGTCAGCCTCTTGAATCTTGTAGGCGTGTTCGTCAGGATTGTTTTCGATCGGGCGGGCGCCCGGAAATGGAAACTTGCCGGCGCCGACATCCACGCCGCGACCATGGCAATATTTCTTGGCGTGATAAAGGCAAGAAGCGGCGGCCTCGCCGCGCACAAGATAGCCGGGGTAGTCGCCGGACGCCATAAAATACCGTATGGACGACCCACGTCCGCGCCACCGTCGCGTTGCCGTCACCGCCGTCAAGATCGGAGCCGTCGACAGCGTCAACAGCGTTTGCAGTCTGTTGCTCCACCTGCTCATTGCTGATCCGTTCGTTTTCCGTCATCATGCATTTGTTGTCACCGTTTGTGGAGCATATCAGGCAGACGGGGCTTCTGCTAGGAACTCTCTTGAGCTTTGGCGGGAGCGAATGATTTGGACGCGATTCTGTTGCAGATACAGAACGGATTCTTACGGGGTAAAGGGAAGAAAAGATGAAGCGGTTGTTGATTTTATGTTTCCTTGGAGTCGGCCTTTTGATTGGCGCGGGCGCAACTGCGGTGATGGCGGCGGATGCTCCGCCGCCGGTGGTGAGTTCGGCTGTTGTCTATGATTTGGTTGGAACCGATGCGGCGCCTGGAAATGCGGAATACAAAGGGACCGTGCAGTTGGAGCGCAAAGATTCGACAGTGATTGTGACTTGGAATGTTGAAGGCGAAACCTACGTTGGAACCGGCGTTGTTGACGGCAATGCGATGGCTGTGGCCTATGGCGGCGGCGACGATGATGACGAGGTTGGGATTGGGTTGTACATCCGTGATCCTCAAACCGAGGTTGTGACCGGACGTTGGACGGTTAAAGGCAAGACTATTCTCGGAACGGAACGCTGGACGCCTCGAAAGTAGTTGTTATCAGGGCATATGTGTTTCTGTAAAAGTCGCATAAAGGTGAAAGGAGGAAAGTGATGAAGCGCTTGATGTGTCTTTTTTTGGTTTTGGTGGGCGTTGTGTTCTTTGATGCGTCTGCGGCGCGTGCGGATGCGGATTTAATTTATGACGTAACCGGAACCAATCCAGGACAAACAAATGGAGCGCCTGCTTATAAGGGAATTGTCGTGATGCGTCGGAAAGGGCAGGTGGTGACGGTGATTTGGAAGATTGGCGGACAGAATGTGGTCGGCACGGGCATTATTGACGGCAACACTATGGCTGTCGGCTATCCAAGCGCAAATGAGCCGGGGGTTGCATTCTATGCTCGCGATCCTCAAACTGGAGTCGTCAATGGCCAATGGGTTCCGGGTGGCGGATCGTCTCTTGGGACAGAGCGGTGGATTCCTAGAAATTAGGGCGAGCCGTGGTCTTTCGCCGCTTTTTGCGGTTTCACTGAATTGAACTTGCTCTCTTGGTCGGTCGCACTGTGGTTAAAATCCGCTCTCTCGAATAAGAACGCCAATGGCGAACTTCCAAGCGCGCGAAATGGGGCTGGCGGCTTCGGCGTTAATTCGGATAACGCCGAAAGTCGTTTGTTCTGGGGTAGGGAAAGTCGAATCAACAGGAGATAGGGCGGCGCGGTAAATTGCTTGGACTGGAATCAGTGTGGCGTTGGAGGCGCCGGGAGTGGGTTGGACGGGAATAGGGCCGCCTTGGGTTGAGGCGAGCGCCGGAACATCGAGTGTGGCGGCGTTGATGCGTTCGATGCTGTTGACGATTACGTCGAGCGTGGGTCTTGTCGGGTCTTCGGGAATAAAGCGACCGCTTGCGCCGGATTGAATGCGGTCATGGTCTGCGGCGTCAAGGTAGCCGCGTAGAGTGGCGCGTGCGCGGTTGATGACTCGTCCTAGGGCTTGATCCGGTTTCACCCAGAGGCCGGAGTGAAGTTCTGGAGGGAGGTCGATCACTTCGCCGGACAATGGCGCTCGGATCAGAAGTTTCTCTTGGCGGGCGCGCAATCCGGTTTCAGTGGAAATCAGGGTGGCGAGCTGTTGTTGGGTCGTTGCGATGCTGTCGAGGACTTCCGGGGAGCCTATGGCTTGCCGTTGGAGGCGGATTTCAATTGCGGCGATTTTGAGTCGCGTGATGCGGAGGTTGTAATCAATTTCGGGAGCCTCTAGTCGGATTAAGAGGTCGCCTTTTTGCACGGATTGTCCTTGTTGCGCGACGATTTCAGCGATGCGGGCGGGGCCGGGCGAGAATAGGGTGGCGTAGTCGGCGGCGCGCAACACGGCGGGGGCGGAGATCGTGGTTTGCCAAGGCGTGATTAACAGCAGTCCGCCGCCGGTCAGAAGCGTGACTGTGGTTGCGAGCGCGCGGTTCAACCGCAGGCGATGGCGTAGCCGCCACCATTGGCGTGCCTCAGAGACGGCGGGACGAACCAAAAACCAGCCGATTTCAACCGCCATTAATAGGATTCCTACGATTTTAATGAAGAAGTGATAGACCATAAAGGCGACGCCGAAAAATACGATGGCGCGATAGAGCCAGGTTGCCCAAGCGTAGACAATTAATTTGCGTCGGATGCCGGAGGGTAGAAATTCCGGAGGGGGATCGTCGACACCCAGAGCAAGTCGACGCAAGCGCCATCGGCCCAGAGCAAAAGCGCGGTCTTGAAGGTTGGACACCGCTAGAGCGTCGGTCAGCAAGTAATACCCGTCAAAGCGCATAAAGGGGCTGAGGTTGATTGCTACGGTGGACACCCATGTGGTGGTGGAGACTAAAAAAGCGGCGCTGCGTAGAGGGCCGTCAGGGAGGAAGCTCCATAGGAAAGTGGCGATCATGGCCAGAGAAAGCTCCGTGAGCACTCCGGCGGCGTCGATCAACAGTCGTTGTCGTCGCGATGTAAGTCGCCATGCGTCGGAGACGTCGGTGTAGAGCACCGGCCACAGCACCAGGAGAGCTACGCCCATGGTTGGTGTTCGACAGCCAAAGGCGTGGGCGACGTAAGCATGGCCTAGTTCGTGGGCGATTTTGACGATGCTGAGGGTGATGGCGAATGCGGCGGCTCCGTCCCACGACATAAAGTTCTGAAACGTGTGTAGGAAGATGTCCCACTGTCGCAGAGATAACCCAACGCCGACGACACCGAGCAACAAAATAAAGCTCAGGACCGATGGACGGGCGAGGATGCGGGCGAACGGCAATGTGGCGGAAAGGAATGCGTCGGGGCGCGCCAGAGGAATCCGTACAAAAAGATAATGATGCAAGAGCCACATTGGCCAAGAAAGTTTTGATCGATGAACTTGTTCGACGAATGCTTGGACGGCAAGAGGAGAGTCGCTGCGAGTGAGGGCGTTGGCGCGTAAAAAGCGGATGAATTCTATCAGGTCGGATTCTTCGACCTCCAGCGTGGTTTCGGCGTTGATGGCGGAGAGTAACGCCGACGCTGAGCACAAGCGCCAGCGTGCGAAGAATTCGAAAGCGGAGCGTCCGAAGTGGAAGTAGCGGTTGCGGATGGGATCGTGGACTGTCCAAGTTGGCGAGCCGTCGGCTTCGCGCGGTCCTTCGAACGATCGCGTCCCATGACGTGGTGTAAGAGCCGGCAGCCATCGCGGATTTTCGAT
>CAUYUA010000034.1:0-7007 GCA_963575675.1 Azospirillaceae bacterium
CGCCACGCGGGCGGGCCTATCACGCCGCGCCCTGATGGGCTCCGGCGGTTCGCCGCCATCCCATCGCCGCTCTTATCCGTTCCTAGCAACGGCGTCTCCTGCGGTCCCGGCGCTTCTCGGATCCCGGTCTCCTTTATTCGATGCAGGGACTATGTCAGTTCGTCGGTCGGCAAACACCGCCGACAGACTCGGCGCGTCGATGGCGCGATCGAGCCACGCTTCGATCGTAGCGGCGTTTGCGTTCTCCCAGCCTGGACATTTTCGTGAGGATAAGGCGAATTCATTCCGGAAGGTTGCTCGATGCGTCGATCGGACAATTTGTTATGGTTTTGCTCCAGTCGCTTAATTGTCGATGGGGTGTTGATGCGATGTATTGGGCTTGCTACTCGATATGGGTGATGTGGCCATTGGTGAATTCGACCAAAGCGTCGTCGCGGTGATCCGAGGCTCCGGTAACCACGGTTGGTAGGTGAACGCGGAAATAGCTTTCAGGAAGAATCATATGGCATTTTAAACATCAATAAAGTTTTTTTTAAAAAAATTATTATTTTTTTTGACAAAAATATATGCTTTTTTTAATCTTGAAATTGAAGGTTTGGGAGGCGTTAAGCAAATCCAATTTCCTTTGAAGAAGTAGATGATTTGTTTTTGGTGTGACCTCATCTTCTCTGTATATTAGGGAAAAATCCAAATTATCGCCAATCTATTGTATTGGATGCATTTTTCTCGGGCGATCGAAGAATGCGTGATTGGAGATATTTTGGTTCTAGTTGTTTGGATATCTTCAGCTTATTTGGAGGAGGCGAACGATGAGGAAATATGATGTTGCGGGTATTACGAATTTTACAACTGTTGTAGGTGCGCTTGGTATTGCCGTCGGTCAGCTCGACGAGAATACCGACGCGGCGATCCGAGGTTTCGGGAAACTCGGTCGGCAGGTGAGTGCAAAAATAGCTTTGCAGATGCCAATTTTGGTGGCCTCCGACCGAGGCGGTGACGTCTCGTGCCGTCCTGCAGGCGGACACCGGAGACGCCATTAAGGCCGTGCTCGAACCCGTCCTCAGCAAAACGCCCTGCTGGTTACCGATGGCGGCAAGGCCCTGGCCCGCTGTGCCACCCCAAGATGAAGGTCTCTCACGAGGTTCTGAACCAATCGGCCGGCGAGCGCGTCCGCAGCGAACTGCACATCCAGACCGTAACAGCCTGCATGAGCGGATCAAGACCTTCCTGCGCCGTCGGCGCGGTGTGGCGATCAAATACCTCGGCAACTACCTCCGCTGGTTCCATCGCACCGGGCTCCAGCATGCCCCGACAGCCAGAGCATGCCTCAATGCCGCTATCGGCGCCTCTGGCACCCACAACTCAGGGTTGATGTGTCAACTTAACGCAAATTGAGCCTAGGCGTAACTCAGATAGCTACCTATGGCAGTACTCTCTCCATGTATCTCTACCGAACACCCTCGTTTATTTGTGATAAGGAAAAAGATATATGACTGCTTCTCAGGAAAGTATCATGCATTCTACGCCTATGGGAGCCAATCTTGTTCAGCTAGATGCTGATCTTGCACAGGGTGCGACCTTTCGCGTTTGGGCCCCCCGAGCAAGAGAAGTCTATGTCGTCGGTGATTTTAATCAATGGAAGAGAAATAATGCTTCGCTCTTACAGATGAGCAATGACGGTCACTGGACGGGATTTATCCCAAAAGTCAAAGATGGCGATAGATACAAGTTCTATATTGTTGGCAAAGGAAGTGAAGGGTGTAAACGCGATCCCTATGCTCGCGAGTTGGAGAATGTGTGGCCAAATCCTAACTGCATCGTTCGTTCTGCGAGTAGTTTTCCTTGGCAAGATGGCAATTGGAGAGCGCCGGAGTTTCGTGATCTGATCATCTATCAATTTCATGTCGGGACTTGGGTCGGCCCCGATCGAAGGACGCGTGTGGCGAAATTCCTCGATGTTCTAGATCGGATAGACTATCTTGTAGACCTGGGTGTGAATGCCATTGAGCCTCTGCCGATTGTTGAATATAATACTCCGCGTAGCTTAGGCTATAATGGAACTGATTTGTTTTCTCCGGAATCCGATTACCTTGTTTATGACGACGAGATAAAAAGATATCTTGCTAAGGTTAATCAGCTCCTAATCAAAAAAGGGAAAGTGCCCCTGACGCAAGAAGTTTTGGCGATCGGGATTAACCAGTTTAAGGCTCTCGTTGATATCTGTCATCATTATGGAATTGTAGTTATACTTGATGTTGTTTACAACCATGCCTCGAGTAATATCAGTGATCAGCCTGAAACAATCTATTTTCTCGATCGCGCCGCAGGAATAAATCCTAATGATAGCCTGTATTTTACCGATCAAAATCATACAGGTCCGGTCTTTGCGTTTTGGAACTCCTGCGTTCGTCAATTCTTGATAGATAACGCCAAATTCTTTATCGCCGAATATCACGTCGATGGCTACCGATATGATCAGGTAAGCGTTATTGATCAGCAAAATCGTGGTCCAGGGTGGTTGTTTTGCCAGGATTTGAATTCAACGCTGAACTACCAATATCCGTCAATTGTAAATATTGCTGAGTACTGGGGACCTGAGCCTGCCGTCGTTCGTCCTCGAACCGAAGAGGGTGCTGGTTTTCATGCTAGCTGGCATGATGGCTTACGAAAGGCCGTGCGTGGCGTTATAAGTCAAGCGTCAATCGGTCGAGAGGCGTCGATGGATTGGAAACCGGTTGTCGATTGTTTGCGCGCGAGCGGATTTCGGGATGCTTGGAGAGCCGTTCAATATACGGAGAGCCATGATGAAGTGTATCATGATCGCAACATGCGAATTCCGAAGCTGGCTGTGGGTGGTGGAGATACTCGAAGTTGGTATGCCACAAGCCGGTCTCGTGTGGCGCTGGGTTTGATTTTGACGGCTCCGGGTATTCCGATGATCTTTATGGGGCAGGAGTTCTATGAAGACAATCAGTGGGCCGATGATCCGTCTTCTTATCAGTGCTCGCTGATCTACTGGGAGGGGCTGAATCACGATAAGACGATGATAGATTTCCATCGCTTTTCACGCGAGCTTCTGTGGTTGCGACGAAAGCTTCCTGGTTTGCGCGGTGAGGGGCTTCGCGTGCTCGCGATGGAAAACGACTTGCGTGTTTTGGTCTTTCAGCGATGGGTAGAAGGCTTCGGTCAAGATGTTGTAGTTGTTGCAAGCCTTAACGAAAAAAGTCTCTATGGATATCATGTGCCGTTCCCGACTTCCGGGCGTTGGTTGGAAGTGTTCAACAGTGATGTCTATGAAAACTGGGTCAATCCGGCGGTAACCGGGAACGGAGGGGAGATACAAGCTAATGGGCCGGAACTGAATGGTTTGCTTCATTCGGCGTTTATTACTGTGCCTGCCAATGCTATATTAGTGTTTGCTCGAGATTTTGGCGACAGTGCCGTTTCTTCCTAAAGTCAGGGCTGTTCAGTTCTCCGGGCGGGACACGATGTGGCACGTAACGCGAGTCCTGGCTGGCTGTCGGTTGGCTGAAAACGAGTCTACCAAGAAGGACGGAGATCGGAATCTATGGCGGGCATCTTTGAGGTGGAGAGGATGCCATGGTTCCGTTTTCCCGGCTTTTGGCGGCGCTGAGCGATGTCACGATCCCCGTCGGGCGCAAGGCAAGCGCTATCCGTTACCGTATCTTTTGTTGTTCACGGTCTTGGCGCTGTTGAGTGGGGCGCGCTCCTACCGTGGCGTGATCACCTTCCTGGAGCAACGCCACGTGTTGCTCAACCAGCATTTCGGGACGAGCTTGAAGCGCGCACTGGTGGTCAATACGCTGTGTGGCAGCTTTGTTCACCTCGCCGACAAGAAGGCGGCCCAAGTGCTGACCGGCGTCATCCTCACCGCCGACGCCATGCACTGTCAAAAAACTTTTGAAGCCGCCCGGGACATCGGTAACATCTTGATCTCACAGATAAAAGGCAACCAGCAGACCTTGCTCGACACCGTGGCGGCAATCTGTGCCGATGAGGCTCCTGCTGACACCGCCGAGACGGTCGATCGCTGGCGCCACGGCCGTCAAGAGCACCGCCGGGTCGAAACCTTTGGTGTCGCCGGCAGCCTTCCCGATGACTGGAACGACCTGATCGTCACGGTCGGATCGACGTCTTGCGCGCAGGGAATGCCGATCGTGGAGAGTTTGCAACTTCTCGTTATTCTTATGACGACGCAGGATAGAGTAAAGCGCGCTAAGGGGGTGGATGGATACATAAATTATAGTTATTGTGGCGACCTGTCGAGACTGTGCAAAGCAGAAAAGGGAACCGAAGTTTTTTTGAGCGCCGTGTATCAGTCGGGGACCAGCCGCATTCGGATGCTCAGCCACAAAGACTGTCCGGAAGAGTTCGTTTATCCCACTCAACCAAATTATGTTTTTGATGTCATTCGGAGATATGGCTGTGGTCGGGAGGATCGCTATACTTATGAATACCACAGGGATAAGACAGAAACATTATTGCGTCGCTCGCGAGCGGATACGGTGGATCGGATTGTGGACGTGTGCTACCATCCGATATTCCAGACGCCGAATCGTGTGCTGACTGATGATAAGCGAGGAAATAAGACGGAAGAGGTTTTTATTTACGATAACAAGGGAAAGGTGGTTGTTCGGGAATCTGGTAAAAAAGACAATTTACGTGAGTTCTTCCCTGATATAGAACAATATCAAAATTTGAAAGAGATATTCGTCGATTTTTGTCGAGGACGTTTTCAATTTTGCAACAGACTCTCTGAAAGCGTTAATCGAAAGATGGTGTATAAAGAGAAAAGCAATCTCCTTGAAAAAGTGTCGGAAGATGGTCTTGTGACGGAGTATTTCTATGATGATCATTATTTATTGTCGCGCGTTGTCCAAAAATATCGTTCTATTGACGTGAGATATGATAATAGAGGGAATATTTCGGCTTTGCGTGAAGGAAGCACGGCTATATTGATTTATTATGAGAATCGGTTTTATAAGCCGAAAGAAATTCTTGTTAAGGGACTGTGAAGACTCTCTGTTCGTTATGGTCCTACTGGTGAGATCAGCAAAGTGACTTCGGATGGTGGGTCGTCGGTGGCGCTGCGCGGATTGCCAATGTTTTTAACAATCTTTTGGATTTAATTTCTCCCGCACAGATGGCTGCGACTCCCTGTTCTTCTGATGTGTTATGGACGGGTTGCGGTCAAGCGACCGATGTTATGATGTTTGGTGAGTTAAAATGATGAGAAGAGTGATTGGCAATGGTAGGATTCTCCATCTCTTTACAAAATTGAACGCATATACAGCAGCGCATAATATACGCCGAAAATTTTCATAGTAAGCGTTCTCTTGTTCCCACCTTGTCAAACGCCATTTGACACGCGAGACTTGGCCTGTCGCGCGCACGATAGACAGAAATCTGGGTGATGGGAAAAGAAGGCGGCGGGGTGCATTTCGCGCGCGCGACGGCATAGCTGAAGCGGATAGATCGGATCGAGATATCCGTCGCATAGATTGTCGGTTTGCAATATGAATCTATCCGTCTGGAAACTTGTTTGTATTTTTAAGTTTCTGGTTCCAGGGAAGGGGGGCGGGCAAGCGGTTGACTGGCAAGCCTCCGATCATCTGCCTCAAGATGTTATAAAATGAGATGGTGATTTATATGATGGATTCTTGGTAATGATTCAGCAGTCCGACTCTCTTTACCATCGGCTGTTTACACATCCGATCATGGTTGAGCAGCTGGTGCGTGAGTTCGTACCGGAAGCCATGGCGGTTGGGCTGGATTTTGCTCGGATGGAATTGGTTAACGCCAAATTTCACTCGCGGAGAGGACGGCGTCGTGAAGGAGATGTCATCTGGAGGCTGCCGACCAAAGATGGTTTAGACATTTATTTGTATTTGCTGTTCGAGTTTCAATCGACGGTCGTCGAGTGGATGGCTGTGCGCACGCAGGTCTACACAGGTTTGCTGTGGCAACAAATTATCAAAGAGAGAAAGCTCAAACGTGGAGACAAACTGCCGCCCGTTCTGCCGATTGTTTTGTATAACGGAGACCAAAGATGGAATGCGCCGGTTGATGTGTCTGAATTGATTTCTCTCCCGCAGGATTCGCCGCTTCGGCCTTGGCAACCGGCGTCACGCTATTATTTGCTGGATGAAAGCGCTTTTTCCAAAGACGACTTGGCTCGACGAGATACTTTGACGGCGTTGTTGTTTCGTTTGGAGCACTGTCATCATCTCGACGATCTTGTCGGGCTGATCGACGAGGTTATCGGATGGTTTCGGAGCCATCCCGGTTACGAAGAGCTGAAACAGTTATTTACTGAGGTGGTGGTTCAATCCGTTCAGAACATGGACGGTCGGGAAGACGTTCAGCTTCCTGACGATTTGATGGAGGTTCGTAATATGTTGGCGACGAGAACGCATGAATGGAAGCGGCAAATTTTGGCGGAAGGCAAATCCGAAATGCTCCTTCGCCAACTTCGTCGTCGGTTTAAATCTGTGCCGAGCCATATCGAAGACCGTGTTCGGAACGCTTCGAGTGAGCAACTGGACGAGTGGAGCGAAGCCTTTGTCGATGCCACTTCGTTAAGTGACATATTTGGTCCAACACAGTCGCACTGAATAAACTGTCGAGACTGTGTTTTGAGACCTGAAGTCTGCGAGTTCGCGACGCTTTGATTGCTTTCCGGCTGGGATGTGAAAACCCGATGAGGTAAATGTCGCCGTACATAAAGAGTTTGAACCTGCGCACTTTTCCTCAATCTGTGCGGTGCGACGAGTGTGCCGTATTCCGATCCGGAATGAACGGGAGCGCGTGCAACCCTTTGATTCTAAAGCGGAGAAAAGTTTGCGGAGTGTCCCGTCCCCTCAACCAGCATTCGTTATGTGGAATTCTCAAAAGTCCGGAAGTCTAGGCGAAAAAGCCCAGGTTTTCCGGGCTTTTTCGCGTTTAACCTGTAGGGTTTCGGACCCTCAAATCGCCCCTTTTTCGCC
>CAUYUA010000035.1:0-6846 GCA_963575675.1 Azospirillaceae bacterium
GCTCGCAAGCCTTTCGTCGCTGTCGGATGGGCAGCGTCGGGTCAATTCATGGGCAAAATATTTCGCGTGGTAGGCCGTTAGCTTCATTTCGTGGGGGCATCCCCTTAATTTCCATTTTTAGTTTTTTATAGAGTTCCGCATAAAAATAAACTTTCTTATTATTACGACAAAATATATAGCATCCATCCAAATTGTGTCAATAGATTTTGCGATATTTCGAAACATAACCGAATCGCTTGACAGGCTCCACGTCTCCGTCGATGGAATTTAGCGTTTTTTTGGAGTTCCGCATTCAAAACATAGGCTCCGGCGAGGTTTCGATTCATTGGGTGGAAGACATGAACATCTCGGACAAGTGCAAAACCCAAATCGAGCGGGGATTGGTCGATGTTCTCTAACTTGCGGATCATCATTTTTTATTGACATTTTACTTGCTCTAAGATTTAATGCATCCTAAAAAATTTGTTCGGAGTCCGGCATTCTTATTTTAAGCGCGGCATCCGTAGAATTCAGACTTGCCTCCAGAGGCTGTGCTCGCTTCTCTTTTTCTGTGGGAAATTTGGGTCTTGTTCGGATAAAATGATGGGTGGTAAGGAGGCAAAAGATGGTTCAGGCGGGCGGCCCGGCAGCAATTAACGGTTTTTATATCAGATTCTGAGCCATCTCGGTTGGTTGGCTTCTGTTCGCATTAATGGTCAGATATCAGGGAGTGATTTTCCAAACGGTGCGGAGCTTGTTCTTGAGCCAAAGGATGGTGGTGACGCTCGTGTGGAAGGTCCCGGAGTTTATCTTGTAGAGCAGTATAGGTTCGTCCCGACGGCACATGGTCGATCCAGGCGATAATCGATGATGTTTTGCCCGACTTGCGTATGGCTGTGCCTGAGCCGCCACCACCGACCGGAAAGTATCGATTCGTCACGGATGGTCGAGAAGGTTGCCTCGGGAAGTTTCGGGAGTTTCTCTCGGCGGTGCAGGTCGCCGATAGTCCGAGCGAACTTGATGCGACTGAAAATGTAACAAAAGGTTATTTCCGAGGCAAGAATCCGCCGCGCTCATTTCGTGCACTTTTCGATCACATTGTTAAGCCTGAAGAGACTGAAAAGAATAAAAAGAATAAAAGACCCTCTAAGCGCCATCGAACTGACGAGGCTGCGACGGTTCTCCATCTTCTAAAAAACTTCGAGATGGAGTTCACCGCATCAGCCAGCCATCGTTCTGAGTTGATTGAAAAGATGCTCCGGCCGATTTGCCCGAATTTGGGCGATGAGGTCGGCAAGCGACTTCAGCTTGTCGGTATGTTGATGAATCTCTTGAGCAACGGCGAAGCGCGTCTGGATGTGGCGGGTATGGATGATTTGCTGCGTGGCGCGGGGCTTGATCCTGATCGATTGCGTAATCTCGCCAAACTCAACGAAACGCTTGCTGTCGTGCTTGATGATGAACTTCAGAGGATCGGATACCGGACGTACGCCGATGTTCGCAAGTCGCCGGAATGGTCGGTTGAAAAGTCTGTGCTTCTGATCACGGGAGAAAGTGGTGAAGGAAAGACTTGGCAGCTTGCCAAGCTGGCTCGCGCCGAAGCCGACGTCGGGCGTTATATCGTGTGGACTTTTCCTGAGAAAAATATGAACGCTACGAGCGTGGTCGGCAAAGCTATGCGTGTGGTGTGGCAGCAAGGGCTGGGGGCGACCGATGAGAAGACGCCGACGGCTCTAACGTCGCATTACCGAGCGATGATAGCGTCCAATGCTGCGATGCCGTGGCTGACCATCGCCGTCGATGACGTCCATGACGTGGACTTGGCGCGTGACCTTATTCGCCAACCTTGGCAACGTTGGGGTATGCGTTTGGCTATGTCCGTGCCGACGGCGGTGGTGCCGTCCGTGCAGCAGGCGGGGATAACGGTTCATAAGGTAGGCCGTTTCTCCGTATCGGAGATCGACGACTTGCTCGAACGTAAAGGTCGCAACTGGGGCCAATTGCCGAGCGACCTCCAGCAGTTGCTTCGCACGCCGATCCTTGCCGGTCTGTATCTGCAACTCCCCTATGAAACATTTAAGACGGCACCGAGCAGCGAATATGAAATCTTTCAGCGCTTTTGGGAGCGGATGCAGGAGAAGACGAGGACAGGAGATGACGGCATTCTGATATCGATTGCAGAGAGGGTTCTTAACGGCGGCTCCTATCCGATCGAAAGGGGCCAATGGTGCGAAGTTAATCTAGATTCTGATGCCGTTGACAAATTACGGGCGTCGGGATGGTTGAATTGTTCGTCTGGCGGGCTGGTCGGCTTCGCGCATGATCGCTTGCTCAACTGGGCCGCAGCCGAAGCTCTTGCACAACAGATGACGATCGGCAAACTCACTACCGAGCAGTTGGCAGAGAGGCTGGTTCAATGCGCCGATAGATACACCAAGCACTTCGCCAAGCACCTAGGCTATGTGCCGATGGATACGCTGTGGCTGCTTGCTGCGGATAATGCAAGGACGCACGAACTTTCCAATATTATAGAACGTCTGGAGACGTGCCCCCAGTATGGCCATGGAGAGCTGTACGTCCTGTTGGCGACGTTGGGATGTTGTGTGGTGGATGCTCTTCTGGATAGGCTCAGCCGCTTACCGGAAGGTGATTATCAAGTTAATTTCGTTGCTCTGGCGTTTTCAAGCATTGTTGTTCAGGATGGTGTGGACCTGTCGGAGCTTGTCGGACAACTTTTGCGTTCCTCCTCCGTCAACCGGCAAGCCGTCGGCATTGCTGCCGCGACGGCAAAACCTTCGAAATGTTTTCTCGACCGTTTGTGGACGTTGCACCAAGAGCGGTATGTCGTGTCGGATTGTACGGCACAAGAAAGGAAGACATGTCGTTGGAACCATCAGGATTATGAAAGAAGCTTTGCTGCGTTGCGTGCCGGGGTGGAGCTTGATCCGGTTTGGCTTCGCAATCAGATAAAAAAAGCCTCGGCGCAAGAGCGGGTTGGCGAACTCGCCTATCTGCTGAACAATTTGGAGCATCCCTCCGCCCAAGATATCTGGTCTGAGGTCAAGGACGACCTGATGAAGAAGGTTCCGACAAACCGACCGCGCAGTCTGTTGTATTGCATCGGGAAGTTCGGCGACCAATCGTTGTTGGATTTCGTGCTGTCTTGTCTCTCTCGAGAGGAAGATTTGGCATGTAGCGCGGCGTTTGCGAATCTTATTCGCCTCGATCCAGATACGGCCGTCCATCGATTGGGCGAGTTTCCGCGTTCGAAACTTGTATCCTGTAGGAATTGGTGGTTGCCGCAGCTGCTTCATGCTAAACCAAAGGAACTAAGGCGTAAGTTGCTTGAGATCGCCGGTAGCGATTCCAAGAATTACCGACTGATTGACGACCTGTTTACGGATCGGGCCGATGAACTCGATACGGAAATGCTCAGTTTTCGCTTGCGGGCATTCGAAACCGAGTTGAAGGATCGTTTGGACGAGACCTGTCAGACCGACACATGGTGGCTTGATTATCCCTTGCGGCTATTGGGCAGGATCACGCGGCTTGATCTTTTGCATATTTTATGGAAGGAAGCTGGAGGGCCTCTGGAGAGCATGGTGGTAGATGTTGCTTGCCGCCGAACAGAGCGTAGAACGAGAGATAGTGATTATAGTGTTCTAGAAGGTTGTCGCCAATTTCTCATCAGGGTCGGTGGAGCCGGGATCACGCGACTTGTGAACCATGAATTGCGATCCAGTAACTTTTGGGGGCGCTACGGTGGGCTGGAGTGGGCTTTTGTTTCTCCCGATGAGGATACCATCGCTCTTCTAACAGAGATTGGTCGTCGGCCGGTGTTGCCGGATGACAAAGACAAAGGAGACATTGAATCAAATGGTTGGCAGGAGCGCTATATGGTGACTATTGCTCTTGCTGCGGCAGGGAGCGTTGAGGGCGTTATGGACGCCATCTGGGGAGTGGGACCGGAGGCGGTTGACGTTAATTTAGATAGACTGATTCAGCCTACTCCATTGGACAGAATGCATACCAAGCGCGCTGCCGACGTTTTGGCCGACTTTACTGCGACCGAAGAGGATGTTCTTAAGGCGCTAACAGTTGCGTTGTTAAGTGGAGACTCGGATTTTATTCCCTCAGTTCGTCGCCACCTGACGAACGCAAATCCATCCGGCAAGGTTGCCGGTATAGCATGTATCACTCTTCACCGATTGGGCGATGTGTCGGCGGAGTTCCGTCAATTAGCTTTTCCCATGCTGAAAACAAAAGAGAATGGTAATTGTGCGCTTGGAGCTTTGCTGGCTATGGGAGAGACGGCAGTGGAATGCCTTATGTATCATCTCCATAATACACCATTCAGTCAATGGACCAATATCGAGACCGTATTGGTTGCAAACCTTTATCGTTACGAGAATAGCCGGAAAAACGTAATTCAGTGGGCCGTTCGCTTGTGCAAAGAGTCACGCGATACCGAAAAGCTTCTTGAAATCGCGGCCGAGGCTGCCGACGCCGACATCCGGGAGTTGATTATCCGGAAGGCATTTCACGAAAACAACGTCTTTGTCGGAGAGACGCTTCGGGCGATCCGTGCGCTTGCCAAGTTTGATGTCAAACGCGCCGTCCTTGCGGTGGATCGGCAACTACTGCGGATCACGAAGAAATGTGAGAAATTATGGGTTTTTGCCAACCTTATGACACAACTGAATTCCGATGATACCATCTTACGGCTAATTGAAGTCGCTCGACAATGTAAAGAAAGTGCCGCCGCCATCGGTTGTGCTCTGCGGAAGTTGGATTCAACGAAGGTGGACGAAGCGCTGGCGGCGTGCATGATTGATCCTAGGCGGGACATTCGGGCGGTTGGCGTCGAGCTGGCTGGCTGGCTTCCGCCGGGAAGATTGGACAACCAGATTAAAAATATGTTGGCGGTCGAGAAGGAATCTAAACTCCATAACTTATCTTCAAATGCTCTGTATCGCAAGGAACAAGAGACGATAGCGCTCGATTTGCTTGATGCATTTGAGGCTTCGTCTAATAATCGTCGTTGGTCTCTTCTGTCGGCGCTTCTGAACGTCGCCGATCCCTACTTGCTCACCGATCCTGATGATGCTTTGTGGATTGGTCGAGCGTTAAACAAAGCTCCCTACATCTTTAATCTGCATGCTTGGAAGACGATAGAGAAGCGGAAATCTGAGCTTATATCATAGGGTCTCTGGTGTTAAGTGAAAATATAATAAATGAAGGTATTTGCATCGCATTCGTCGACAGTTATGAAAGCGGGTGAAATTCAGTGTTCTAATCTGGTTGGAACCGATACGCTACAGCTCCATTGAGCTTCTGGTCTGAGGCGCGGAGCAATCGTTCATTTCGGTTGCAAACAGTCTTTCAACATGAGAGAAATTCAAAGGTGATCTGCAATAGATAGATTAATTTTCATGAACAACTCCGATTCGCTTTACTACCACCTTTTTCGTACCCAATTATGGTCAAACAGCTTTTGACCGAGTTTGTTCTAGAATTGGCGATGTTTGATTTTAATTTTGATGAGATGGAAAAAGTCGATACAACATTTCACAGTAAAAAAGGTGCGCGACGAAAAAGAGATGTTATCTGGAGGCTCAGTTCGCGTTAGGTGGGCATGTGCCTTTAGATGGCTTGGAAACGCTGGATTTGTTTACCGGTGGGGCCGCACAAAAATGTTGGTGATGTGCATCTAACGCGAATTGAGCCTATCTGGGAAACACCAACCAATAAAGGACTGGTCTTTATATTTATTTTTTGTTTAAGTTTTAATCTCTTGTTTCAATCTCTTATTGATAGGTGATGTCGGTTAGAATCCAAGTCTATTGTGGGTTGTTTCGGCAATACCTCATTAGAGCGGTTACCGATCCAGTTGCGCATACCAAATTCTGAACAAGATGGATGACGTGGATGAAAGGCCGATTTCCGATCCAACTTCATCGGTAACCGCTCTAATGAAAAGAACTTAACTCGAAACGATCGGTTGCCTCCTTTATTTCCGATTGTGCTTTACCCTAATGGTGATTCTTGATGGAAGACGCCACAGACAGCCGTAGAGTTAATCGACTTACTTCCGATTCTATTCTAGGGTATTGGCAACCTCATATTCGCTATTACCTTTTAGATGAAGGTGCGTTTCCGAAGGACGAACTTGCCCGACGAGAAACTCTGGTGGCGCTTCTATTTCGTTTGGAACAATGCAGCGAGATCGACGATCTCGAAGACTTAATTGACGAGGTAATCAGTTGGTTTCGACACCATCCTGATTCTGAAAACTTGAAGCGACTATTTACGGAATTAGTCACTCAATCAATCCAAAATATGGGCATCGTAAATCAAATCCGCATACCAGAAGATTTGAAGGAGATTCGTAACATGCTGGCGACACGGACTCTCGAATGGAAACGACAATTGGTTGCTCAAGGGGAATCCGCAGGCGAATCCAAAGGCAAGGCCAACATGCTCCTCCGCCAACTCCGTCGCCGATTTAAAACCTTGCCCAGCCACATTGAGGAGCGAGTGCTAAAGGCTGCGAGTGATCAACTTGATGCATGGATGGATCAGCTAATGGACGCCACTTCATTGGACAACATATTCGGCCCGACTCAATCGCATTGATTTGGTGTAAAGCGTCAAAAAGTTCGAAATCAGTGCATTCCGTTTACCAAATTGTATCAAAAACCCGGATGCAAGGGCGGTCCGATCATTTTGATCGTCAACCTGCGAAGTTCAAGAGATGCTAACTTGTTGTTCTATAAGAAGGGATTTCGTTGAGTGTTCCTTTCGCCTGTCGATTTGACCTACAACTTTTTGATGAATCGGGAATCTGATTTGTCTAAAATTGCGGAG
>CAUYUA010000036.1:0-6631 GCA_963575675.1 Azospirillaceae bacterium
CTTCAGCCAACATCATCAGCTCTTCCGCCGACAGAGCAGCGATAGCGCCGACATTTAAGTCAGCCAGATCGTTGAGAACAACGCGATTTCGGTTCATTGACTCTCTCCGTCAATAAGTAGGAACAGCTACAGAGATGTTCGATTCTGAGGTGCTGGAGTGCATATGTTCCGCTTCGAAAGCTTCGATATCTTCCAACCGATAAAGGACGCGACCTCCAATTTTAAGGTAACGCGGTCCTTGGCCGAGCCACCGCCAACGCTCAAGCGTGTATGGACTAAGACGCCATCGGCGACACAACTCAGCCTGATTCAGGTGTGTGATAGGCATTTCCGTTTTCTTCCGGTCGTTGTTGAAAACAGGAAGAGACTAACAAACGCCATGGTGGGAAAAAGGGGGGAGAAATGGGGGGAAAATGGTGGGAATTTCGAAAAACTGCATAACGGTCCCGAACTCAGAAAAAATTCTGAGGCCTCATTCTGATATAGAAAAATTTCTATATTCTATTTCAATGGGTTAGTTTGGTGTTATGTTTTCTTGTAAAGCGCCCTTATATATAGGACATTCGCTGTTCCACCCCACGGCGAATCAAAACAACGCCCCGCATCGCGAGTCATCATTGGAAAAAGGGGGGAAATCCGGAAGAACGCAAGCTTGATACAAAAAAAGCCGCTCACAAAGGAGCGACTTGGAATCTACGTTCAGGACTCTTGAATGAACTCATAAGAACCATTAAGTTTCTTCGACACGCAAACGACAATTCCCATTCTTTATTTCAATAACGCTCTCCCAATCCTCCTTACCCTTGAATAACCATTTGATTTGCCTGGAAGTGCTGTTGACCTGCTCCAACGCAAACTGAATTCGCACCCACTCATCACCCTGCGCCCACGCATCATAAAGCAGTCGAACAAACTGCGCCTGCATGCCTCGAAAAGAGTAAGTCTTTCCATGGATTCGAATCCGATGACCGTCCGCTTCACATTCAACCGCTAATTCAGTATTTTCTATATTGGAACGGTTCAAACAGATAACCGCAGCCAATCGATCCAGATTCAACCTGGCAATGGGATGAAATCGATCGACAATATCTTCAAGTTGTACAATTTTCGATACCGCAGGCAAACAAAGATCAAAGGCAACATGACGATCCGGCGTCAATAATACATAAGGTATGCCCCCAAGAAGAAGCTCCAATTCAGTTCGAATACGTCGGCGAGCCTCTTCATTCCGTAATTCACGAGCAAACAACATCGGCACATTACTTCGGCCAAGACGCGGCGTTCCCATATTCCACAACAGATCATTCACGATGGCTTCGGGCCGAAAAGAGGTCGGCAATCCAAGCATACGACAGATAAGCTGAACAAATTTTGAATTTTCCAGACGCCAAGTCCGTGTCGCATCAATCGATACTCTAATAAAACCATCATCGGGATGGAAACAGAGTACGGTTTCAGTCTCTTCATCAAATTCAATAATTGGACGAAAGGTATCGTCTCCAGGCCAAGCCTTAATACTATCCATATTCGGTCCGGGAAACAATAGACCGTGACTTTTGAGAATTGGCAAATCGTCTCCGAATTCCTCCTCGATACTATCGTTTGTTATCCATGACGATCCCATATCAGCCATACAAAGCAGAAATTGGAAACTTTTCATAGAAAGCTCAACCATAGACGACATCCTTTAGAATACCCCAACGCCGCAGGTATTTATCTCCTAATTTGCGCTCTTTATCTGTTTTGTCTTTCAGGTCGCAACCGTTAGGATGTCGCAGTTTCACCATAATGGTCCGACCTCGAGGATTGACATGGTCCCGTCGAAAATGAACCGAGAGAATGACTTCGGAAATGCGATATTCTCTCATCGTAAATGGATTACAGTCCTTAAACGTCTCTTGAGCAAGAACATGAATCGATTCAGTCTCTCTTGGTTGCTCAAACGTCACAAAAGGAACTCGTCCCAAGGGTTCAAACTTGACCAGTCGCAAATGAACACCGACAATGCCGTCTTGCGGATCGGTGATAAATTCTCGCTCCTTCATAAATACAGACAGATCAATGTGCCGTAACGGAATCCGTTTTCCTTCAATATTTTGATCAAGCAGCTCCGTTGCAAACAACTTGACAAGCTCTTCCCGCTTCGATTTCTTCTGAGCAACAACTTCGATGACGCCGGTAGCCGATTCATAAGTAAATGCAAATTCATAGACCGGTCGATAGACCAGCAAACCAAACTCCAGGTTCTTTTCTTCAAAAACAGTTTGACCGAACGGCAAACCTTCACGATAGACTGTAACTTGAATTAATTGATTGTTGCCATCGATGACCGGACGCGAACGATCAAATACCTCGACACGAACTTTCCGTCCTTCCCGAAAATACTTTTGCAGCTTATCAGCAAAAGCGCACAGATGAGCCTCGTCACGATTCACAATCAGATTGGGACTGGCTAAAAACCCATCCCAAGTTCGCCCCCGCCGCGCTCTATCAAGAAAAGCGGATTGTTCTGCGTGTAGGAACTGCTTGGAATCATGAAGAAACATCCAAAGCGCACGAGCATGCGGCGTCTCGATATCGCGCAAGACTTCCCATTGCTCAGAAGAAGCAACCTCTTGAATCGCAGTTTGCCCGATTTCACCAGACATGCCGTCTACACGTTCTGCATCAATCCGTATGCGTTCGCGCGCAGAGTCGTCGAGAGTGCCGACGGCCCGCAACAGCGGCGGCAGAATCGCAGCAGTATCACCGTTCCAATTGATTGGATCGGGAATCTGAATGTTTCGCAACTCAAAGTAAGACAACAGGCTGGAGCCTGGAGTATTGCGAATTAAACGGGCAAGAACAGACATGACGGGCCTCTTCAGTGATCTCGAGTAACTCCAGGACGAGATAGCCAACGCGGAACAGCTAATCCGGGACTTCGCGCCAAACACAATTATTATACTTATTCCGTTCATTGAAGACGAAATCAGCAACATTTATCTTGTCGATAGCCATCAAAATCTCCTAGTATATCGCATTGGAACAAGTTGGAGTTCGCCCTATCGAACTACAGCAGAAGGTAGTGCTTCTTTGTAGTCCTTGTCAAGGGCACAAAGTGACGTTTTCGCGAACTTTTCTTGCTTTTAAATTACGAGGAGCCAAACCATGCCTACGCCGCTGGGAGAGCGGATCAGGAAACTGAGACTCGAAAAGGGTCTAACGCTTGAAAAACTTGCCGAGAAGGTTGATTCCAGCAAAAGTTACATCTGGGAAATCGAAAATAAGAGTATTGCTCGTCCTTCGGCCGAGAAATTGCGTTTCATCGCAATGGCTCTCGATACGACCACCGACTATTTGCTGGCGGCCGAAGACGTCAACGCCGTCGACGAAGCGGATCGAGTCTTCTTCCGCAAATATCAAGCTCTAGGCGAATCGGACAAAAAACGACTTCAACGAATCCTCAATGCTCTTGACGAGGATGACGAATGAGTCCCAATAACAAACCGATAAAGGCAGCCAATGAAGTCTCGATTCTGTTGCGCAATGTTCTCGGCGAAGCTCGCTTTCCCGTAGATGTTGAAATGGTCGCAACCGAATATTCAAAGAAATATCCCGACCCAATCACAAAAGTTGTTGGAGGTGATCTTGGCGATTTCGAAGGCATGCTTCGCCCCGGCAAGAAAAAACCGGTCTGGCACATTATTTACAACAACGCCACACAATATATCGGACGAGAAAGATTTACCCTTGCACATGAATTCGGCCATTATCTCTTGCATCGCAAACCTGTCGACAGTACATCGAATGGTCTAAGCACCGAAGACGTCGAAAATAGAACTTTCGAGTGCAATCCAATGGAACGAAACACTTGGAAAGGAGATCGTAAAGAAAAAATTGAAGAAGAAGCCGACATTTTTTCTTCATATCTACTGATGCCGCTGGACGATTATCGACAACAGGTCGACGGCCAATGATATTGATCTTGCGCTTCTGAAACACATCACAAATCGATATAAAGTTTCACTGACGGCCGCCGTGCGCAAATGGATAGAATTCACCGAGAAACGCGCTGCAATGGTGGTGGCCCGAGATGGTTTTGCTCTCTGGGGGCGCGCAAGCGATCAAGCTCTAAAAACCGGCATATTTATTCCGTCCGGCATGGAAATCCCTGAGCAATCCATCGCTGCTCGCGGTCGCGATGCTCAGCAAGGCGAAACAAACCGTCCCATTGAGATTCCAGAAGGAGTCTGGACTTTCAAACGAAGCAGCGAATCTGTCCGTGAATTAACGATCTTCTCTGATCGGCTTGGAAAATCTCTTTCGCTCTTGTTGTTCGGAAATCAACAACAGAATCATTTGCTCGAAGAACCACCGGAATGGGATACCTATGATCAATTCATGAGGTTTGGATAAATACTACCATTCAGCACGATCTTTCTCTTGTTGTTTTGTTTTGGAGCGATTTGGATCACCAACAATCTACGCTGGTGAGAGAATTTCCTCGAACGTAAATTGGATGCCGATCGTATCAATCATGAGAATCGGCCTCTCCAATGCTCAGCGCCATCCCCCCATCTGCCATGTCAACCGACGAGCGCCTCGATGAGGTCGCCGCTATTTTGGCGGCGGGCTACATTCGACTGCGTCAGAAAAATCAAGTTATTAAGTCGCCGAAAAACCAGAGAGTTTCCTTGATAGAAACCGCCAACCAGAGCAGTCATGCGCACGGAGAAAACCGCAAAACCAGGAAAAACCCATGACAAACAATGTGTTGGCTCAGATCGCGGCCCTCTCCGCGATGTTGATGCCGGACCTCAAAGCTCGCTGGAGGGAGCTATTTGAAACCGAACCGCCGCCGTTCAATCGATCGTTTCTGGTCAGCCGCCTGACATACCGAATCCAGGAATTGGCTTACGGCGGCTTGAGCATGGCGACGATCGCTCGACTGGACGCGATCGCTTCCGATGAGAAATATGTCGACCGAGAAGCGGCTCGAAAAAAGATTCCAACCCGCCCGATCCCCGGCACTCAGATTGTCCGCGAATGGCAAGGCGTCGAACACATCGTCACCGTTCAACAAAAACACTTTGAATATCAAGGACATTCCTACAAATCCCTATCGGCGGTCGCGCGCGCGATTACCGGCACAAGATGGTCCGGTCCGGCCTTTTTCGGCCTGCGCATCCAAGGAGAGGCTCAATGAAACCGGCAAAAACCATAAAGAATTCCGTCCGACAAGTCCGTTGCGCCATTTATACGCGCAAATCCTCGGAAGAGGGACTCGACATGGAGTTCAATTCCCTCGACGCCCAACGCGAAGCCTGCGCTTCGTATATCGCCAGCCAAAAGGCCGAAGGCTGGGTTGTGTGCCCCAACCGCTACGACGACGGAGGTATTTCCGGTGGGACTCTGGAACGACCGGCGCTGCAACGCCTTCTCAGAGACGTCGAAAATAGACTCATTGACATAATCGTGGTCTATAAAGTCGATAGACTCTCACGATCTTTATTGGACTTTTCCAAACTAGTCGAAACCTTCGAACGCTGCAATGTTTCTTTTGTCAGCATCACCCAGCAATTCAACACCACTTCGTCAATGGGACGCTTGACGCTCAATATACTCTTGAGCTTCGCTCAATTCGAGCGCGAAGTTATCGGCGAACGCATTCGTGACAAATTTGCCGCCAGCCGCCGCAAAGGCATGTGGATGGGCGGCGTGCCGCCTTTAGGATACGATGTCGTCAATCGCAAGTTGCTAATTAATCAATCAGAAGCCGATTTGGTGCGCTTGATCTTCCACCGTTTTGTAGAATTAGGCTCGATAACAGCGCTGATGCACGAATTAGCCGAATCCGGCCATCGAGCCAAATCCTGGACAACGCAAGAAGGGAAGGAGCGCCAAGGCGGCCCTCTTGACCGCAAAGCAATTTATGGTCTCTTGGCAAACCGCATCTACCTCGGCGAAGCCGTCCATAAAGGCGTTTCCTATCCCGGTGAACACGAAGCGATCATCGACACAAAAACTTGGGATAAAGCGCACACTATTCTTAAAGAGAATTTCCGAGAACGCCCGTCACGACAAACCGTCGACACTCCGGCGCTGCTGAAAGGCATCCTATTCGGCCCCAACGGCGACGCCATGACGCCTGTTTTCACACGGAAACAAGGCAAAATGTACCGCTATTACGTCAGCCAAACCGCCATTCGAAGCGGATACGAAGCTTGTCCTCTGCGTACTATTCCTGCCGGAGAAATCGAAACCGCCGTCACGACGCAACTCCGATCTCTGCTGCGGGCTCCGGAAATCATCATCCGAACTTGGCGGCAAACGACAACACAAAACGAAAACAAAGTCTCCGAACGCGAAATCACAACGGCCCTGCGTAACCTCGATCCTCTCTGGGATGAATTGTTTCCTGCCGAACAGGCTCGATTGATTCGGCTGCTGGTCGCTCGCGCAACCATCGACTCCACCGGCGTGCGCATCGACTTGCGAGCCGACGGCTTGGCCACTCTTGCCGCCGATCTGCGCCCAACCTTCACTCAAGAGACGCGCGCATGACCAGAAATAGCTCTTTGAGCACGAACGGCGAAGTTATTTCCATCCACGTTTCGATGAAGTTCCGAAAACGAGGCGGTCGCAAACG
>CAUYUA010000037.1:0-6530 GCA_963575675.1 Azospirillaceae bacterium
GTTTTTTAGCGTTTTAAAGACGTTGGTTTAGTGTTTAAGGTCGCCGTTAGGCGGCCTTTTTTTGTGTTTGAATTAGGAGTTAAATATTCTAAGCGCGCTCTTTGTGAAATGTTGAGGGAAAAGACTAGCCCAGTGAATTCAAAAAAGCTTCGGCGGATCGACGGATCGCTATTAATGTTTCTTTCGGCATTTTGTCCATAATACTATAGGCGAATCTCATTCTTTGATTGTTTTCCAATTTTACACGATTGGCGGCCAGAAAATTCCAATAAAGATAATTCAAAGGGCAAGAAAATTCGCCAGTTGTCAAATCGGGCTCAAACAAACATTCCTCGCAATAATCAGAGACATGATGAACAAATTTTCCTCCCACAGCGTTTGGTTTTCCAACGAAGAGACCTCCATCCGCATGAAGCGCCATTTGGACATTCGGAATTAAAGCCCATTCTACAGCATCTACAAACGCCAATAGAAACCACTCCATAACTTCTAGCGGAGCAATTCCCGCCAACATCGAGAAATTTCCAAGGACAGTCAGACGTTGCGTGTGATGCGCGTAGGCTTCGCGTTTTGTTTGGTCGATGCATTGTTTTAAGCAATTCATCGTGGTTTCGCCGGACCAAAAAAAACCTGGTAGTGGGCCATAAGCATTAAAGTAATTGAATCCAGCGTAATTCGGCATCTTAAGCCAGTAAAGTCCTCGCGCAAACTCACGCC
This sequence comes from Azospirillaceae bacterium, assembly GCA_963575675.1. Taxonomy (GTDB): domain Bacteria; phylum Pseudomonadota; class Alphaproteobacteria; order Azospirillales; family Azospirillaceae; genus CAUYUA01. The sequence continues at coordinate 718 of CAUYUA010000037.1, forward strand.
ATCCAAGAATCTGTCGAATAAATCCTTCCGCCGCAGATAGAGTAATGCGTCCTTTTTGATAATCTTCTTCTACACGTTGGCATATTTTGCGTGGATCCAGCAAGCCGACATTAAGATAATGTCCGATCACCGCGTGGAATAATGTTGCATGGTTCTTACGCATCAAGTCGTGCGTCGAACAAAAACGTGGAAGAGCATGAAGACAAAATGCATCAAACACGCGCTCTGCGTCGGCGTGAGTGACTGCAAACCAGAACGGTTCCAGTTCTCCAAAGTGATTAGGAAATCTTTGTCCGACTAACGCCAACACTTCTTTGGTTGTTTTGTCGGGAGTGGTCCGGAATGGTTCTGGGACGTGTAAATCTGTTGTTTTCCCGCCGCACGGAAATTTACCGCAGAGAGGCTTACTTAATCCATGTTCGTCTTGCGGATGTTGTTCGATATCGGCCTTGCCGGTAAGCGGTGGTAGGCGCATCGGCTCCCATTGACCGCCTTCAGGAGAGCCTTCCGGAGTCATAAGCAATCCGCTGCGTTCCCGCATGAGGCGGTAGAATGGCTCCATGCGCAACTGACGGCGTCCTTGCGCCCAACGAGCGAAATCTGTTCGTCCGCAGAAAAATCGATTGTCTTCGCGCACTTCGACAGGAACGCCACACGCGGCTGACCAATCGGTCATATCGCGCAACAGGCGGTGTTCAGAGGGAAAGGCGACAATGACACGCTCTGGTTTATGACGCGCGACCGCCCGCACCAACTCAGCGCGCAAAGAGCCTGTATTTTCTGGATCGTCGAGACGAATATAATCAACTTTTAGTTGAAATTCATCGGTTAGTCGTTCGGCAAAGTGGCGCATTGCCGAGAGTAGGAATGCTAATTTTTTGGCGTGATAACGTACATGAGTGGCTTCATTCGCTACCTCGGTCATTAGGATAATATCATGCACCGGATCAACGCTCGACAAACTGGAAAGCGTCAGACTAAGGTGATCGGCCAACAAAAATCGTATCGTCCGACAGCGCATGGCGATATGACTAATCCTTGATGAGTGGATGGATAAGCATTAAATCATTGTCTTATTCGGGATTTCTGGGTCAAGATGTTTCCATACAGGAGCTATCTTTTTGGAATAGCTTGTAAAAACTGTCGCAAAGCACTTCCTGGACGCAGCCGTTGTCTTAAAGTTTCGGGATAATATTTTATTGAGTTTATTCCTTATCGAAGGTAAATCAATCAGAAATGATATCGTCATAAAAAATGATCGAGATTGTTATCAATTCGTGATAAAGGCGGTCTTCTTTTAACCTATCAGAAATCCTATGTAAATTCTTCGATAAAAATCGATTCATGTCGAGTCTTTGCTTTGCCTGGGCGCCGTCTTGATTATGGCCCATAGAAGCGCGAAGTTGTCTTGTGTCGTCAAATCAATGATTTGTCTTTACCGAAATTGTCAGTTTTAGTGTCCTTTATGTTGCGGAGTTGCTTTTGTGGCCGCATCGAATTAAAAAAGTTCTCACATCCTCGGTCTCCACAGTTTTTCGAAGCACGGTTTTTAAAGGCTGTTAAGGCTCTTGGCGAGGCTTTTGCGTTCTTTTTTGGCTGATTTCTACACTATGGGGTGGTGGCGTCGAGTGATGTGCGCAATAGCGTAAAAATTTTTAAATTAATATAGGTCAGCAATGCAGACTTATTGAGAGTCTTTTTGCTCGCGTCCCGTTTCTCCTTGTGCTATCGTTTGCGTCGAGAAATATTAAGTATTTTCTCGAATCGGTTTTTTGAGCGAAAGCGGCGTGTGTCGCCTTTTAATGGTTATGCTCGGAGCGGTGTGGCTTTCAGAATTTTTAGGAAAGGGCCTTTTAATGGCGCAGACCATGCTAAAATTTGTTCACGTCGGTCCCCGCCAGCCGGGGAGGCGAGACCCCATGGCGCGCCGGAAGGATTTTCAGGAAATTTATGCTCGTTTCGACGGTGAGCGCGCCGCCGAGCAGGCGGGGCGATGTTCTCAATGCGGCATTCCGTTTTGCCACGTCCACTGCCCTGTGCAAAACAACATTCCGGATTGGCTTAAGCTGACCGCCGAAGGGCGCTTGGAGGAAGCTTATGAGGTGTCCGCCGCCACCAATAATTTCCCCGAGATTTGCGGTCGCATTTGTCCTCAGGATCGTTTGTGCGAAGGCAATTGCGTGATCGAGCAATCGAATCATGGGGCGGTGACGATCGGATCTGTAGAAAAATACATTACCGATGAAGCTTGGGAGCGTGGATGGGTGAAGCCGATTCGTCCCTTGCGTGAGCTGGAGCAATCGGTGGGGATTATTGGTGGAGGCCCGGCAGGTTTGGCGACGGCGGCGCAGCTTCGACGGCATGGCTATCAAGTTCACGTTTATGATCGACATGACCGCATCGGCGGGCTTTTGATTTATGGCATTCCCGGATTCAAGCTGGAAAAGACCATCGTTGAGCGAAGAGTGCAGCATTTGCTCGAAAGCGGCGTTCATTTTCATGTGAATTTTGAGGTCGGTCGTGACGCTGACTTGGCGGCGCTCCGGGCGCGGCATTCGGCGGTTCTGATTGCGACGGGAGTTTATAAGGCGCGTGAGGCGACGCTTCCCGGAAATGATCTTGATGGCGTGGTTTCGGCTCTGGATTATTTGATTGCGAACAATCGTCAGAATCTTGGCGATGCGGTTCCGGCCTTTGATGATGGGCGTCTCAACGCCGCTGGAAAACATGTTGTGGTTATTGGCGGTGGAGACACCGCTATGGATTGTGTTCGCACCGCTGTTCGTCAGGGCGCAAAGTCGGTGAAGTGTCTTTATCGCCGTAATCGCGCCAATATGCCCGGTTCGCAGCGCGAGGTGCAGAACGCCGAGGAAGAAGGCGTTGAATTCGTTTGGCAGGCCGCTCCGGAAGCATTTCTCGGAGAAGGTCGAATTATTGCCGTGCGTGCGGTAAAGATTCATTTGGGAGTCGCCGATGGAGCGGGACGTTTGACGCCTCAGCCGGTTCCTGAGTCCGCTTTTTCCATCGACTGTGATTTAGCAATCAAAGCTTTGGGGTTTGAGCCGGAAGATTTGCCTCGTTTGTTTGGCGCTCCGGAGCTGAAAACGCGGCGTGATGGAACTGTGGCTATTAACGCCGGCACGCTGATGACCAGTTTGGAAGGGGTGTTTGCCGCCGGAGATATTGTGCGTGGGGCGAGTTTGGTGGTGTGGGCGATTCGTGATGGACGGGATGTTGCCGCCGCTATTCATCGTTTCTTGCAAATGAAGTTGGAGTTGTCTGTGGCGGGGTTTGCGACGACCGCCATGGTCTCTTAAGAAAAACTTTAGAATGATGAATTAAAGCCAAGAATTGAACGACAGGGCGAAAAGCGCGCAAAAACGTAATAAAAGATAAATGCATCCCGATGGACTATAAAAACACGGGAACATAAACCAAGAGGGTCCAGAGACTGTGTTTCCAGTCGCTCGGGATCGTAAGGGGGGGCTTTCGTCCTTGGTCCGAGAGACTGGGAACACAGTCTCTGGACCCTCTTGGTTTATGTTCCCGTGTTCTTATTACGCTTTTTGTTCTGTCGCACAGTTCGTGATGTATCAGCGCCGTTGCTAAATCCTTATTCCCAAGTGAGACGAAGTCATGAACGCCGATGATCGCGCCAATGTTCAACATTTGATCGATGCCTATGCTTATGATCCCGCCGATGAACACGACGCATGCGGCGTTGGCTTCGTCGTCGCGCTCGATGGACAACCTCGGCGTGACGTCGTAAAAAAAGCCATTGAGGCGTTGCGGTCGGTTTGGCATCGCGGAGCCGTCGACGCCGACGGCAAAACCGGCGATGGAGCGGGCATTCACATTCAAGTCCCGCAACAATTCTTTCGCGACTACGTCAATATGATCGGGCACACTCCCACTGAGCGCAATCTCGCCATTGGTCAAGTGTTCTTGCCTCGTCTCAGTTTGGAGGCTCAAGAAGCCTGTCGCTGCATCGTCGAGACTGAAATCCTCAAATTTGGATACTATATCTACGGTTGGCGCCAAGTTCCCGTTACAGTTGAGGTCATCGGCGACAAAGGAAACGCCACTCGTCCCGAAATCGAACAGATCATCATTGGAAATTTGCGCGGCGTGTCGGACGATCAGTTCGAAACCGATCTTTACATCATTCGTCGTCGCATTGAAAAAGCAGTGAAAGCCGCCAGCATCAATGATTTCTATGTCTGCACTCTATCGTCACGCTCAATCGTTTACAAGGGTATGTTTCTCGCCGAGCAACTCTCCACCTTCTATCCGGATTTGGCGGATGATCGCTTCATCTCCAATTTTGCGATTTATCACCAACGCTACTCCACCAACACTTTCCCAACATGGCCTTTGGCCCAACCCTTCCGTTGTCTTGCCCATAACGGAGAAATCAACACGCTGCGCGGCAACGTCAACTGGATGAAGGCTCATGAAACCCGTATGGATCATCCGCGTTTCGCCGGGCGCGACGATGATTTGAAACCCGTGATCCCTGTTGGAACTTCTGATTCCGGCGCCTTGGATTCCGTGTTTGAAATCATGGTGCGTGCAGGGCGTCCCGCTCCATTGGTCAAGACTCTGCTGATTCCGGAAGCGCTCACCAAAGCCAATTCTTTGCCGGATGACCTTAAAGCGCTTTACTCTTATTGCAACGCCGTGATGGAGCCCTGGGATGGTCCGGCGGCTTTGGCGATGTATGACGGAACTTGGGTGGTCGGCGGCATGGATCGCAATGGTTTGCGTCCGATGCGCTACGCCGTCAGCGCGGAAGGCTTGATCATTGCCGGGTCAGAGATCGGCATGGTGCGGATCGAGGAAGACCTTATTTTGGAAAAAGGCCGCTTGGGTCCAGGCCAAATGATCGCCGTGCATTTAGGCGAAGGCAAGCTCTATAAAGACGCAGAGATCAAAGCGCTGTTAAGCCGTCGCAAGCCCTATCAGGATTGGGTCCACAACATCACGGAGCTTGACGCGCTGGTGCGCTGCGCTGCGGCGCGCGCCGAGCCGGGCGCGTTGTCTTCGAACGAGTTGCGGAGACGTCAGTGCGCGGTCGGTCTAACCCACGAAGACATGGAGCTTATTCTTCATCCCATGGTGGAAGAGGGTAAAGAAGCCGTGGGCTCGATGGGAGACGACTCGGCGTTGGCGGTGTTGTCGGAACGCTATCGAGGACTACATCACTTCTTCCGTCAGAACTTCAGCCAAGTGACCAATCCCCCGATCGACAGTTTGCGCGAACGACGGGTGATGAGCCTAAGAACAAGGTTGGGAAATCTCGGAAACATCTTGGAGGAAGACGAAAGTCAATGCCGCGTTCTGCAACTGGAGTCTCCGGTGTTGACCACCGAAGAATTCCGAGCGATGCGGGATTACATGGGCGATATGGCGGCGGTGATCGATTGCACTTTCGACGTCGGCCATACCGAGATTGATTCCGGGCAAGACGCTTTGCGTGACGCTCTGCGCCGGATTCGGCGAGAGGCCGAAGAAGCGGTGCGCGGCGGTCCTTGTCACATTATTCTGACCGATGAAAAGACCTCCGCCGGTCGCGCGCCGATTCCGATGATTCTAGCGGCGGCCACGGTCCACACGCATTTGCTCCGAAACGATTTGAGAGCGTTCACTTCGATCAACGTGCGCTCCGGCGAATGCCTGGACGTGCATTATTTCGCGGTGTTGATCGGCGTGGGCGCAACCACGGTCAACGCCTATTTGGCGCAAGAGGCAATCGCGGATCGTCATCATCGGGGGTTGTTCAGCGACGCGCCGTTGGAAAAATGCCTCGGCAA
>CAUYUA010000038.1:0-6512 GCA_963575675.1 Azospirillaceae bacterium
TTTCACTCGTTGTCGAAACGGTCGAGTGCGGCGGGGTTGCGCTCTGGGTTCGTGGCGGGAGACCCGGCTCTGATTCAGGCCTTCGCGCGGTTGCGGAGCTATGGCAATGCCGGCACGGCGCTTCCTGTTTTGGCTGCGGCGACGGCTTTATGGCGTGACGAGGCGCATGTGGAGGACAACCGCAGCCGCTATTGCGCCAAGTTCGATGCGGCGGAAGCCGTGTTGCAGGGAAAATTCGACTATGCGCGACCGGATGGCGGGTTTTTTCTGTGGTTGAACGTGGGGGACGGTGAAGCGGCGACGCGCGCGTTGTGGCGAGAGGGTGGGATAAAAGTTCTTCCCGGAGCATATCTCAGTCAGACCGACTCGGAGGGGCGCAATCCTGGGCGGGAGTACATTCGTGTGGCTCTGGTGCAAGAGCCTGAGACGATTGCGGCGGCGTGCGCGCGGATGGTTCAAATCTTATCATAATCAAAAGAAGGCCGATTCCGACTCCCACCACTCCGGCGATTGGCAGCAACAGCAATGGGTTGGGCCAATCGGGCAGGCTGAGCGCCGAAGGTGGGGCGATGATGTCTGCGGCTAGAGGCAAATCGATTTCGATCATCAAGGCGATGCGTTCTTGGTCGGCCAGCAGGGAGGCTAGAACGCGGCGATGATCGGCCTGGGTGACGGTTTCTAGACGGTTTTTGATGAACTGGGTCTGTGCGGAGACGCGCCGTTCTGCTTCTTGGCGCAAATGCTGGTTTGCCGCTTCAGTGAGGTTTGCAATCAGTTTGAGAGCGAAGGTTCGGTCGGGATGACGGTAGGCTATGCGGCGCATCGACGTGGTTCCAACCGGGGAAACAATTACTGTGTGCTTGAGTGATCGGCTTAAAGTTTCTATGTCCGGAGTTGTCCAGTCTTGTCGTCGGACGATTGAGAGCGCGGTTTGCTTGAGAATGGCGGTGAGGTTGTTGGGGCGTCGCCATTGTTTGGTTTGATCGTCCCAATGTTCCGGAAAGATTTTAGGCAACAGCGTCGGGTCGTTGTTCATTAGTGTTTGCAGCACTGGCGGAGACGTCAGCAACTCGGCGAATCGGGTGAAGTCCGAGAGAGCTTCTTCACCGTTGCCGTATTCGGTCATGGGGATGGCGGTGACGCCGAGCGGCGCGCGAGCCCCCATGGCGGCGGCTCCGATGCGGGAGACTGGGCCGATCACCATGGTTGCGGTGTATTCCGGAGTCCAATGACGGAGAATCAAGACAGTTGCGAAAAGGGACGCGATGGGCGAGATGAAAAGCAATTTCCAATCGGCAAGTATTATGGATAGAAAATCGCGCCACGACATATCGTCTCCCTTTTACCCCCGCAAAATAAGAAAAATGAAAAACTATATCCCGTTCAATTAAGGACTCTATAATTATGCAGTCTTCCCGAATTGAAACGGCCCGCTTTCATTCGGTCGTCACAAACTCCAAGTCATGGTTTCCAAAGGCCTTCCGGCCCTTGGCGGGTCGAGGGCGGAGCCCCGATTCCTTTGGAAGTCTTTTTTTTGGATTCTCAATTGGACGGAGTATATTATTTGCTTTGTTCGAAAAAATTAGAGAACAGGGGGCAGTCATTCTCGTTGCCGAGATTACTCGCTAATGCTGCGTCCGGAGTTCTCCAAAGCCTTGATGTGGCTTAATCCAGGGAGGACTTCTGATTTTATGAATTCAACTCGTTTGTTGGGGCCGCCGCTTCCACGCGCAAAGCGCAACTTCCACAAGTTCATTTTCACGGCCAACCCGCACAACACGCCACCGATCGTGACATGGTGAGCCGTAATCAGACTACGAATCTTTCGGAATGTGTCGGCGTTGATGTCGTTCCAAAAGTCTTTTGACCGCTTATCAAAATTTTCGAAACGTCCTGTGATGGATGTGGAAATATCAATCAAGTCCTTGATGATGTCGTCGATGGTCCGAACCAGCATCGGATTTCGTTTGATTTCATTGTGATTTCGGCACTCGCGCGCCCACTCGATGAATTTCTCGATTTCAGGAACGATCTGATCGATGCATCTGCGGAAGTAGGCCAATGAGAGGAAAATATCGCCGTATTCTTCCAAGAAGGAAGGGATTTCATGAAGCTCAACGCCGAGTCGATCGGCCATGATTTTGAGGTTTCGAATGGCCTCGTCACGATTAGGATGGGCGAACAAACGAATGATGTCAGAAACATCATTGATTTTCATAAAATCATTGCCGTAGACATACTTGATAAGCGGATGAGTAAATTCTCTCATATACGTTGTGAGTTCGGCTTTTTTCTTTTCCGACAGGGTAAGCTGAGCGCAATCATTCACGTTGATCTGAAGTCGCCTCAGTTCGATTCTTAAAGAATAAACGTCAAAACTATTCAACCGACTTATTTTGTTGATGATCGCCATATCATGGAGAATTTCCGCAGGATACGACTCGAAATAAATGGGCACGTCTTTTGGAGAAACCTGGCCGCTTCCTGCGGCGCTGTCGTTAAACATTTCAACAACGGTTTCCAGACGAACATTTTTGATCAAACTTGCGCGCTGTAATCCCGGCGTTTCCAGCGGGAGAATAGACAACGGCAAAATATGCAAAGAATCACGCGCTTCATCGTCGCTGATTTCACGCGATGCCCGTGGATTTTCAAAATCGAGGGCAGTGTTGCTCGTCCCTTCGGCCAAAGTTCAGCGCCTTTTTTCTGCAACTCCGGCAGGAAATCTTGGTGGGAACTCTACACCAGACATGCTTCACGGAGTAGAACAAAACAAAACGATTCGCGCAACGCGCCAACCATTATCCTCATTTTGCGAAGGACAATCATTCCGGGTCGGCAAACATTCAAGCTGGATATTGCAGCAATATAGCGGTTTTGTCACGCAAGAATGTCTTTCACTGTGAATATCTTTGCAGAGATAACAAGGGAGGCCTCCGTCGGGCATATTCCTTGAGCGCAAATTTCCACGTTCTGACCTTGAACGAGCGTCGATGACGTTGCTTCTCTCTAAAGCTTTTTCGCCGGGCGTCCGCCGTTTTTATAGAGTTGTTTGATGGATTCTAAAAAGTAAAGATTAACGGAAAATAACGGTTTTGCCGTTATTCAGCAGCACGCGATGTTCTATGTGGTATTTCACGGCGCGCGCCAACACAATGTTTTCGATATCGCGACCGACAGCAACCAAATCGTCAGGAGTAAGCGTGTGATCGACTCGCTGCACTTCTTGCTCAATGATCGGCCCCTCATCGAGTTCGGGGCTAACATAGTGAGCGGTGGCGCCGATGAGCTTCACTCCGCGCGTAAAAGCCTGATGGTAAGGTTTTGCGCCGCGAAAACTCGGCAAGAACGAGTGATGGATATTAATGGCGCGGCCAGAGAGTTTGGCGCATAATTGCGGCGACAAAACCTGCATATACCGAGCAAGAACAACCAAATCAATTTTTTCTAATTCGATGATTTCTAAAAGCTTCGCTTCTTGTTGCTCGCGCGTTTGTGAAGAAACCGGCAAGTAATGAAATGGAACATTATGCCAAGCCGCCAATTGATAGAAATCTCGGTGATTTGAGACGATCGCAGGGATTTCCACCTCCAAACCGCCGGTCCTATAGCGATAAAGCAAATCATTCAAGCAATGGCCGAATTTTGAAACAAGAATTAACAGCCTTTGTTTCTGACGAAAATCGTGAAGTTTCCAATTCATGGAAAAGCGTTCGGCGATCGGCAAAAAGGCTGATTGCATCTCGGAATAGCCTGGACCTTGCGGCTGAGCGGAAAACCAAACGCGCAAGAAGAACAGGCCGCTGGTTCGATCTCCGAACTGGGCGCTATCATTAATATTGCATCCACGCTCTGCCAGAAACCCGGAAACGGCGTGAACGATGCCGATCGTATCGGGGCAAGAGACCGTTAAAACAAAATTCGGAACGCCAAGCGGTGAGGCGTTATTCATTGCGCCGTTCCGGAGATTGCTTATCGAATCATTTGTCATAAGACGTCCACCAAGAAACGACGCGAACACGTATGATAGATTCTTCCAGTATGGCGTTGTGTTGAAGATAACGCAAGAGCTTTTCTAAGCGACCTCACCAAGGAGCAAGATAGGCCTTTGGTTTTGCTTGCCCCGTCTTGTAAGAATCGCAACGCTTCGGACGCGGTTTTGCTTGCCTTACGGTAAGATTTGCGCTTGAATTCTTGTGTTTGGAACTCTTGAGAATCCCCCTTCGCGTGCGGAGTTTCAATAGGAAAATATCCAAGAGTCCGGAGGGCGCAGAGTCCAGGGGAATGTCGCTTCGTGAAGAAGGAGGGCTTTCGTGCTTGGCCCGAGCGGCTGAGACACAGTTCCCGGCCCCTTATGAATTCAAAGAACGCGCAAGCAGGTTTCTCTAGACTTTAATCGGACAGAGCATGCCACGATATCTAGAAAGAAAAAACATGCCTCGATGGATGGCTGCAAGAACCATTAGAAACACCGGCGTTTTCTTCGCGCAAACTCTAATGTTCGCGATCCTTGGGGCGCTTATGTTCTGTCCGGGAGTTTTCTTCGGCAGTGGCGTCGCTTGGGCTGAAAAGCGCGCGCTCATTGTGGGAATTAACGATTACATTCCTCCTCGCGCCAAATTACGCGGTTCGTTGGTTGATGCGCAAAACATGGCGCGTCTTTTACGGGACCATTTCCATTACCGCCCCGATCAAATCAAAATGTTATATGACCAGAGCGCCACCAGAGAAGGGATATTGCGCGCTTTTCAATCTTGGTTGGTCGAAGGAACCAGGCAAGGAGATGAAGCTTTTTTTTATTACAGTGGTCATGGATCGCAAACGCCCGATAAGGACGGAGACGAGCCGGATGGGCTGGATGAAACCTTGGTGGCCGCCGATGCAATGCCCGATGGACGTGGCGGAACCACAAATATGATCACAGATGATGAAATTCATGTCCTTGTCTCAAGAATGTCGGGTCGACGTCTTACGATGGTTGTTGATTCGTGTCACTCCGGCACGATTACGCGCGCGCTTTTCGCAGAGCCGGTGGAAGGCGCCAAGAATTGGCCGTTGGAAGAGGTTGCTTTTCCACAACCAACCGCCAATTCAGACGCCTCGCCGTCTCAGCTTACTCGCGCCATTGAGAATCGTCGGAGCAAGCCTCAAGCATTGAGCAATGCTCCATGGGTGGTCGCTTGGTCCGCAGTGGCGGCCGACCAAGTGGCGCTCGAAGAGAATGGCGCTCGTCCAATATCCGGAGTGTTCACAAATCGCTTTATTAAAGGCGTTTCCGATCAATCAGCCGACTTGAATGGAGACGGCGTTGTCACCCATGCCGAACTTCATGGATATTTGCAAAGAGAATCCGAACGCTATTGTCGATCAAACAGAAGTTGTAAAGCCGGTCTCACGCCGACTTTGGACGCGCCTCGCGAAATGCTGTCGCGCGCCGTGACGCCGGATTTGGAGCCCATTCCTGCTATTGCGTCGGTGATTACGCCACATCCCGAACCGCAAACTTATGATGATCCGCCTCCACGTCCGGAACAACAATCTCAGCGGCCTCATTCGTTGCAAACGACAACCCAAACTCGCCCGCCCAAAAACAAACCGACGCCACGTCCCAGACCGCCGTCTCAATCGGTGGCTTCCAACGTGCTGGCCAACGATAACCAAGCGGGTTTGTCTCTGGAGATTATGCCGGGAGCGCAAGTGCGATTGGGGCAAGCGGTGCGTTTTCGCATTCACAGTCCAACCGCAGGACGGTTAGTTGTGCTCGACATCAATGCGGCCAATCAGTTAACGCAAATATATCCCAATATTCACTCGGAAAAGCAGCAGAAGGCCGGCGTTGTTCGCGCCGGACAAACTCTAACAATTCCAGACGCCACTTATGGTTTTGAGTTTACGGCCTCAGAGCCGACGGGCGTAGGTCTGGTTGTCGCGTTGGTTTTAGAGGACGCCGTTCCTTTGGATGACTTGTTTGGTCCCAATGCCAATTTTTCTCCGGTGTCGCGTCCGGAAGAATATCTACAACAAATCGCAGAGCGGCTTCGGAAGCCATGGACAGGAGAAAACATAACTCGCGCGGCCCGCTGGTCGAAGATCGAAAAGAAATACGAGATCACGCCGTAGTTGTGAGCATTCTTGCAAACAAAATAGACGACCTGTTGAAAGGAGCCCGGAGACTGTGTTCCCAGTTGCTCGGGCCAAGGACGAAAACTCCCTTTATTTGTGAAGCGTCTTCCCTCTGGAATCGTTAGAAAACATTGAGAGTTGTTGGGAGTTCCCCCTTCGCGTGTGGAGCTTCCGAGCCCGAGCGACTGGGAACACAGTCTCCGGACCTTTTGGTTTTTTATCGGAAATTAAAGGTCGCGCTTAATGATCCGTCTTATTGTTGTATACTCCGTTCGGTTGAGAACCCGAGAATCATACGGTCTTCCCGAATTGAAACGGTCTACTCTCAATCCTTTCGTTACAAACTCCAAGTCATGGTTTCCAAAGGCCTCCCGGCCTTTGGCGGGTCG
>CAUYUA010000039.1:0-6375 GCA_963575675.1 Azospirillaceae bacterium
CTGGATTCAACATCGGCGCCAGCCTCAACGCCGACGCCCGACCACACCCAGAAACACAAAGCAGAGCACGGGCATTCCAAAAAAGGCGAACATGGAGAAAGCAATAAAGCGAAAGAAGACGAAGAAGAAGAGGAAAACCCACTCAAAGAAAACCTTATGACATTTGGAGAAATCATCGCCGAAGCCGCAGAACAGAGCTTCGCGGGAGGTTTGTTCAAAATGTTTGAGGTTGGACCAAAGGTTCTCACCATTTACACGGCGTATAAGACCGGAGACCACGTCTCGGCGCTTTCTCTGGGAGCGGGAACGATCGTTGAAGTCGCTCTGCTGACCTCGCTCATCGAGGTGTTGGGCATCCCGGAGCTATTTCTCTCCAGCGCGGCATTGACTGCGGAATGGAGCCTTCAGGTGATACAGGCCGCTTTAGGAACAATCGTCTCCAGCAAGGCCGCCATTTTAACCGGCGAAACCATCGAAGAAATCACCAAAGAACGATTCACGCCAGAAAACGCGCACGCCCCCACACACGACGCTCCGTCGGCTCCGCACAAAGGGAAAAAGCACTAAAAATCGAATGCCCTCCGCATTCATAGAAAAATCATGAGGCGATGATCGCCGTTCGCGCATCAATCCATTTCCATTATCGTCTTCACTTCCCTTCGTTGCTTACACCTGCCAAGGCGAATTTTCTCCGCGATTCGAACCGCCAATCAACCAGAGGATAACCGCGATGCGGCGCCAAATTCAGCAATGTTTCTATGATCTCTTCTGGTCGCTCCGGCGGTTAGCGGCGTTCACATGACGCGATACGCGTTCACCGGTTTTCGCGCTAACCGCGCAAAACGCCGCCACCGTGTGTTCGCGCGTTTTAAAATCGATCCCTGACGCAGAAAACATCGCCGTAAGCATGTTCGACGATCATTTTCCGATGTCCGATAACGTCGTTAAAGCTGCTAATCACCACTTCCAGCACCGTGGGGAACCATCCCCACGAAAGGGCGATATTGCGATCTTAAAACCCCCCCCGCGCACCCGCCACGCCATTGATTGCCGCCGGAAAACCAATCGCAGCAATCGCCACGAACAGCAACTCGATGACTTCTTTCGGACGCCCGCCAAGGTTCAGAAAACCGCCCATATGCGTTTTAAGGTGCGCTTGAACGCTGCCCGACGCCAATAACGATGAAATGACGCACAACTCCCGCAACTTCGGGTCCAAACCAGGCCGAGAAAGAATCTCGCCATAAGGGTAGCTCACCGTAAGTCGCGCGAAACGGTGTATGGCCGGAGTGTTTTACGCATCCGCGCAAAAAAGAAGGCGTCCATCCGACTCATGACAGCTCCTTCGTTTTGTGTTAAGGACATGGAGCGCTGTAGCGCTTTAGCTGTTCCATGGTTTTTGCGCGAACTGTGTTTCTACTCAAATCGCGTTTTTCACCTGGGCCGCGTTTTTCATTTGGAACACGCCGAAACGACGTGTTCTTTCGTCAAGCGACGTCGTTCCGACGCGCTTTTCCGCAATGATTATGGGCAAGGACGCATTGTCATGAATCCGGGCGCCATGCTGCACCAATACGCCGGAAAAATTGCCGCGCGGCTTCGGCAAGGAAAGCGGCCGTCGGTGACTTCGGCGATGGTCGATTTTCTGGATAGAAACCTCGCCTTAGTGTTCGATTGCTTGGATGCTTTCGCCGAACACAGCCGTTCGGATCGTGAAAACGATTTGGCCGGCGCATACCTTGTGTTGCTTACCCATCTTTTGGAGTATTTGCGTTATCGGGTTGACCGCAATCACGATTGGGCGACCAATATGGTTCGCGACTTCCAATTGCGGTTGGTGGCGATGGCCAATTCAGGAGATATCTCGACTCCGGCTCTGGCCGCCGTCGCAGGCTGCTTGCGCGAAGCCAAATTGGAGGCGATTCCCGAACTGGTGGAAACCGCAAGCCGCGCAATAAGCAATGCCGAGGAAACCGAGGCAAGCGACATCGAGCCCACCACCGACGGATTGTTGAACGCTTTGATCAAAACCTATGGCGACGACGGTTTCGCCATTGCCAACGGCTTGGCGGACGCCGGTTTCACCATGCCCAACGACATGAGAGGTTTTTTGATCAGCCAAATTGCGCGCTGCCTCACCCCAGCGCTCGAGACGCCGCCATGCGCTTCTTGATTCGCGCAAGGAAATTCGACGCAGCGCGGCTCTGGCGTTGTTGCCGTGCGCTGGAATGCTGACTCCCGTGGCGCTGCGGCGACTGATCGTGGCGCGAAGCTGGCTGCCGGAAGACGAACGGCACTTTGTCGATCAGGTTGTGCGCGCAGCGCGCGTAAACGGCGTCGATTGCGCTCCATGGCCGACGCCGCCGACCTCTGTGGAGATTTACACTTCGGAAATTGATGGTTCGGCGGCTCAAGGATTTTTGCTCATCACTCCGGAGAAACGGCGTTTCCGCGTCTCGTCGGTGTTGTGTCGACGCGGCGTCGGAGTGCTTGACGCTTGGGTTGGAGACGCCACTCCGCGCCGCGAAATCGATCGTTTGCTCCGTCAAGCGCGTGATCAAACTCCGATGTTGGCGGTGGGACGTGAATATCTCGACCGCGCTTTGGCCGATGCGCTGCATGCGGGGCTGACGTCGTTGACCGTTCCGCCGATTGGGCTGTTGCAAGTGGCCGGATTGTCGGCGCCGGCGGGAATGGCGTCCGTCGCCGCGATTGGCGACAAAGATTGACGCTGTTGGGGTTAATCCCTTCCGAACGACTTCGCTGAAGAAGTCGAGCGTGCAGGTTGCGCGACAGCGGAGAGAATGGGCCGAGCGCACGGAGTCGTCGATAGTTGGTTGAAGATGATCAAGAAGTCAGAGCTTCATTGAACGCACTCGTTTGCGACGCCCGACAAATTGGCGGCCCTGATCTAGAGCAGATTCTTTTCCACGCCGAGAAAAATGGCTGAACAGTGCTTGCGCGCCGTAGACTTTTTGTATTCGTCGTTGAGAAAGACGCCCATCTTGGATTGAGTTTGCAATTATTGCTCGGGAACTGGAAAATGGACGCTCCGTCTCCGATATTCCTTTGATGGCGATGGTCGGCATTCGAACCATTGCTTTTGCGGGTTACTAAGTGAAGTTCTGGTCTTAAGAATCCGTCCGCCTTTAAAGCCCGCCCAAGGAAAGGATCAATGATTTCGACGTCCCAGAAGGTCATCCGCCGGACGCTGCTGGGAATGTTGGTCTTTTCTCCGAACCGGTTCTAGGCTCCACCCTTGCCCGGCAATATTGGTTTCTAATCGTTCTTCGGCTCTCCTTTGGTTACAGCTTGCTTGGATGCATGTCGCCCTTATCGCCTGATTCGCTTTGTTTGGCCGACCCACCGATTCGCTCCGATCGGTTGCGCGTCATTGTGAGTTATCTCCAAATGAACGCGCCGCCACATCGCCGATTTCTGCCGCCGCCGCAACCGGGATTGGTGGTGGCGCGAGCATACGAACCGACGCTCTCG
Source organism: Azospirillaceae bacterium (assembly GCA_963575675.1). Lineage (GTDB taxonomy): Bacteria > Pseudomonadota > Alphaproteobacteria > Azospirillales > Azospirillaceae > CAUYUA01. The sequence continues at coordinate 3,496 of CAUYUA010000039.1, forward strand.
TTTTATCGGTACTTATATCACACGGTGGGAGAACCGTGGTTGTGGCACGAACGCCGTTTGATGTCAGATGAAACGCTGACGGCGATTATACGGAATCCACAGGTGGAAGTGTGGGTTCTGTATCGCCGAGGAACTCCGGCTGGATTTGCTGAAATAGATCGGCGAGACGCGCCATGGGTCTATTTGGCGTATTTTGGGTTGATTCCAGATTTCATTGGCCAAAAATTGGGCCCATGGTTCCTGGATTGGATTGTAGCGACGGCATGGGCTTCGGATACTGTTCTTTTCGGAGTGAACACTTGCACGTTCGATCATCCGAAAGCATATAATTTGTATTGTCGCGCGGGTTTCACCCCACTTCGCCATGTAACGCGATTGGTGAAGGATCCGCGCCGAGAAGGAATATTACCGCAAAATATCGCTCCGCATATTCCTTTGGCGGATTCTTGAGAATAACAAATTAGGGGAGAGCCGGAGCTGCGTTCCCAGTCGTTCGGACCAAAGACGCCCCCTTATGCTCCCCCCCACGGCCAGAAACACAGTCCCTCGATCCGTTTCATTAACCGTTCGAAAAGCCGAAGGCCATGCATCAATAGTTCGGCTCGTCGACATGAGTGTTTTCTTGTTATGGTTTCTCAATTTCCTTCTGGTCGTTCGCACCAGAGGCCGCTATGGTCTCGCCAATGACGCCAATCCCGTGGATTTAGGGAGAATTAACGCCGATGTCCGCCACCAAACCGCAGGCTTGGGATAAATCCAATTTGCCGAGTCGTCATGTCTCGGTCGGGCCGGAGCGCGCTCCACACCGCTCTTATTACTACGCCATGGGCCTAACCGCCGATGACATCGCTAAGCCGTTTGTCGGCGTGGCGACGGCGTGGAACGAAGCCGCCCCATGCAACATCACCTTGAATCGGCAAGCGCAAGCCGTGAAGCTGGGCGTAAAGGCAGGAGACGGCACTCCGCGTGAGTTCACCACGATCACCGTGACGGACGGCATCGCGATGGGCCACGCGGGAATGAAATCTTCGCTGGTTTCGCGCGAAGTCATCGCCGACTCCGTAGAGCTGACCATGCGCGGCCATTGCTATGACGCAATGGTGACTCTGGCCGGTTGCGACAAATCTTTGCCCGGCATGATGATGGCGATGTGCCGTCTGAATGTTCCAAGTGTGTTCATCTACGGCGGTTCGATTCTACCCGGACGCTTTCGGGGAAAAGACGTCACCGTTCAAGACGTGTTCGAAGCGGTGGGCCAGCACTCGGCAGGGAAAATCAATAACCAGGACTTAACCGAGCTGGAAACCTGCGCGTGCCCTTCGGGCGGCTCGTGCGGCGGACAATTCACCGCCAACACAATGGCGTGCGTTTCCGAAGCAATCGGTTTGGCGCTTCCGGGATCTTCCGGCGCTCCCGCGCCATATGAGAGCCGCGATGCGTTGTGCGAGGCTTCTGGTCGCGCCGTAATGAATTTACTGCGCATCGGCTTGCGTCCGCGCGATATCGTCACTCGAAAAGCGCTGGAGAACGCTGCTGTTGTGGTGGCTGCAACCGGCGGCTCCACCAACGCGGCGCTGCATTTGCCCGCAATCGCTCACGAATGCGGCATTTCTTTCGATTTGCACGATGTGTGCGAAGTTTTCCGTCGCACTCCCTACATCGCCGACCTCAAGCCCGCCGGTCGATTCGTCGCCAAAGACCTTTACGACGTCGGCGGCGTGCCGGCGCTGATGAACCCTCTCCTCGCCGGCTGCTATCTTCACGGCGATTGCATCACGGTCACATGCAAAACCATCGCCGAAAACCTCGCCGACGTTGTGTTCCCGACTCAGCAGGAGGTTATTCGTCCGACCTCCAACCCGCTGTCAACCGCCGGCGGCGTCGTGAGATTGCGTGGAAATCTTGCCCCACAAGGCGCGATTGTAAAAATTGCCGGAATGACCAATTTGTTCTTCTCCGGTCCCGCCCGATGCTTCGACTCCGAGGAAGAGTGCTTCGCCGCCGTTGAAAAACGCCAATATAAAGAAGGCGATGTATTGGTCATTCGCTATGAAGGGCCTCGCGGCGGTCCCGGCATGCGGGAAATGTTGGCCACCACGGCGGCTCTGTACGGGCAAGGCGCCGGAGGAAAAGTCGCTTTGATCACTGACGGTCGATTCTCTGGAGCCACGCGCGGTTTCTGCATCGGCCACGTCGGGCCGGAAGCTGCGGTCGGCGGGCCTATCGGTTTGCTGAAAGACGGAGACGTCATCACCATTGATGCTCAAGCTGGAAACATTTCCGTCGCCCTCAGCGACGCCGAGCTGGCCGAACGCCGGAGTCAATGGACGCCGCGTCGTCATGACTTCCAATCGGGCGCGTTGTGGAAGTATGCGCAGCAAGTGGGCGATGCTGAAATGGGCGCCGTTACACAGCCGGGCGCAATTGCGGAAACCCACTGCTACGCCAATATCTAAGATATCTTAATATCTGGAATCGCAAACGATCGAATTTCGGTTCTTTTATCGGGTTCGATCGTTTTGCGATGCTTTCTCTTCGGGGAGATTCCATCGACATGGAAACACTTTTACATCTTCCCCCTTGGCAAGGGCATTTGATCGTCGGAGTTGTGTTGAGTTACGCCATATGTATGGCGGGTTGGGTGACGGCGCGCGCAGGACGAAGCCCATTGTGGGCGATGGCGCTGTTGGTTCCTTATGTTAATGTTTTGGCGCTGTGGTGTTTCGCCTATTGCCGATGGCCGGCAATGCATGTTGCGCCGAATGAAGTTTCTAATGGCGATCTCAACCAAGAGTAAAACGCGTAGAAAAAAACAAAAATGAGAAGGGTCCAGGGACTGTGTTCCTGGTCGTAGGGGATCATAAGGGGGGAGCGAAAGCC
>CAUYUA010000040.1:0-6265 GCA_963575675.1 Azospirillaceae bacterium
GCCCTGGACCCGCCAAAGGCCGGGAGGCCTTTGGAAACCATGACTTGGAGACTGCAACAACCGAAAGCGCGAGGACCATTTCAATCGAATGAAGCCGCCAAACTCTTTTCGGGTTTTTGATTGAACAGATATAATTGAACAGAAAACACCCACGATTATGAGCGGGCCTTCTTCGGCTCCATATTGAGAGCCTGTTGGAGCCTGTTGCTGAATTGAAAATCGACAGAACGCACAGACATCATATGGTGGAGACCACCATTAAAAATCTGCCGTACATCAAAATTTTCCGTCAGAATTTTGCAACAGGCTCCAGGAACGGGCGAAAGCAGTTCCCGATGAATGATTGGGCCGACGAAACATCGGCCTCAGATTATTTGACGAGCGGCTTTCCAACCGGCAACACGTTGCGCCCAAACAGATCCAGGTAAATGACATGCGCCATCATATACCAGGCGAGCAGCGCGCAGATCGTGAGATCGACGCCAGCCCACCAGACCAGAGTCTCACCGAAACCAAAATGCTCAAGGTCGAGGAGAACAAAACCAATCACCAAAGTGGTGAACGTGGCGAACATGGCCAAATGGATGCGAGCAGACGCGATCCACAAGATTACCGAGAAAATCGTCCACCCGACGAGGAACCAACCCACATCCGTCTTGGACAACGGAAAGAAACCATATTTATTACCAATCAAAATTCCACACAGAGCCAACCAGAAGCTGCCATATGAAGTGAAGGCGCAGTAGCCAAAATTATTTCCGGCTTTTTGCTCCTGCAACCCGGCAATCATTTGGGCCGCGCCGCCAAAGAATATTCCAAGCCAAATCACTGGACCGATACCGGAATAGCCCAGGTTATGAAACTGCAACAGCAATGTTGTCATACCAAATCCCGCCAATCCAACTACAGCAGGATTCCCAATTTTGGCCGGCGAAGACGCGGCCTGAGTGCTTGAGATCATCATTTCCTCTCGAAAAGTCCGCACTGACGTTATGCCATCGGGCTGCGAATTTATTTTACGATCGCGGATTGAGTATCCTTGCATGGACGCAATGCTGTCAAGTAAGAAAATAATACGATCTGACCAAGCGGCTCTTCGTTTGATAAAACGAGATTCATAACAAAATATAGATTTCATAATCAAATATAGATAGCGACGTATTATTATTGGATCGTCCTGGGTTTTAGGAAGATGATATCCGCTTAAAAAACAAGACTCTAATCAGAGTTCCGAGAAAAACCTTTCCTCTTTTCAATTCGATATGAATGTCATGAAAAATCCAGGATAGATTGGAAGTTTCTCCCGACAAATGCTTCAATAGGATTGAGGCCATGAATATAGTAACGATTAAAAACCTATTATAGTTTTTATATGACACTCCAGAAGGATTTTTAGTATATCTGCATATGCCTCACCTGGAGTTTTATTATTTATAGTCCGAATATAATCAATATATTGAATTACATTTCAAAATCGTTTCTTTTCATAAAAATTATTTGAATTGCGGATAATTGCGAGCATAACGACAATATTTTATATATAATAAAATTATTTTACGCCATCTATTGATTTAAGGGAGACATAACGATAAACGCCCCAAGTCTCTGAGCACGAACTGATTAACAACATTTAATCCTATATCCGCGCCGCGATAAATTACATTTATATATTGTTATTATCTGAGGTATCTATTCAATTTAATTGGAGTTCTATGTTGAAATGACATGATATAACTGCTATAGTTTTTAGGTGCATCGCAATAATGCACACAAATATCTCGTTCAACTTAGCGCATTATAATATGATCCGCAAAGTTCAATGCGATCAAACAACTTTCCAATTGCCGTTATTTCCGATCGAAGAAAACACGAGCAATCATCGAATCAATAAAACAGCAAAGCCGATCTCTTCGCCATAACGACGAAACACTGAGCAAAACGATGTTCCGACAATCACAACGAAATTGGTGCAAAATCGCCCTTTTTATCGTTGTTGTTCTTGCAATGACGAGCGGTGTCGCGCCGAACGCCGAAGCGACGGAGACGTCTCTTCTGAATGTCTCCTATGATCCGACGCGAGAATTGTGGCGAGATATCAACACGCATTTCTCGGCTTGGCATCAGAAAAAAACCGGCGATAAAGTGATTGTCAAGCAATCGCATGGCGGCTCCAGCACTCAGGCGCGCGCCGTCATCGATGGTCTGGAAGCCGATGTCGTGACGTTGGCTTCCTATTTGGACACCGATGCGATTCGTAAAAAGGGACTCATCAAAAGCGATTGGATCAATAAATTCCCCAATCGATCTTTGCCTTATTTGTCGACGGTCGTGTTTGTCGTCCGCAAAGGCAATCCCAAGCAAATTAAAGACTGGCCTGACCTGATTAGGCCCGGGATCGAGATCGTCACGCCGAATCCGAAAACGTCGGGCAACGGCTACTTAAGCTTTTTTGCCGCCTGGGGATCGGTCGTTCTGCGCGGCGGCTCACGTCAAGACGCGATCGACTATGTCACCAAACTTTATAAACAGGTTCCGGTTCTCGACACCGGCGCTCGCGGCGCAACCACGACATTCGTTCAAAAAGGAATCGGCGACGTCCACCTGGCCTGGGAAAACGAGGCTCAATTGGAGGTTAGAGAAGCGAAAGGCGAGTTGACGTTGATCTATCCTCCGATCAGTATTCGCGCAGAACCTCATGTCGCCGTCGTTGACGACAACGTCGACCGAGTCGGAACGCGGCAGATTGCAGAAGCATATCTCAACTACACCTATACGGATGAGGCTCAGGAGATTTTTGCTCAGCATTTCTACCGACCGACCAATCCATCGATTCTGAAAAAACACGCGCGTTCTTTTCCGGAAATCAAACTGTTTCCGATCACCGATATTGCAGAGGACTTCCCGGACGCTCACAAGAAATTTATCGGCGAGGGAGGCGTGTTCGATACGATCTACAAACCCAAAACTCAATAGCAATGAAGTTGTACGACGCGCTTTTAAAATAGGCTTTCCAATATCGATGCCCGACGTTGTCGCGCCCATCAAAAAAGCGGCGCGAAACGGCTCAGGAAAGAACGACGATGGCAAATGTTGATCGGCGCGTGTTGCCGGGGTTTTCACTCACTCTGGGCTACACAATATTTTACCTCAGCGTGCTCGTGCTGTTCCCGATCGCAGCCTGTTTTGTCAAAGCGGGCTCGCTTTCACTCGAAGAGTTCCGGCAAGCCGTTTGGACCGAACGCGCTCAAGCCGCTTATTTCCTGACATTCGGCGCGGCTTTTATTGCCGCGCTGATTAATCTTGCGCTTGGATTGCTGTTGGCCTGGGTTCTGGTGCGTTATGAGTTTCCCGGCCGTCGGATCGTCGATTCTTTAGTGGATCTGCCGTTGGCGCTGCCGACGGCCGTCGGTGGCCTCGTCTATGCGGGACTCTATGTGCCGAAAGGGTGGTTCGGACAGTATTTGACGCCTCTGGGCATTCATGGAGCCCACTCTGTGTTGTCTATTATCCTTGTTTTGGTCTTTGTCGGCCTGCCGTTCGTCGTGCGAACCGTTCAACCCGTTCTGGAAAATCTTGATTCCGAATTAGAGGAAGCTTCGGCTTCCCTGGGAGCAACTCGATTGCAGAGTTTTCGTCATGTCATTCTTCCGTCGCTGACGCCGGCTCTGATTACAGGATTTTCCTTGGCGTTTGCGCGAGGAATTGGAGAATACGGCTCAGTCGTTTTCGTTTCCGGCAATATGCCTTATAAAACCGAGATTGCGCCGATTCTGATCGTCGCCCGCCTAGAAGAATTCGCCTACAGCGAAGCAACGGCGATTGCCTTGGCGCTGCTGGTCATTTCTTTCTCGATGCTGGTGGTGATCAACATTTTAGAGCAATGGGGGACGCGCCATGAGCGTTGATGCGATACCGGAACATTCCAAACCGACCGTTATTGCTCCGCGCATTCGAAAGACACAGCAGGATCCTGCTTGGGTGCGCTGGGGACTGACCCTTACAGCCTTGTTTGTGATCGGCGTTTTGGTGGTTGTTCCTGTGATCTACGTTTTTGTTCAAGCTCTAAGCGAAGGCTTTGAGGCTTATTGGAACAATTTGTTCAACGATCAGGACACCGGACACGCGATTTTTCTCACCTTGACGGTCGTTCCGATTGTGCTGATCGCCAATTTACTCTTCGGAGTCTCCGCCGCCTGGGCGATCGCTCGTTTTCAGTTTCCCGGACGCACATTGCTGACCGCCTTGATTGATCTTCCATTCTCGGTTTCACCCGTCGTCGCGGGACTGATGTTTGTGCTGATCTTCGGACTTCAAGGATATTTCGGACCATTTCTACGACGAGACGGCTACGCCGTGATGCCTTATTTGATGTCGACGGCGGCGGTCGGCGTTTTTATCATGATGTTTTTCTTGTTTCTTCCAAGCAATCCCAAGACTCGTCATGGTTTGTGGCGATATCCATGGAGGACGGTTTTCGCGGGAAGCATCATGATTTTCGGCGCATTGTTTTTTCTGCAAGAATATTTCGAGGTTTGGCCTCGCAATCAGAGCTTAAAAATCATTTTCGCGCTTCCTGGTTTGGTCCTGGCGACGGCTTTTGTGACGTTTCCGTTTATTGCGCGCGAGCTGATTCCAATCATGGAAGCCGTCGGACAAGATGAAGAACTGGCGGCAATCAGCCTTGGAGCTAACGGTTGGCAAATGTTCTGGGATGTTACAATTCCAAACATCAAATGGGGACTTATCTACGGCATCATACTGTGCAACGCTCGCGCCATGGGCGAGTTCGGCGCCGTTTATGTCGTTTCCGGCCACATCGCCGGAAAAACCGACACCATGCCGTTGCGAATTGAAAAACTCTTTCAAGAATACAACCTACCGGGGTCTTTTGCCGTCGCCTCGCTTCTGACGTTGCTGGCGATTTTCACTTTGGTTGTAAAAAGCAGACTCGACAAGAAAGTCCCTTCTAAAATCAAACTTCCTGCGGCAAAAGCCAATGAGGGCCGGTCATGAGCATCCTCGTCAATAATGTTTCCAAGCGCTTCAACAACTTTCTTGCGCTTGACAATGTCAGCCTGGAAGTTCCGGACGGCGCTTTATTGGCTTTGCTCGGTCCTTCGGGATCGGGAAAAACCACTCTGCTGTGATCATCGCCGGCCTTGAGGTCGCCGACTCCGGAACCGTGATCCACCAGAATGAAGACATCACCCACCATTCGGCTCGGGACCGGAAAGTCGGGTTTGTCTTTCAACACTATGCGTTGTTCCGTCACATGACCGTGGCCGAGAATATCGGTTACAGCTTGCGGGTTCGAAAAATACCGAAGGCGCAAATTCGCAGCAGAGTCGACGAATTGTTGCAGTTAATCCGATTGGAGGGAATGCAGACGCGGTATCCAAGCCAACTTTCCGGCGGCCAAAGACAAAGAGTCGCTTTGGCTCGGGCGCTGGCCTCGGAACCAAGAGTTCTGTTGCTCGACGAGCCGTTCGGCGCTTTGGATGCAAAGGTTCGTCAAGAGTTGCGGCAATGGCTGCGCCGATTCCACGAAGAAATCAACGTAACCAGCATTTTTGTCACTCACGACCAGGAAGAAGCTTTCGAAGTTGCGGATCAAGTCGTCGTCATGAACCAAGCGCGGATCGAGCAAATCGGAACTCCGGACGACGTTTACGAGCACCCGGCAACGCCGTTTGTGTACCAGTTTCTCGGCAACGTCAATCGCTTTCAAGGGCGTGTCCGGGGAGGACGCCTGCAATTGGGAAATACCGAATTGCCGCTGCCGGAACAAAACGGAATTCAGGACTCCCCTGTTGTCGCCTATGTTCGCCCGCATGAAATCAAACTGCGGGCGTGCGGCGACATTGCGGCGAACATTGCCGCGACGATCAAGCATGTGAACTCCGCCGGACCTTTGGTCTACCTTGAGTTGCAACGAAGCGACGGCGGCAGTGATTTCTCCGCTCAATTAACCAAGGATGAGAGCCGACAAATTCCTCTTCGACCCGGCGCCCAAGTATTTGCTGAATTTAGAAACATCCGCGTTTTTGCGGAAACGCTCTGCTGATTGACGCCAACGAACCTATTGACGCCAACGAACCTAATGATTGACATGTGAAATTCGAGAGTGTTCGGTAGAGATACATGCGGCACTTTATCCATGCCTCCCGTTTTTACTGTCGCTCTGATCTGCGACTCGAGAGTATCGCTCGACAGCTCAATCGATACAAGCCCTTTCTTTGATTGCCATGGCAACTATAGAGAGCTC
>CAUYUA010000041.1:0-6221 GCA_963575675.1 Azospirillaceae bacterium
GGCTTTCGCTCCCCCCTTATGATCCCCGGCGACCAGGAACGCAGTCCCTGGACCCGTTTGATTTTTTATTCTTCCCGGACGGGCTCTTAACTTAAGGAGCTGAAACTAAAAGTTGTGACAAACGATCTCCCGTCAACCAATCCGAATTGGTGTTGCTGGCGTAACAAAACCCATCCGGGACATTTTTCGCGCCAAATCGAGAATATGACTGATGCGGCCACCATCCAAAAGCCGGTTCAATGATATATCGATCCGTGATTTCAACCGTCTGACGCGAATCGTCCTCTGTAATCATCACCTCGTGCAGTTTTTCACCGGGCCGAATTCCAATGATTCGGCGCGGAAGCTCCGGCGCCATGCACATCGCCAAATCCGTCATGCGCATACTGGGAATTTTCGGCACGAAAATTTCTCCTCCCTGCATCATGGCGAAGCTGGTGATGACGAACTCGACCCCGTGTTGAAGCGTAATCCAAAATCGAGTCATCCGTTCGTCGGTAATGGGTAGAAACTCGGAACCCTCAGCGATCAGTTTTCGGAAGAAAGGAATAACGCTGCCGCGCGATCCAACGACGTTCCCATAGCGCACAACAGAAAAACGACTGCCGATGGGGCCGCTGAGATTATTGGCGGCGATGAATATCTTATCCGAGGCCAATTTGCTGGCGCCGTAGAGATTGATCGGATTTGCGGCTTTATCGGACGACAATGCGATGATCTTGCGGGTTCCGGTCCTTAAAGCGGCGCGCACAACATTTTCCGCGCCGTGAATATTGGTGCGGATACATTCAATGGGATTGTATTCGGCTGCGGGAACATGCTTCAAAGCGGCGGCGTGTACGCAGAAATCAACGCCGCGCATCGCCAGCTCCAGCCGCTCCGCATCGCGAACGTCTCCCAAGAAGAACCTCAACCGCCCTTGCGCGATGCTCTCGAATTGCTGTTGCATTTCATATTGTTTGAACTCGTCGCGCGAGAAGATCACAACCCGACGTGGCCGAGCTTGCGTCAAGAGCGTGTGAATGAAACGACGACCAAATGAACCCGTGCCGCCTGTAACCAAGACGGAACTGCCGTCGAATTCTTCCAAAGACAGACGAATCATTTCTTCGAATGATTCATTGAGGATGTTCTTTTTCAGCAAAGGCGACGAAGCGGTTTCGGGCGAAGGAGGAGGATGAGACATAAAAACGCTCCGATGCATGCTGGAGGAAGAAATCACGAAGGGCGCGGCCCTTGAGTTTCATGAATTTCCATTGGGTTGTGTGACGCAAACAACTTTTCGGAGAGTCGCGCCAATCTCAACCAATATGTCATCAACGGGCTCTTGAGACCAGCCATAGAAAATACGCATCGACGACCACCACGGACGAAGCGAGGTTCCAAGTGTTGTCCAGTCATCCGGCATGCCGAAGCGCCAAACCGGAACATTGACCGCTCCAGAGAGTTCGCTGACGGCAGTCGAGGCGGTAATCACTAAATCAAGCTCTTGGATTAAAGCGGCGACTGATTCAAAATCATTCTTCATATCGACGTCGGGCCAGCGCGTTAGATCAACTTTGAATTGGGCTTCGGCGTCTGAAATTTCCCTGTCGATTTCAGTAGGCGAGTCGCCATATTGTAGGCTTACGAATTGAACGCCGGGAGTCGTGAGGATCGGTCCCCAAGAGCTTAATTTTGTATTGCCGCTGTCGCGCTCGGCGGTGGTGATGCGCGAACGCCAACAAATTCCGATTTTGGGATCGGCGCCCAGAGCGTCCAAACGCTTCCGCCATACAGTGGCAAGAGAGGGGGCGGGGCGAAGCCAGCCTTGCGGCGCATAGGAAAAATCGCTGAGGCGCGGGCGGAACAGGCGGGGAAGAGAACCAATGGGACAATGACAATCGGCGTCAAGAGGCGTGATGGTTTCGCAACCGGCGTCATCGGCGGAATCCGCTCGGACTTCGGCTTGAGGAAAAGAGCGGGAAAGCAACGAAACCAATCTTGGATCGCATTCGATCACGCATTTTCCATGAGGTCCGATGCGTTCGATCAGCTCGGCGCAGCACGAGGCGAATAGAAACTCATCACCGACCCCTTGCTCGCGCCAAACCAGCACGCGCTTTCCCTTTGGATCAGGGTGTTCGAGAAGAGAAGGAATTGGCGGGTTGCGGCGACGTGAGCGGAATTGTGCGGTCTCCATACGTTCGTCATAGGCCCGCCACCCTTCCGAAAATCGCCCGGTCGCCAGCAGCAAAAGGCCGAGGTTGAAGCGGGCGGAAACCATGTTGGGATCAATGGCGAGAGCGCGGCGATACCAGTTTTCCGCTTCAAGAATATAGCCTCTGGGGCGCAGCAGAAGTCCAAGATTGCACAGAGCGTCGGCGCATTGTGGGTCATAACGCAAGGCGCGGCGATAAGCGTTTTCCGCTTCGCGCCAACGGCCCAACGCCGCCAAAGAGGTTCCTAAGTTATTCCATATCTGCGGCGAGTCCGGCTCCAAAGCCAAGGCGCGGCGATGACAAGCTTCCGCCTCTGGAAACTGGCTGCGCTTCAACAGAAGCGTTCCAAGATTGGTGTGGGCGCGCGCTATGTTCGGACGTAATTCGATGGCGCGTCGACAACAAGCTTCCGCCTCGTCCAAGCGACCGTCGGCTTCGAGAACGGCGCCGAGATTGGCGTGAAGTCCGGCGTCGTTGGGAGCGGCTTTCAGCGCGCGCCGCAGAGCCGCCGTCGCCAAATCCAATCGTCCCGTTGCTTGTCGCGCCGAGGCCAGGTCGGCCAGAGCGATTATGGCGGCGGGACCGTCGGCGCGTTCGGCGGCGCGCTCCAGAAGAAGAGCGCCCGATTCATGACGTTTGGTTTGATGGTGGAGTATTCCCAAAAGATGCAGTAAGCGCGCGTCATCAGGACAGGCAATAAGAGCCTGTTGATAGACCGTCTCGACATCGTCGAAACGTCCCGCGCGATGCTTGGCGATGGCGGCGTTTAAGCATTCTTCCGATGGCGGCGGCGGATTGAGCTGTTTCTCTTGGGGAAGGCGATTTTTCTTATTTAAGAGCGTCTCGGTTTCCGATTCTTTCTTAGCGTTTTGGGCCGTCTCGAAATCTTCGAGGCCTCGTCGGAGTTTGAGAGCCATAAGCTCTAATACTTCTCCGCTTGAGACCGTCGTTTCGGCTGCAATCACGTATCCTGAAGGAAACCACGGGCGCAGTTGCGGGCATCCAAGCCGCGTCCAATCCATACTGCTGAAACGCCAGACCGGAGCGCCCACGGCTCCCGCCAGTTCGCCGACGGCGGTCGGCGCCGATATCACCAAATCAAGATTGGCCATGAGTCCGGCGATCGTTTCAAAGTCGTTTCGAAGATCGACGTCCGGCCATCGCGCGATCGAAACGCCGAGGCTTTGTTCTGCAAGAATAATTTCGTCTTCGCAACGATCGTACTGTAGGTTGACGAAGTGAAGGCCGGGAATCGTCAGTAAGGGGCGCCACAAAGCAAGGGGGGTGGACGCCGATTTTCGGCTATGCGTTATAAGAGAACTTCTCCAACACACTCCGATTTTCGGGCCCGAGCCTAAAGCCGCCAAGCGTTCGCGCCAAAGAGCTATTTGTTTCGGGTCCGGAATGAGAAACGCGGTTTCCGGGAAATCCGTAAATCGTCGTCTGACATAACGTGGTAGCGCTCCGGACGGACAATGAACATCGCAATCCGGCGTCGGCATCGTTTCAATTCCGTTTTCGTCGCAGCTTTGCGCCCGAACTTCGGCTTGCGGAAAAGAACGCGCGAACAGCGTCATCAGTCGCGCGTCGCATTCGATGACGCAGCGTTTTGCTTGACGAATTATGTCGGGGTAGCACGAAGAAAACATAATTTCATCGCCGATTCCTTGCTCGCGCCAGAGCAAAATCGAACGTTCGGCCAAAGATTCACCGTTCCAACGCGGCGCCGCAATTCGGCGATCCGTCGATGAGTCTATGGCGAACCGCCATGAGTCATAATTAATCCAGCCTTCGGTCAATTGTCCTTGCGAAAGTTGAAGCATGCCTCGATTTAGATGAGCCGCCGCATAATTCGGACTGTGTTCGATTGCTTGGTTAAAACATGCCTCGGCTTCTTGAAGCTTGTTTTGACTCCAGAGCACGGTTCCAAGGTTGTTATGTGGATCCGCGAATGTTGGGTCTTGATGAATGGCTCGTCGATACCACGATTCATGCTCATTGCCTCGTGATTGTAGCTGGAGAGCATGTCCTAAATTATTGTGAGCCATAAGGAGATTCGGATTCAACGCCAAAGCGCGTCGATGCCATGTCTCGGCTTCGGCGGGTTTATCTTGCTCTTGTAAAATTGCGCCATAATTCGTGCAGGCTTCGGCATAATCCGGAGCAATTTGTAGAGACCTCCGAAGATGCGCAGCGGCTTCTTGACTGCGTCCTTGGGAGAACAACACCATACCAAGGTTATTATGTGCTTTGGCGTAGTCAGGGTCGGCGGCCAAAGCGGTTTCATAGCAAGATATCGCAAGCGGCCATTGTTTTTGTCGCTCATACGCCAAACCGAGGTTGTTGTGCGCGCGGGCGTAGTTCGCTTGAATCGCCAACGCCGCGCGCAAAGTAACGATCGCGCCTTGCACATCGGAGAGGTCTAGGAGAATGAGCCCAAGGTTGTTCAGCGCGTCTACGCGCCCTTCGTTCTGAGACGCGGGAAACGTCAAAAACTCTTGATAACAAGTTGCGGCCTCGGCCAAACGTCCTTGTGTATGCAGAGCCGTCGCCAGTCCTCGCCACGCTTCACGCCAAACCTCCAAAATGCCGTTGTCTTGAGGTCTTGAAGCTGTCTTTTTAATGTTCTTTTGATGTCCAAGCGCCGCCTCTGCGCCGTCAAGCGCTTTTCGGAACGCCGCCTCGGCTTGAATCGGTTCTCCCAACTGATTTAACAACACTCCAAGCGTCGCGCAAACTTGTCGGTCGCTTGGTCGTTGTTCAACCACGCGCGAGAAACATGCGGCGGCCTCTGTAAGACGGCCTTGCGATTGGAGCGTTGCGCCCAGTCCTCTCCAAGCGTCCGTGTGATCCGGGTGATGTGTTGTGATGTGTCGGAAACAAGCCGCAGCCTCATCGAACGCGGCGGTGTTTTGCAACGCGGCTCCGAGATTATAAAAAGCCTCAATAAAATTTGGTTGCAGAGCTGTCGCTTGTCGGTAGCATGTGATCGCATCCTCAATTTGTCCCAAAGCCTGAAGCGTCATGCCCAAGTTGTTCCAAACCGGCGCATGCTGGGGAATGGTGGTCAGAGCTTGTTGATAAGCCTCAATGGCTTCATTGTGACGAGCGCGTTTTTGCTCGATGACACCTAAATTATACCAGGCTTGGCCATAGTTCGGGCGCAGCGCCAGAGCGCGCCGACAGTGATCGGCGGCGGCTTGGCAATCGCCTTGGACATTGAGGAGAGCGCCGAGGTTATTGTGAGCCTCGGCGTAGTTTGGTGAAATTTGGAGTGCTCGGCGATAGGCGGCGGTGGCTTCCGCGACTTGGCCAAGCTCACCCAGGACGTTGCCCAAACTGTTGCAGGCGGTCGGGAAATTGGGAAAAACGTCAATGGCTTTTTTAATCAAATCGGCGGCAAAAGCGCTTTTTCCGATTTGGTGGGAAAGGACGCCCAAGAGATGCAATGCGTCGGGATGCGTTGGGTGTTGTTCAAGAATGCGCTGGTAAAGCGCCTCTGCTTCCGCAAAGCGGCCGGATTGATGATGCGTGATGGCCTCGTTCAACCAAGAGCCGATTTTGTTGGAAGAATCGGAAGAGCTGGAAGACGGCGGCGGACGGCGGGATTTACGAGACATGGAGCGTCTTAATAAATTGAAATTGCGTATAAATCAGATGGGTCCAGGAACACAGTCCCTGGACCCATCTCGTCTCTATTCGGAAAAGTCGAAGATGAATTTCTATGTTGTTTGTGGGGTTATCGTTTCCACACATCGTGGCTGAGCGGATCTAAGTTCTGCCATCCTTGGCGGGCGAGTTCAGGTTCAGAATGGAATTCCTGCGGATATCCGACGCAGAGGTATGCGATCAGAGACCACCCTTCAGGGACGTCGAGGATTTTAGCGACGGCTTCGGGGTGAAGAATGGAAACCCAACCAATGCCGATTCCCCATGCGCGCGCGGCCAGCCACAGAGTGTGAACGGCGGTGACGACGGAGTAATGGAGCATGGCGGGCATAGTGCGTCGTCCGAGACCAT
>CAUYUA010000042.1:0-6171 GCA_963575675.1 Azospirillaceae bacterium
GTCACCGGCGTCGGCAGTCGAGGCGGCGAGTTCATTCCCAGTCAACTTCAGGCCGTCGTCGATAAAGCTGATGTTACTCAACGCGCGATCGACGAGATCGTTTCTTATGGCCAGGATCGTCGATCCTGGCTGGCTTTTTGCTCCGGAGTGGATCACGCGACACACGTTGCCGAGGCTATTCGCGAGCGTGGCGTTCCTTGCGCCACGATTTTCGGAGACACAGAAAAATCCGAACGCGATCAAGTGATTGCAGCCTTCAAGCGCGGAGAAATCCGCGCTCTGGCCTCGATGGGGGTTCTAACCACCGGATTCAACGCTCCGGCGGTGGACTTAATCGCCATGCTGCGTCCCACTAAGTCGGCGGGACTTTATGTCCAGATGGTTGGGCGTGGCGCTCGTTTGGCTCCGGGCAAGGAGAACTGCTTGGTTTTGGACTTTGCAGGCAATGTTGCTCGCCATGGGCCGATTGATATGATCAAACCCAAAACGGCTGAAACCGGCGAAGGTGATGCTCCGGTTAAGGTCTGTCCGGATTGCGACACGATTGTTCATGCCGCCGTGCGCGTTTGTCCGGATTGTGGCTATGTCTTTCCACCGCCGGAAATCAAGATCGAGCCTGTTGCCGCCGCTCTTGAGGTGGTTTCAAGCAAGCAATCGCAATGGGTGGCGGTCTCCGACGTGACTTATGACCGCCACGAAAAGCCGGGCAAGCCGCCGTCGTTGCGCGTCGATTATCACTGCGGTTTAGTCCGGCATCGGGAATGGGTGTGCATCGAGCACACGGGCTATGCCCGAGAAAAAGCGGTCTCTTGGTGGCGGCGTCGCGCGCTTTCGGGAGCGGCTCCGACGACGGTTGACGAGGCTCTGATGCAAGTCGGCAGCTTGCGGGTTCCGGTCGAGATCATCGGAGCACGATTCTCATGATTGACCCAACTCCCAACGAGATCGCCGCCCTAGAGCATGGCGGCCGAATGGGCGGCGAATATCTGGAAAGCCTTCGTCGCACTGACTTGGCGCAATTGACCGTCGAGCAATGGCGGACCTTTATCGAGGCCGTCGTTACCGGATACTGTGATCACATGCAGGCTCTTACCGGTCGAGATCAGGCCCGATTGGCAGCCGTCAGTAGAGGAGAGCCGTTCTGATGACCACGTCTTTCAACAACTTTATGGCTCGCTATGGCGCGAAGCTGATCGACAACGACTACCCTGTGATTCCGATCCAACCGGGAACGAAGAAACCGGGCCGTTTTTATCGCGGCATCTGGAGCGATTATCCCGCCTGGACTCGCCATTGCGAACGACCGACCACGCTTCAGGAAATCGAAGTCTGGTCGCAATGGCCCGACGCCGCAATCGGCATGGCTTGCGGCTCCATCGTCGGAATCGACATCGATGTGCTTGATGGGCAACTTGCCCATCAACTCGATCGTCTCGCACGCGAACGTCTCGGCGATACGCCGTTGTTGCGGATCGGCAAGGCTCCGAAACGGATGTTGATCTATCGCGCCGAACAGCCCTTTTCCGGGATGACGCGCTCGCCTCTGGAAGTTCTGGGACGAGGCCGACAGTTCGTGGCTTTCGCCGTCCATCCCGACACCGGGAAGCCTTACGAATGGCCCGAAGAGTCGCCTCTTGAAGTGGTTTTTGAAAGTCTTCCGATAATCACTGTAGAATCGGCTCGGGCTTGGTTGGAGGAAGCCTGTGCTCTCTTGCCGTCGGAACTCCGTCCGGCAACCCTTGCAGGGTCTCTCGCGGGTCACGTCCGAGGAAGAGGTGTAAATACGCTATTAAGGGGGCGAGCAGTCATCGTTCACGCGGCGCTCGTGAGAATGGGGACCAGATCGCGCTTGTTGGCGGAGGCCAATTCCGTCATGCCCTCGACTTGCATATAGCGACTTCGAATGACCCAGTCATCATTGTTTTCGAGCAAGACCGCTCCAATCAGTCGAACAATAGACTGTTCGTTTGGAAAGACGCCGACGACGTCGGCTCGGCGTTTGACTTCTTTGTTCAATCTTTCCAACGGGTTGCTTTCCAACGGGTTGGTTGAATGGATTTTTGTTCTGTGTTGGCCGGGAAAACTCATATAGGCGAGGACATCGTCCTCGCTTGCGTTCATGAATTCGGCCAATCGCGGCCAACGGTCGCGAAATTGATCGGCGATTTGTCGAAACGTCTTATGAGCAGCTTGCTCGTTCTCCTGAGAGAAAATTTGTCGCAACGCCGCAGAAACGATGGTCTGTTGTGCTTTTGGAACGTAGGCGAGAGCATTGCGCATCCAGTGAACTCGGCATCTTTGCCAAGTTGCGTTCATGACACGGGAAATTGCCGCCTTCAATCCTTCGTGAGCATCGGAAATCACCAGTTGGACGCCGTTTAGGCCACGACTTCTTAACTCCTTCAAAAAATCGCTCCAGAACACCTCGGCTTCCGAAGGACCGATCCGAAGACCGACAATTTCTCGGCGTCCTTCCGGATTAACCGCAACAGCGATTATTGCCGCAACAGAAATGATGCGTCCGCCTTGACGTTGTTTCAGATACGTCGCATCCAACCAAAGATAAGGCCATTCTCCATCCAACGGACGCTTCAGGAAATCTTTCACTCGGTCATCAAGGTCTTGACACAATTTCGAGGCCGTCGATTTCGACATGCCGGACATTCCCATCGCTTTGACGAGCTCATTCACCTTCCGCGTCGAGACCCCGCCGATCCACGCCTCTTGGATCACCGCCACCAACGCTTTCTCGCTGGTCTTGCGCGCCTCTAAAAACGGCGGAAAATAACTCCCTTGTCGCAGCTTCGGAATTCGCAGGTTCAACGTTCCAAGCCGCGTCTCAAGCGCCCGATCCCGATATCCATTCCGACTCGTTTGTCGCGTCGCGCTACGTTCATAGCGACCAGCTCCGATATGATCTTCAACCTCCGCCTCCATCAGCATTTGTAATACTGTTTCCGACAGCGTCCGCAAAAAATCCGGGTCGCCGCTCTTCTCCAAAAGCTCAATCAGCGTCATACTATCCTCGGTCATCGGTTCTTCCTCGGTTCTTAGGGGAAAGTTTCGCAACTCCACTTTACCCGAATGAGCCGATGACTGCTCGCCCCCTTAATAGCGTATTTACACATCATCCTCGGACGTGACCGCCTGGTGCCTGGTGGTGCCGGTGATCGACCGGGCGTTGGCACTGACACTGGCCAAACTACTTGGCTATGATGCCCGAGTCGCGACGCTTCTGCTGTCTGCAATTGACACTGGCTTATGGGAAGCAATCGGCAAGATTGCGAGTCAGGGTGATGGGGCATGCGATCAGCCGGAGTGAGGCGATCCGGGAGGGCATGGCTCTCCCAGCGTTTGCTGTCTTGCCGGTTCCGAGACAGAATTCCGCGACAGCTAACCCATTAGCATGTCATGGACGATGGCAGAGTCTCAATACGGGTGCTTTACAAGTCGATATTTTTGTCGCGAAAAGCGTTTCCATCGCCCCCTTGGAGGATCCCCGTGTTCACGATCCGCTTCCTCACCGAGCAATACGCCCCAGGCCAGACCATCACCCTGCGATGGGCTCCCAATTGGGATCTCGACCGCGGCGGCATCTTCGTCGACGGGGCCTGGGCCTTCGATCTCGACGAAGCCACTTTTCCTGCCGGCATCGAGTTCAAGTTCGTCCTGACGCCGGGACGGTGGATGGAGGGCGACAATCTCCGACTGGCGCCGAACGAATTGGCCGGCACGCACGACTACGCGGCTCCCCAGATCGCGTTCGGCAAGGTTGAGGGTCTGACCACAGAGAATGGTCTCGTCGCCCAGCGCTTCTTCGCGCGCAATCTCGACCCGAACCACGAATACGACGTACTCGTCGTCGGATCAGGGATGGGCGGCGGCGTGCTCGCCTCACGCCTCGCCGACGCCGGTTCCGACGTATTGGTGCTGGAGGCAGGATCTTTTCTCTTTCCAACCCACATCGGCAATCTGCCGCGCCGATTGCGCATAGGCCGGTTCGACAAGCACGTCTGGTCGTTGTGGCCAGACTTCAAGGTGGTCAACTATACCAACATCCCCGGTTCGATCTTCGCCGGGGCGCAGGCCTTCTGCCTCGGTGGGCGTTCGCTGTTCTGGGGCGGGCTCATCCCGCGCCAGATGGCATGGGAACTGGCGGGTTGGCCCGCTACGGTCCGCAATTATCTTCTTGGTCCGGGCTATCCCGCCGCTGAGGCCGCGATGAACGTCGTCCCCCCACCGACATCCACCTATCAGGCTAACGCCCGCGGCTTTCTTTCCGCCGCCATGCCCGGCTACGTCGCGGAGGACGCGTCGCTGGCCGTGCAATATGCCGGCGCTACCCGATGGTCGGTTCCGGCTGGGTTCTTCTCCACCGCCGACCTCCTGATGGAAGATCGCCTCGTCGACGACGTCGAGGTCGCGCGCCGCAAGCCCACGGTCGATCTCAATTTCGCGGTCTGGAAGGTGCTGACGGATACTGCCAACCCGCGTCGCGTCGTCGGCGTCCAGGGCTGGGACCTGCTCGGCCAGACGGTGCGGACTTTCCGCGCCAAGAAAGTCGTGTTGGCGGCCGGCACGATCGAATCCGCCAAGATTGCCCTGCAGAGCGGGCTCATCGATCCGGCCGGCAAGATCGGACGCGGTATCACCGACCACACCATCCGTTATCGTCACTTCACCCTGCCGCCCGGCAACCCGCACGCCAGCACGACCGATTCCGCCAAGGTCGTGCTCCGCCATCCCGCCGCCGCGGCCGGGACACATGCCTTCGACGTCGTGGTGGAACTTGGCAGCGACTTCAATCAGGGTCGCTATATCGATCCCGAGAATCTCGCGGAGGAGCGGACCGCCCGCGCCGACTGGATGCTATGCGAACTCGTGTTCATGAGCTACACGGGCCTAAATGATGCGAACGGCATCACTGTCACCGGCAATCCGGCTGATCCGGTTGGTCTCACTTTCGCGCCAACTCCACCGAGCCCGGCCGATCTGGCCGAGGAGGATGCTCTCGCGCAGGGCCTGTTCGCGGCGATCGGCGCACAACCGATCCTCGGCGAGGCCGGCCTCAACCTGCAGACAGCGGATCTCGGTGGGGTTGCCCACGAGGTCGGAACCTTGCGCATGTCTGACGACCACACCGGCGTCGTCGATGCCGAACTTCGTTTCGAGGCCTACGACAACCTTTTCGCCTGCGACAATTCGGTATTTCCCACTTCTCCAGCCGCCAATCCCAGTCTGACACTCGTCGCTCTCGCTTTGCGACTGGCGGAGCAGGTTAAGTGAGGCGCCACATGTAACCCACACGGGGTCACGACAGGATCGGCACCAAACTACTCGGACAGATGGAATGTTTTAGGAAGCCAGCCTGGTAGGCGATCTTTGATTTTCGGTTTGTTCGTGCGGTTCGCGGAATGTGATTGGCTCACCAAGAATAGGTTCCCGTTAGAATGATATGCTCCCACGCCTGTAGGAGACCATGTCGCAGAAGACCGCGAGGGGCGATGCAGCCATTCCAAGGCATGGTGAATAAGTGGCGGCTTTCGGGATCGACGATCTTCTGGCTGAACAACCGTCGCGGGCGCTTTTAAGAAGTTCATGCAAAAATCAACCTTTTTGGCACGGCCAACTACCTGATAATGCATCATACTTCCGCACAGCGGCCCTGTAACACCGGGCCGCTGTGCTGTTGTGCGTCCTGACACCGTCTATTCGACCGACTTTCCCGAGGACATAGCTCCATGACCGTCAAGCTCGGCGCGCGGATCGAGGCGGATGTCTCGCCGCTGGTGGAGGCGTTGGCCACGGCGGAGCAGGCGCTCGACCAGTTCGAGGGCCGGATCGGGGCGGCCAATGACGAGCTGAGCCGGTTGGGCGACGCGGGAACGGCGTCGCTCGGCGGTCTGGCCGAGGGGGGCTGGACAGGCGGCCGATGCGCTGGCGCCGCTGGGGGGGCGGCCGAAGCGGTGCAGGCGGTAGCGGCTGCGGCCCAGGAGGGTGATGCCGCCTTTTCCGCCGCCAGCGAGTCCAGCGGGGCCGCGGCGACGGCGCTGGCCGGGCTATTGTCGGCGGGCAACGACAATGTCGCGGGTCTCGGCACCGCCCGGGCCGCCACCCGCGACGTTCTCGATCGGCTCGGGAATCAGGGCGCCGGGGCGCTGCCCCCCCTGG
>CAUYUA010000043.1:0-5910 GCA_963575675.1 Azospirillaceae bacterium
ACGCGGGGATCGACCTAAAGCGCGGAGAGTGGGGATGAAATTTTCTCTGTTTCCCCCGCACACGCGGGGATCGACCTGCCGAGGCCCTTTATGGGCCTCGATGGAAGAGGTTTCCCCCGCACACGCGGGGATCGACCTTAACACCGAGAGAGATGTCCTCTCTCGGTGTTGTTTCCCCCGCACACGCGGGGATCGACCCTGATCGGGGGAGGCGGAGGCGGATTCGAGCCGGTTTCCCCCGCACACGCGGGGATCGACCCTGATCTCACCGATGCTAATCTCACCGGAGATGGTTTCCCCCGCACACGCGGGGATCGACCCGGATGTAAGGAGCACCGCTTATTCCCGCATTGTTTCCCCCGCACACGCGGGGATCGACCCGCTTCTTTATGTGCTTCCGATATAAAGTCTAAGTTTCCCCCGCACACGCGGGGATCGACCCCCATGTCGGAGGATGAATTTTCGTCGCCGCCGGTTTCCCCCGCACACGCGGGGATCGACCCACCCATACCATTTCTCCCTAGGCGATATCGTAGTTTCCCCCGCACACGCGGGGATCGACCTGGCAGCGTTTGGAACTCATGTTCTCATTTCCTGTTTCCCCCGCACACGCGGGGATCGACCTCCTCTTGATGCTTTAATAAGCTCATAACAATCGTTTCCCCCGCACACGCGGGGATCGACCGTTGTTTCGTATAACACGGGACCGTCATCGTATGTTTCCCCCGCACACGCGGGGATCGACCCGACATTGATCCAGGTCGCCCGCCATAGACCAGGTTTCCCCCGCACACGCGGGGATCGATCCATGATCCGGGGAAGGCGTTGACAATCGCGATGCGCTAATCCATGATGGTTAAGTGTCGTAATCGTCTCGACAACCGGGAAATTCGCCGGTCCGGTTGAGTAATCCGCTTAGTGGCGCATGTGCTCTCACGGGGAATGTGGCGTACCCCCTTGACGATCACGACACAAGCCGCCCTGATGCTTCTTAGCGCGCCCCGCACACGCGGGGATAGCTCGTTAAGATACCGTTAGTCACTGTTAACAAAGGTGAGTTTTAGGAGCAGCAAGAGCAATGAATCCAAGGAAGGCAACATCCGTTTTTTCGTATCGAACGGCAAGGCGTCTGTTTTCTTTGATTTTTCCGAAAAACATTTCGATGCGTCGCCGCCAACGATAAATAATTTTGTCGTATACGATCTCAATTTTTCGGTTTTTACGTCCAGGAATAATCGGAATATTATTGTTGGCGCGAAGCTCGCGTTGGTGGTCATCGCTGTCATACCCCATGTTTTCAACGACATAACATCCAACGATGTCCTCAGTAAGAGTGTTGGCTATGGCGATGTCTGTGATGTTTCCTCCCGCACTGACTTTCTACAACTCTATAATCTGGGTCATGACAAGATGCAACTTTGTGGTTGCGCCTGCGCGATTTCTTCCCATGATGGGGAATAGGCGTTGATCCATTGATCTTTCCTCCTTCATTCCTAAAGTCAGCCAACTATACCCAATTCAAGCCTTTGTTGACAGCGCCCAGTAAAAGGCAGAGATGACCACGCCATTGACCTTATTGGTCCGATGCTGCAAGATACAAGTTGGCAAGCTAAGGAAGGGCTTGGGTTTGAGGTTGCGGGGGGGAGCAATTGATTGGGACGCCGAAGCTGCGACCTATCTACAGGGGCAGGCGACTTGTCATTGGAATGATGAGCATGATCGGTTCGGAAACGATCGTGTCGGCATAACATTCGACGCGGCAGCTTGTTCTATTAATATTGTTCGATTCGATGCGTGGTTGACCGGACAACCACAAGCCAAAACGAAGCAATCTGCGTTCCGGGCATTACGCGAATTATTTTTATGAGCGGGCGTCCGAATTTGCCAGCAGTATCTGTTGGGTGGTGTGGCAGGGGAGCGATCATCAAGAGCGCCCCCGATTCTCAACGGCTTTATTTATCATAGAGCGATACGTGCTCAGTCACCCTTGCGCGGCTCCGGTGAACTGAGAAAATGACGTATCGATGTGCAGCAAAAATGAGATACTTTATTTTTTCAAAAGCCTGAAAAAAGACATGGAAAAAGGCGTAAAGGAAGAGAATTTAGGCGTACTGAAAATTCAAAGAAAGGTTAGGGCTTTGCCCTGTATCCGCCAAAGGCTGGGAAGTCTTTGGAAATCATGACTTGGAGATTGTAACAACGCGAAGGCGTGAGGGCTGTGTCAATTCGGTGAAGCTGTAGAGGTCGCTGGAGTGGCCTTAAGTCGGGGAGAGGCGCTTTTTTTGTCACCTGTTCTCTAAAACCGGCGATGGAGCAACGCAAAAGCCAATAATGGACAATAAAATGACCAAGCTGCGCAAAGGGGTTTCAACTGGAATATTCTGGGTAAAGTGGCTGAAGCGAGTCTCGATCCTGTGTGGATGTCCGGCTGATAGCGTGAAGCATCTTGCGAAACGTGGTTTAATTGTTCCTACAGAATGCGCCAGTTCGTTTTGAAACGGGTCTAACGTCATTTTGTCGGACGTTCTAATTCAGAACGGTTGTTTTTGTAATTTGGCGGAATTTCCATTCTTCAAATGCTTTATCGTCAAGGAACTATCATTCCCAATCATCCCAACACCGGGTTGCGTCCAATGTTGTTGGGACGCGCAGATCAAGTCTCTGCGAAATGGAGTACATTCATCGTGGAAACTATGGGTTGATTTCGGAAGAAGAAATCTTGGCCGCAGGATTATCTGAATGTGCAAGGACGTCGAATTAAATTGCGTTTGCGTTTGGTCATATTGCCAGCCGGAAGAATTGATTGATACGCGCATCATTGAAGCAGACCCGGTGGAAATTCGTAATGACGGTATAATTCGACGTCTTCTTCAAACCGCTTTGAAATTGCCTACGGCGCCGACAGTGGAGGTTGATCTTACGTTGGGGCCCAATGAGGCCTACGAAGCGCCTTATCCCCGGGCAATCATGCGCTTAGTCGTGAATACTTCGGCGTGGCGCACCTGAAGGCGATGGTTGGGACATCGATCGACCGAGCATAGCCAGCATTTTGATGTTTCAAGGGCGTGTTTATCTGTCGACGCCGGTCCAAACATTGCCGCTTCACTTCGTGCGTTGGGGATCGGACTGAGCGAGGTCGACGGAATTTTCCATACGCACTGTCATGATGATCATTTTTGTGGTTTGGCCACTCTTTTGCGCTCGGATCGCCGTTTGAAGTATTGGGCTACGCCTTTGGTGCGTCATTCGGTGATGAAAAAGTTGGCTGCTTTGGTTGGAATTCATGGAGATCGTCTTGATGAATATTTCGACTTTCACGATCTTCACTTCGGTCATTGGAACGACGTTGAAGGTTTGGAAGTTATGCCGTTATTCTCTCCGCATCCGGTGGAGACCAATATTTTTATATTTCGCACTATGTGGATTGGGGAATATCGTACTTATGCGCACTTCGCCGATATTTCATCACTGGATGTGCTGCGTGAAATGATCGTCGATGATCCCAAGGCGCCGGGCATCAGCCAAGTCACTTTTGAAAAAGTGTGCTCGGATTATTATACGTCTGCCGATATAAAAAAGCTTGATATTGGTGGAGGAATGATTCATGGCAATGTTTTTGACTTTATCGATGATTCGTCAGGAAAGCTTATCCTTGCTCACACATCTCGTCCTTTAACCAATGAAGAAAAAACGGTCGGTTCCGGAGCCCCGTTTGGAACCGTAGATGTCTTGATTTCTGCCAACCAAGATTATGCTTGGCGCTATGCTTACGAGTTTCTGAGAAGCTATTTTCCTTCTGTTTCAGCGTCTCAGATTAGGATTTTGATGAATAATCAAAAAAAATTGTTTAATCCGGAAACTATCTTAATTCGTCAGGGGACTCCAGTTAGAGCCATTTATCTTGTTCTGACGGGAAGCGTTGAAATAATTAACTCTGCAACTAATGTTTGTAATACGGTTTCAGCAGGTTCTCTTTTGGGAGAACTTACCGGATTACATGGGCTTCCCGCGATAGAGACCTGTCGCGCCGCCAGCTTTGTTGAGGCGATGTGTTTGCCTTGCGACCTTTATCTAGAATTTGTTAAGCGTAACGATTTGTTTGCGAGTATTTCTCGGTTGTCCGAATATCGTGATTTTTTGACCTGCTCCCGTTTGTGTGGCGAGATCACAACGACGGCTTCTTTGAACCGAATTGCGGCAACTTTGAGCCGTCTTCTTTTGAACAAGCAGACAAGAATTAGTTCGAGTCTTAGAGGATTTGTGAGTTTGATCAAATCCGGACAAGTTCTGCGCCTTATTGATGACCGTGTGGTGGAAACGATCGGCCCTGGGGATTTCTTTGGAGAAGATGTGGCGATCTATGAGACGCCATTGAAACATCGACTGGAAGTTTCGACGCCGACCGATATTTATATGATTCCTCCAGATGTTATTAAGAATATTCCCGGGGTTCGTTGGAAGCTTTTGGAAGCATTCCAACGACGGCGTACTTACGCTTAGCATAATTTTAATAAAAATTAAAGAGGTTTCGGGACTGAGTTCCTGGTCGTGGGGGGGGGGGGGGGAGGGGGTAAAATTCTCATTTAGGAGACGCCAACTCTTAACGCCGCACGGTCGCTCACTTTTTGGATTTTTTCTGACATGGTTGATGGACTATCTTCTTCTGCGCGTTCCGGTTTCAAGGGACGAGTTTACGCCGCTATTCTCGGGACGGGGATGCTCACGGTAATCGCCACCGGCATTGCTCTTCTTTCTTTTAATCGCTTTGGCGAAACAGTCTTCACCACCAACATCACTCTTCCTGCGCTGAGTGCGGCCCTCCATCTTTCTGAACATTCGGCGTCGCTTGCCGCGATTGCTCCCATTCTGACCACCGCCGAAACGCTCGAACAGGTCCATCATTCCCTGCGCGAATGAATGTTTTAATTGACGAAGTGCATCGCGACATCGCTATTCTGCGCAACAAAACTCCCGGAGAAGCTGTTGAGCATATTCGTCGTCTTAGCGATGAAATGGCTAAGTCTCTTACGGGACTTCAAGAAATTGCTCTTCAAGTTTTAGCTCTTGGCCAAAAACGGACGGAAATTGCCAATAAAATTTTTTATATACAGAACCATATGCTTGAAACGGCTCCACCTATGATTAATGGGGCGAAAGCTTTATTGGCTCAATCCGCAGAGATAATCGTTCAGAACAATAGCAATGACATCAGAGACATCGTCGAGCGTCGTTTGGATCGTCTTGGTCTCCTTTCTGAACTCGAAGATTATGGAGAACATCTGTCATTTATTTCGGCGGCTCATCACTTGACGTTGCCGCCGTTGGTTATAGAAATTCTTCAAGACCAATGGAAACAAGCTCAAGCGGGCATGAAAAACACACTGCAACGAATCACTATGGCTTTTACTTCAGAAGAACAAAATTATTTGCGTGAGATTGTCGCAACTTTTATTAATAATTCTCCAGAATTATTTGTTATTCCTTCTCTTCCTTCGGAGTCTTCTGAGGAAACCGTATCAATCCTTGAAGTCTCCATTCGTCGACACATTGCCTTTAATCGTAAAATCAGCGCTTTAATTCTTCAAGAGAGAAACGCGCTGACCCAAGCGCGCCAAGCTATTCCAGCCAACATCGCGCGTTCTGTCGAGAATTTGGTCTCGATTGCTTTGAGCGAATTCAGTTCTATTCTCGATATTAAAGCCGAAGGCAATCTCATCATTGGTTTGCTGAAAGCCGCCGCTGACGCTGCTTCGGAGCCCGCCCTGAATTTGCTGAAATCCCGTTACGCTCAATCCACCCAAGTTTTCGACCAAGCCACCAAACGCTTCATGGAAAGCGGTCTGGCCAAGTACAATCCGGATTTGGTTGTGCGCGTAAATGAACTCTCGGTTGTTTTGCGTGCTCTGGGGA
>CAUYUA010000044.1:0-67033 GCA_963575675.1 Azospirillaceae bacterium
TGGCGGGAGACCCGGCTCTGATTCAGGCCTTCGCGCGGTTGCGGAGCTATGGCAAATGCCGCCCCGCGCCTCCCGTTTTTGGTGCCGCGGCGGGCTTTATGGGGGGCGGGGGGGCGGTGGGGGGGCAGGACATGGATATGGCGTGGGGCGTAGAGCGCGCTTTCGCGGAAGGTTTTGGCGTTGAGAGCGCGGCCGACCAAGATCAAGGCGGTTCTGGTGAGGCCGGATTCGCGGACGCGATCGCGGATGTCGGAAAGAATCCCGCGTAAGATGAGTTGATCGGGCCAACTGGCGCGATAGACCACGGCGACGGGGCAATCCGGGCCGTAGAGGGGGGTGAGGTCGTCCACGATTCGGGAGAGGTTGCGGATGGAAAGGTGAATCGCCAGCGTGGCTCCGGATTGGCCGAGGACTGTAAGAGATTCTCCGGACGGCATGGGCGAGGCGGCCATGGCGGTTCGGGTGAGGATGACGGTTTGCGCGATTTCGGGCAACGTCAGCTCGGTGGAGAGCGCGGCTGCGGCTGCGGCGAAGGCGGGCACGCCGGGAGTGATGTCGTAGGCGATTCCCGCAGCGTCGAGTCGAGCCATTTGCTCGCCGATGGCTCCATATAGAGAAGGGTCTCCGGAATGGACGCGGGCGACGTCTTTTCCGGCGTGGTCGGCTTCGATCATCAGAGCGATGATGGCGTCCAGTGTGAGAGGGGCGGTGTCGACGACGAGGGCTTCGGGGGGGGCGCAGGCGACGATTTCAACCGGCACCAGCGATCCCGCATAAAGGCAAACGGGGCAACGGGAGATTAGGTTGTGGCCGCGAACAGTGATCAGGTCTGGGGCGCCGGGACCGGCGCCGATGAAATGGACGGTCATGAAAGAGCCTGATGAAGAGATGATGAGGATGGGGCGCTGTTGGGGAGGCGCGGTCGAGAAGGCGTCGCAAGAACAATAAATCAGACGGAGACCCGGGCTGTGTTCTTAGTCTCTGGGCTCGTTTCGTTTGATCTATTGTTCTGCTGCGTTTTGATGTGTTCTAGGAGGGGCGTTTTTCAGCGGGCGCGCTCGGAGGTTGTGTGTTTGGGGATTGCGTGTTTGGAACAGGCGCATTCGGCGTCGAGGTTGAAGAGTCGTCGGAGGTTGGGGAATTGGAGGAAGTAGGTTCGACCGGGGTTAAGAATCGATGTTCAACCGGCTCTAGAAGATTTTCATCGTCATGGAAGTCGCCGTTGACCAGCAGGACAATGAAGACGTTTGCCGCCGGATAATGCCAAGCCTCCGCGCTGAATCCGCCCAAGCGACCGCTGTGGCCGATTTTAGTTCCCCATTCGGTTTTTTCGACCTCAATGCCCAAGCCATACCCTTCGTCGTCGTCGTCGTCGTCGGGCTCAAGGCGATTGGCGATCATGTCTTTAACTGTTTCCGGCTTTAACAACGAGCCGCCGGGCGACAGCAGGGCTTTGAGAAATTTTTCAAGGTCTTCAGCCGTGGTGGTGATCGGAGCGTCTCCCAGCGGGCTGGACCAAGCGTATAGAGATGCGTCTTTGCGTTTGCCTTGACTGTCGGGACGGCGGTATCCGCGCGCCAAACGTGGGTCGGACGCGTCGACTGCGACGGTGGTGGAGGTCATTCCGGCGGGCTTCAAGACTCGTTCCGTCAGAGCTTCGGCGAAGCTGCGTTTGTCGAGGATTTCGATGATGTGGCCGAGGATGATGAAATTGGTGTTGGAATACTCGAATTCTCCCGCCGTGCTGGGTTCGCGGCAATGCGCTTCGCGCAAGACATCGACCGCCGACCATACGGGGCTCGGGTGGCGGGAGGTCATCACGACGCTGTTGCGAAAACAGTCGGGAATGCCTGAGTGGTGAGTAATTAGATCATCGATGGTGGCGTCGGCCAAGTTGGCCAGTCGCGCCGCTTCCGGAATGGCCAGCAGAGGCATGGCGAGATCGGTCAACGCCAGGCGTTCTTCTTGGATCATCTGCAAGATGGCGGTGGCGGTGACCATTTTCCCCGCAGAAGCGGAGTGGAAGCGCGTGTCGGGCGTAATCGGAATTTTGCGGCCTATATCGGCGAGGCCGGCGGCGGCGATGTTGCGACTCGTCGGAGTGGAGACCAGAAGAACGCCGCCCGGAAGGCGATAACGCTCTAGAATCTCGTTTAAGGCAGCCTGGGTTGGCGAAAGCGGCGCGGATTCAGCCTGAGGTTGGCTCTCTTTAAGCGGTTGGTCTTGATTCGGCGGTTGGTTCTTGGAGGCGGCTTGAGGCGGGGCGTCGGCGGAGGGAGGAAATTGTAAATCGCCGGATGGAGAAGTCGCATGAGATTCCGTCGTCGCGCCGAACAAGGCGGCCATGCTGAACAGGAATAGGCCGATCGCAAAAAGAGCGGCGCTCTGAGAAGCGGCGCGGACGGACGCAACGCCGCTGGCGCGAAAGGAGAATCGGCGTGTCTTATCGCATTCGATCCAAAGCGGCGGCTTGCGGAAGCCGGAGACGGAAGGGCGAGAGGCGCCGACAGTCATGGTGAATCCTTGCATATTGTGGTGGCGGGTGCGGTGGCGGCTGTTGTGGGCGTTTCGGATTGTGAGGGTTTTGGAAGGCGCTTTCCAGAGGTGTGGGAGGGGGATGGCGGAGAATCCAGCGTAGAGTTAATTCAAGAGGAAATATGTATGAATGGAGGAAATGGGGGTGAAGAAGGACGCGGCAAGGAACTTATGGCGAAAAATTCGAGGATAGGGAATTTTTTTACCTTTACAGAGAAAATTTAGGCAAGTCTGTCTTTATTTTGTCGGTCGTTTTTTTATATCGGCTCACGCGACGGCTGACTGGATCAAGGGACGAGATTGGATCAAGGGACGAGATTGGGCGAGGGACGGCTTCAAAAACAAAAAAACCTGAAGGATTGAGACGTTGCGCGTCGGGCTGTTCTTGAAATCCGTTTCTTCTGGTATAATGTCGGCGGAAGGAATAGGGACGGCGCGGCGCGCGCGGTTCTTCTGCCGAGAGAGAAAACTCCGAAAGAAATTCCAAGGCGCCGACGGAACTCCGCAAGACTGCGTCTTTCGCAGGAGAGCGGCCAAGCGTCGTCTGATGATGGGAGCATGGGGCGTGGCGACGAAAACAGAAAAAACGAAGAAAATAAAGACAATGAAAATATCGGCGGCGGCAATGGCGGCGGTTGTCGGCTTGTGCGTGGGGGGATGGTCTCTTGTGGCGCGGGCGGAAGGCGCATGGATTCCCGATCCCAAATCAGGATGCAAAGTGTGGAGTAGTTTTCCGGAGCCCGGAGAGAGCGTGTCATGGGATGGGCCGTGTGAAGAGGGCGTGGCTCACGGCAAAGGCACTTTGTTGTGGTTGAAGGACGGTCAGCCTAACGGCAGCTACATCGGCGATCGGCGACGCGGCAAAGCGCAAGGTCACGGCATCAACATATGGATGTCCGGAGATCGTTATGAAGGAGAGTGGAAAGACGACGCTCCCGAGGGATTCGGCATATATGTGTGGGGCGACGGAAGCCGTTATGAGGGCGAATGGAGAAACGGCGTAAAAAGCGGCAAGGCCATCAACGTGTGGGCCAATGGCGACCGTTTTGAAGGCGTGTATGAATCCGACAAGCCGACCAGCGGCGTTTACATTCGTCGCGATGGCGCCCGATTCGTCGCCGACGTCAGCGGCAGCGCCATCGGCGCGGGCGCGCGAATCTTGACCACTGAAGAAAAACAGGCCGTGCGTAGAGTTGGGCAGAAAGTTTGTCGTCAGGCCGATGCGTTTTTCGGTTATATGAGCACCACTATCATTGGATTCGTCGAAAACGCTTCGGGGAACCGCATTCAGATTCGAGTCGCCGAGACCGGTTTGCCGACGTCCAGCTATCAAGGGATCGGTTTGGGGCAGAACACCATTATCTGGGACGATCCGGAAAACTGGGAGCCCTGTTGACGCGCCCTTTCTCTATGGGCGGAGCCGTTTTCGCCTCGTTGTCCCGTCTTTTCGCGCCATCGGCGGCGGTCGGTTCGGTCGAAAGAGGGGCGGGGGAGCGATTTGGCGCGTGTGGCTTGGCGCGTGAGGGCTCGGAGTGTGTCGGCCTCGCGCAAAGAAGCGCTCTTTTTTTTGGTGCGACCGGGAATAGAAGTGGCGTCCCCCGTGTTGACTCCATTGATTGAATGATGGATGGCGTGGTGAGCAGTCTCCGTGCAGACCTGGAAAATCATATTGCTTCATTGCGTCGCTATGCGCGGGCGTTGCTGCGAAACAGTAGCGACGCCGATGATTTGGTTCAGGAGACGTTGTCGCGCGCCTTATCTCGGGCCGACAAATTCGCCGCCGGAACCAATCTGCGGGCGTGGTTGTTCGCCATTATGCACAACATCTACGTCAATCAGGTCCGGCGTCTGGCCGGGCGGCCGGGAGAATCCTCGATCGACGAGGAGGGCATGGAAAACCGGCTGTCCGAAGCTGCGCGTCAGGAGTCGCGAATCGAACTGCGTGATTTATCGCGCGCGCTCGACGCCATACCGGAAGAGCAACGGCAGGTTCTGCTGTTGGTCGCTCTGGAGGGACTAAAGTATGATGAGGTGGCGCAGGTCTTGGGGGTACCCATCGGAACCGTGATGTCCCGGTTGAGTCGGGCGCGTGAAGCGGTTCGACAAAAACTGTCCGGCAATGGAGCCGGTTCCGTCTTGCGTCGGGTCAAATAGAGCTAGAGCGACTGTGATCGGGCGAGCGGGCTCGGTCCTGGTGGCTTGAACGAAAGGAGAACTCCCGTGCGTGACGGCGATCTGCATGCCTATGTTGATGGTCAGCTCGATCCGGCGCGCCGAATCGAAGTGGAAGCGTGGTTGACGGAAGACGTCGAAGCGGCCCGTCGGGTTCAGGCGTATCGCGATCAGGCAGAGGCCTTGCACGCCTTGTTCGATTCGGTTTTGATCGAACAGGCGCCGGCGGAGATCAATGCTCTGCAAAGTAAATTGGCGGCGCGTTTGCCCACTAACGACAATCACATTCCGTGGTTTCAGGCGCACTGGCTGCGTGCGGCGGCGATGGTTGCTTTGGTTACAGCCGCAGGGGTTGGCGGGTGGTATGGGCGCGATGGGATGGGGGGGCGATCGGTGGCGACAGGAAGCGGCTCGCATTTGCCGGTTCTGGTTGCTTTCGCCGAGGAAGCCGCCAATGCTCATAACTTCTATGCCAATTCTCGCTTTGAAGTGGAGATGGGCGCTGATGATCAGGACGCGCTCAATGGTTGGCTGTCCGAGCGTTTGGGGCGGCCTGTGTTTGGGCCGGAGCTGACTTCCGCCGGGTTTCGTTTGATCGGGGGGCGTTCCTTGCCCACCGACACCGGCGTCGGCGTGTTGTATATGTATGAAAGCGATCGCGGCGAACGTTTGACGTTGTTTGTCGGCGCGCCGCAGACTGGTGAAAGCGCCGCAGTTAGTTATGTTCAGCGCAACGACATCGGCTTGTTGTATTGGGCGGAAGGATCTTTGTCTTATGCTTTGGCGGGGCGGTTCAAGCGCGAGCAACTGACTCGTTTTGCGCAGGCGGTGTATCAATCGTTGAAGGATGAGCCGGCCAAACGGCGGAAATCGAATGATCCGGCGTCTGGTGGGAAGGCGCAGCCGCCGGCGATGCCGCCTTCGGGGACCGGCGTTCCGCGTCCGTCTGCGCCTTCGGAGCAAATTCAGCCGAGTTCCGGCGACAACAAGCCTAAACCGAGCTGATCTTTGTTGCTGATTGCTGATTCTCGTTGATCATTCCGAATGGAAATTAAAAGGGTCCAGGGACTGCGTTCCTGGTCGCCGGGGATCATAAGGGGGGAGCGAAAGCCCCCCTTATCGCCGTAAGGCGAACTCCGTACTTTGCCTTACGGCAAATAAGAGGGGCTTTCGCTCCCCCCTTATGATCCCCGGCGACCAGGAACGCAGTCCCTGGACCCTTTATGTCACAACATGCTCCAACCGATAAGGCCGAGAGAGTGATTCGCAAGCCGTTTCCAAGTCGTGAAGCTGTTCTGGAATTCATCCGCGAAAGTCCGGCCCCGGTCGGAAAGCGAGAGATCGCTCGCGCGTTTCATCTTTATGGCGATGATCGCATCGCCCTCAAAGAAATGTTGCGTCAATTAGAGCGCGATGGCGCTCTGGAGCGCAATCGCGGTCGCCGCGTGGCGCCGCCGGCTTCTCTGCCGGAGGTCTCGGTCGTGGTGGTTTCCGGAGTCGACGTCGATGGCGAAGTTCTTGCGCGTCCGTTCCATCTTCCCGAAGGTCAAACCGCCCCTGTCATCTACATGCAACCGGAGAAACGCGGCCATCCGGCGCTGGGACGCGGAGAAAAAGTTCTTGCGCGCCTTCGACGTTTGTCGGAAGGCCAATATGAAGGTCAAACGCTGCGTCGTTTGGACGACTCCGTTTCTCAGCTTGTGGGAGTGTTTCGACCGACGACGCATGGCGGGCGGGTAGAGGCCACAGAGCGTCGCAATCGTTCCGAATTGAGCGTTCCCGCCGCTGAAACCGGAGGCGCCGAAGCCGGAGATTTGGTTCTGGTCGAATTGTTGGAGTCGTCGCGGTATGGATTGCGGCAGGCGCGAGTCGTTGATCGTTTGGGACGCTGCGACGCTCCGAACACGATGAGCCTGATTGCGATTCACGCTCATGGTTTGCCGACGACGTTTCCGAGCCCGGCGTTGGCCGAGGCCGAGCGTTGTCGTCCGCCTGGTTTGGAGGGACGAATCGATTTGCGCGATTTGCCGTTGGTGACGATCGACGGAGCGGACGCGCGCGATTTCGATGACGCAGTGTGGGCGGAGCCCGATTCCGATCCCGCCAATCGTGGTGGGTGGCGCTTGATGGTGGCGATCGCCGATGTTGCGTGGTACGTGCGACCGGGGTCTGTATTGGATCGCGCCGCGTTCGAGCGCGGGAACTCCGCGTATTTTCCCGATCGCGTTGTGCCGATGTTGCCGGAGGCGCTCTCCAACGGCGTGTGTTCGTTGAAGCCGGGTGAAGAGCGCGCTTGCTTGGCGGTGGAGCTGTGGCTGGATCGTAGCGGAACCGTCATGCGTCATCGTTTCCAGCGCGGCTTGATGCGCTCTGCTGCGCGCTTGACCTATGAACAGGCGCAGCAGGCTCATGAGGGGGCTCCGGACGATGTGACCGCGCCGTTGATGGAGACGGTGATTAGGCCTCTGTTTGGAGCCTATGAGGCTTTGAAGGCGGCGCGCGAACGGCGAGGCGTGCTCGATTTGGATTTGCCGGAGCGTCAGATTCATTTGAACTCCGAAGGGCTGGTGGCCGGGATCGGAGTGAGGCCGCATTATGACAGTCATCGCTTGATCGAAGAGTTCATGATTTCCGCCAATGTCGCCGCCGCCGAGACTTTGGAAAATCATAAAACGCCTTGTATGTATCGTATTCACGATCAGCCGGCGAAGGAAAAGCTGGAAAATGCGCGAGTGTTCTTGCGTGGTCTTGGGTACACGCTGGATAAGGGGCAAGTTCTACGTCCGACATTGTTCTCTCGTATTTTGGAGCAAGCCGCCGAGCGTCCAGAGGCTCCGTTAATTCACGAAATGATTCTCCGTTGTCAGGCGCAGGCCGTGTATAGTCCGAACAATATCGGTCATTTTGGTCTGGCTTTGATTCGTTACGCGCATTTCACTTCGCCGATTCGGCGCTACGCCGACCTCATTGTGCATCGCGCGTTGGTTCGCGCTCTAGGGTTTGGTCCGGATCGCCAAGACGGTTTGGATGACGAGTCGGCCGGGCGTTTGAAAACGATCGCAGAGCATATTTCAATGACGGAACGGCGAGCCGCCTCCGCTGAACGTGAAACGGTTGATCGTTTTTGCGCCGCTTATTTGGCCGATCGGGTCGGCGCCGTTTTCCAGGGGCGAGTGAGCGGCGTGACTCGATTCGGGTTGTTCGTGCGTTTGGACGATGTTGGGGCTGACGGATTGTTGCCTGTCCGCGCCTTGCCGAATGACTATTACGAGCATGACGAGAAAAGACATTCTCTTATTGGGAAGAAATATGGGGGGGCTTACCGCTTGGGGATGTTGTTGCGCGTTCGTTTGGTTGAGGCCGACCCTCTGGCGGGATCTATTTTGTTTGCGCTTGGGGCCAAAGAGAGTGAAGATTCTTCCGTCTCGGGTAAAAAGTTGGCGCGACAAACTTTGCCTTGTGATAATAAAGCATCAGTCCGTGGGGGGAAAAGCACACGGCGATGAAAACAACGCGCGGGGGGCTTGCGATTTGGCTCTCTTCCGTTGAGGATGGAGAGCAGAGTGGAAGGCGTCGTAGATCTCGTGGCGCCGCCTTGTGCTGAGGCTAAAATTTGTGCTGAGGCTAAATCTTGTTTGGTTCCCACCTTCATTGGGCGTTCTCTTTTGTTCTTGGTCCGCGCTTGTTCTTACACGATTCAGAAATATGTGCGAAAAAAAATAAAGAAATCGTTACCGTATTGTTGATGGTTTGTAAATTTTTGTCCGGTTTGGGTGGGCTGTTTTTTTGGGGTGGAAGTTGCTCTTCCCTGGAGCAATTGCAGAACGCCTTGTTTGGGAAGAAGGCGAAGGAGTAGAGCATAATGATTTTTTTAAAATGGGTTTTGATTAATATGCGTCTTTGTGGCGTGGATGTATTGGAAAAACGCAATTCGTTGAGGGGTTGATCAAGGCGGTTGCAGTCTGCGGCGGTCGGCGTCAAGCGCAGAAAATGCGGACCTGGATAAAGTCAGAGCGGGAACAAGCGGTTTGTTCATGGGGGGGCGTCGACACCAACCGAATTTCAGGTGTCCGCCGCGAGGAGAGAGGCGTCGCACGGCGTGTTATGGGCAGATCGGATTGCGGCTTGAGACATCTGCGTGGGTGGGCGGCAGGGGTGGTCGTCATCCTTGGTTTGGTGTGCGGTTGCGCCGCCGACATTCGGACGATGGCCGCACCGTCCAGCGGCGTTTCCGAGCAAGTGTTCGCCGTCGGATACAGCCGAATCGCTGAAATTTATTTGAAGCCGGTGGATTTGGGGCGTTTGGCTTCAGATGGTCTGGCCGGTTTGCGGGTCATCGATGGGTCGGTGCGCGTCGAACGCCAGCCAAAGACGATTCGCGTGTCGGTTGGCGGGCGGGCTCTGGGTGATTTCAACCGCTCCGGGGTTGACGACGCCGCCGGGTGGGCCGCCGTGACCATGCGCGCCATCGAGCGAATGCGTCAAGTTTCGGCTCCGTTGCGTGACGCAAGCTCGGAGCATATCTATCAGGCGGTGTTCGACGCCGTCGTTTCTGATCTTGACCCTTACTCTCGTTACACCGGCGTTGAGCGCGCGGGGAATGAACGCGCTCAACGTGAAGGCTACGGCGGAATCGGCATCTCTATCGATCGCCAGGGGAATTCCTTCGTCATTCGCAATGTTTTGGCTCAGGGGCCCGCCGAACGTGCGGGCGTGCGTGAAAAATCTCTGATTATGGCGATCGATGGCGCCCCCACTCTGAACATGACCGTGCATGAGGTCCGTGATCATCTGCGTGGAGCCCCCGGCAGTCAAGTCAGTTTGACCGTGTTGATTCCGAGTGAAGCGTTCAACAATGTGAACGCCAATAATGTAAGCGCCAACAATGTGAGCGCCAATAATAACAATGTGAGCGATAGTGCGGTGGATGCCTTCGTGGCGGTTGTTGCGCCGATAGTCGGCGTTTCGGACGTTGCTTCGACTCCGGTAGGGCAGACGCTGACCATTACGATTCGCCGGGAGCGAGTCATTCCCAACACCGTCACCGCGACGATTCAGAAACAAGTCGGATTCTTTAAAATCGAGCGTTTTAATGCTTCGACGTCAGCCAATCTGCGCGCCGCCGTGTTGTCGGCCAAAGCCGCGCTTGGAGCGGGCGCCAGAGGCTATGTTTTGGATCTGCGCGGCAATCCGGGCGGCCTTCTGGATCAGGCGGTGGCGGTCTCTGAATTGTTCATCCCTCATGGCCGAATCATCTCTACGCGAGGACGGCATCCCGATAGTTGGCAGAGATTCGACGCCAACGGCGAAGATCTGTTGGAAGGCGCGCCTTTGATCGTGTTGGTCGATGGTCGATCGGCGTCGGCGTCCGAGGTGGTGGCGGCGGCTCTTCAAGATCGTAGTCGCGCCGTGGTGATTGGCGCTTCTTCGTTCGGCAAAGGGAGTGTTCAAACGGTTACGCGATTGCCCAACGATGGCGAATTGTTCTTGACGTGGTCTAGGATATATGCTCCGTCGGGATATACGCTGCATCGACAAGGCGTGCAGCCGACGGTTTGCACCAGCCATAGCCAGCGTGACGCTGAGGAAGTGCTGAGTCCTTTGCGTGATGGGCGACTCAATGTTCCGGCGGCGTTTGCGCGGTGGCGCGCAGCGGCGCCGGAGGATGAAAACGCGTTGGCCAGATTGCGGGAAACTTGTCCGTGGAAGGCCCATGAGCCGGAGCTGGATTGGTCGGTCGCAGAGAAAATGCTCAACGATCAGGGATTGTATCAAAGCGCTTTGGCTTTGGCTATGACCATGGTTGCAGAGCGTTAAGTTTGTTTTCGGAAGGACGTCCTCTAAGGGATGCTGGTTGATTCCTGGGCTCTCGTAATTTATTGTGATGTCTGGCCTGGGGTGTCCTTTTCTATGTTGGTTTGTTCGTTTGTCGGCGTTAGAGTTTGTTTCAGTTTGATTGTAGTCTTGACAGGCGGACGTGAATAGCTATTCTCCACCATCATTTTCTGCCACCTTCGCGCTGCCGTTTCGGGTGGCGGAAACCGGCAGTCGGCGACAGGATCTGAAAGAGTCATGGCAAAACAGAACACAGTGCTTATTCGGTTGCTTAGCTCGGCGGGAACCGGGTTCTTCTATGTGAAAAAGAAAAACCCTAAAAAAACCACCGAGAAGCTTGAATTCCGGAAATATGATCCGGTTAAGCGTCAGCATGTCCTTTTTAAGGAAGCAAAAATCAAGTGAATTTTTGCGAAAGCGTTTATTAAAAAAGGGAGCCAACGGCTCCCTTTTTTAATAAGTTGTGTTGACATCGTTAATATGCGTTAATGTATATTCCGTTCGGTTGAGAACTCGAGAATCATGTGGCCTTCCCGAATTGAAACGGCCCACTTTCATTCGGCTGTCACAAACTCCAAGTCATGGTTTCCAAAGGCCTCCGGGCCTTTGGCGGGTCGAGGGCGGAGCCCCGATTCCTTTGGAGGTTTTCTTTCGGGTTCTCGATTGGACGGAGTATAAAAAACACCAAATGGATACAGGGGCTGTGTTCCTGTATCCATTTGGTTTTATGGACTTTAAACGATGTTTTGGCGAGAACTGTTGTTGCGTGGAGAAGCGCCGGGCGGGGTGGAGCGGAACGCATCGATCAAATACGGGCTGAGCGATTGGCGCATGTTGCGTAACCACTCATGAATGACGATCAGCGATCGTGAGGCCACCGGCGGCGACATACCCAAACGCACCAGATCCTCGCGCGTCATATTGGCGACCTGTTCCAGGCGATGGCCCGTGAGGCGCGCCCAAGCTGGAGCTGTGCAGGGCGACATGGATATTACGGTGACGTTCTCACGCTCGACCATTTCGGCTTTGCGGCGAGCGTAATGGGATTCTTCTAATTGCGAAAACGGACCGGAAAAACCGTTCTCAACCAGAACCCGCTTGGCGTTCGGCGCAATAGCTGCGACTCGCTCCAGCGTGGCCATGCCTGTTTGCAGTGAGGCTAAGTCAACCGTGACCGGGACCATGAAGGTCAAACGGGAGCCGTCGCCAACGTAATAGTCAAAACCAGAGACTTCAGCCCAATTGAAGAACCATTGGCTGATGTTTCCGCCGAAATCGTATAGGCGACCGCCACGTTGCAGTTCCGGACCGATAGAATCCCAGAACTCAAAGAATCCGTCGCCGCCGGCGCCCATCAAGTTGACGAAATCTTGGCTGATGCGGCGGTGTTCGACCAGTTCCGGACCATATAGACGAGCCAAGCGCTCGTTGACTTCATATTCCACAACCCGCAAAGACAACCCTTCAAGGACGGCGGTCGCGAGAAGATGATGAGACAGCAGAGTCTTTCCGACTCCGCCTCGATCGTTCAGAACAAGGATCGATCCCAGCATATTGTTCAACCTTTCAATCGTGAGGTGTTTGTTTCAATCAGTTTAATGGATAGCCGATCATCATTGACGTTTGTTTTTTTATTCTTGATCGTTATTTCCGGCTTTGGCGGTAAAAATCGGTTCGGCGAGGCCGCGCTTTGTCGCATGGGAGCGACGATGGCGGGACATACGCGGCGCATGGGGTTATTTTCTTGATGTCGTTGGGCGAGTCCAGTCGAAAGACATGGCGGATTTGTGGCGTGTGATGGGCGTCGGTGAAACGGAGGACTGCGGTGGACAAGGCGCGGCTGCGGACTCGGATGGCGGCTCGGAGAATCGGGGGGGGGGCTTGTGATCCAAGGCGACTTTATCGAAGATGCTCGGTCCAAGTGGCGGAGGCTTGAATCCGGTGACTGGCCTGGGCGGATCGAACGGCGCAGGCATCAACAAGTCCAAGTCTTTCGAGGCTTTCGTCGTGGAGCGGACAGAGGCGGGGGGAGGAAGAGGGCGTTCTTCTGTAAACGGGGGAGGCGGCAACGCTGCGGAAGGGACTTCCTCGGCCTCGGCGACAGGAGGAGCGGAAAGAGGGCAAACCGATGAAGTCTCTGAGGCGTCCTCAATGGAAGAAGCCGGTGTGGCGACGATGACGGGGGCGTCTTGGAGGGCGGCGTTGTCGTTTTCACTTTCACTTGGCGCGTCGGTTTGGGGAGCGGCTTCGATGGAGGTCGCTTCAGTGACGGCGGAGATGACGGGTTCGGTGATGGTTGCTTCGATGATAGGCGGACTCGGAGAGACACCCCTTGTCTCTTTATGTTCTGTTGCAGAACAAATCTGTGGCGCGAACCAATTTTCTGTGGCGGCTATAGCGGCTCGTTTTGTTGGCGGCAGTTGCGCCGGCGTTTCGGCGGAAGAGGTCGGTTGCGTTGAAATCGGGGATGTGAAAAGAGGGAGGATTGGGTTGACTGTAGGAGCGTCCATCGCCGGAACACCCACAATGGAGGCGTTTTCTGTATTGGTGTTTTCTATAATCTCCGGCTCTTTCAAGGCGTCTGGCGTCCGGTCGGGTTCTGTGGGGATATCCACGCGGAGAGTATCCTCTTGTGTCGGTGTCCAAACCGGAGCGGCGACAAGCGGTTCGGTCGCGGCTGGCTCAGTGGAGCAATGTTCGGCGATCGGAGGCGGCGTTGGGGGCGTAGAAAGGGATGAACTCGACGCGATTGGTGGGATGTCGATTTCGTTAGAGAAGGGCGACTCGGGTGAGGAGGGGGCGTTTTGCTGTGGATGCGGCTTTTGCGTCGCCGTTTCTTCCGTGAGAAGCAATGGTGTGGAAGCAGCGACGGAACATGACGTCGCGTTTGCTTGCAATAACGGCGTGAGAGGCGAAAACGTCAATGAAGTCGAAACGCTGCCCAACATGCCGCTTTGGCGAATTTCCAGTCCAACCATAAAAAAAGCGGAGCGCAGAGCTCCAGCCGTGAAAGGTTGCTCTCCGGCGGCCCCTAGGCCGTGATTGTCGAGGATTTCAGCGATTTCCTCCCAACTTGCGCCTCCTTCGCGCAGAACTGAAATTTCAGTGTGCCACCGTCGCACGCATTGAAGCGCGTTCTGTGTGGACGTTCCGCCAAGGGGGAGGGACGGATCATCGACGGAACGCTGACATTTAGTCGCGGAAGGAGAGGGCTGATCCGTCGTCAACGCATTATCACCGTCTTTGTCGCCGAGCGCGTTTTCGACATAGAAGAGCGCGACGAGGCGAAGTCCAGTTCAACGGTGGGAAAAATAGGACAGCCCGCGTTGAGAGGCAAATGATTTCCTGTGGATGTTTACACTCTTCCCGTATCGTCGGTTGGTGGGAATATGGTACAATAGACTTCTGGAGCTTGTAGCGTAGACGATATTTTGCGGTTGGGTTCGCATGCGTCGTCGATGTGGAGAACGCGCGTTGCGCGTTGTGGTTCGGAACGGCGTTATGGACGTATGGATGGAAGCGTATGGAAAAGGGAGGGAGACTTGACGGCTTCGGAAAGTAGCCCTGAACCGGATGCGGCTTCACATTTCGATTTCCAGCAGCTTCGCCTCGCCTGTGAATTGTCCGGCTTGCGTGAAGAGCGCGAGCGTTTGCGCGAAGAGCGTAAGATTATTGGCGCCGACGTTGGTCGTTTTCGCGCGAAAGTGGAAGAAGAGGTTGAGGCTTTACGGCAAGGGCTGGCGGCGTTGGGGCAAGATGGGTTGAGCGATCCTGTGCGTGTGATGCCGTTGTTAGAGCGCGCTGTGGCGGCGTTGATTGAAATGAGGGATTATGCGCGCAGTCTGGATGAAAAAGCTCCGTCTGGGGGGCCGTTGTTTGGCGGCGTTGGGGGGAGCGGTCGTCGAAGCGGCGTTCTTTTGAACGGTTTGGGCGCAGACCGAGCTTCGGGAGTGCGGGCGCTACATTCGAATTCTTCTTCGGTTTCTGTCGTTCGTCAGACGATGCCTGCGCTTCCGGCTTTTTTGGCGGAGGGCCGGGGATATGACGAGGGCGGGATAGGGGGGGGGGGCGTATGTTGAGGAAGGCGCAAAGGATGAGCAGCAGCATCCGGCGTCGGTGGCGAAGGTTGTGGATTGGTTGAAGCCGGTTATTCGGTAGGCGCAGTGGTTCTCGGGGGGGGCGTCGCCGTTGTGTTGTTGGAATTTCTTAAAAAATTAAGAAATGGATTCCATAGAGCGTTATTTGGTTTGGGAGGCGAACTGATGCTTTCCGGTCGGCTGTTTCTTTTGAATAACCTTATGGGACCGGAAGCGCATTTCATCGTAGCTTCTGAATAGCTTCTGGCGCCGTAAAATAATAAAAGGAAAACAGCCATGTCTTTGCAAAGTGTTGCCGGTCGATATTCGATCGGCGTGAGAATTGGTTTCGGTTTTGTTGTCGTGCTCTGTTTGTTGTTCGCGGTGGCTTGGAGTGGTTGGCGTGGCGTGAGTGAGGCAAGAAGCAGCTTCCTTATGTTCGAGAAAGTCGCAGCGAGCGCGCAGTTGGTGACGGGCGTTGAAGGCTCATTTACCGAGATGCGTCGCAATGTTCGCATTTACGTTGATGAGGGGGATGAGAAGGCTCTGATTGCTCTGCGTAACGAGCACAAAGAGACGATAGAGGCTCTCCGTTATGCGATTGCGACCGCCGTCAATCTAGAACGCCGAGCCACTATGGAGAGAATCCTCGATCTGATCGAAAGCTACGCGGCCAAGGTCAAAGACCTGGTGGTTTTGCGGACTAAGCGGGAAAAGCTGGTCGAGGAAAGCATGCATCCGATCGGCATGAAGGCTCAGGCGGATATCTCGGAAATCGTTCGCGCGGCTATGGCGGATGGGGATTTCGAGGTGGCGGCGTTGGCGGGGATCGTGCAGGAAAAACTGATGCTGGCTCGGTTGGAGGCGACGCGATTCATTTATAATAATGATTCTCGTCAATTTGAGCTGACTCGGATTAAGTTCGCTGAGTATATTGAGGCGGTTGGTAAGTTACATGAGAGGTTATCCAACTCCGCTCGCCGTCAGTTGGCGGAAGAGGGTAAGGTTCTGGCTCAACGCTATTTGGCGGCGTTCAACGAGCTTGCCGTGGCGACTCACGACACGCATGAAATGATCAACGGAGTTATGGCTCGTCTCGCCCAAGAGGTTGGTGAATTAGCGCATAAGATTGTCCAGTCCCAGAAAAAGGCCATGAGCGTCGACAGCGCCAGCATTCAGGAGGATTTTGACGCCTCCATTTTGCGGTCTCTCGGCTTATCTGCGGGCGCGTTGGCGTTTGGCGTGCTGTTGGCTTTGGTGGTCAGCCGTTCGATCACGGAGCCGATCAAGAAGATGACCGTGACGATGACGGCGCTCGCCAGCGGAAACCTGACAGTTACGGCGCCTGCGCTCGATAATCGCGATGAGGTGGGGGAAATGGCGCGGGCAGTGCAGGTGTTCAAGGATAATGCCTTAGAAGTAGAGCAGATGCGCAATGCTCAGGAGCAGCAGAAACGTCAGGCCGAGTTGGAAAAAAGCCAAGCTATGCTGCGGCTGGCCGATCAGTTTCAGAATAGTGTTCAAAGCGTAGTTTCTGAGGTGCTCACGGCCTCTCGTGATATGCAGACGAACGCGCAAACTTTATCTCGCACCGCCGGTGAGACCAGCAAGAAATGCATACTCGTCGCTTCGGCGGCGGAGCAGGCGACCGCCAATGTTCAGACCGTAGCCTCGGCTACGGAAGAAATGGCGTCTTCGGTGTCGGAAATTGGTCGCCAGGTCGGAGAATCCACTCGAATCGCTTCTGCGGCGGTGGATGAAGCCAATCGCACCAACCAAACCGTCGCCAGTTTGACCGAAGCGGCGCAGAAAATCGGTGAAGTGGTCGGGCTGATCAACAACATCGCCAGCCAAACCAATCTGTTGGCGCTCAACGCCACCATCGAGGCGGCGCGGGCCGGAGAAGCCGGAAAGGGTTTCGTCGTGGTGGCGAGCGAAGTCAAGAACCTCGCCAATCAGACGGCTAAAGCAACCGACGACATTCAGTCTCAGGTGGCGCAGATGCAGGGGGTGACGGGAACCGCTGTCGGCGCGATTAGGGGCATTACATCCACCATTACTCGCATGAGCGAAATCGCCACCACGATTGCTTCAGCGGTGGAAGAGCAAGGCGCGGCAACGCAAGAAATCGCTCGCAGCATTCAGGAGGCGGCTCAAGGCACCCGCCAAGTTTCCGCCAACATCAGTGATGTTTCTCACGCCGCCGAGGAAACAGGCCGTCTGGCCAACGACGGGTTGTCGGGGGCGGCCGGTCTAACCCGTCAGGCCGAAATCCTACGCCGAGCGGTCGAAGGTTTCATTGCTCAAGTGCGTGCAGGGTAGCGCATTCCGTTTGCTCGAAAATGCGGAGGGCCAAGGAAAAAAAGAAAGGGAAAAACAAGGAGAGAAAAGCCAGCGCCTCGCCGCCCCGTCCTGGCGCCTGGCGCTCCATCCTTGTATCCGCCGTGCGGGGAGCGTCGAAGCCTCTCTCCGCACGGGGCGTGTTGGTCGCTGACGTTGCGTTAGCTGCGCAGGATCGATTTTCCTGCATATAGAGAGACGTTGCCTAAAGCTTCCTCGATGCGAATGAGCTGATTATATTTGGCCAGTCGGTCAGAACGCGACAAAGACCCGGTTTTGATCTGGCCGCAATTTGTGGCTACGGCTAGATCGGCGATGGTGGAGTCTTCCGTCTC
Organism: Azospirillaceae bacterium; assembly: GCA_963575675.1. Taxonomy (GTDB): domain Bacteria; phylum Pseudomonadota; class Alphaproteobacteria; order Azospirillales; family Azospirillaceae; genus CAUYUA01. The sequence goes on from CAUYUA010000044.1 coordinate 17,294, forward strand.
TCCCGAACGGTGTGAGAGCACGGCGGTGTATCCCGCCTTGTGAGCCATGTCGACCGCTTGCAGCGTTTCGCTGAGGGTGCCGATTTGGTTGACTTTCACCAAAATCGAATTGGCGACCTTTTTGGCGATTCCGTCTTTCAAGCGCGTTGGATTGGTGACGAATAAGTCATCGCCGACGAGTTGCACTTTTTTGCCGATGACGTCGGTCAAAATCTTCCATCCGTCCCAGTCGTCTTCAGCCATGCCGTCTTCAATCGAGATGATCGGATAGCGTCCGACCAAGGACTCCCAATAAGCAGCCATGGCGGCCGAATCGAGGACCTTGCCTTCGCCGTGGAGATGATACTTTCCGTCTTTGAAAAACTCGGTGGAGGCGGCGTCCAAAGCCAGCATCACGTCGTCTCCGGGGTTATATCCGGCGGCTTCGATTGCTTTCATCACGAAGCCGATCGCTTCTTCGGTGGAGGCCAGATTTGGCGCGAATCCGCCTTCATCGCCGACATTTGTGTTGTGTCCGGCGTCTTTGAGCTTTTTCTTAAGGGCGTGGAACACCTCGGCGCCGATGCGGATGGCGTCAGAGGCCGATTGCGCCGCGACCGGCATGATCATAAATTCTTGGATATCGATTGGGTTGTCCGCATGTGCGCCTCCGTTGATGATGTTCATCATCGGGACCGGCAAGGTGCGGGCGTAGGAGCCGCCCACGTAACGATACAGAGGCAACCGCGCTTCATCGGCAGAGGCTTTGGCTACCGCCAGGCTGACGCCGAGAATGGCGTTGGCGCCCAAACGAGCCTTGTTGGGAGTTCCATCCAGCTCGATCATCAGGTAATCGATGCCGATTTGATGGTTGGCGTCTAAGCCGGATAGCGCGTCGGCGATTTCGCCGTTGACGGACTCCACGGCTTTGCGCACGCCTTTTCCCAAATATCGGTTTTTATCGCCGTCGCGCAGCTCGACCGCTTCGTGCGCGCCAGTCGAGGCGCCGGAGGGAACGGCGGCCCGACCGAAAGCGCCGGATTCGAGGACAACATCGACCTCCACCGTCGGGTTGCCGCGACTATCCAGGATTTCGCGCGCGCGAATTTCGGTGATGGCGCTCATCGTCTGGTATCCCTTTTTTTCAGTGATTCCGCCCCCATCCAATAGCCGGAACCGCCCCTGATTGGCAAGGCCGGTTAGAAAACAAAACGGATAAAGGGAGAGGTTTTGGATTAAGGTTGAGCGAGACGAAATGATTATTCTTTGGATACTCGCTTCTTGATTATCTTGTTAGGGTGGGATTGTTCACACGGAGCGGAGACTACAGCATCGATTCCTATTTGAGCTGATTTGAGCTGAATCACTGATATAACATCCTGTTCCGGCTAATCTTCGGTATGCTGCGCTTATTAAGGATGGGGGATGTTTCCTCTTGGGCAAATGACGCTCTCAAGAGCAAAGGGTGAGATTGGCGCGAGGTTGCTTCCCTGATTGGCAAATGCTAGACACGCTGTGGTCTGCCAAGGCCGGGCTCTGAGGAGAGGTTGAATATCTATATGTCGAACAAAAAGTCTACGACGGCGGTGACGCCCACTCGCTCCGAGAACTTCAACGATTGGTATCAGGCGGTCATCAAAGCGGCCGATATGGCCGAGAGCGCGCGCGATGTGCGTGGCTGCATGGTCATTAAGCCGTGGGGTTATGGAATCTGGGAGCTGATTCAGCGAGACCTCGATCGTCGGATCAAAGAGACCGGGCACGACAACGCCTATTTCCCGTTGTTCATTCCTTTGAGTTATTTCGAAAAAGAGGCGCGGCATGTTGACGGGTTCGCCAAAGAAATGGCGGTCGTCACGCATCATCGGCTCGTGAGTCGAGACGGAAAATTGGTTCCTGATGGCGAGTTGGAAGAGCCCTATGTGGTGCGTCCCACCTCAGAGACCATCATCGGCGCGGCGTTCTCGCGCTGGGTCAAGTCATACCGTGATCTGCCGGTGTTGATCAATCAGTGGGCAAACGTCGTGCGTTGGGAGATGCGGCCCCGCATTTTCTTGCGGACGGCTGAGTTTCTGTGGCAGGAAGGCCACACCGCTCATGTTTCCGAGAGTGAAGCGCGCGAGGAAACCATGCGGATGCTTGATGTTTATCGCGCTTTCGCCGAGGAGGTTCTGGCTCTGCCGGTCATTACCGGCGAAAAGCCGCCGCATGAGCGTTTTCCCGGCGCCGACGACACCTATTGCATCGAGGCCATGATGCAGGACGGCAAGGCTCTGCAAGCCGGAACGTCTCATTATCTCGGTCAGCACTTCGCCAAGGCTTCGAACATCGTGTATCAGTCCGCCGAGGGAGGAACGGAACACGCCTACACGACATCCTGGGGCGTGTCGACTCGCTTGATCGGCGGTGTGATTATGGCTCACGCCGATGATAACGGATTGCGGTTGCCGCCGCGCATTGCGCCGCGTCATATTGCTTTGGTTCCCATTATTCGCAATGCTGAAGACGCTTCCTCGGTCGAGGCCTTTATTAAAGACCTTGAGATCGAGCTGAAGCGTAAGACTTTTGCGGGCGAGCCGGTGCGGGTTATTGTTGATCGTCGAGACATTCCATCAGTGGAGAAGCGTTGGCAGTGGGTCAAAAAAGGGACTCCGATTGTCTGCGAGATCGGTCCTAAAGACGTCGCCAAGGGGTCTGTGGCCGCTATTCGTCGTGATGGAGAGTTGAAAGCCGCTTTTATTCCTCGGGAGACCTTCATCGCCGATATTGAGCAGACTTTGGGAGAGATACAGGATTCTTTGTTCAAGCAGGCCAAGACCTACACTGAATCTCGTATTGTTTCGGTTTCTGATCCGAAAGCCTTCCGAGAAATGTTCTCGGGTGAAGATTCTTTGACTCGTTGTTTTGTCCGGGCTAAGTGGTCGGGAGACCCTGCGACTTTGGCGGTTCTGGATGAGATGGGAGTTACTGTGCGGTGCATTCCGTTTGATCAAGACGGAGAGCCTGGGACTTGTATTTTATCCGGTGTTCTGGCGACGCGGGACGCGATTTTTGCGAAGGCGTATTGACGCTTGAATGACGGCAAAGATAACAGCAGCTATAATAATAGAGACAATAATAGAAACAATAATAGAAACAATAATAAAAATAAATTAAAAGGGTCCAGGGACTGTGTTCCTGGTCGCTCGGGATTATAAGGGGGGAGCGAAAGCCCCCCTTATTCGCGAAGCGATCTTCTTCTGGAATTGATAGAAATTCATGAATTCACAAGACTGCAATCGTTGTGTAGGCGCTCTAGACGCTCTATAAACAATCTGGATCGTCAACATAACCATTAGACAAAGACCAAGGGCAAAGAGACCAAGGGCCAAAGACCAAAAATCAGATCAAAAATTCCGGGGAAAAGATCGCTTCGCGAATAAGGGGGGCTTTCGCTCCCCCCTTATGATCCCGAGCGACCAGGAACACAGTCCCTGGACCCTTCTAATTTTCTGTTGTGCTTTTTCACTCGCTCTTATTTGTTTTCGTTGTTTTTTGTTCGTTCTTTTGCTTCTTCTGAGGCTTCTCGTTTTTCTCAGTTTTTTCGGCTTCCGGGTCTTGAAGGCGTGGGAAAACGCCTTGCGGCGCCGGTAACGGCGTTCCTGCTCGCAGAGCAAATTTCGGATTGAGACTCTCAAACCCGCGCTCATCCGGAGGAATCGCCAATTGATCCAAAATTCGCGCCGAGGACTCCGGCATGAACGGCTGCGTCAGAATCCCCAAGTATCGAATAGTCTCCGCCAATACATACAGAACCGTCGCCATACGCGCCGGATCTGTTTTGCGTAAAGCCCACGGCGCCTGCTCGTCAACATAGCGATTGGCGGAACCAACCACAGCCCACAAAGCATCGAGCGCCTTATGAAATCCTTGAACCAACATCTCTTCGCGAGCCGTTTTCAACAAAGCATCGGCTGCGTCGAGCAGGCGCTGATCGGCTTCGGTGAATAGTCCCGGTTGAGGAACCACTCCACCGCAGTTTTTAGCGATCATTGATAATACGCGCTGAACCAGATTCCCATAATCATTCGCAAGATCGCCGTTGATGCGGTGTGTCATTGCGCGATGGGAGAAATCGCCGTCATTTCCGAAAGGAATTTCGCGCATCAAAAAGTAGCGGGTCTGATCAAGTCCGTAAGTATTGACCAGAGTCTCCGGCGAGACCACGTTTCCAAGCGACTTCGACATTTTTTGGCCTTCGATCGTCCACCAGCCGTGCGCGAACACGCGACGTGGAGGTTGCAATCCGGCGGCCATAAGGAATGCGGGCCAATAAACGGCGTGGAAGCGTAGAATATCTTTTCCGACCATGTGAACGTCGGCGGGCCAATAGCGGGCGTAATCGGAGCCGGCGTCTGTGTTCGGATAACCAACGGCGGTGATGTAATTGGTCAAAGCGTCGAGCCAAACATACATTACATGACGATCGTCGTCGGGAATGTGTATTCCCCAATCGAACACGGTGCGGCTGATTGAAAGATCGCGCAGTCCGCTTTTGACGAAGGCGACGACTTCATTACGCTTTCCCGACGGCATGATAAAGTCGGGATTTTTCGCATAGAAATCAAGCAGAGGCTCTTGCCAAGCCGACAGCCGAAAGAAATAGCTGGATTCTTCCACCCATTCGCACTCGGCGCCGCTTGGCGCAATTTTTTTGCCGTTTGGGCCGTCGCGCAGCTCGTCTTCGCCTACGAACGCTTCGTCTCTCACGGCGTACCAACCGGAATATGACCCTAGGTAAATATGGCCGTTTTCCGAGAGCCGTCGCCATAACGCTTGACAGGAGGCGGCGTGTCTTGGCTCTGTGGTGCGGATGAAGTCATCGGCTGTGTAGTTCATCAACGGCAGCAAATCGCGAAATCGCTGCGAAACTCGATCGGTGAAGGTCTGAGGAGCTATTCCGGCGGCTTGCGCCGATTTTTGCACTTTTTGTCCGTGTTCGTCGGTTCCGGTGAGGAATTTTACGTCTCGACCATCCAGCCGCATAAAACGCGCTAGAACGTCGCACGCTAAAGTTGTGTAGGCGTGGCCGATGTGCGGGGAGTCGTTGACGTAGTAGATCGGGGTGGTCACGTAGTATGGGCGGCTCTCGGTCATGGCGCGCGATTCCCAGTAAAGGCGGAGGAGGTTTTTCGGCAGAGGAACGACGGAAGGCCTCAGGCCGAGGGCCGGAGCCTTGTTTGATCTGTGAATATCTTGGGAGCGAGTTTATCTTTACGCTAAAGCGGCGTCCACCGCCAAAAGGGCGCTCATAACAGCCTGTTTGCGATCAAGGTTCGCATAGTCGGCTCGGTTGATCAAGTGGCGCGCTTTTTCCCATACCTCCAGCCAACGTTCAAGTCCGTGTTTGCGTCGCAGGCGTTCGACCAGCGCCGCTTCTCCCGGAGTGATCTCGATCGGCGAGTCATTGCATGCTGCGCCGCGTGCGAGGCGCGCCAACCACCATTCCAGCAAATCCACCACGGTTTCGTAGGTTTCTTCATCATCCTTGCGGGCCATTTGCTCGGCGAAGGCGGAGAGCGCGCTTGGATCGGCGTTCGGCATGGCGCTGATCAAAGCGATGATTTCGCGATAAAGCGCCACGCCGCCGGCGTTGGCGAGGTTTAAGGCTCGTCCAATGCTTCCCTCTGACAGGCGAGCCAGGGTGATGTGGTCTTCAGAAGACATGTCGGGGCGATAGCGGCGCAGCAACTCCAATACAATGGCCTCGTCCAGTGGGCGCAGCAGCAGGGGGCGACAACGGGAGCGAATCGTCGGTAGTAAGCCGCCGGGCGTTTCCGTCACCAACAAAAGCAACGCCCGCGCGGGAGGTTCTTCGAGAACCTTCAAGATCGCATTGAGGCCGCTGGCGTTCATCTGTTCGACGCCATCGATGACGACCACGCGCCATCCGCCCTCGGCTGCCGAGTGATGGAGAAAACGATTGATTTCCCGCACGTCGTCTACGGCGATTTCGGTTTTCATTCGTCCGCGTTTATCGTCGAACTTGCGTTCTATACTGAGTAGGTCCGCGTGTCCGCTTGCGCGAACTCTGCGGAAGACGGGGTGTTCGGGAGGAAGGTGGAGAGAGTTCGGATCAATCGACGCCGTTGGAATCGGTGGTTGCGTGATTATCGGCGGCGGCGGGGCCGGAGGGCGTTTAGGGGGCGGCGCGGCGGCGAACAAGTCTCCTCCGCCGAACAAATCTCCGTTGGATGGGGAGGGCGGCGCGTGATGGATGGGGGAACGGGCGACGCTTTGTCGTATGGGCTCTAGAGCTGCGGCGTCAGCGGTGGCGGCCAGCGCAAAACGCGCAAAGCGATAGGCAAGAGTGGCTTTGCCGATCCCGCCGACTCCGCCGATGAGCCATGCATGATGCATGCGTGCGCTTGAGAATGCTTGGCGTAATGTTTTTTCCGCTTCTTCATGTCCCAGCAGCAATGGATTGGCGCGCGGCGGCGGATGGCGTTCTGTGGTGAAATCTGGTTCTGGGGGTGCGGATTTGGCCGCCATGACGTCGCTGTTGCTTTCGGGGAGAGGGTTTATTTGGAATTGGAGTGCGTCGTCATAGAGGAGGCGAAGGGGGGCGGTATGGGAGCTATTTCGTTGATTCGCCTCTGTTTTACGTCTTCTATAGTGATTCCGCTGAGGAAGTGGTGAATCTGTCGTCCCAACGCTTCCCATAAATCGTGGGTCAGGCAGTGACCTGTTTCGGTTTTATCGCGGCATCTGTCGGTCGTGTCCGAGGCGCAACGCAAGGTTTCAATTGGTTCGTCCACCGCCAAGATAATGTCGGAGATTCGAGTTTTGTCCGCAGGGTGGGCCAACAGATAGCCGCCTCCCGGGCCGCGCACGCTGTTGACGAGCCCATTTTTGCGTAAGCGCGAAAACAATTGCTCAAGATAAGAGAGAGAAATCTCTTGCCGTTCGGCGATTTCCACCAACGCGACGGGATAACCGTCGCCGTGAGTGGCCATATCCACGATCGCCATGACTGCATATCGACCTCGGGTGCTTAACCTCATAGTATTTCTCCCGCTTAAGCGATCGGCTTCTCGATAGGCGCTTGGTTGAGGGGATCGAAGCAGGTGCTGGTTGGAGCGAGCGAGTTGGGGCGTGGCGGTTAAAAAGACAGCGATGATTTAAGAGACTTTCTGGAAGAAGATATAAATTTTTGTAATAACCTCAGTCGCTATTCATCAAAGAAAACACCTTGATCTTAAGATTGGCTACTCCTTACTATATTCCATTGTACGATTTTTGCTCGGATAGAAGGATAACACACACGATCTGACGGAACTCAGAAACATTCTTTAATAAAATATTAATTACGGAGAGCTAACCTGGGAGCTAACCTGGCCATGTTATCAGTTTTACCTCCTTCTGATTAAGCCATATATGAAGCCCTAGAGAAAGAGTCAAGTTTGTTTTGCAACTTTATTAATGCTGTTTATTGATTTTGCTGTAGGGAGAGGCTTTTTAACGCCAGTCCGGGATGCCGTAACGATTGAGAATTGTTAGAAGTTCTCCGGATGATCGCATTGCGCGCATTCCTTCGGTCCATATCTGAGCGTAGGCTGTCGATGTGGGCAGAGCTGCGGAAAAACCGATGAACACCGGGTCTTCATCAAAGCGATGTGTGATTTCGACTTGATCGTTGAGCTTCAATTCTCGGATTTTAGAGATTGCGACGTTGCTGTCTTCGGCCACGACGTCAAGTTTCCGACTCATCAACAGCGTCAAGAGTTGATCCAATGCGGTTTCATCGGCAGACACGGTTTGAATTTTTTCTGGTTTGGCGGCGATGTAACGATCAAGTTCGGGTTCGTACACATACCCGGCGATTACGCCCAAAAGTCTCCCTTGTAATGATTGTGGAGCGTTATACGTAAAATGTTCGCCTTTGCGAGTCAGCAGAATGTTGACGGAAATTCCGATTGGTTCAATAGGATAAATTAAGCCACGTCCCTGGACCGCAGAAGAACCGACGACGCCATTGATCTTGCCTTCGCGAGCTTGCTCAAGAGACTCTTTCCACTCCATGAGTTGGTATTTGATTTCGTGGCCGCGACGTCCAAAAATGATTTTTGCCAATTCAATAGCGTACCCCGGTTTTGGCGAAGATGGTTCGCATAAATAGGGGCACCATTTGTCAGCTTTCAAGTGAATGACTTCAGCCTTGACCGGTTGCGTAAGGGGTGTCATAATACTGGCTGTCATCAACGCTGTTAAAAATTGTATTGCCATGTAGGCGTCCGCTTTTCTTACAGCCCCTCGTCCAAGCGCTTTGTATATTATGTGCATTTGGCGTTTTCTTTCTACGCTTCCATGAGACCGGTTGTTTTTTCATTTTACAAGCAGTTTACTCTGAAGACGGTAAAGGAAGGGAAGCGAAAAGAGAAAATCCAGATAAAGTTTGGTTATTGATGATTGTGTCACAATAAGATATAAGGGGTTATGGAGAGTGACGACTCTTGTGACCGGCGCGACGGGGTTTTTGGGGTCCGCCGTGGCGCGCAGTTTGATTGCGAGAGGGGACAAAGTTCGCGTTTTAGTGCGCGCGTCGAGCCCAAGGTCCAATTTGGATGGAATGTCGGTTGAAGTCGTTGAAGGAGACCTTGCCGACCCTGTGTCGTTGCGCCGTTGTCTGGTGGGGTGTTCGGCGCTGTATCATGTGGCTGCGGATTATCGGTTATGGGCGCCGCAACCACAGAGTCTTTATCGCATCAACGTCGACGCTACGCGAGATTTGTTGTCGGCTGCGGTGGAGGTGGGTGTTTCGCGGATTGTGTACACCAGCAGCGTCGCCACTCTGGGGATGAATCCCGATGGAGCCTCTGCGGATGAAGAGACGCCGGTTGCGTTGGATCAAATGATTGGTCATTATAAGCGTTCGAAGTTCCTGGCCGAGCAGGAAGTTCTTCGGTTGACGCGTGAGAAGAAGGCGCCGGTGGTGATCGTTAATCCATCGACTCCGGTTGGGCCACGAGACATAAAGCCGACGCCGACGGGGAAAATGGTCGTTAACTCGGCTGCGGGGCGAATGCCCGCCTATGTTGACACAGGGTTAAATATCGTTCATGTCGATGATGTCGCATTAGGTCATTTGTTGGCGTTCGAAAGAGGATTGGTTGGCGAGCGTTATATTTTGGGGGGAGAAAATCTATCTCTTTATGAGGTGTTTTCGATGATTGCGGCATTGACGGGGCGTTGTGCGCCACGGGTGCGATTGCCGCATTGGGTGTTGTTGCCGGTGGCGCTGGCGTCGGAAGGGTGGTCGCGTTGGGTGAGCGGTCGCGAGCCTGTGGTGACTTTGGATTGCGTTCGTATGGCGCGGAAGAAGATGTTTTTTACATCGGCTAAGGCGGAACGGGTGTTGGGGTATCGAGCGCGTCCGGCGGTTGAGGCGTTTCGTGACGCTGTGACGTGGTTGCAGGAAACCGGCCGTCTTTAGGGGCTGTCCGACTTTAGGGTCTGTCCGGACAGGCTCTTCGTATTCGACGCTTACGGAGGCCGTTCACACAGACAAACGGTTCCAGAGGAGGATCGCTTCGCGAATAAGGGGAGCTTTCGCTCTCCCCTTATAATCCCCAGCGACCAGGAACACAGTCCCTGGACCCATCTAATTCTGTTGTTTTCGTTTATCACTTCTACTCAGGAGGATAGGGAACGGTTAAAACGCGGCCAACTGGCGGATCGTTAATCACGACTTCTGTTCCATTCGGCCAGAAGATTACAATTTTTTCCACATTCGTTACGTGACCCAGTCCGAAATGAGCTGTCGGCTCCATTTGGCTCAAGTATCCTCCTCCGGCACAAATTGCGCGGCGCTGAGTTCGGCCCCCTGCAATGCATGTCACTATAGCGCCGCGAGCTGGCGCTCCCGCCGCCGTCAGCGGCATAACACGCACCCAAGCGTTATTATTCTGCGGTGTTCGATATACGCTCACGGAATGAGAAGTCGATTCATTGTGACAAAGTAACAATTCTAGTCGCCCATCGCCATCGATATCACATGCAACGGCGCCGACTCCGTGATTGCGCGGCTCCGCCGCATCGCCGATTTCGATTTCTTGCCACTGATCATGCCGCCAACCGAACAACCGATTGGGTTGACCGAAGTTGTGGAAGAATAGTTCTTCATACCCGTCGTTGTCGAAGTCTGCGGCGATTACTGCGTTGACGCGAGAGGGCAAAGAAAGGTCCGATGGCGCAATATCGATAAAACTCCCGCCGCGTTGTGTAAATAAACGATGTGATCCCTCCCAATTTCCGCATAACAGTGCGAAGCGCCCATCGTATGGGGCGTCGACGACGGCGATTCCTCGTCCTGCTTGTCGCGCGTCCGCCAGAGGCCAACGTTCCGCGACGTCTTCGAAGGTTCCATCACCGAGGTTGCGGAATAAGAAATTGGGCCCGTGCTCGTTGGAGACGAACAAATCCATGTGATCAGAGATTAACGGGAGTGCTGCGCATGCGCTTCCTACGGCGATCAGATCGATTCCGGCGTCTTCGGAGACGTCGGAAAGCTGCCCATGCGCATCCAGCTCATAAAGAGTAATGGGGGCGCGATTATTGGCGACGGCGAAACCATACCGCCCGCGTCCGAAGCGGTCGAGGCAAGCGACTGTGCGACCGACGTAGGGGCTGACGACTTTGTTGTTTTCCGGTTGAGCCAGTAGATCCAGCCACCTCTGGCCAAAAGAGGCGAATAGTCGATCCGATTGTTTTCGAATGTTGGAATCTTTTTCACCGTTGACGATATAAAGCTCCTCGCGTCCATCTCCGTCTATGTCTGCGGCGGCGACGGCCAGAGCGAAACCAGAGGGATCGGTTAAGGGCGTTGGAGTGCAATTCACCAATCTGCCTTTGTTCCACTTGAGAGCCCGATTGGGCGCTCCATGGCCAGTGACAATGATCTCGAAAGCCCCGTCGCCGTCGATGTCGCAGACGGCGGCGCCGAAACTCGGGTAAGCCGGAGTTTCGGCCAAGAGATGTGTGCAGTCGAGAAACATTGGGCTGCTCCTTGCTTAAAGAACTCGACAAGGGCGAGTTCTTATCGAATGAGGGGGCAGGTGGTTTATTTAGGTTGCTGTTCCCCCTACGGTGACGCCATCGATGCGTAAAGTCGGCTGTCCGACGCCGACGGCGACGCCTTGGCCGTCCTTGCCGCAGACGCCGACGCCGGGGTCTAGCGCGCAATCATTGCCGATCATTGAAACGCGGGTCAATACGTCTGGACCGTTGCCGACTAAGGAGGCTCCTTTGACGGCGGGACCGATGCGTCCGTTTTCGATCAGGTAGGCTTCGGAGGCGCTGAAGACGAATTTTCCGGAGGTGATGTCGACTTGCCCGCCGCCGAAGTTGACGGCGTAAAGGCCGTTTTTCACGGAAGCGATGATGTCTTCTTGCGCGTAATTTCCACTGCGCATAATTGTGTTGGTCATGCGAGGGAGGGGCGGATGAGCGTATCCTTGGCGTCTTCCGTTGCCGGTGGGCGCCATATTCATCAGACGGGCGTTCATGCGGTCTTGCATATAGCCGACCAGAACTCCGTTTTCAATTAACGTAGTGCATTGGGTTGGCGTTCCCTCGTCGTCGACTGAAAGGGAGCCGCGCCGATGTTCTAGGGTTCCATCGTCCACCACCGTGACGCCGCGCGCGGCCACTTGAGTTCCAAGCAGATTGGAGAAAGCCGATATTTTTTTGCGGTTGAAATCGCCTTCCAATCCGTGGCCGACCGCTTCGTGGAGCATAACGCCGGGCCATCCCGGACCAAGAACCACGGTCATTTCTCCGGCCGGAGCGGGAACGGAGTCGAGGTTGACCAAGGCTTGACGAAGGGCTTCATCGGCGAAGGCGCGCCACGTTTCCGGCTGAAGGTAGAGATCGTAAAGGACTCGTCCGCCGCCCCCATGGGAGCCATGCTCCATGCGATCGCCTTGGGCGACCACCACGGACACGTTGAGTCGGACTTGCGGCCGTAAATCGGCGACGCGTTTGCCGTCGGGGCGGATGATCTGCACGGCTTGCCATGAGCCGGTGAGCGAGATGCTGACTTGGGCGATTCGCGGATCGCGAGCGCGCACGTAAGCGTCGATTTCGCTCAAAAGTTTGATCTTGGCGTCGAAGGGCGTCAACGACAACGGGTTGTCGCCGATGTAGAAACGGCGCGTGACGGCCTGAAGGGGGAGGGCGACGGTTCCGCCGTAGCCGCGATGCACGGCGCGCACGGTTTCGGCTGCGCGTCGAAGGGCGGCGTCCGAAAGCGAGGAGGCGTGTGCATACCCCGAAGCTTCTCCTGCCGTTGAGCGTAGGCCGAATCCTTGATTGATATCGAAGCTGGCGTTTTTCAGACGTCCGTCGTCCCAGCTCAGACTTTCCGACTGTGCGTATTCCAGAAACAATTCGCCGTCATCGGCTCCGGCCAGCGCGTCCGAGACCACCGTTTCCACGGTCGGTAGGTTGAGACCGGCGCGATTAAAAAACAGGTCGTCGGTAATGGCGAGAGCAGACGTGGACATAGAGCGCTCCGAAAAACAGTCGTTTGCGTAGGGTGCGCGTCCGGTGTCTGTTTGACAAAGGAGGCGCAGGCGTTTTTGCCGGTCTTCGGCCTGCTGATCTTTGGAGGGCGCGATAAGAACGCGCAAATCCGCCCGGTCGTCATGAGCGTTATTGGATATTGGACAACGGGGCCGTGTTGACGTTGACCGTGAGCGTTCATCAAATCGAGACAACGCGAATCGAGAAACAACGAATCTGCGTGTCGAAAAGTGACGTTGCGCTTGCTCGGAAATAGCGAAGCGGATAGTGGGAGGCAGCAAACCTTCCGTGTAGGAGGGAAGGTTTGCTGTTGGAAAGAGATCAGCCTCCGGAACGGCGTTCGTGGTTTCCGGGAAAGGTGGTGAGGCGGCGGCTGATTTCTTCTATCCGTCCGCGCAACTCACCGATGTCGCCGTCGGTCGGGCCTCTGGAGACTTTGGCCGACAAGCGGTTGATATTGGTTTTGACTTCGCCGGTTTCGTCGCGGGCGTGAGCGACTTCTTTGCGCAGGACAGCTAATTCTTCGCGGGAGGAGCCTGATTCGGTTTTGATTACGTTCATGCCGCCGCGTAGAGCGCTGATTTCGTCGCGTGCGGCGGAGAACTCGGAGCGGAACCCTGCAAGGTCTTCTTTGAGTTTGCCGATGTCTTGTCTTGTTGCGGCGATGTTTGCCGTGGCGTCTTTTCTGGCGTCGGTGGCTTCGATTTTAAGAGCGTCGAAGAGCGATCGAGCGGTAAGAGCGGTGGTTTTTGCGTCGGCTGATTCGGTCTTAGCGTTTGCAACGTCATTTTTTGCGGCCAGAGCATCAATTTTGGCGGTTTCGGCTTCGGTCTTTGCTCCAACCGCCGCGCTTTTGGCCAAAGCGGCTTCAGTTTTAGCGTTTTCGGCTGCGGCTTTTGCGCCTTCAGCGGTCGTTTTAGCGTTTTCGGCTGCGGCCTTTGCGCTTTCAGCGGTCGTTTTGGCGTTTTCGGCTGCGGTCTTTGCGCCTTCAGCGGTTGTTTTAGCGTTTTCGGCTGCGGCCTTTGCGCTTTCAGCGGTTGTTTTAGCGTTTTCGGCTGCGGCCTTTGCGCTTTCAGCGGTCGTTTTAGCGTTTTCGGCTGCGGCCTTTGCGCCTTCAGCAGTTGTTTTAGCGTTTTCGGCTGCGGCTTTCGCGCTTTCAGCGGTCGTTTTAGCGTTTTCAGCGTCAATTTTTGTGGCCGCAGCCTCGTTTTTGGCGCCCTCGGCGGCTGCTTTGGCGTCTTCTGCCGCAGTTTTTGCGTTCACGGCGTCAACTTTTGCGGCTGCGGCCTCATTTTTCGCCGATTCCGCATCAGTCTTGGCGCTGTTTGCCGCAGACTTTGCGTTTTCGGCGTTGATCTTGGCTTCTTCTACTGCGGCTCCAGCGTTTACGGCTGCGGCTTTTGCATTTTCAGCATTGACTTTGGCTTCTTCTGCTGCGGCTCCAGCATTTACGGCTGCGGCTTTTGCGTTTTCAGCGTTGGCCTTGGCTTCTTTTGCTGCGGCTTCAGCGTTTACAGCCGCAGTTTTTGCATTTTCAGCGCTGGCTTTCGCGTTTGTGGCGTCGTTCTTTGCCGCTTCGGCGTCGGCCTTGGCGGTGGCCGCCTCGTTTTTGGCGCTTTCTGCTGCGGTTTTTGCCGTTTCTATTTCCGTCTTTACGCTTTGGGCTGCGGCTTTTGCGGCTGCGGCTTCAATTTTTGCGTTTTCGGCGGCTGCGTTGGCGTTTGCCGCGTCTGTTTTTGCGTTTTCAGAGGCGGTTTTTGCCGCCGTTGCTTCGTTTTTAGCGTTTTCTGCTGCGGCTTTCGCGGCGTCGACGTCAGCTTGCACGGCCTCGAAGCGCTTACCGTTTGCGGCGGCGTCGGCTTTCACGTTTTGAGCTTCGACATTGGCGATTTCGGCGGCGGTCTTGACCGAATCGAGGATGTTTTGCAGTGACAAAACTTGATCGGAAACTTGGTCGATCGTGGCGAGCTGATCTGTTCGTCCGTCTATGTCCGCCACGCGCTCGCCGATGATAACCAGAGACTCGACCAACCCGGTGAGCATCGGCTCCAAACGCCCGAGGATCGCGATGATCTCGGCTTGCGCCGCCTCTAACTTGTCGAGGCGCGCGTTGGCTTGCTCTTGTCCGGCCTCCAGTCCTTCCAGTTGGGAAAGCACCTTCGGATCAATACTCATCGCGGCCTCCGGCTCAATCTCTCGAACATGCCCTGATTCGGAACGTTGGTTGGTTTGATGCGCGCCATGGCTTCAGCCTGCGTCCGGGCGCTTGCCGAATCGTAGGGAAGTTGCTGCGTTGAAGTAGGATTTATCGATCATCGGCATTCGATACGGTCTCAGATACGGAAGGCGCCATCCTTCCGTCAATATGAATCGAATATGAGACGAATCGAATGAAAAATGCATTAAACGCAAAGAAGATCAACCGAATAAAGCGTCTATGGCGCCTTGATCCAGTGCGGGCAAAGCTTCTTCGGGCTCTTCCTCGACGACGGGGGTGGGTTGTTTGGGCTGTTTTGGCGGCTGCGGTGGCGGCGCAGCGGGAACGGGATCGAAACCACCGTTAAGCAGACGATCAATTTCGCTTTGATCTATGCCGTTGTCGGAGGGGCCGTTGAGGAGGTGAGAATCCGGCCGCGTGTCTTTAATGTCGTCGGGAATTGGGGTTCTGTTCTGAGGCGACGCTGCGTCGCTTTCGGCGCCGTCTTCCCAAATCTTCATCATCGACATAATGCGCTGTTCTATGTAGCGCAAGGCGTTGACGACTTTGGTGGTGCGTTGCCCAGTCAGGTCTTGGAAAGAACAAGCGGTGAAGACATTCATGACCTCGCCTTCCAGATCGTCACAGAGCTGGGCGGGAGAGTCGGATTCACGGAAACGGCGGTTTAGGTCAAGGATGCGCTCGGCGGAATTGAGAATTTCAAAGGAGGCGCGCTCGGTGGAGAGAACAATTGCGTCGAGTTCGTTGGTGGCGGAGAGGATGCGATCGTTTCCGCCGTCTTTAGGGCGTAGAGAGGCGATCTCGCGTCGGGCCTGGGAGATGGAGGCGCTCATGTCTTGCAGTTCGTGACGCAAGACGCCGATATGTTTGCTGGCGTTGGCGACCTCGATGTGTTTGCTCCACGCGTCGCGGAGGTCGGAGATCATTTTACAGACTTCGCTTGTCCCGATGATTTGCGCGCGGCGTTGATGTTCCGCCAAAAACGCTCGCCCCCGCGGCGTCCGAGCGACGAAGCTCTGGAGTTGGTTATAGTCCTCCTCGGTGAAATCCGTGACTTTAGTCATTACTTATTTACTCCAGCTACTTCAGCCGCTCCGGGAAGAGTCGGGCCCGGGGCGTTGGGGCGGGGCGCGGATGGTTTCTAATTTAGGGTTTCTTGTTTATAGGAGTCGTCGTTATGAGATGTTGTTCGATAAGGATTTAATGGGTTTGAACGCGACGGTGGAGCGTATTCAAGATTTGATGAGGTCGTCACGGATGTCGTTTATGTAAGGAGGCGTTTCAGCGGAAGGTGGGGTTCAAAGCCGATATGCCGACATTAAGACACGTCGCAGCGTGATTCATGTTTAAAAAGAGTATTAACAACAAATCGAGGGCGGTTGTATATAAAAAAATTTACAGGAACTCGCGACGGCGGCGGAATGCATACGGAAACGATGTGATCCGCCGCCGTTGTCGAGCGTTTACGCATCGACGAGACGAAGGCTCGCGGGCAGGGTTAAGAATTCAATGAAGTCTTGACTGAAAACCAATGTGCGTAAGAGTTCTCCGGCGTCATTGATGCGCTCTTGAAGGGGCTGTTCTTTGGCGCGGTGTTTCCATGCGGCGTTCTCTTCTTGGATGAGTCGTTCCACGAACGGGGCGTCAACTTTTTGCCCATCGTCGAGAACAACATTCCACCGTAGCCATTGCCATATCTGAGCTCTGGCGATTTCGGCGGTGGCGGTGTCTTCCATCAGATTGAACAGGGGAACGCATCCGACGCCGGACAGCCAAGAGGCCATGTATCCGATTGCAACGGAAATGTTGTTTCGAAGTCCGGATTCGGTTTTCGGGCCTCCAGGGACTTTCAGAAGATTTTCAGCAGAGATGTGGATGTCTTCGCATTTGCGATGAATTTGGTTGGGGCCGATGAGAACGCGATCGAAGACTTCTCGGGCGATGGGGACCAAAGCGGGATGAGCGACCCATGTTCCGTCATGACCGTTGATGACTTCGCGCTCTTTGTCGGCGCGCACGCGCGCCAGAGCGGCTTGATGTGCGTCCGGGTCGTCTTTAACGGGGATGTAGGCCGACATGCCGCCGATGGCCGGAGCATTGCGTCGGTGGCATGTTTTGACCGCCAGCTTGCTGTAGGCGTCGAGGAAGGGGGTGTCCATTGTGACGGCGTTGCGGTCGGGCAGAACGGCTTGGGGATCGTTATGGAATTTCTTGATGAAGCTGAAGATGTAGTCCCAGCGACCGCAATTGAGGCCGGCGGAATGGTTGCGTAATTCGTGAAGAATTTCGTCCATTTCAAAGGCGGCCGTGATGGTTTCGATTAGAACGGTGGCCTTGATGGTTCCGTGAGGCAGGTCGAATGCAAGCTCGGCGGTGGTGAACGCCTCTTGCCATAACCGCGCTTCGAAGTGCGATTCGAGTTTCGGTAGGTAGAAATAGGGGCCGGAGCCGCGCGCCAGCAGCTCTTTTGCGTTGTGGAAGAAATATAATCCGAAGTCGAACAGGGCGGCGGAGATCGGGCGATCTTCCATAAGAATTCGCGTTTCTTCCAAATGCAGGCCACGCGGGCGCACAGCCAGAACCGCCGTGCGGTCGTTCAGAGTGTAGTCGCGTCCTGTGATCGGATCGTTATGGCGAATGACGCGGCGCACTGCGTCGTATAAATTGGTTTGTCCTTGAAGAAGGTTGTTCCAGGTTGGAGAGGTGGCGTCCTCAAAGTCGGCCATAAAAAGATTGGCGCCGGAGTTCAAGGCGTTGATGATCGTTTTCCGATCGATCGGGCCGGTGATTTCGACTCGTCGATCGAGAAGGTCGGCGGGCAAGGGGGCGATGGTCCAATCGCCGTTGCGCACGGATTCTGTTTCCGGAAGAAATTCGGGAAGGAGGCCGCCGTTGATTTGGGTCTGGCGTAGCTGGCGAATGTTCAGCAGTCGTCGGCGTTCATCGTCGAACCTCCGCTCTAGTTCGAGCACGAAGTCGAGTGCTTCGGGCGTTAGGATCAGCTCGAACTCGGGCGAGATCGGCCCCAGGATGGTTAGGCCGGATCGCGTGAGTGCGGCCATGGTGGTTTCCTCTCTTGCTGACGGCTGTTTTTATCAGACGATTGTTTTGTTGCGACGGCGTTATGACAAAAAAGAAAGCGGCGTTTGTCTTAAATTCCGTGTTATGAAGTCTCTTATGATAACGTCACGCGCCCGAGAGCGCGCGACCGGCAACGGCGTCCAGGCGTTTGAGCACGGCGGGATCCCGTTTCTCCGGAGCGGTGATCAAGGCGTTGTCGAGCGCCGTATGACAACCGCACTCGCACCGCGCAGCGCGGTCGCGCAAACGCGGCGCCAGAGCCTTGACCAAAGAGCGTCCGCGTTCGGCGTTGCCCAGCAGCACTTTAATAATGGCGTCGACCGTGACGTGGTCGTGATCGGGACGCCAACAGTCGTAATCCGTGACCATCGCTACGGTGGCGTAGCACATTTCGGCTTCGCGCGCCAGTTTGGCTTCGGGCATGTTGGTCATGCCGATGACGTCGCAGCCCCAGCTTCGATACAGATTCGATTCGGCTTGAGTGGAAAATTGCGGCCCCTCCATCACCAAATAAGTTCCGCCGCAGTGATGAGGAATGTCTAAGGCCTTCATTGCTTTTTCGATGGCTGCGCCCATGCGGCGGCAGACGGGATTCCCCAATGCGACGTGTGCGACCATGCCGGTTTCGAAGAAGGATTTAACGCGGGCGAAAGTGCGGTCGATGAATTGATCGACGATTACGAACTCGCCGGGCGGCAGGGACTCTTTCAGCGATCCGACGGCGGACAGAGAGAGGATTTCGGTGACTCCGACCCGTTTGAGCGCATCGATGTTGGCGCGGAAGTTCAATTCCGAGGGCGGAATGCGGTGGCCGCGACCGTGGCGGGGCAAGAACGCCAGCTTTTGCCCGTTCAATTCGCCGAACAGCAGCTCATCCGATGGATCGCCGAACGGAGAATCGACTTTCCGCCAAGACGTGTTGGTCAGCCCGTCGATGTCATACACGCCGCTGCCGCCGATGACTCCGAGCATGGGGGGCGTTCCGGGTTCCGTCATGTATTGCGTCCTTCTCAATTGCTTGATCGCAGGAGGGCAAAGTTGCGCCGGGCAGTGTACGGAGAAGAGGTCGTTCGGGGAAGGGGTGACGTTGGCTGCAATTTCATATATGCTTTCTCCGGCGGAAACTAGAGTGCGGAGTCGGGGGCGGAGACGTTGTTTTTCGGCGACTTTCAGACCCGTTGCGTCGTTCGGAGAGGGCTTTCGCCGTTGCGTCGCGAGTGATTCCCTTTTGCGGAGTCGTTTTTTTCCGTGCGTCTCTTGTTTTTGGTCATAAAGACTTGCGTGAAATAGATTTGTCGATGTTGGAATAAGAGAGATTATTATGACCACTCGTTTCCGCGAAAGCGCTCGCACTGCGCGCACACCATCGCAACGCCAACTTCGGGTCGGCGAGGCGTTGAGGCATGCGCTCTCCGATTTTTTCCTGCGCGCGGATTTTCGTGATCCGGCGCTACAGAATCTGAACGTCACGGTGACTGAGGTGCGAATCAGTCCCGATCTACGCAACGCCACCGCTTTTGTCACGCCTCTGGGCGGAGGGCAATCCAAAGAGACTGTCGCGGCCTTGCGTCGAGCGTCTGCTTTCATTCGCGGTCAGATCGCTGGAGCGGTTCAATTGCGCCTGGTTCCGACGCTGTCTTTTGAGGTTGATGCGTCGTTCGATCGCGCTGCGCGCATCACCACATTGCTGCATGCTCCGGAGGTTGTGCGCGATCTTGATGGAAACCCGGTGGAGCAAGACGCCCAATCAATACAGGAAGAGGAGACAATACAGGAAGGACAGGAAGGGGAGAGTTGAAAGGGGGGCGTCGCGTATCGTCGCGTTTACCCCTTGGGACGCGTGCGGCTGCGGGTGGTCGCTTTCTTTGTAAAGGTTGATCTTTTTCAAAATCTGTTGCAGGGGCGGAGTGCGAAGGAATGCGAATTATGGGATATTGTAAAAAGACATGATGGATTAATTCTTTTAAGGCAAGGTTGCGCGTGAACGGCTCTTTGGCGTCGGGAATTATGAGCGCCGGAGCGTTTAGATGTGGCCGGGCGATGATTTGATATAACAGCAACAAAAGAAGCTGCGTTCGAAGCATAGCGTTTTTTTGATGTTGCGTCGTTTTTTTGATGTTGCGTCATTGATGGATTGGTTTTGAACGTCGCTCTCGATAGGATGGGGGCGGCGCGTTTCTGCGTTTAGGCTTTGCGTTTGGAGAAGGAGCGACGATGGGACGGAAACGCAAGGGGCGACCGGTGCATGGCTGGCTGACGCTCGATAAACCGCCGGGCATGACCTCAACCCAAGCGCTGTCCCGAGTGCGTCAGTTGTTCGGCGCCGAGAAGGCGGGGCATGGAGGCACCCTAGATCCGATCGCCACCGGAGTTCTGCCGATCGCGTTCGGCGAGGCCACCAAGACGGTCGCCTGGGCGATGGAAGGCGAAAAAGTTTATAGATTTACGCTGCGTTTCGGTGAGCAACGCACGACGGATGATTGTGAGGGCGAGGTGACGGCGACCAGCGACGTGCGCCCGACGATGGAGGCGATCGCGGCGGTTTTGCCCGCTTTTATGGGTGAGATCGAACAGACGCCGCCTCAGTTCTCTGCGATCAAGATTAATGGAGAGCGCGCCTATGATCTCGCGCGCGACGGCGAACAGGTGCCGTTGGAGCCGCGCTTGGTGCGGGTGGATCGCTTGTCTCTGACGCAGAGAATCGACGACGACTCCGTGGAAATCGAAGCCGTGTGCGGTAAAGGCGTTTATATGCGTTCGTTGGCTCGCGACATCGCCGCGGCTTTAGGAAGTTGTGGTCACGTCGCGGCTCTGCGGCGCTTTTCCGTCGGTCAGTTTACGTTGGATGTCGCGATTTCTCTTGACCGTTTGGTGGAGATCGCGCAAACACCCGAACTCGATAAGCTGCTGTTGCCGATTGAGACCGCGCTGGACGACATCCCGGCTCTGGCCTTGACCGAAGACGAAGCTGGCCGGTTGCGGATGGGGCAATCGCTCATGATGATCCGGCGTCAAGATGTGAACCGCTTGCCGATTTTGCCTTTGCCCGACGGCGTCGACGAAGATGATCCGGAGATTGGCGCAGCGGCGCCGATCGTATTGGCCTCTTGTCGAGGGCGGCCTGTTGCGTTGGTTCAGATCGATGGCGTTGCTGTGTATCCTGTGCGGGTGCTGAACCTGTAATTTTTTTATTCACCTTTTGTTGTTTGGAGGTCTCTGATGTCGATTTCTCAAGAGCGTAAGACCGCTCTCATTTCTGAATACGCAACCAAGCCCGGCGATACGGGGTCTCCTGAAGTTCAGGTATCGATTCTGAGTGAGAGAATTCGCAATCTCACCGAGCATCTTCAGGGACATAAAAAAGACTTTCACTCGCGTCGTGGTCTGCTGATCATGGTGGGGCAACGTCGGCGGTTGTTGGATTACCTCAAGCGCGTCGATTCTGCGCGTTATGATTCTCTGATTCAGAGACTCGGTCTGCGTCGCTGATCGGTTCTCGGGTCGAAAGAGCCGAAAGTTCAAGGGTAAAAAAGTAAATTAGACGAGCCCAGGGACTGGGGGCTTGGTCGCAGGGGGCTTCTCTCTTGTGATCTTCCCACGACTAGGGACTTAGTTCCTGGAGCCGTCTGATTAATTTCGTTGATTTTTGTTCGAAAGAGTCGAATCTCATGAATTAATAATTTCGATATCTCTAGCGCAAAACTTGGTTAAAGTGATATGTAAGCTTCTATTTCTAAAAATGGAGGCCGTTCATTCTTTCGTTGTCTTTTCAGCGTTTCTCGTCTAGAGCAAAGGCGGAATAACGCGCATCTTCAAAAAGCGTAAGGCAAGGCGGGGTAGGGAACGACCACAGGCCCCGGCCCGTAACGCTCAATCCGGGGCGAGCGGGTGTCGTTGCAAGGAAGGCAAGGCGATGTTTACGGTTTATCGCAAAGAAATTGAGTGGGGCGGAAAAAAATTAACTCTGGAAACCGGCAAAATTGCGCGCCAAGCCGATGGAGCGGTGCTCGCCACATATGGCGAAACGACGGTTCTTTGCACCGCCGTGGCGATGAAGCATGCGAAGCCGGGAATCGACTTTTTCCCGTTGACGGTGAATTATCAAGAAAAAACATTTGCCGCCGGCAAAATTCCTGGCGGATTTTTCAAACGTGAAGGACGTCCGAGCGAACATGAGACGCTGGTCAGCCGTTTGATCGATCGTCCGATCCGGCCATTGTTTCTCGACGGATTTCGCAACGAAACCCAAGTTATCTGCACTGTTCTTAGCCATGATCTGGAAACCACCCCCGACATCGTGTCTGTGGTCGGAGCGTCGGCGGCGCTGACTTTGTCCGGGATTCCGTTCTTGGGGCCGATCGGCGCGGCGCGCGTTGGTTATAGCAAAGGCAATTTCATCTTGAATCCTCGTTTGGATGAGATTGCTGGTCTTGAACTGGATCTGGTGGTTGCGGGCACCGAGGCCGGTGTTCTGATGGTGGAGTCCGAGGCCAAGGAATTATCGGAAGACGTGATGTTGGAAGCGGTGATGTTTGGTCATCGCTCTTATCAGCCGGTTATCCGCGCTATTATCGAGCTGGCCGAAATGGCCGCCAAAGAGCCTTGGGATTGTCCGGCGCCCGCTTACGACGCCGCAGCGTTGTCCGTGCGGATGCGCGAGGCTTTGGGGGGAGACGTAAAGGCCGCTTATGCCGAGACCGTCAAGCAAACCCGTCGCGAAGCCTTGGACGCCCTGAAAAAACGCGCTGTTGAGGGCTTTGTTTCCGAAGAAATTCCCGAGGAAGCGGTCTCCTCTGCGTTTAAGAAATTAGAGAGCGAAGTTCTACGCGGAGCGGTGTTGGAAACCGGACGTCGAATTGATGGACGTGATCTGAAAACTGTTCGGCCGATTGTGGCTGAAGTCGGTATTTTGCCGCGCGCTCATGGGTCTGCGCTGTTCACACGCGGTGAAACGCAAGTTTTGGTTGTGGCCACTCTGGGCACGTCCCAGGATGAGCAAGTGATCGATGCTTTATACGGAGAGTATCGCGAGAATTTTATGTTGCACTATAACTTCCCACCGTTCTCGGTTGGCGAGGTTGGGCGTCTCGGTTCGCCTGGGCGACGTGAAATCGGCCACGGCAAATTAGCGTGGCGCTCGGTTCGTCCGTTGCTTCCAACGCGCGAGCAATTCCCCTACACCGTTCGCGTGGTGTCCGAAGTTACGGAGTCCAACGGTTCGTCTTCCATGGCGACGGTGTGTGGCGCTTCTCTGTCGATGATGGACGCCGGCGTGCCCTTGCCGCGTCCCGTCGCCGGAATCGCCATGGGTCTGATCAAAGAGGGCGGAAAGTTCGCTGTACTTACCGATATTCTCGGCGATGAAGACCATTTGGGCGATATGGATTTCAAGGTGGCCGGCACGGCGCACGGCGTCACCGCCTTGCAAATGGACATCAAAATCACCTCGATTACCGAGGAGATCATGAAGGTCGCTTTGGGGCAGGCTCGCGATGGTCGTATGCACATTTTGGGCGAAATGAGCAAGGCAATCGATGGCGCGCGCGACACCATTAATGAGAACGCGCCGCGCATTACTGTCATCAACATTCCGAAAGAGAAAATCCGCGACGTTATTGGCTCCGGCGGCAAGGTCATTCGAGAAATCGTTGAAAGCACGGGCGCCAAGGTGGATATTGACGACGACGGGACCATTAAGGTTGCGGCGGTGGACGCTTTGGCCAGCCAAGCGGCGATCGACTGGATTCGCGGAATCGTCGCCGAGCCCGAAATCGGCGTGATTTATCGCGGAAAAGTGGTGAAAGTGGTCGATTTCGGCGCTTTCGTCAACTTCTTGGGCAATCGCGACGGTTTGGTGCATATTTCGGAAGTGTCGCAACAACGTGTGTCCAAAGTCTCTGACGTCATCAAAGTGGGTGAAGACGTTCGCGTGAAAGTGCTCGGTTTTGATGAGCGCGGAAAGGTGAAGCTCTCGCTGAAACAAGTCGATCAGCAGACTGGTGAAGATTTGTCGTCGCGCAAGCGGTAAGCAACATTAAGAGAAAGGGGGAGGTTGCTCTCTCCCTTTCTTGTTTTTTTGTTCATTGGGCGCTGTTCGAGATTCTTAAAGAACGTCTCTGTCTCCGGTGGGAACGGAATCAAGTTTTTGTTGTAAAGCATTTGTTTCTCGTAGGGTAACGTCGTGATTGGAGGAAATGAAAATTTTTCCTCTGCGCGGTTCGTGAATTTGATATAGGACGGGACAACGTCGCATGTCGCGCTTTGCTTACGTCAATGGTTGTTATGTTCCTCATGTGGCTGCTCGGGTTCACATCGAAGATCGTGGTTTCCAGTTCGCGGATGGTGTTTATGAGGTTGTAACGATCGTTAACGGTCGTTTGATAGACCAAGAAGGGCATATGCTTCGCTTGGAACGGTCTTTGCGTGCGTTGAAAATGACTCCACCAATGGGGCGTCGCCCGATGGAGTTGATTATGCGTGAGTTGACGCAACGGAACCATGTGCGTCACGGCCTACTATACCTACAAATTACCCGAGGCGTTGCGCCGCGCGATTTTAAGTTTCCCAAGCCGGTTCGCGGCACTCTGGTGATGACGACGCGCTCTGTTGCTGCGTTTGCGACTTCGAGTCAACGTGAAGACGGCGTGGCTGTGATCACGATCCCGGACATTCGGTGGAAGCGTTGCGATATTAAATCCGTGTCGTTGCTGCCTAATGTTCTCGGCAAGCAGCAGGCGGTGGAAGCCGGAGCGTTCGAAGCCTGGCAGGTGGATGACGATGGCTTGGTGACGGAAGGATGTTCCAGCAACGCTTGGATCGTTACACGTGATGGCGTGTTGGTTACTCGCCGGGCCGATCACGACATCTTGAACGGCGTCACGCGGTTGTCGATTTTGCGCTTGGCGGAAGCCGCCGGAATTCGCTTCGAAGAGCGCTCGTTTTCTGTGGCCGAAGCTTATGAAGCGCGTGAGGCGTTTCTCTCCAGCGCCACCACGTTTGTGACGGCGGTGACGCGGATCGATGGTCTAACGATCGGCGATGGTCGACCGGGAGACCTTGGGCGGCGGCTTCGCCAAGCCTATCTTGAAACTGTCGGGCAGTGGCATGAGCAATAAATCCGACCTTTTCGCGCGGTTGCCTCGTGCGATTAT
The DNA here is from genome assembly GCA_963575675.1 of Azospirillaceae bacterium. Lineage (GTDB taxonomy): Bacteria > Pseudomonadota > Alphaproteobacteria > Azospirillales > Azospirillaceae > CAUYUA01. Next base: position 42,284 of record CAUYUA010000044.1, read on the forward strand.
TTATGACTGGGACAACACCCTCGTTGACACCTGGCCGACAATCCACGCGGCGTTGGCGGAAACACAGCAAATTATGGGGATGACTCCGTGGAGTTTGGAGCAAACGCGGCGACGGGTGCGTCGGGCTTTGCGCGAGAGCTTTCCTCAGGAATTTGGAGCGCGATGGGAAGAAGCGCGTGATATTTACTATAAGGCTTTTGCTGCGCGCCATTTGGAGACTTTGAAACCATTGGACGGCGCAGCGTCTTTGTTGGCGTTCTTTGCTGCGCGCGGTGTTTTTCAAGCGATTGTCAGCAATAAAAGTAGCCGTTTTCTGCATGCGGAAGTTGAATCTCTTGGATGGCGCGGCTTTTTCGGCCGGTTGGTCGGGGCGGGAGACGCCGTTATCGATAAACCTGATCCCGCGCCGGTGGTCATGGCGTTGGAGGGCGCAGGGATTGCGCCTGGAGACGACGATGTGTGGTTCGTCGGTGATGCGGATGTGGATATGGAATGCGCTCATCGAACCGGATGCGTTCCGGTTTTGATTGGGGATGGTTTTGGTTCGACGCTGGACGCATACCCGCCTTTCGTTCGATTCGACAATTGTCTTGCATTTTTAGACTTGGCGTCTCAGAACATTGCTTCTATTTAGAAGAATGGAAAGTCGGCGTGGTTGTAAAATCATGGTTGGAGGTTTCTCTTTTCGTCTTTTTTCTGTTAGAGTTTAGAGCTAAGCCTCTTGAGTAAACCAGGGGCGAGTTTGTCGAAGGCGGATTTGTCGAATGGCGTTATTTAAGCTGATTCGACGATTTGCTTCTTGTTTCGTGTTAACGCCGGGCTTCTGTCGGAAGCTCCAATAACAATCAAACACTGGACCAACAGACATGTCTGAGAAAAACCAGAATGTTCAGGACGTGTTTCTGAATCACGTTCGAAAGAATAAAATGCCGGTGACGGTGTTCTTGGTCAATGGCGTCAAGTTACAAGGAATAATAACTTGGTTCGATAACTTCTCGGTTCTTTTGCGTAGAGATGCGCATTCTCAATTGGTTTATAAACATGCGATTTCGACGGTTATGCCCGCTCAGCCGATTCAACTTTTTGAACCGTCTCGCGACGCTGACTCGGAGTAAGCGCGCTTCTTATGCATAAAGACGGTTAAGACAATGGAAGATGGGTCCGGTCATCGTATTGGAGGGCGCAGCGGGTTGAGCGGCGCCGCTCTGACGGGCCGCGCATTGGTGGTGTATCCTTCGCTGCCGGATTTTGAAAAACGAGAACGTCGCACCGTCGAGGCGCGTTTGGAAGAGGCGGTCGGCTTGGCGCGCGCCATCTCTCTTGACGTGATTGATGCGCAAGCGCTGAAAGTCAATCGGCCTCAACCGGCGACGTTGATCGGCGGTGGGCATGTTGAAGCCTTGGCGGAGCGTATTCAAACGGCGGCGATTGACGTCACTATCTTCGATCATGCGTTGTCTCCGGTGCAGCAGCGCAACCTAGAGCGCGCGCTGAAGACTAAGGTGATCGATAGGACCGGCCTGATTTTGGAGATTTTCGGCGCTCGCGCCCGCACGCGCGAGGGGCAGCTCCAGGTTGAGTTGGCGTCTTTAACCTACCAAAGATCACGTTTGGTGCGGTCTTGGACCCACTTGGAGAGGCAGAGAGGCGGTTTCGGTTTTCTCGGCGGCCCCGGCGAGTCTCAGCTTGAAATCGATCGGCGGTTGATTGACGAGCGTATTATCCGCATTAAACGTGAATTGGAAGATGTTCGCAGAACGCGAGGGTTGCATCGTGACGCTCGACGGCGTGTTCCGTATCCGGTCGCGGCGTTGGTCGGCTACACCAATGCGGGGAAGTCGACATTATTCAATCGTATGGCCGCCGCCGAAGTGTTTGCTGAAGATTTGTTGTTCGCCACTCTAGATCCCACTATGCGGGGGATTACTTTGCCTTCGGGGCAGAGGATCATTCTTTCCGACACGGTTGGTTTCATATCCGATCTTCCGACGCAATTGGTGGCGGCTTTCCACGCCACTTTGGAAGAAGTTGAGGCCGCAGACATTATTCTTCATGTGCGTGATGTGTCCCATCCTGATAGTGAGGCGCAACGTGAAGATGTTTATCGCGTCTTGCGGGAGATTCATATTGATCCGGATGCAGATCCTCGTTTGATCGAAGTCTTGAATAAAATAGATTCTTTGCCGGAAGATGGGCGAGAAGGAATTCTTCTTCAGGCGCAGCGTGATGCAGGGCGAGATTTGGCGGCGCTGTCGGCGTTGACTGGGGAGGGATTAAGCGGGCTTTGTGCGCGAATCGATGATTTTCTACGTGCTCGGCGATTGCAAATCGATGTTTCTGTGGCGCTGGAGGATGGCGCGGCCTTGGCGTGGCTTTATCAGCATGGCCATGTGGTTGAACGTCGCGATGATGAGATGTTTGCGTATGTTAAGGTTATGCTGGAGCCGATGGATGTTGCCCGTTTCGAGCGTCGTTTCGGCAAAAAATCGGCTCAGGAACAGGAAGTGGCCATAGAGTCGCCGGCGTTGCAATAAATAAGGTAATAAATTAGAAGGGTTCGGGAACGCAGTCTCTCTGGACTCTTCTGACCTTTATTCAGAAGAGTCAAAGACATAGATCAATCATTCTGCTCGTCGGAGTAAGACGGCGTCATACGTCATTCTTCTCTGTTCGAGAGAGACTGGTTCTGCTTATAATAGAGTTCCATGACGCGGAAGCCTCATGGTTGGAGAGCTCTCGATGTCTAAGCCTCACTCTTCGTCTGCAAGCGACATAAATCCGCGTGTGGCGATTACGCAAGCGTATCGCGCCGATGAAGAGGCCGTGGTTGAAAAACTATTGGCGCAAGCGCATCTGCCGGTTGATGGTCCAAGCCGCATCGCCGATCGCGCGGCGCGGCTGTTGCAAGGTGAGCGGGAGGTTTTGGAAGCGCGCGCGCGCGGAGAAGGGGGGCGTCGCGAGTGCGGAGGCGGGCTGGATAATTTTCCCGGTGAGTTCGGTTTGTCCGACCTTGAAGGCGTGGCGTTGATGTGTTTGGCCGAGGCTCTGTTGCGGGCTCCGGATGCTGACACCGCGCGTCGCCTCATTCGAGATCAGACGGGCGACGGGGATTGGTCGCGCTATGTCGGGCAGAGCGACTCTTTGTATGTGAATGCGTCGAGCTGGGCGTTGTTGTTGACGGGTCGATCTCTGGGGTTGGATGAAGACATCTTTCGTGTGAACGGCAGTGAAAACGGACGTTCCGGAACATGGATCGAACGCGAAGTTGAGCGGGTGATTGCGCGTGGCGACGAACCGGAGATTCGTCAGGCGCTGTTAAAAGCGATGCGGATTTTTACGCGGCAATTCGTGATCGGTCGCACCATAACCGAGGCGCTGGAGCGCGTTCAAGAGCAAGAACGAGTTTGCGGCGTGCGGCATGTGTTGGAGGTGTTGTCGGAAGCCGCTCGCACGCGCGGCGACGCGACGCAGTGTTTCAATGCGCATCAAGAGGTGATTGCGGCGATCGGGACTTTGCGTTGCGGTCGCAATCCTATTGACGCTCCTGGTCTTACAATAAAATTATCGTCGTTGCATCCGCGTTTGGATTTCTCTCAGCGCGATCGAGTCATTCTTGAACTGGCGCCGCGTCTAATCGCGTTGGCTCAGCAGGCCAAAGAGGCCGGACTCTCGTTGACCATCGATGCTGAAGAGGCCGAACGGCTGGAGCCGATTCTCGATCTGTTTTCAATCGCCTATAGCTCTGCGTCGTTGCAGGGATGGGACGGTTTGGGTTTGGCGGTGCAGGCCTATCAAAAACGCGCCTTGTCCGTGTTGGATTGGTTGGAAGAATTGGCGCGTCGTTATGGTCGTCGCATTTCCGTTCGTTTGGTTAAAGGCGCCTATTGGAGCTATGAAATCAAACGCGCTCAAGAACTCGGGTTGGATGGATACCCGGTGTTCACGCGCAAAGCTTCGACGGATCTTTCGTATTTAGTGTGCGCGCGGCGGTTGTTGGCGCGGCGCGATTTGTTTTTCCCCCAGTTCGCCACGCATAACGCCTACACCATGGCGACGATTTTGGAAATGGTTGGGCATTATGATGGATTCGAGTTCCAGCGCTTCCATGGCATGAGCGAGGCTTTGCATCAGCAAGTTTCAAAAGGGAAAGATGCCGTTCCTTGCCGCGTGTACGCGCCGGTCGGCGGCCATGTTGAAGCCGTGAATTTTCTGACGCGCCGTTTGTTGGAGAACGGCGCGAACACGACGTTTGTTAAACGGGCTCGTGAAACCTCGCATATTCATTCTCAACAGACCGACGCAGGTTTGTCTCCGGCGTTGCCGCATGCGCCGGTTTTTCTTGATCCGGTGTCGCGCATAGCGGCTTTCTCCGCCAAAGCGAATCCGGATGTGCGGCTTCCGATCGATATGCACCAGCCCGAGCGGCTGAATTCTGCGGGAGTGGACCTTTCAGATCCTCTTAACGCTGGGCCGTTATTGGAGGCCGTGCTTCAAGCCGGCAGTGAGCAATGGATCGGGGGGCCGATTATCACGGGGCGAGGAATCACTGCCGGTTCAGAGCGTTTGATTCATAACCCCGCCGATAGCGTTCAGACCATTGGATCGACTTTCGACGCAGCTCCCGTGCATATTGACCAAGCATTGGGCGTGGCGACTCGGGCTGCGCGGGAATGGGCAAGTTTGCCGGTCGCTGATCGCGCCGCCTGTTTGGATCGCGCCGCCGAACTGTTTGAACGCGACCGTGCGCGTTTTATTGCTTTGTTGGTGCGCGAAACCGGAAAAACTATTCCCGATGCTTTGGCCGAGACGCGAGAAGCGGTTGACTTGTGTCGATATTACGCGGCGCAAGCGCGACGGAATTTCAGCTCTCCCGTATTTTTGCCCGGTCCTACAGGCGAAGTCAATCGTTTGTCTTTCCACGGTCGTGGCGTGTTTGCGTGTTTCAGCGCCTGGGCGTCGCCGTTGGCGGCGTTTGTCGGGCAAATTGTCGCCGCTCTGGTGGCGGGAAACGCCGTGGTCGCCAAACCCGCCGCAGAGTCGTCTTTGGTTTCCACGCTTGCGGTGCGGTTGTTGTTTGAGGCGGGAGCCCCCCCTGAAGTGCTTCATTTGGTGATTGGAGATCGCCTTATTGGAGAGCGCTTGGTTGGAGATTCTCGAATCGCTGGAGTTGCTTTTACCGGCTCCACCGCTGGGGCAGGGGAAATACAACGGATTCTGGCGGCCCAGGATCGACCGATGATTCCGTTCATCGCCCAGACCTCGGCGGTCAATGCCGTGATCATTGACGCCACGGCTCCTCTGGAGAGGGCGATCGATGACGTGATTGCCGGCGCTTTTCGATTCGCAGGGCAGGGATGCGCTTCGGCGCGCATTCTGTTCATTGAGGATTCTGTGGCGGATCGTGCGATTCGGCTGTTGTCGGGCATAGTGGATGAATTACGGGTGGGAGACCCGTTTTGGCTCGACACCGATGTTGGGCCGGTGATTTCCACTGAGGCGCTGTTCGATCTCTTGGGGCACGCCGGTCGGCTGAAACTGGAGAGTCGGCGGTTGTTCGAGGCTGTTATGCCTGCCGATTGTTCTTTCGGCAATTTTATTCCTCCGCAGGCCTATGAGGTGGTTGGACAAGACCCCTTCTTGCACGAAATACGGGGGCCGATTCTGCAAGTGATTCGATTCGCAGGCAATCGTTTGGATCAAGTGTTGGATGTGATCGCGCAGTCGCGTTTTACGCTGGCTTTGGGCGTCCATAGTCGAATCGAGCGTCGTTGTCGCGATATTTGGGAGCGGTTGGCGATAGGGAATATTTACGTCAATCGCTCGATTGTCGAAGGCGCGGCCGGAGAGAGGCCTTTTGGCGGCGTGCGTTGCTCTGGAACTGGCCCTAAAGTCGGCGGCCCTAATTATTTAAGCAGATTCATCGTCGAGCGGATGCTGACGCTTAACACTGCGGCTCTGGGAGGGGTCGCGGCTTTGACTTCTCTGAGCGAAGATCGATAAACGGTGTAAAAATTAAAAGGGGCCGTGTCCTTGGATGCATCTGATTTTTATCTAGGCGTCGAATGAAATCCATGATTGATCAAACCTCGGAATTCCTCTAAATCTATTGCGTGTCAGCGTTTTGTCCGGGTTGCGAAGCGTGCTTCGCATCGTATCTTCTTCCTACTGCATTTGCGAGATCGCCTCTGTATGAGCGTCGTTACCCGCTTTGCCCCGTCTCCGACCGGATTTCTCCACATCGGCGGCGCGCGGACTGCATTGTTTAACTGGTTGTTTGCCCGTCGTCATGGCGGTCGCTTTTTGTTGCGTATCGAAGATACGGATCGTGCGCGCTCCACAGATGCTGCGGTTGCGGCAATTCTTGATGGTTTGTCGTGGTTGGGGTTGGACTGGGACGGCGAAGCGATCTCTCAGTTCGCGCGCCGAGACCGTCACGCCGAAGTCGCCCGCGCACTGGTTGAAAAAGGTTGCGCCTATTACTGCTACGCCTCTCCGGAGGAATTGGCTGAGATGCGTCGCGCTCAAGAAGCCGCCAAGCAGCCGATTCGCTATGACGGTCGTTGGCGAGACCGCGCCGCTTCGGAAGCTCCTTTCGGCGTTGCTCCGGTGATTCGGTTGCGCGCGCCTCAACAGGGCGAGACGGTGCTTCAAGATCGCGTCCAAGGCGATGTTCGCGTGCGGAACGATCAGCTTGACGACATGGTTCTTTTGCGGGCCGATGGAACGCCGACCTATATGTTGTCTGTTGTGGTCGATGATCATGATATGGGTGTTTCTCACGTTGTGCGTGGGGATGATCATCTGACCAATGCGTTTCGGCAGATGCAGATTTATAAATCCATGGATTGGGAGATTCCAGAGTTCGCTCATATCCCCCTGATCCATGGCTCCGACGGCGCCAAACTTTCCAAGCGTCATGGCGCTTTGGGTGTTGAAGCCTATCGCGAAATGGGGTATATTCCGGAAGCCCTGCGGAACTATCTGCTGCGCCTCGGGTGGGCGCATGGCGATGATGAGATAATCAGCGCCGAACAGGCGGTTTCCTGGTTCTCCTTAGAAGGAGTTGGTCGTTCTCCCTCGCGTTTCGATTTTGCTAAGCTTGATCATTTGAATGCTCATTACCTGCGTCAAGCAGATGAGGGGCGATTGGTGGATTTGATTGCGCCGCGTTTAACAATTCTTCTTGCGCCCGCAGCTCTGGACGATTCAAAGCGTCTGTTGTTGTCTCGCGCGATGGGCGGGTTGAAAGCGCGCGCTAAAAACATCAAGGATCTGGCTGAAAGCGCTCTGTTTTACGTCGCGTCTCGGCCTTTGCCGCTTACAGCTCAAGCTGCGGCTCTGCTCGATGAGGTATCGCGCCTGCGACTCAGACTCTTGAGTGAGGCGCTAAACAGTGTTGAGTCTTGGAAAGCCAGCGCCATTGAAGCGGCGACACGGGCTGTTGCCGAGGCTCACAACGAGAAGCTCGGGAAGATCGCGCAGCCTTTTCGAGTGGCGTTGACTGGCTCCACCGTCTCGCCGCCGATTTTCGAGGTTGCCGAGTGTCTGGGCCGATCGGAAACTTTGGCTCGTATTTCTGACGTTCTCTCTCTCTAAGCTTCCCCCGGATACGGTCGACAGCCCATAGTGTTGCCTCTTGTGCGACGTTCTGCGGCTTGCGGCGGTGTAGCCCTCCCTTTCCGCTCTCATAAGGAAGAGTTCCCATGAGCGAAACTCCAACCGTGCCTGCTGAACCCAAGAAAACTTCCGCCGATACGTTTACTTTCATTGATAACAGCACTGGGAAATCCTACACTCTGCCCGTTTTGGGCGGAACCTTGGGGCCGCGCGTCGTGGATATTCGCAGACTCTACGGCGAAGCGGGCGTGTTTACTTTCGATCCCGGCTTTACCTCTACCGGAAGTTGCGAATCCAAAATCACTTTCATCGATGGCGACAACGGCATTCTGCTGCATCGCGGCTACGCCATTGAAGACCTCGCTGAACAGGCCGACTTCATGGAAGTCGCCTACCTGCTTCTCCACGGCGAGCTGCCTTCTCGCGAGCAAAAACACGAATTCGAGCATATCATCACCTCGCATTCGATGGTCCATGAGCAGCTTACCTTCTTCTATCGCGGTTTCCGTCGCGACGCTCACCCGATGGCGGTGCTGTGCGGCATCACCGGAGCGCTCTCTGCGTTCTACGGCGATTCTCTTGATATCCGCGATCCGCAGCAACGCATGATCGCCTCCCATCGGCTGATCTCCAAAATCCCGACCATCGCCGCGATGGCGTATAAGTATTCCATCGGCGAGCCTTTCGCGTATCCGCGCAACGATCTCCGTTATTCTGAGAATTTCCTCAGCATGGTCTTCGCTGTGCCCACGCAGCCGTATCGCGTGAACCCGGTGTTGGCGCGCGCCATGGATCGTTTGTTGATCCTCCATGCCGATCACGAGCAGAACGCTTCCACATCCACCGTTCGTTTGGCCGGTTCTTCGGGCGCCAATCCGTTCGCGTGCATCGCGGCGGGCATTGCTTCTCTGTGGGGACCAGCTCACGGCGGCGCCAACGAAGCTGTGTTGACGATGTTGCATCAGATCGGTCGCAAGGATCGCATCCCCGAGTTCATTCGTCGCGCCAAAGACAAAAACGATCCGTTCCGTTTGATGGGCTTCGGTCACCGGGTCTACAAGAACTACGATCCGCGCGCCCAAGTGATGCGCAAGACCTGTCACGAAGTCTTGGGTGAGCTTGGCATTAAAGACGAGCCGTTGCTCGATATGGCCATGGAGCTGGAGCACATCGCTCTTGAAGACGAGTACTTCGTTGAGCGTAAGCTTTATCCGAACGTCGACTTCTATTCCGGAATCATCCTCAAGGCGATGGGCTTCCCCACCTCCATGTTCACCGTGTTGTTCGCTGTGGCGCGCACGGTCGGATGGATTGCTCAGTGGAAAGAGATGATTGAGGAGCCCGATCAGAAGATTGGACGTCCGCGTCAGCTCTACACCGGCGCGCCGAAGCGTGCGTTTATTCCGATGGCAATGCGTGGATAAGATGCGATTTCGTGTGGTCGGGGTGAGTGGTCGGCCGAATGTTTTCACTCAGTCCGTATCCACACGTTTCGTTCCCGGTCGTTGGGTGGCGTGGCGGCTCCGGCCGGTTAATGATAATCCAGTTCCACGACGTCAGCGTCTAAAACAAGGCGCGGTGTTGGTTGGATTGTTGGTGGCGGCTACTGCGCTTTTGATGATGTAGATCATTAAAGCCGTGTTTTCTGTGCTTCGAGCCCAGGGGATGCGGCTTTTTTTGTATGGTTTTCGATTATGGTTTATTGGCTTTTGAAATCAGAACCTTTCAAATACTCTTGGGATGATTTGCTTCGTGACGGCAAAACTTCTTGGGATGGCGTTCGGAATCATCAAGCGTCGCGCAATCTTAAATTGATGCGATGTGGTGAGCGGGGCTTTTTTTATCATTCCAACGAGGGGTTGGCGATTGTTGGAATCGTGGAGATCGTTCGTGAGTATTATCCGGACGAGTCCGATGAGCGCGGACAATTTGGAATGGTGGATGTTTGTCCTGTTGCGGCTTTGCGCAGAGCTGTGACGTTGAAGCAGATTAAGGCGGAGCCGAAATTGGCGGATATGGCGTTGGTGCGGCAATCGCGTTTGTCTGTGGGGCCGGTTACAGATTCCGAATGGGCGCTCTTGTGCGAGATGTCTGAGCGGGGTTGAGTTATTAACATTTTAAATGAAACTAAAAAAAGGGTCCAGGGTAAAAAAAGGGTCCAGGGATTGTGTCCCCAGTCGCTCGGGCTAAGGACGAAAGCCCCCCTTATTCGCAAAGCGATCATTCAAGAGCGGAAAGAAACAGTTCCAAAGCCCTCTGCACCGCTAATTCTCGTATCTCGTTTCGAGACCCTTTAAAATTTCTTTTTTCAACCAAAGGCAACAGGCCCGCTCGTCCGAAATAAACCAGCCCCACCGGCTTTGTTTCCGATTCTCCTCCAGGCCCCGCGATTCCCGTGATCGAAACCGTAACATTTGCTTGCGAGCGCTCCAATGTTCCGATCGCCATGGCCTCCGCCACTTCTGCGCTTACAGCGCCTTGTGTTTCCAACAATGACGCCGGAACTCCTAACATCTCTTTCTTTGCTTGGTTGGAGTAGGTTATAAAGCCTCGATCCACCACCGCTGAAGACCCTGGAATCGATGTCAGGGCGCCGCTCACCAAACCTCCTGTACACGATTCAACTGCCGCCAATTTCAAATTCGCAAGACTGTATGCAGAGATCACCTTGAGAGCAAGATCGGTAATGTGAGTAGGGAATTCCATAATTGCCTCCTTAATCCATTTGTATCTCGTTTGTTAAAAAAAACAAAAAGAGATTGCAACAAATCTTTGAAAATCATGATACCCTGTGAGCTAAGCAGAAGGCAATCTATGAACAGAAAAATCGTCTTTTTTATTCCAACAACAAGAACTATACGCACACCGATAATATCGCAGCGTTATATACCCGTTTACTCGAAAACCCGAAAAAAGACGTAAAGAGAAAACCGGCGCTCTGTCCTGGGCTCGCCAAGGGCCTGAGTTTGGAAGCCGTGGTTTGGAGATTGTGATAATCGAGGGTTGTTCCGATCTGAAGAAACCGTAACAAGAAACAAGGGATTTCGAACAACAAGGTGAAAAAGGGTATAAGAAGACGCAAAAACAAAAAAACGCGTTATTAGAAACAGGAGAACGCAAAATGGTTCTTCCTCTTTCGCTGCCATCTTCTCACTTATCTCCCCCCCGTTTATGGTCTACATTGGCGTTTCGTTTCGCTATAACTGCGTCGGCATTGTCAATCGTCTTCATCTTGGCGATCGGCGGGGGCGCCTACATATCTGTGCGACAACTCCTTATTCACAACATCCATAACTCCGTACATAACGTCGCCTCTTTAGAAGCCGAACGCATTAACGGGCTGCTCCGCGCCATTGCTGCGGCGCACGAGTCCTTGGCGCTCAATCCTGTGATTTCTGGAGCGTTGGCTGATCCGCGTGGACGTGAAACCTACCTTACCCCGTTTTTACGCGGCTACAACAACATTGCCGACATCCCGATTTCCATTGTCGTCGCCGACGCTCAAGGAATCACTATCGCCTCCAACGCTCAAGCGCCTACGTTGCCTCTGCCGACGTTCTGGATAGAGAGAGTCATCACGCGCGGCGGCGCTATGGCCGGATTAATTGATGAAGGCGCGTATCCAAACCACCCCCCGTCTCTGAATAGCGGCAAAACGCCGAATGTTCGAACCACTGCTGACGGCGTGCTCGAATCCCGCATCGGACGCATTCTTGTCGGCGTCCCGATTCGAACATTTGGAACGCCCAACGGGGCCTTGTTGTTTGAGTTCCCGCTCGATGCGTTGTTGACCACAGGGCGCGGCCCTTTGATCACTGAAGAAACGGGAACCAAAGATTTTCCCGGAATGGACGCAGCTTTGCGCCTAACCATCCAAGACAATAGTGGTCGGCAACAAACTCTGCCTCTGCAAGCGGATTCCTTTCCGCACAGCCTCACGGGAGGCGCGGTTCTGACGATGCCGAAGACCATGGAATCTTTGCGGGCGGCTCTGGAAGTAACAGCCGATCACCGTTTGCTGGATACGCCTTTAAAGAAATTAACTCTGATTGGAGTCATCGTCGGCGGCGCCTCGGCGGCGGTGGTGATCGCGCTGGCGGTGTTTGCAGCCAGTCTCTTGACGCGCCAACTCAGCGATTTGGAAAAAGCCGCCAGTCGCGTGGCGGCGCCGGGCGCTTCTTTGGATTACCTGCCCACCTACGGACAACACGAGATCGCTCGCGTCGGCTTGGCTTTCAACCAGATGTTGGCGCGCCTGGCCGAAGCCCACGAAGAGCTGGCGCGTCAATCGGCGCATCAACTGCAACAAAGCGAACGTCGGTTTCAATCGGTGGCCGAAACCGCCAGCGACGCCATTGTCATCGCTGATTCCAGCGGACTGATCACGTTTTGGAACCGCGCCGCAGGGCGAATCTTCGGCTACCCACCCGAAGCCGTTATTGGTCGATCGGTTAATATCCTTATTCCCGAACGCTACCGCGCCATTCACGAGCAGGCCATGGATCGTCTGCGCAATGGCAAGCCGCCGCGATTATTTGGTCAAACCGTTGAAATCTCCGGAATTCGCGTCGATGGTTCGGAAACTCCGTTAGAGATATCTCTGTCGGAATGGACGATCGGCGATCGATTGTTCTTCGCCGCGATCATGCGCGACATCAGCCGTCGACGCGCCGATGAGCTGGCTTTGCGCGAGAGCGAGCGGCGTTTGCGCGAAGCCGAACGCATCGCGCGCGCGGGATATTGGGAGTATTTCGCCGACGCGCAACACACGATATGGTCGCCGATTCTCTCTGACATCAGCGGTCATGATCTTAACATCTGCCCAACTTTCGCCGCCTACGTCAAAACCGTGGTTCATCCAGAAGATCGCGCTATGGTTTTAGCGGCTCATCAAAATCCTCAGACCCGCAATCAATTGGAATACCGCATCATTCGCGCAAACGGCTCGCAACGCTTCGTGTCGAGCGAGTTTACGGCGGCGGTTGACGAAGTCGGTCGTCCGCACCATTGGTTCGGCGTAGAACAAGACATTACTGAGCGCAAACTGGCCGAAGAACGACTACGCGCCAGCGAAGCGCGGTTTCGCGCGATCTTTGAGCACGCTGCAATCGGCATCGTCGTGTACGATTATCGCGGTCGAATACTTCAAGCCAACTCTGCCGCGCAGAGCATGTTCGGCTATAGCGCTGAAGAGCTTTCTTATATGCGCTGGCAGGATATTACGCACCCAGAGGATATTGCTCCTAGTCAAGAACGTCATGACGCTTTGCATAAAAACATTGTTGATCATTTTATGTATGAGAAGCGCTATCTTCGTCGCGACGGTTCTTTGCTGTGGAGCGCAGTAACAGTGTCCGCCGTGCATATGCCTAACACTCCTTCGCCGATGTTCACCATATCCATGGTCGAAGACATCACTTTACGGCGTGAAGCCCGGCAACGCTTACGTGAAAGCGAAGAGCGTTTCCGTCTGGCGCTTTCGGGCACTCAAGATGGGGTTTGGGATTACGATCTAAGCACCGGGGCTTTTTACTTCTCGCCGCGCCTGAAGGAAATTCTGGGGTATCGCGACGATGAGATGGAAGGTTCTTTTGAAGAGTGGAAGCGACGCGTTCATCCCGACGATTTGCCGGATGTCATGGCCGATTACGAAGCGCATCTCTCCGGAGCCACCCCAGGATACGACAATATCCACCGTTTACGTCACCGCGACGGATTTTATCGCTGGATATTGGATCGCGGTCGCTTGGCGCGCGATGCGGAAGGCCGTCCCACACGCATGGTCGGGGCGAAGACGGACATTACCGAGATGCGGCGCAACCAAGCTCGACTGCAACACCTAAAAAATAGACTGGAGCTTATTTTACAATCCGTAGGTGAAGGAATCTATGGAATTGACGCCACCGGAGCGATTATTTTCGCCAATCCGGCAACTGCGACGCTAATAGGGGCGCCTCTGGAGCAACTGATCGGACGCAACCCTCATGATTGCTTTCACCGTTTCAAAGCCGATGGGTTTCCTTACAATCGCGGCGAGAACGTTACCGCTTTGTTGGCCAATAACGAAAAGCAACGACAAATCATCAATGACGAATATTTTTATCGCAACGACGGCTCGTCCTTTCCGGTGGAGTACACCGTGTCATCAATGGAGACGCAAGGCGAAATCTCCGGAGCCGTGGTCGTGTTTCGCGACATCACCGAACGTCGACAAGCAGAAGTTGCGCGTCGGCAAGCGGAAAGGGAAATTCTGGATCAACGCGACGCTTTGATGCGACTCAACCAACAAAAAGACAAATTCTTTTCAATCATCGCCCACGATTTGCGCACACCCTTTAATGCTGTGCTCGGTTTTTCCGACATGCTGATTCATGACATTGGCTTGCTGTCTCAAGAAAAAATTGTGGATTACTGTCAAACTATTCATGACGCCGCTCGGCAGGTGCATAAACTTCTTGAAAATCTTTTGGAATGGGCGCGTTTACAAATGAACCAAGTTACGCCTGAACCAGAAAAGATTGCAGTTCATAGCATCATTCATCATAATATACTGCTGTTTCAGCCTATGGCGAATGGAAAAAACATCCAGTTGAATATTGATTGCGCTCCTGATCTTCATATCTTTGCGGATCGACGTATGACGGACACAATTCTGCGTAATTTGATTAATAATTCTCTAAAATTTACTGGCGATGGCGGCTCCGTTACGACTTCGGCGCGCGCCATTCTTTCTCCCGTGTCTGAAGATGCTTCTACGCCGGACGGAACGAAACGAAAGGAGCAGGCGTGGATTGAAATCTCTGTCATCGACACCGGAGTCGGCATGTCTCAAGAGAAACTAAATAAGCTTTTTAGCCTGGAAAAGAAAATATCTTCGACAGGAACGCGCGGAGAAACCGGAACAGGTTTAGGATTGTTGCTATGTAAAGAATTAATTGAAATGCAACATGGGATTCTTCACGTTTCCAGCACTCCAGATGTTGGTTCGACGTTTTGTTTTTCTCTGCCGACCGCTCTTTTGTAAACATGCGCCATTCGTTATATACGTCCTAAGCGTCTTACGCATACGAAATGCCTATTAAAGCAACATGATTTCGCTTTTTTTCACAATCGCCGATCCTGCGATTGAAAATTTCTTCAAAAAATCGCAACACTCAACGCCAAGGGACAAAAGGGAGATGAGGTTATGCCTGCGGATTCAGAATCGGCCGGCGCCATTAAGCTCTGCGGCGTAGTGATTGCGACGGCGCGTTCGGACCCGATTAACGCCGATGCGAAGGCGCGTTTGCGTCTTACTCGTTTCGATTTTCGACATAAAGTTTTTACCGCCACAGGTGGATATTTCGCTTTATCCCAAGATGATCAACGTGAACCCGTGTTTATCGTGCCATTGGGAGAATCCTCTGGAGTGGTGCCTCTGCATAAATTGTGCGATGCTTTTGACATTCTTCCCTATAGTCATGACGGAAAACTTCTTGATTTGGTGATCGAAAGCCTAAAGTACATCAAAGTAATTCGCCCAGGAGAAACCATCCCCGGGGAGCTTTTAGACGGAACCGCTTCATGGGCGATAGAAGATCGACACAGAATTATGGGGATGGGACGTATCACTCTTTGCGTTGTTTCATGGGTCAGTGGCGAGCAATTTGAAGTTCATAACGAAGACGATATGGAGTGTTTTCTTCGCAATCCCGATGTTAAAGCGCGCGTGCTTGAAGCTATGCCTGCGCTTGCCACTATACTTGAACTCGGACAGCATCGTATTGAGCTGGTGCAGGCTCGCCTCGACGGGCTAGGGCATGAACTCTCGTATATTGAAGCTTTGCGCGAAGAGTTCGGCAAAGTCCGCGCCATGCAAGAGAAAATGGTTACATTTCAAGCTATTTATCGACGTGATCGTAATACTCTTGACGAAATTTCTCAGACTTTGCGGCTTATGGCTAAGCCTTTGGCGGAGATTGATCGTCTTTTTGGACAAGTTGATTTCCAGATGGCTGACGTGCCTTCTTTATTTCGTGTTTATGATGCTCAGGTTGATTTGTTTCGCACTCTACGTGATCAGATACATGTAAAGCTTTTGGAGTGGGAGCATCTGATTGATGTCTGGGCTGATGTTCCTGTGGAATGTTGTTCGCAAGCGATCAACGCCATGCGTGAAACATATAGATTTTTAGCGCAACGCTATGTCACCACCAAAGTTTGGCAACGAAATTCTTAGGAAGATTTTCATAAGAATAAAATTATACGGGTCCAGGGACTGTGTTCCTGGTCGTGGGGGATCATAAGGGGGGAGCGAAAGCCCCCCTTATTCGCGAAGCGATTTTTTTCTGGAATCTTTTGTTTGTTGGCGTTGTTTTTCCGATGCGCACAATGATGCGTCCATGTAAAGCAAATCCTATTCGTTTATTTTTGCCGCGACACGACAACTTTTGATTTTGCAACTGCGGTGTTAAAGACACGAATTCAACGATCCACTCCAATGGCTCCGAAATTCCCGCGAAATTCCCGGAAGGGGGCGCCCGCGCCCCCTTCCGCTCCGCCCTTATGATTCTTCCCGCGACAGGAACGCAAAGCCCCTGGCCTCGTTTTTTTGGCGTCAGTGCCACTCAATTCGACTGATTTCGTTGAAGTGAACCGTGCTGCCGTCCGACATCACAATAGCGCCGTTGACGCTATGATCAAATTCGATCGCATGCGGATTGTTAGGATCGACATGCATAAGATTTTTGTCGTCTTGATGTTCAAGCTGCAAAATCCAATGTTCGGCGTCCGGAGCGGTTTCGGGCAAGTTTAAGCCGGAGTCAATAAGCGTGTATCCCGCCAATGGATGAGCAATGTCGGTGAGATAGATCATATCGTGACCGACAGCGCCTTCGACAACGTCGTTTCCTTGCTGCGTTCCGAAGTCGAATGTGTCGTTTCCGGCGCCGCCGACAAGATGATCGTTTCCGGCGCCGCCGATAAGGTGATCATTTCCATCTCCACCGGATATCTGATCATTTCCCGCGCCGCCGAAGACTTTATCATCTCCTGCGCCGCCCAATAACCAGTCGTTTCCGGCGGCGCCGTTGATGACGTCGCTGCCGTTTCCGCCGGAGATTCGAGCGTCGTTTGCTCCTGATGCGGATATCGTGTCGTTTCCGGTGGTTCCTGATGTCTCCGCCGAGAAAGAGACCGACACCGAGCTGGGAGCGCTGGTGGCGCCTTCTGCGTCGGTGGCTGTGATGGTCAGAGTGCGAGCCCCCGCTTCGGAGCCGGGAGTGATGCCGACGGAGCTGAGGATCGATTGATAGGTGGTGAGCGGCGCGGAGCCCGACAGTGTTAAAGTGTGATGATCCGTGTCGAAATGAACGGTGAGGCTGGTGCCGCTGACTTCGCCGTTAGGGCCGATGTCGTGCCCGTTTAACATCAGAGCGTCGCCGGTGTGTAAGCCGCTGCTGATGCTGACGGTGGCTTGAGACAAATTCGCGCTGTCGATGTCGGTGACGGAGACTTGAGGATCAATAATGGCGGCCGTGTGCTCTCCGATCAGTCCGTGAACGGAGGCGCCGCTGTGCAGGGCGGCGGTCGGGGCGTCGTTGACGGCGGTGACGGATGTGTCGAGCGTGATCGTTCCGGCGCTGAAGATCGTCGTTTCGCCGACGGCGTGAGGGGCGCTGAGATCGATGTATGAGCCGTTGCTCGGGGGCGTTGCGCCGCTGTGGTTCTCGACGAGGTGAACGGTGAGCCCGCCGGGATGTCCGTTGAAATTCGCTGTGGGGACGAACCGGATTTGCTCGCTGGCGCTTAGCGCCAGTGCGTGATTGTCGGTGGGAGTCCCGATGTCGGACCAAGTGACTCCGTTCGAAGAATGTTGCCACACGCCTTGCGCCGCCGTTGCGGCGTTTCCGGTGATGACAATTCCTTGGAAGGAGTCGGCTTGGCTTCCGCCGTAGGCGGCTTGATTGTCCGCCGTGTCGGAGAACCCGCCGCTGAACAGATGCGTGACGGTGTCTCCGGCTGGAGCGGTCGTGTCTTCGTTGATGGCGGCGAGAACGGACGTCTCGTGGCCGCTGAGGACGATGGGAGCGTCATTGGCGGCGGAAACGGACGTGTTGAGCGTCATTGTTCCGGCGCTGAAGATCGTCGAGCCGCCTGTGGCTGCTGCGTTGCTGAGGTCGACTTCGCTTCCGGTGGTTGGCGGGGTTATGCCGCTGTGGTTTTCGATGAGGCGAACCGTGAGGCTTCCCGGAGTCCCGTTGAAGTCGTGAGCGGGCGCAAACCTGACGGGCGTGTTGGAGCCCAACACCAAAGCGTGAGCGTTGTCGCGGGCGCCGATGGCGATCCAATTGCCCGCGCCGTTCTGATACTGCCAAGTTCCTTGCGCCGTCGTCGCGGTGTTTCCGGTGATGGCGATTCCGTGGAAGGCGTCGGCTTGGGTTCCGCCATAGGCGGTCTGATTGTCCGTCGCGTCGGAGAATCCGCTGCTGAATAGATGAGAAACGGTGTCTCCGGTCGGGGCGGCGTCTTCGCCGACGGTGGTGAGAGTGGACGTCGCGAAGCCGCTGAGAACGACGGGGGCGTCGTTGACGGCGGAGACTGTTGTGTCGAGCGTCATGGTTCCGACGCTGAAGATCGTTGAGCCGCCGGTGGCTGCGGCGCTGTTGAGGTCGACTTCGGTTCCGGTGGTTGGCGGAGTTACGCCGCTGTGATTCTCGATGAGGTGGACAGTGAGGCCGCCTGGTTGGCCGTTGTAATCGCCGTTGGGAACGAATCTGACCTGAGTGTCGGAGTCCAGCACCAAGGCGTGGGCGTTGTCGCGGACGCCGACGGAGACCCAATTGCCCGCGTCGTTCAGATACTGCCAAGTTCCTTGAGTCGCCGTTGCGGCGTTTCCGGTGATGGCGATTCCGTGGAAGGCGTCGGCTTGGGTTCCGCCATAAGCCGTCTGGTTGTCGGTTGCGTCGGAGAACCCGCTGCTGAACAGATGCGTGACGGTGTCTCCGGTCGGCGCCGCGAGGCCCTCGCTCACGGGCGTTAGGCTTGCCGCCTCATGGCCGCTCAAGACGATCGGCGCGTCGTTTATTCCGGCGATGTTGATGGTCAACGTGGAGGAGGAGGTCGCGGTTTCATGACCGGCGGCGACGACGCTGTGCTCGATGGCCGTTCCGGAGACGGTGAGATTGAGCGTTCCGTTGACGTGATCCGGCGCTTGCACCGAGAGGTTTTGGAGTTGAGTGGGCGTAAAGGCGTTTACGCCGGTCTGTTGGCCGTTCGGATCATCGATCAGCGTGATGGTTACGGAGCCGTCGGCGTTGGTGGTCAGAGTTTGGCCGTTGATGCTGAACACTGTGCCTGTGGGCGCTCCTGAAATGGTCAGAGAGTGGGTCTCCGAACCATCCAAGTCGGGGAAAGCGGCGTTGACCGACAAAGGAATGGCGGCGCTGTGTTCAACGCCGGAGGCGGTTTGGGTTGTCAGCGTGGGAGCGTTGGCGACGCCTTGGAATTCGATCCTGAAGTCTCGGGATATCGTTGAGACCGAGCTGTTGCTCAATTCCAGCGTGTTGGCGGTGAAGGTGAGAGTGGTGTCGAGCGCTTCGTGCGGCGTCAACAAGTAGACGCGCGCGGTTTGCAGATCGGCGGCGCTCATGGTGAAGCTGCCGTCGCCGTTGTTGACGACTGTAGAGCTAAGAGAACCGTCGGCGTTGTAAGCATCGATGCGGGCGTCTTCGGGGAGGCCGCTGACGCGCACCGAAAGAATTTCCGAGCCGTCTTTATCGAACAGTTCCGCGTTCACGCCGAGGCTGTGGAGGTTGACGGATTGATCTTCCAAGCTGATCAGCGTCGGCAAGGCTCCGCCGGCGGGCGGGGTGGGCATGGTGATGATTGCCTGATCGGCCACGGCTTCGACGGGGACGTGAATTGTGGTGGACGTTGTGACGGATGATCCGTTCGAGGTCTCGGTGGCGGTGGCGGTGGCGGTCAGGGTCAAGTCGCCGCTGAAGTTTTGCGGCGGCGAGATGTAGACGTCTCCGGTTTTGTTTCCGGGGATGGTGTAGACGCCTGAGGCGTTGGGCGTCCAAGCGGTTCCGTCGGCGTGGGTGAGCGTGGCTCCTGTAGGCAGGTCTTTCAGAGTAATCGAAGAAATGGTCTCGGAATTATCGACGTCTGTGGTTGCCGCCGACAAGTTCAGATGGATGCGCGTGTCTTCATTGCCGGAGCCGGAGCCGGAGATTGAGGGCGTGTCGGCGACTGCTTCGAAGTGAACCGAGCCGCTGGAGTTGTTGCTGGTGAAGGCGCCGTCGGCGCGGGTGAGGATGGAGGTGATGTTGAGGCTGATGTTGCCGCCGAAATCGGCGGGCGGGCGCAGGGTGATGGCGTCGAGATGGGCGGGGTCGACCATATAATAGGAGTGTCCCCCGGTGGTGATGGAGCCGGGGAAGAACAAGACGGCTCCGGAGACCGACGACGAGAGCGTCGCGCCTGAGGGGAGGTCGGAGATTCTGATCGACAGAGCGGTGTTGGCGGGAGGACCGCTCCAGCTGCTGGGCAACTGGAGATTGAAAGTGGCGTCATGATCTTCGACGCCGGGGGTTGCGACCACGGACACTGTCGGCGGGGTTGCGAGGGTTGTTGATCCTCCGCCGCCTCCGCCTCCGCCTCCGCTGTTCCCGCCGCCGTTTCCGCCGCTGCCGCTGACGTGATGCACCACGACGGAGAAATCTTGACTGCCGATGGCGACGCCGACGTCGTTGGGATTGCTGAGGCTGGCGTCGTTTTCGATCACGACGGCTTTAAGTTGCAGATTGACCGTGCCGTGAGAGGTTTGGCTGGCGTCGTCGAAGCCGGGCGCGGCCTTGAATTGAACGTAGGGCAGAGCTTCGCTGTTGGCGGTCCAAGAGCCGTCGCCGTTGTTGAATAGGCGCGCCGTTGTTGGAGCGCCGCTTGTCAGCGTTAATATATGGTTGGCGTTGGAGCTGTTTCCGGCGGGCATGCCGGTGATTAGGTATTGGATCGATTCCGAATGATCGTTGGTTACGCCGACCGGCGTTTCCGTGGTGCGGCCGTGCAAATCGAGAGTCGCCGGGGTTCCGGCGTTGGTTTCAACATTGGCCGCAGAGATTCCAGGGGCGTCGGCGACTCCTTTGACGCTGATCGACACCACGCCGACGTCGGTTCTCGACGTGGGATGACTGGGATCGTCGGCGGTGATTGCGACGCCTTGCGAGTTCACTTCGGCGACGGTGGTTTGAACTTTGAACTGAATGGTTTGGTTGCTCTGGGCCACCGGGTCGACTTCCAACCGGCCCGAGGTCGCTTGCTCGGCGGTGATCGTGTAGTGACCGCCGGCGTCTGGAGACAGAATTTGACCGTTCAGACGCAATGTCACGCCGCTCGGAATCTCGCTGAATACGACGTTTCCGACCATTTTTTCCGAACCGTCGGCGTCGGTCAATCCAGCGCCGATGGAGAATTGAATTCTGTTGTCTTCTAATCCGGCGCCGGATCCGCTGGGATGAACGGCGTCCACCACCGGCCTGATTTCGACATTGTAGGGGGTGGTCGAAACGTGGGTGCGTTGCAGAGTGGCGTCGTTCGGATCGACATCGATGGTCACGGCCTGAACGGTCAACGGAATGTTGCCGCTGAAATTGGTCGCGACGCCGCGCAGATGCAGTCCGTTGAGCTGATCGGGCGTGAGAGTCCAGGTGGTGGTTTGCGAGGCTCCGGAGCCGGAGACGCCCGTGACCAGGCCGACAGTGTGGCCGTTGGCGTCGATCAGAGCCATGCCTTTGGGCACGCCCTGAATAACGTAGGAAGTAATATGTTCGGACTGGACTGAGCGTGGTTGCGCTGCGCCGCTGCCCATGTTGTTGCCGAAAGCGCCGGTGGTGGGGGCGAGATCGTTGTCGTGGGCGACCGCTGAGATGGAAAGCGGCGCGACGCCATGAGCGCTATCGACGTCGCTTTCGTAGGTGGGGCTTCCGACCGTGATGTCGGCGGCGTTGGCGACTGGCGTGACTTTGACGGTGATGGCTTTTTCGGCGCTGAGCGCAGTGTCGCTGTTGCTGGTCTCGGTGGTGCGGGCGGTGACTTTGATTTGGAAGTCTTCGCTGCTGTAGCGGGGCGGCTCGACTTTCAGGCCGCTGAGCTGTGTCGGCGACAGCATGAAGGTCCACTGCGTGCTGGTCGAGGCGTGGGCCTGCGTGATTTGGTGCAAGACGCCGTTGCCGTCGGCGTAGGTCAAAGAGGCGTCGTGTTGGAGTTCGCACTCGACGCCGTTGGCGTTGGTGTAGAACAGGCGCGATCCGGCTGGGATGTTGTTCAGTTCGATCGCCAGAACCTCCGAACCGTCGGCGTCGGTCAGTGCCGTGGAGATGGAGAGCGGAATCTTCGACGCGGGTTCCGGCGTGTCTTCCACGCCCGATGCGGCGCCGGTGACGGTCAGCGTTGGGGCGTCGGCGTGGGCTTCGACGTTGAACGTGAGGCTGGCGGCGCGGGTGGCGACGTTGTCGGAGACGATGAGTTCGTTGTTGCCGGCGGCGGGGGTCTCGGTGGCGACCGCTGTGATGGTGAGGTTGACGCTGCCGCTGTAGTTGGCTGAAGGCGTGGCCACCAGAGTGGAGATTTTATCGGAGGGGATCGTGTAGCTTCCGTCGGCGTTCGGCGTGAACACGGTGGAGCCGCTGCGTAGAGACACTTGGGACGGCAAGCCGGACAACTTGAGGGTTAGAATCTCGGAGCCGTCCGTGTCGCTGAGGGCTGCGTGGATTTGTTGACCGATGGCCAAGCTGTTGTCTTCGACGACGGAAATGACGTCGTGGCCGCCGACGGTCTGGTGATCGACGGTGAGTGTCGGGACGGCGGCGACTGCATCGATGCGCACGGTGAGCGTTTGCGAAGAGCCGAGTTGCGCAGCGGCTCCGCCGACGTCTTGCGAGTAAGATTTTACAGTCATCGAGATGTCGCCGTCGCCGGGCGGCAAGCCGACGATTTTCAGCAGCGCGGCTTCACTTTGGGAGAAGCGCAATGACCCTGCGGGCAAACCTGTGGAGCTGCCCGCCGAATTGAACGTCAGACCGGCGGGGATGCCGCTGATCACCACATAAGCGGTTTCTCCGGGGGCGCCGGGAGCGACGGTGATCGGCACGTCGACGGCGCCGTTGTTGATGGCTCCGCCGGCGTCGGAGGAGATCGAAGAGCCGCCGGTGGTGTTGGCGTCATGAGCGCCTGTGCGGTCTACGCCTAAGCTTTCCTTCATCCATACGGAGGTGGGCGCCGTCATGGTTGGAGTGTCGGAAACCGGGGTGATGGAGGTGTTGAGCGTCACCAAGCCGGCGCTGTAGATCGTTGCTCCGCCTGTGGCTCCGGTTGTGCTGAGATTGACGATTGCGCCGCTGTTGGGGGGGAATCCGCTGTGATTTTCGATCAGGTGCGCAGAGAGGCCGCCGGGCGTTCCGTTAAAGTTGCTCGCCGGGAGGAAGCGCACTTTGTCCGTCGTTTTGATCACCAGAGCGGCTCCTTCGCTCGCGCTGCCGATGGACACCCACGTTGAGCCGTTGTTGGTGGAGTATTGCCACACGCCTTGAGACGCGGTGGCGGCGTTTCCCGTGATCGCCAAGCCGTGGAAGGCGTCGGCGTTTGTTCCCGTGTTGCCGCTGCTGACGGACTTTTGTGAATCGGCGGCGTCGCTGAAACTGGCGTTGAATAAGGTGGAAACAAAATTGCCGGTGGGGGCCGCCGTGTCTTCGTTAATCGTTCCGAGTGCGGCTGAGGCGTTTGCGGTCACGACGACTGGCGCATCATTGACCGAAGTCACCGAAGTGTTAAGCTTTACGGTGGCGGAGCTATAGATGGTGCTTCCGCCATATGCGCCGGATGAGCTTAGGTTGACGCTGGAGCCGGAAGTCGGCGCTGCGGCGCCGGTTTCGATCAGGCGAGTGGTCAGAGACCCGGGCGCTCCGTTGAAGTTTCCTGTGGGGACGAACCGCACCAAGTCCGTGGACGTCAACACCAACGCGCTGCTGTTGCTGGCTGCGGTGCTGATGTTGGACCATGAAGCGCCGGTGTTGTTGGAGTATTGCCATGTTCCTTGAGCGGCTGTTGCGGCGTTGCTGGTGATCGCCACGCCGTAGAGCGTGCTTGCGCTGGAGCCTCCTGAAGCCGTTTGAGCGTCGGACGAATCGGAGAAATTGCCGCTGAACAACGCGGAAACCGTCCTTCCCGTGATGCTGGACGTCGAGGTGTCTTCGACGACGTTTGACAGCGTTCCCGATCCTGAGCCAATGGGAGCGTCGTTTACGGGATTAATGGTGATCGTCATGGACGCCGACTGTGTGGCGACATTGTCGGCGGTTGTTTGTTCGGCGTTGGTTCCTGTGGGCGTCGCCGTGGCGATCGCCGTTACGGAGAGGTTGAACTGGCCGTTATAGTTCGTCGGAGGGGTGACGGTGAGGTTGGATATTTGGTTGCCGTTGACGGTGTAGGTGGAATCCGCGTTTGCGCTGATGATCGTTGCGCCGGACTTCAGCACCGAGCCGGTCGGTAAATTGGCCAGCTTGAGCGTGAGTATTTCCGAACCTTGCGTGTCGGAGAGGGCGGTTGTGATCTTGTCGCCGATGGCGAACGGCGTTGTTGGATCTTCTGTTGCTGTGACGGACTGCACTGTGAGAGTCGGGACATCGGCGACGGCGTCGACTTTTACGGCGACGGTTTGAGTCGCGCCTGCCTGCGCAGCGGCTCCGCCGACATCTTGCGAGTACGGGGTGACGGATAGCGTAAAGTCGTTATCGGATTGATTGGTGGGCAATCCGGTGATCTTTAGGTCGGCGGCGTCTCCTTGCGACAGGAGTAGCGAACCGTCGGTTTGGACTGTTCCGTGATTGAAAGTGACGCCTGAGGGGAATCCTTTAACAACGACATAGGCGGTTTCTCCTGCGGCTCCGGCCTGAACCGAGATCGGCACGGAGACCGCGCCGCTGTTAACCGCCGCGTCATCGATTGCCGCGCCGCCGGTGGTGTTGGGGGTTCCGGCTCCGACGCTGCTTACGCCTAAATCTTCTTTCACCCATACGACGTTGGGAATAACCACGCCTTGTGGCCCGTCGGAAACCGGGGCGACGTTGACGCCGAAGGTTGCGGTGCGCGAGGCGA
>CAUYUA010000045.1:0-5848 GCA_963575675.1 Azospirillaceae bacterium
CGCCCAAAATCCGAGGCCGAAATGCAGAGACATCAAGCCGTAGGTGTAGGCTCCGACGGCGTAGAAGGCCACGAACCCGAGGTCGAGCAGCCCGGCGAGGCCGACCACGATGTTCAAGCCCCATCCGAGCATCACATAGAGCAGCACCATAATGCCGGTGTCGAGCAAGAAGCGGTCGCAAAAAGGCAGGAACGGCATGATGGCGGCGAATCCGATTCCAAGCGGAATGATCGCGGCGTTCAACCGCGCCGTCCATCGATCAGAGGCGTTTTGCGTCGAAACCTCTCCGGCGGGGGGATGTGCTTCGTTGCGTTGGGCGCGTCGTCCGATGATCAGGGCGTAAAGAGAGATCAAAACGCCGCCGCTCATCGCAATGATTTTCAAAATTTGTGTGGGGAACGGAAGGAGCCATGATAATCCGACGAAAATCAGTCCGCCGACTGCAATCGGGACGCGATGACCGACTCGGATGAGGGAGACGCAGAATTGTCCCATAAAAGCCAGTGCGACCGCCGCCGCGACTTCGTTGAAATGCGTGGTTATCGCCAAGCCCTTGGGTGAATCGACGGATCGGAACCCGACGAGAGGCAGGCACAACAAAAACGATCAGCGCGGTCGTTCCGGCCTCGCGCAGAGCGGCTTGAACCGGAGAATCCGTGGAGACGGGGCGAAACGGCGCCGTTAGGCGTTCAAGGAAAGCGCTCGTTTGTCGAGGCGCGCGTCGTCGTTCGGTCGCCGACGTTTTCAGAGCGTCTTCAGGCAAGGCCTTCCCGGCGTTTTGCGCGGAGGGCGTCTCACGTTTAGAGGAAGCGCCGGATTCGGAATGCGCGTCGCTCATCGGATCACACCTTTTCGATCTCGGGGGCGGCCAAGCAGGCCGCTTGGGCGGAAAATCAAAACCAAGATCAGAATCGAAAACACCGCAACGTCTTTGTAGGCGATAGGGAAATTCGCAGACCAAAATACTTCGATCATCCCGATCGCCAATCCGCCCAAAGCCGCCCGGGCAGAGAGCGATGCTCCCAGACCGCCGCCGTAAAGGCGCGGATTCCGGCGTGGAAACCATCGTGGAAATTGACGACGCCATAGCGCAGGGTGACGAACAGGCCGGCCACCGCCGCCAGGCTGCGCCCATCACGAAAGTCAGAGAAATTGTGCGGTCGACGTTTACTCCCAACAATCCCGCCATTTTCATGTCTTGTCTGCAGGCGCGTTGGGCTCGGCCCAAAGCGGTTTTCTGAATGACCAGCGTAAAGCCGATCATCAGCGCCAGAGTGAGGACGATGATGAAAATCTGTAGGTAGCTGATTCGCACCGTATAGCCTTCGGATCCGACCCAGTCGAAGCCTCCGGCCAGAATGCTTTTCATCGAGCGGTTGCGGCGCCTTGTAATATCTGCACGTAATTTTGCAGAAAGATTGAAACGCCGATTGCGGAGATCAACGGCGCCAGGCGGAACGAGCCTCGCAGAGGGCGATAGGCGATTCGCTCGATGACCCAGCCGTAAACGCCGGTGAACAAAGCGGCGATCGGCAAGACCAGGAGGATCGCCAACAACGCCATAGCTTCCGAAACGTCGCTCAACAATGTGAAGCCATCATCGCAATGAAGGCGCCGATCATGCAGATTTCGCCGTGTGCGAAATTGATCATGCCGATGATGCCGTAAACCATCGTAGCCGATTGCGATTAAACCGTAAATTGCTCCCAGCGCCGTTCCGTTGATCAATTGTTGCAGGTAATAATCCATGCCGCACCTTTGCGCCGCCGCGTAAAACGCCTTTGAGCCGAGGAATGTCAACAAGCCGAACGATTAAGCCGGAAGATGATTGACGCCTGCTCTTTGATTTTTGCGTAAAAACTAAAGGGTCCAGGGACAGTGTTCTAATGCTCGGGCCAAGGACGAAAACTTCTATAAGAGAAAACAGTTGTCGTTGTTAAGAGAGGAAACAATTGTAAGGGAGAGGACAAACCGTAAAGATAAACAATTCCGGAGAAGGATCGCCTTGCGAACTAAGGGGGGCTTTCGTCCTTGTCCCGAATGACTGGGAACGCAGTCCCTGGACTCTTCTAATTTTTGTTCAGATGTCATAACGCCACGAACCAATGAATGGTTGGCGGAATAGGCCGGTGATTTCGGATTTTGCAGAGTTTTGCAGAGTATGTATATGGACAAGCCTCTTACAATCGCCGAGCCCCGATAAAAACGGGGCTCGGCGATTTGTGTCGCGTGAAGGGGCCAGAGACGTGCGACTTATTTCTTTTTCTTATTTTTCGAGGGCTTAGCCGCCGGTTTCGAGGACTTCGAAGGCTTGCTGGAGGCGGGAGCGTAAACCGGCTCGGGGGGAGAGCTTACTTGCGTGCCGCAGATCGGTCGCGTGCTGATGTGCAACAGACGCGGGTGGACAAGCAGCTTGCGGACGTCATCGGCGCTCGCCGCGTCGATGCCCGTCACGTCGTCGATCGTCGTGTGACAGTAGATCGAAGCCGTCATCGTGGCTCCGCGCCGCGAGGCGGCGTTGGCCAACTCTGTGCGGTAGGTGTCAAACCGCTTGGTGGCGTTGCCGCCGGTTCGTTGGAAGAAGCCGATCATAGCCTGCTCCCAAGTCCGCACCAGCGTGCTGTGACGCTTGTTGAAATCGCCGTATTTTTGGAAAGTCTTGCGATCGGCGTAGGCGTCGTTGCACTGCAACCCGGCGACCATCAACTCGGTGTCGAGACGCAATCCTTGTTCAGCCTCATATTCCGCCTGCGTGTAACAGGGGCCGCTCTCTTTCGCCTTCGCCGCCGCAGCAGGCGCCGCCGAAGCGGGCGTTGCGCCGATTGTCGTCGCCAACGCGACGGCCATGACCAGAGCCGATGCGGCGCCGAACAGTTTGTTGCGATCTCGACTCATGACGTTTTTCTTCTCCGTCTTCGCTGTCATCCGTCTGACTTCAATCGTCCGT
Source organism: Azospirillaceae bacterium (assembly GCA_963575675.1). GTDB lineage: Bacteria > Pseudomonadota > Alphaproteobacteria > Azospirillales > Azospirillaceae > CAUYUA01. The sequence continues at coordinate 2,948 of CAUYUA010000045.1, forward strand.
CCGAAATCCGTTCGGTTATTTTTTGATCCGTTCGATCTGTAACCGACCGATCTGTAACCGACGTCAATCCGACTTCATAAAACCAATTTTGGACCGCTCCGCGCAAAGCGCTTCACCGTGTTGGAGGCGCGGAACCTTCCACCGCGCGTCTTGTCGCGCCGGTTTCAACGCATCATTCGCGGAGCCGCAAAGCCGGGTCAATCGAAATCCGCTGTTTCTCTTCCCGCGCCTTCGGAGCCGATTTTTTTTTCTCTGTCGCTTTTTTTCCGTTGACGCGGCGTCGGCGTTCAGGCACCATCCGCCCAGTTGACGGGTTGGTTCGGGGTCGTAGCTCAGCTGGGAGAGCGACGCGTTCGCAATGCGTAGGTCGGGAGTTCGATCCTCCTCGACTCCACCAATACTTCAACCCAGTCAGAGCCGTCGGCGTTTCGGGCCGAGCGGCTTTTTTGCTTTTCGGGAGGCGCAAGAGCGTATCGTTTCTTTGTCCCCCCTTTCCTTGATTCTTAAGGACGTCCATGGCTCTCAAGGATATTCTGGTGGTGGTGGATGACACGCCGGCCGCCGTTGCGCGCATTGATGCTGCGGCGGCTCTGGCGGCTCGGTGTGACGCCCATCTCGTGGGGTTATACGTTATTGTCCCTCTGGTGCTTCCTGCTTATGTCGAAAGCCAGCTCCCTGAAGAGCTGCGTGAGGCGCAACGAATCGTTGCAGAGGAGAAAGCTCTTCGCGCCAGTGTTTTGTTCAATGAGAGAATCGATCGAGTCGGTCGTTTGGCGCGTTCGGAGTGGCGCATGGCGCGCGGCGATCCCACCGAGGTGGTGGCGATTCAAGGACGTTACAGCGACTTGGTGATTGTGGGACAGATTGATCCCGATTTCGAAGCCGAGTCGCCGTTGGTTCGCGCCGCCGACTTGGTGTTCGAGTGCGGGCGCCCATTGTTGATCATTCCCTATATCGGTCAATTTCCAGTGATCGGCGAGAGAATCTTGATCGGCTGGAATGCTAGTCGAGAGGCCGCCCGCGCTGTTGCCGATGCGCGGCCTTTGTTGGTCAAGGCTCGGGGGGGTACGGGTTTGTGCGTCAAACCGCGCGGTGGAGGATATGGGTTGGGCGACGCTCCGGAGCCGACATTGCGCGGCATTTGGCGCATCATCACATTCGCGCCGTTGCCGAGCACGTTCATGACGGCAACCAGGCGGTCGGCGATATTTTGTTGAACTACGCAAGTGATCGCGCGTGTGATCTGATCGTGTTGGGCGCTTATGGGCGTTCTCGGTTGCGTGATATGGTGTTGGGAAGTCTGACGCGGCATATGCTCAATCACATGACCGCGCCGGTTTTGTTGGCTCATTGACGTATGAGACGTATGGCTTTCGGCCCATCGGGTTAAAGATTAAAAGGCTTCGGGGACTGTGTTGCCGGTCGCTTGGGTTCTTCCAGTCTTTTGGGCCCCAGTCTTTTGGACCCCAGTCTTTTGGACCAAGGACGAAAGCTCCCTTTATTCGCCGTAAGGCGAATATCTTCACAGCTTGCCCGAGTTTTTCCTCGCGCCATAAGGGGGGGGGCTTTCATCTATTCCCTTATGGCGTCCCGAGATCGGGAACGTAGCTCTTGTGCTCGTTTCTTTGTTGCTTTTACTGCGTGATGCCCGACATGCGTTCTTTCCCGCTTGTTTCCGGTTCCATTGGTCGATTGTTCGGCTGGTTGCGCGCGCGTTTGTTCCAGTCGTGGAGCGACGCCGTCATGACCATCGCAATTCTCTATGGGTTGAGTTGGGTTGTTCCTCCGTTGTTCCGTTGGCTGGTCACCGACAGCGTCCTTGCTCCGGCTGATTCGCAAGCCTGCCGCATCGCTTCCGGAGCCTGCTGGGCCTTCATTCAAGAAAAATTTCGCTTCATCCTGTTTGGCCCCTATCCTTTCGAGCAACATTGGCGTCCCTTGTGCGCGATGATCGTTATCATCGCTCTGATTGGCGCGAGCTGTTGGCCGCGCATGTGGCGACCGCGACTCGCCGCATGGTGGACGATAGGAGCGCTTGTCGTCGGCGTCTTGATGTGGGGCGGCGTTTTGGGAATGCCTTACGTCGAGAACGCTTTGTGGGGTGGTTTGCCGCTGACTTTGATTTTGTCTGTGGTTGGGTTGGTGGTCTCGTTCCCGGCTGCGGTTTTGTTGGCGCTGGGGAGGCGGTCGGATTTGCCCGTCATTCGAGCGATTTGCGTCGCCTATATCGAGTTCATTCGCGGCGTGCCGTTGATCAGTCTTTGTTTATGGCTTCGGTGATGTTGCCGTTGTTTCTGCCTACGGGTGTGACTGTTGATAAGCTGTTGCGCGCGCAGATTGCTTTTATTATGTTTGCGGCGGGGTATTTGCCGAGACGGTGCGGGCAGGGCTTCAAGCGATACCGAAGGGACAATGAAGCTGCGGATGCGTTGGGGTTGGGGTATTGGCGTAAAATGGGGTTGGTTATTCTGCCGCAAGCTTTGACGATTGTGATCCCGCCGATCGTCAATACGATGATTGCTTTTTTTAAGGACACGTCTTTGGTGATTGTTATTGGGTTGTTTGATTTGTTGAGCACGGCCAAGGCGTCTTTGGCGGATCCGGCGTGGCGTGGGTTTTATCGAGAGGCTTATCTTTTTATTGCGCTGATTTACTTTATTTTTTGTTTTTTTATGTCGCGTTACAGTCAGAACTTGGAGAAAACTTTAAAGCGCGGCCATCAAAGGTGAGATAAAACCAAGCGTCCTTGGTCCGAGCGACTGGGAACACAGTCCCTGGACCCTTTTAATTTTTTATTTGGATGTTTCTAATGCCCCAAGTCTTCACCATCGCGCCGGGCCTCTCTTTCGTCGATGATCTCGCCGTTGGAATTCTCGAACGTGTCGGCGAAGACCCTCAAGC